>JBOICI010000050.1:0-49083 GCA_050739955.1 Moraxellaceae bacterium
AGCCGCTCCTACGAGCCCTCACCCCAGCCCTCTCCCAAAGAGAGAGGGGGAATCCCGTAGGAGCGGCTTTAGCCGCGAACGCTTTTGCCCGGCCCTTCACGAGCCGCAGGCGCACTCACGATTCATCCGATGCCGCAAAGCGGCGAGCTCACGCCTCACCGCATTACATCACCACCGAGAAATTGAACTGCGCACCTTCTTCGGCCGCCTCTTCGGCATAGCGCAGGCTTTCTTCCAGCTCGGCCACCACGTCTTCATGCTCGTCTTTCAGCAGACCGAAGCGGATTTTCTTGTCGCGGATTTCCGCCAGTGCCGAGGCCAGCAACTGCACTACTTTTTCTGCCGGCTGCCAAACTCCCTGCTGCGCCATTAGCTCATCGGTAGAGCTCATACCTTCGGGCAGCTCAATATCTTCCAGATTGAAGCGCAGGTCCGTGGTATCGCAGAGCTGCGAAAAAGCCAAACCAGCACTGCGCTTGCAAATGGCATCCAGCTTGCGGCTGTGCCGGTACAAGGCATATTTGTCACTGGTATCCGACATCACTACGCCATCACGCAGGCGATTGGCCCAAAGCACCGTACTCATATGCCACTCCTTGTCCACGAGCACCGGAAAGAACTCTTTCTTTACAGGCTGAGTTTCTCACTGAACAGCCCGCTGCCGCCGGACGTAGCCCAATCGCCGATGTCTATACGGTATCCACGCCGTTTCAACTCATTACCCAGCGCAAAGAGATAGGCTGTATCCGGCATATTCACGAACAGCCCGTTCACCTCGCGCCCCAGCGCCGTAAACAGGCTGGCCCCCAACTTGAGCTCACGGCCCTCGCCCTCGATATACAGGGCCTTGTCCTGACAGCGCAGCACGGCGCGGAAGCCGCGGCGCACGGCCGACTTCAGCACCACCGGGGGCACATCGCATTGCAGCAGGCCCATGGCCTCCATGGCAGAAAACATGGGTGCGTGAATTTCTTCCTGAAAATAACCGGCCACATCGCGGCAGATAAAGCCGCCCAGATCCAGCCGCGTCATGAAGCGAATGATGTTCATGTCATTGCGCGACACGGTGGAGAGAAAAACCAGTGTGCGCAGACTGTGCGAGCCCGGCAGGCGCACCTCATCAATGAGCACGCGCGCCCACATATCCTGAAAATCCGTCGCCACCGCCTGGGCGGCGGCCGCCTGCCAGCGCAGCAACCAGTCCGCATCCACGGCGCGCTCGGAGACCAGCTCCAGATCGCAGTTTTCTATCAGCAGATCGGCGCGCAGCGCCGTACGGCGCACATTGAGTGAATGACGCAGAGCACGTATATCCGCCTCCAGCCGCACTGAGCGCAGGGCATCCGCAGTACCCGGCACACAGAGGGCCATGAGCGGGTCTTCAGCCACCTGCTCGATAAGCGGATTAAGCAGCACCGCGGAGTCATCCTCCGGCGCCGGCACAATCTCGCCGTGATGATTGAAGACCTTGCGGCCGAGATGCAGATCATCAAGATCATCCAGCATGACCTGTATGGCAGCCAGCTCAGCTTCGCGCACACCGGCCGGATTGCGACTGCGATCACGCAGCCGCCAGGGCGCCAGCAAGGGCTGGTCTTCACCAAAGCCGAAGAGCGTGTGCCAGAGCTTGTCAGCCAACCGCTGGCGCAACTGGCTCAGATCAAGAGGAGAGGGATGATGGCTAGCATCAGACATGGGGACCGCCAATTGGGATGATGCCATGAGAGCCTCGAAGCTTAGGGGCTGGCGGCGACGGGCACCAACGTCAGGAAGCGGCATACCATCGCAAATGCGGACAAAAACGCTTGTCCCGACAAGCCGCGACCGAACAATTCAGCAACACTTTTCTTGTCGGCACATGCTGCTTTTTTAACCGCACCACTATGCGCCCTGATAGAATCGCGCGCCGCTTCGGGAACCCCGCCCGCGTCTGTCTGGTCTTACGCGCGATGCGCTCACTGCCCTCCCGACCACCGCTGCCAACACTATGACGACGCCCCCCCTGTCCCGACCCTGGCTTGCGCTCTGGGTCTTTTTGCTGCTCCTGCCGGCTGCATTCACTCGCGCCGAGACCGAGGAGAAGCTGACTGTTCTCAGCTACCACGAAATCGCCGAGCGCGAAGACGCCCTGGTGCCGCAGTACGCTGTCACCCCCACCATGTTCGTGCGCCAGATGGACTGGCTGCGTAATCGCGGCTATCACTTCGTCAGCATCGACGATGTACTGGCAGACCGCGATGGCAAACGCCCGCTGCCGGAAAAAGCTGTGCTCATTACCTTTGATGACGGCTACACCTCGGTTTACGAGCACGCCTATCCCATTCTAAAAATGTTTCGCATTCCGGCCGTCATCGCAGTCGTGGGCGGCTGGCTGGAAGAAAAAGACAGGGTGAATTTCGATGGCAAATCCGTGCCGCGGGAAAAATTGCTGTCTTGGGCACAGCTGAAAGAAATGAGCCAGAGCGGCCTTGTCGAAGTGGGCAGCCACAGTTTCGATCTGCATCACGGCCTGCAAGGCAATCCGCAAGGCAATATGGAGCCTGCCGCCACCACGCGGCGCTGGCTTGCTGATGCCAAACGTTATGAGGATGAAGCCTCCTATCGCCAGCGCGTACAAGCCGATCTCAAGCGCAACAGCGATCTCATAAAACGTCAGATCGGCCGCGCTCCGCGTGTGATTGCCTGGCCCTACGGCCGCTACAACAGCAGCAGTCGTGACATTGCCGAAAAGCTCGGCATGCCGGTGGGCCTCACGCTGGATGATGGCGCCAATATGAATGACACCCCCATCGCCGGCCTGCGCCGCATTCTGGTCGAGCGCGGCATGGCGCTCTGGGACCTCAATCGCGAAATCACTATCCGCAACCAGAATCTCTCCGACAATGATCGTCCGCAGAAAGTCATGCATGTGGATCTGGACTATGTATACGATGCCGATCCTGTGCAGCAGGAAAAAAATCTGGGGCATCTGCTGGACCGCATCAGCATCATGGGTGTGAACACGGTGTATCTGCAGGCCTATGCCGATCCCGATGGCAATGGCTCGGCCAATGCCGTGTATTTCCCCAATCGCCATCTGCCATTGCGTGCTGATTTCTTCAATCGCGTAGCTTGGCAGATACGCACGCGCACGCCGGTGAAACGCCTTTATGCATGGATGCCCATGCTGGCTTGGGAACTTCCGGCCGGCACGCCAGGCGCCAACGACAAGGTCATCACCCTGCCTAGCGCGCAGCGCGAACATCTCAATATGGGCTATATCCGGCTCTCGCCTTTTTCAGCTGCCGCGCGCAAAACCGTGCGCGAAATCTATGAAGACCTGGCGCGTTCCTCCGCTATCGACGGCCTGCTTTTTCATGACGACGTAACGCTCTCCGATTACGAAGATGCCAGCGAATTCGGCCTCGCCACTTATAAAAGTTGGGGCCTGCCCGGCAATATCGCCGATATCCGCAAGAACGATGATCTGCTGGGCCGCTGGACCATACTCAAGATCAATGCCCTCGACGATATGGCCATGGAACTGGCCGCCGTGGTGCGCCAGGAACAGCCCGCTCTCAAGACTGCACGCAATTTGTATGCGCGCGTGGCGCAGAGCCCCAAGGCCGAAGTCTGGTATGCACAATCACTGGACAATTCGCTGGCGCGCTATGACTTCACCGCCATCATGGCCATGCCCTATATGGAAAAAGTGGTCGATCCTGCCGCGTTTTTTCACGAGCTTGTGGATGCCGTCAACGACCATCCCGGCGGCATGAGTAAAGTGGTCTTCGAAATCCAGTCCGTCGACTGGAAAGACAATAATCGCTTGATCCCCAGCCGGGAGCTTGCCGACACCTTTCGCAGTCTCTATGGCATGGGCGTGCAGCATGTGGGCTATTACCCCGACATGCTATTCAACGATCATCCGGACCCGGCCGTGCTCAAACCCGTACTCGACAGCAAGCCCAATGCCCCGGAGCTGAAGTGATCGCCAAACCGGAAACCCTGTGGCAGGGCCTGCTCGGCTTTGTTTTCTACTACCCACTATTTATGTCGTGGCTGTGGATGCTGGGCGCGCTGATTTTCTACTATCGCTTCGAACGCTGGCAGCCGGCCTGGAACAAACCCAAAGTCTTGCTGAACACGCCCCCGGTCAGCGTGCTCATCCCCTGCTACAACGAAGGCGACAACGCAGAAGAAACCATCAGCCATGCTCTGGCGCTGGACTATCCGGACTTTGAAGTGATTGCCATCAACGATGGCAGCAAAGACAACACCGGCGCCGTGCTGGACCGGCTCGTGGAAAAAAATCCGCGTCTGCGCGTGGTGCATCTGGCGCAGAACCAGGGCAAGGCCATGGGCCTGCAAGCAGGCAGCCTGCTGGCCAAGTCGGAGATCCTCATCTGCATCGATGGCGATGCCCTGCTCGATGCTCATGCCGCGCACTGGATGGTGAAGCATTTTGTAGAAAATCCGCAGGTGGCCGCGGTGACGGGCAATCCGCGCATCCGTAATCGCTCCACCCTGCTGGGCCGCGTACAAGTGGGCGAGTTTTCCTCTATTGTCGGCATGATCAAACGCGCGCAGCGCAGCTTCGGACGCATCTTCACCGTGTCTGGCGTTCTCACCGCCTTCCGCAAATCGGCCGTGCATCAGGTCGGCTACTGGAGCGGCGACATGCTCACGGAAGACATAGACATCACCTGGAAGCTGCAGCGAGCCGGCTGGGATGTGAGCTTCGAACCTAACGCGCTGACTTGGATCTTGATGCCGGAAACACTGAACGGCTTGTGGACGCAGCGCACGCGCTGGGCCATGGGTGGCGCGCAAGTGCTGCTGAAGAATTTCAATGTACTGCTGCATCCCAACCAGAACTATATGTGGCCGCTGCTGCTGGAAATGTGCATCAGTGTGTTCTGGTCTTACGTGATGCTGCTGCTAACGCTGATATGGCTGGCAGGACTGGTACTGCCCAAGGGACTGTTGCCGGTAATCGGCTCGCCGCTGATTCCTTCTGGCAGCGGCATGATTCTGGGCGCGACTTGTTTGCTGCAGTTTGCTTTAAGCAAATGGCTGGACAGCCGTTACGACCGCGGTCTCGGCCGCAACTACTACTGGATGGTGTGGTATCCCCTTGTGTTCTGGGTGATCAATATCGCCTCCACCATCGTGGCTTACCCGAAAGTGCTGCTGCGCCGTACCGGCCAGCGTGCACGCTGGATCAGCCCGGATCGCGGCATCCGCCCCTGAGCCCCGCTAAACGCCAAGCAGAAAGACAGATTAAAAATTGTTCATGACAAGTTCATTCCGGACCTGCATGAAAACTGGCAGAGTGCGCAACCGCCGCCTGCCCATAGCGATAGAAGCAAGAGAGCAACCATGAGTGACTCACTGATCATCAATGCACGCCACCAGATGCGCTGGTATCAGCGGTTTTGTTCCGATGCCTCCACCGCCATGCTCTGGGGCATGTGGCTGTGGCTGTGGCGTCCCGTGCTGAGCACTGTGTCTTGGCTGGGCAGTCTGGGCGCCACGCTCCAGCCCACGCTGATGAAGCTCATGGCCAATGGCTCGCCCATGAATATTGAAAGCTCCATGATGGCCTTGGTCGGCACCTCGGGCACCCTGCTGCTGTGGAATATGCTGCCCTCACGCAAAGCTGAAATGCCGCCCGTACATACCCTGCGTGATTACGCCGCCCATTTCGTACTGCCCGAGCTGGAAATCATCAATGGCCGCGCCAGCTCGGTCTGTGTGGTTCATCATGATGAGCACGGCCGCATCATACGGATTGATTCGCGCGCCTGAGCATTGCTGCGCAGCAATGAAAAAGGGGCCGAAAGGCCCCTTTTTCATTGGCGCTTCTTAACGCTCCCGGAGTTGCTCCTGACCGAAGGAGTAGGACCAAGTCTGCTCATCCAGCTTCAGGAAAGTATTGGGCGGCAGGCCATAGATTCAGCCATTGATAACATCCTTGCCGCGCTGCACCGCATCGCGCTCTGCTATTGGCCACTCTTGTCGGCCAGATAAATGAGGATGGCGCCGGTTTCAAAAATCTGCAGCGCAGCGCCACCACCGAGAGGGTCCGTATCGACAATCGCCGGTAATTTGTTGTTGGGATTGATGGCCAGATATTCAGGCTTGAACTGGCCGCCCTTGCTGATGTCATAGGCATGCACCTCATAGGGCAGATCCACTTCCTCCAGCATGATGGAAATCTTGTGCCCGTTAGGTGTGGGAACCGTGTGCAGCTGTATCATCGCAGCATCCTTTCCGGCGAGGATTTTTCACCGGATACTGCGGACATGCGACCAGCCAATCAATATCAGCCAGCCTTGCTGTCGGCATCCCGCTCAAGCCGGATGCAAGATCGAAGGCCGCCCTCATGGAGAAAAAGGAACTCATGCTGACACGCCTTATCACCCTTCTCTGCCTGCTTTGTCTGTGCCCCGGCTTGCAGGCTGGTGTCATCTATCAATGGGTGGACGACACCGGTCGCACACAAATATCTGATGTGGTGCCTGCAAAATATCAGAGCAGCGCAAAGCAACTGGGCTCGACCAATACGGCACAGCCCATGCAAAGCCAAGAGGAAGCGCAACAGGCGCGTGAGCGCACGCGCGCGGCCGGCAATACTGCGGCGACATCGCGACGCCAAAACAATATGCCCGCCGAACATGGCAGCTCGACCAATGAAGCCGACACAGCTGGCGACTGTGCTGCCCTGCAACGTGCCTATCAGGAAAGCCTGATCTGCTTCGGCCGCTACAGAGGCGCGGACAACTCCATGGATCCGCATGCTTTTAATGTCTGCAAAGAGGCCCCCGACCCTTCGTCCCGTTGCGCGACTGCGCCAAACCGCTGAGAAAAACAGATAAAAAAACGGGGCCATACGGCCCCGTTTTTTTCTGCGCTTTTTACATCACTTCATGATGAAGAAAGCGGCGATGCCTGCCAGCACCACCAGTGCAATCAGCACGATGGGACCGAGCGGGGTCGGCTTGGCTGCCGGGGCCTGAACCGGGGCCGGCCTGGGTGCGGGTGCAGCAGGTTTGGGGGCAGGCGCGGGCGTTGCGGCCACCGGCGCCGGCTTGGGGGCCGGAGCCGGAGCCGGTGCGGGCTGCGGTGCCGCGGCAGCAGCGGCCGGCTTGGGCGGCACCACCGGACGGAATTGCGTCATGTCGGCTTCGTCGAAAGATTCTTCCTGTTCGGCCGGGCCCACCACCTTGAAGGTCATGGCATCGAATTTCACTTCATCGCCATTCTTGAGCGCGGTTTCATCATTGCGCTTGCCGTTGACGAAAGAGCCGTTGGACGAACCCAGATCCTTGACCCAGAGCTTGCCGGAGCGAATCGAAAGCTCAGCGTGGCGACGCGAGACATGCGAGCCCGCGATGATCAGATCGCAGCCGGGATCGCGGCCGATAATCTTGGTGCCATCGATGAGATACATCTTGCCGGAAATGGTGCCGGTCATGGCCTTGAGCTGCCATTGCGGGATCGCAGGCTTTTCCAGCTCACGCTTCACCGCATCGGGCAGCGCCGGGGCCGGGCCCTTGGAGGGATCAACAATCTGCACATCAATCTGATAGAAGCGGATGACATCACCGGCATTCACTTCGCGCTTGCCGGTAATCTTTTCGCCGTTGACGAAGGTGCCGTTGACGCTGCCCGAATCCCAGATGAAGAGCTTGCCGTCTTCTTGACGCAGCTCAGCATGGAACACGCTCACACCTTCATCATTGATGACGACGCTGTTGCTCTTGTCGCGGCCTATGGAAATACGCGGATCCACCAGCCAGATGGAAGGCTGACGGTTATCGATAAATTGCAGCTTCAACATGATGACGACCTTCCATTTGTCACAAAAAAAGCCCGGCGCATAAACAGGATGCGCCGGAGCAAATTACATCAAGGGGCTACCGGAGCCGGCTCGGGGCTCGCGGCAGGTTCAGCCGGTACCGGGGGAATCTCCGGCTTCTCGGCCTTGGGCTTGTAGCCCTGATAAATCGCTTCCACGGTTTCCGGCAGACGCGTGATCTTGCCATTCTTGCTCACGCTCATGTCCAGGGTGCGTATGGAATCATACTGGCGCCGGCTCATTTCCACCGCACTGCTGCCATCACGCAGCAAGGTGGGCTGCAGGAAGACGAGCAGATTCTGCTTGGTCTTCTTGTCGCTGGTGGCGCGGAAAAGATAACCGATAACGGGGATATCTCCCAAGAGCGGCACCTTGCTGACTGTCTTGATGTTGTCATCCTTGATCAGGCCACCCAGCACAATGGTCTGGCCATCATCGGCCAGCACCGTGGTCTTGATGGAGCGCTTGCTGGTGATGAGGTCGGCAGAGTTCACGCCCTGCACCGAGGGCAGTACGGCCGAAACTTCCTGTTCGATTTCCAGACGCACCGTACCGCCTTCACCGATATGGGGAATCACTTTCAGGGTGATGCCCACATCCTGACGCTCAATGGTCTGGAAGGGATTGGTGGTGGTGGAGCTGGAGCTGGTGCTGCTGCCGGTGATGAAGGGCACGTTCTGGCCCACCACGATTTTTGCCTCCTGATTGTCCAGCGTCATGATGCTGGGCGTGGACAGGAGATTGGCATTGGTCACGGTGGCTAGCGCCTGAATCAGCGCACCGTAGAAGGTGCGATCACCGTTGGAATTGGTGCCGGACTTACCTATAGCGAAGGAGGCACCGTCATTAAAGGAGGTGGGCGGCTTATCACTGGCCGCAGCAGCGGCGATAGCAGCAAGACTGGTACCCGCTGTAGAAAAATTGATAAGGCCCACACCTTTACTGGGATCGCCCGCGGCCCACTGCACACCCAATTGCTGGGCATTGTCGCCGGAGACTTCTACGATGGCGGCCTGGATCAGTACCTGCGAACGGCGCTGGTCGAGCTGGTCGATAACCAGCACCACCTCTTTCATCATGGCCGGATCGGCACGCACCACCAGTGCATTGAGAGAGTCATCCGCAATCAGGCTGATGCCGTTGCCGCTGACAGAAACCGGGGCAGAGCTGCCCGAACCAGCTGTACTACCCGCGCTGGAGCTCAGCGCCGAAGATGTGCTGCGCATACTGCTGCCGCCACTGCCACCATCTCCCGCGATCAAGCCGCGCAGCACTTCGGCCACCTGCTTGGCCGAGGCATGCTTGAGGCGGAATACCTTGACCCCACCCAGACGCTCATTTGGCGTATCCAGCGTGGTGACGAGTTCACGCAGACGCTTGCGGCCCTTGGCATCGCCCTTGAGGATGAGACGGTTGCTGCGCGAATCGGCCACCACACGCACGCGATAGAACTGCTTGTTGTCCTTATTATTGGCAGCTCCTGAGCCACCGATGCTGGTCAGCGTTTCCAGCATGGACACCACATCGTCTACCCGGTTTTCCTTGAGCGTCAGCACTTCAATTTCATCGGAGTCGCTGCCATCCAGCTGCTTGATGATGCTGGTGATGGCTTCAATATTATTGGCATGATCAGAGATCACCAGCGCGTTGGCGCTGGGAATGGCAGCCAGATGCGCAAACTGCGGCATCATGGGACGCAGCACCGGCACCAGATCCACAACATTGGCGTTATCCAGCGCGACTACCCGCGTCACCAAGGCATCGCCTTTCTGGCTGAAATCCACATCCACTGGCACGGCCATCTGTTTGGCATTCACATCCGGCACGATTTTCACGGCGCTGCCACTGGGCACCGCGGCAAAACCGTTGACGCTGAGCACACCGAGAAAAAGCTCGTAGAGCTCATTGGCATTGAGCGGCTTGCTGGAGATCACGGTGATGGTGCCTTTCACGCGCGGATCCACCACAAAATTCTTGCCGGTGACTTCAGCAACTTCGGTCACCAGCGCCGTGATATCAGCGTCTTTGAGATTGACCTTCCAGGTCTTGGGTTTGGCGGCATCGGCCGGCAAGGACAAGGCCAGCAAAACGCACATTGCCGCAAAGGAATGAGTGAGACGCATCGTTTCAGAGTTTCCGTTCAAGAGTCACTGTCTGGCCGCCACGCTGGATTTCCACCTTGACCTTGCCACTGCCACTCTGCAATTCGCCGAGGACATTGCGGTCACGTCGCGGATTACCGAGGCGGCGGCCATTGATACTGACAATATGGTCGCCTGGTTGCAGGCCGACGGCATTGCGCATGTTTTCCGGCGTTTGTGCCGTTACTTCATAACCGTTGTCACCCGGCTTCAGGCCCATCTGTTGCACAAATTCTTCCGGTGCCGCGGCCATGGCCTGCACGGCATTACTCAACATGTCGCTCACACCACTATTGCCACTGCTGACCTGTTGCCCGGCACCCGCGGCGGCATCGCCCCCCAGCAAGCTGCCACTTTTTTCGAAGCGCAGCACTTCGCTGGCGCCATCGCCGCGCTTGATCAGGATGCGATCGTCGTACACCTCGGCCAGCGTGGCACCGCCAGGCAGGCCTTCATTGACGCGATAAACCTTGGCCGCGGCCGCCGAATTATTGCGCTCGGCCACAATGGCACTGGAGCGTTCCGCGTCTGCATTCACGAATACCCCGGTGAGGCGCAGCTGCAAACTGGTATCCGGTGCATTCGCCGCCTCGCCCTTGGCAGTTGCCAGCGGGGGTTGTCCAAAGAGATTGAGCGCGGCCAAACGGCTGACATCCACGACCGGGGCCGTATGCCGCACCGCCGATTCCACGGGCGCCGGCAAACGTGCGCTGTTATGGCCACTGATCAACCACACCACACCCGCCAGCACCCAGGCCATCCACACGGTAGCCACAACGCATAGCAAACGGCCGGCCATACGCGCCAAAGGCTCTACCGCCATCATGCCTGCCATGCCACTCAAACCTGCGTCTCCCGCTGTATTACCGTGGCGCGATCATGCCACAGCCCTGCATCTTCACTGATGATGATTTCGGTATCCCGCATCACCAAGCCAGCCATCGCTGGTTTATTCATTCCCGATGTAGCCCGGCTCACAATTTCTGCCGTGCCGTCACCACGATGGCATCTGCATCACCACCGCTGCTGCGATAACCCGGCGTATAGCGCAACAGGCGCTCGCGCAAGCGTGCCTCCACGGTGCCATCCGGCTCCAGACGCAAAAGCGCCAAACCCAGACTGCCCGCCTCTTCATTCAGGGCCAGCACCAAGGTTTCTCCCTCCAGGCGTAAGTCCAGCACCAGCGCCGGCAAGGTGGCTGCCTGCTCCTGGCTTTCAATACGATATTGCATAGCCCCCCCGCCCCAGAACAGACGGCCACCTGCTGCTGTCCAAGGACCACTGCCATGGCCCTTGCGCGCCAGCAGGAGATTTTCAGCCCGCACGCTGCCCGGCAGGCTCCAGCCGGGGGGCAACAAAGCCTGCAGCACCGTTGAAGGAATCTCGCCACGGCCTTCGCGCAGAGCCCAGCTTCCCATACCCAACTCGGCCTGAGCCGACAAAGTCATCTCACCACGACTTTGCACATCGGCCAGCAAACGCCCGGAGAACACCTTGAGCGGCTGCAGCTGCCACTCCAGAAAACCAGGGCGGCCCCCAAGCTGCAGGGCAGCCTGACCCTGCCAGACTGTGCCGCCCCAGGCGCTCGCCTGCACCGGCAGGCTCGCCGGCAGGGCTTTTTGCAGCAAACTGGCGGGCGCGCGCGCGATCAGGGCCAGCAGCAAGGCCAGCACACCTAACAGGAGATAAGGCGTCAGCGAAACGGCTTTGTCCTCGTGCCGTACTGCGTCGATCATCGGAGCCTCAGAAAAGAATGAAATGGCGGCAGGGTTGAAGGAAACACGAACCGTTTTTCTTGTATGCAAGACCGCAAAAAAAAGCCTTGTCGCGCGCCGGGCTTCTTTATAATGCCAGCGCTCTCAAAAGGCGAGCCCGGAAGCCGCCCCGCCCCATCCTTACCGAAGAGAACTCCAGCCCATGAGTCTGAACCGTCTTGCCCTCTGCCTTGCGCTGGCACTACCTGCCACCGCCTTTTCCTACGAAAGCATCGAGTCCGACACCATCAACACCCCGGCACAGGGAGCCAGCGGCAATATCCGCGGCGCTGTTGATGGTCGCAGCGGCAATACCGATCGCGTGAACTACACCGTGGGAGGCCGCGTCGATTACCGCGCCCGCGAAACCGATATGTTCGCCCTGGTGGAACACAGCCGCGCCAAAGCCGAAGACGCGGAAGTGGAAAACAATAGCTGGGCACATCTGCATTTCCGCGATGAATTCAAGCGCGGCCTGGCCGTAGAGGCCTTTGTAGACACCCGCAAGGATGATTTCCAGCTGCTCGATGCCCGCACCCAACTGGGCGGGGGCATGCGCTTCACTCTGAATCACGAGCCGGATGTGCGTGCCGTGTATGTCGGCGTTGGCGCGCTCTATGAGTGGGAAGACCAGGCCGGTCTTGATGACGATTACTGGCGCCTCAATGCCTACTTTGCCTACAAGCGCCAGCTCAACACCCAGGTCCGTGCCCTCTTTGACATCACCTATCAGCCCAGCCTCAGCGAAGGCCGCGACTATCTGCTCAAGACCGAACTGGGCGTACTGGTGAAGCTCGCTGAACAGCTGGACCTCAAGATGGGCGTGCGCTACCAGTACGACGGCGATGCCCCTGCCATGATCGAGTCTGGCGACACCAGCTATATCACCGCGATCAACTTTCACTTCTGATCCGGATCATCAGCCATAAAAAAAGCCGCTCTGTGAGCGGCTTTTTTTATGCGGCATCAAGTCCTCAGACGATGAGGAAATTTTCCAGCTTACCGCCCTTGTCCAGAATTTCCTGCAACCAGCGCGGACGCTTGCCACGGCCGGACCAGGTCTGGGTGTAGTCCTTCGGATTCCGGTATTTGTCGGCAACCGGCTTCTTGGCCGCACCCGGCACCTTCTTGGCCTTACCGACCTTGAGACCCAGCAGCTCTTCCACGCTCATGCCGGTGGCTGCCGCAATCTTTGCAATCTCAGCCTTGGCATCTACCAGGGCCTGAGCCTTTTTCTTTTCGATAAGTTCAGCGGCCTGGACAATGATGGCGTCCAGTTCCGCAATAGTCAGGTTGTCCAGATTAATGCTCATGGAGTGGCTGCCTGCAGTAGTAGAAGTAGCGATTAGGAGGGGCCGCACTCTAAGCCAGCCCGGGCCGTCAGGCAATGCGCAAAAGCAGGCCCCTGACCATGCACTGAAACAGCGCAAACAGGACTTCCCTTCAAACAGGACTGCGGCGAAATTCCTGATCTTTGCCTACCCCCTTCCCATGTCCGCACCCAAGCCTCCCGCCCACCCCTTGAGCGTCCCCGAACCGGGGCTGGCCGACGAGTTACTGATCGACTGCGAAAGTGCCGACACGCCGGCCACGCCTGCGCGGCCTCATGAGGGTCGCCAGCGTCTGCTGCTGCTCGCCGTTCTGGTTCTGGTCGCCATCAATCTGCGCCCGGCCCTTGCCAGCCTCGCCCCTGTACTCAAAGCCGTGCAGGCAGGCAGCGGACTCTCTGCCAGTGCCGCCGGCCTGCTGACCACTCTGCCGGTGCTCTGCTTTGGGCTCTTCGGCCCCTTGGCGCCCGCGCTTTCGCGCCGCTTTGGCAGCGAGAAAGTCGTGCAGGCCATGCTCTTATTACTGGCCGCTGGCATCACTCTGCGCGCACTGGACCTGCCCGGCCTGTTTGCTGGCACCCTGCTGGCGGGCGCCACCATAGGCGTGGTGAATGTGCTCTTGCCCGGCCTGCTCAAACGCGACTTTGCCGACAAGGCCGACCTCGTCACTGGCGTCTACACCATGGCCCTCAGCCTGGGGGCGGCCCTCGCCGCCGGGCTCACCGTACCCGTGGCCGAACTCAGCGGCAGTTGGCGCGTGGCCCTGGCATTCTGGGCCTTGCCCGCATTACTGGCAGCGGCCTGCTGGTGGCCCTGGCAGCGCGCAGCACATACACGCCAAGCCCTGCCCGCGAAAGCACCTTCATTGCTGCGCGATAAACTGGCTTGGCAAGTAACGTTCTATATGGGCCTGCAATCCTCACTGGCCTACTGCGTATTTGGCTGGTTACCTGCCATTTTGCAGGATCGCGGCCTTTCCGCCTTGCAAGCCGGTGTCAGCCTTTCCATATCCGTGCTGATACAGCTCATCACCGCGTTGGGCGCTCCGCTGCTGGCCAATTGGCATGTCCGCCGGGGGGGCGATCAGCGCGCCACCATCGCCCTAATGTTGGCGCTCACACTCAGCGGCCTGCTCGGCTGCCTGTACGCCCCTCTGTCCACACAATGGTTGTGGATAGTGCTGCTAGGCCTCGGCCAGGGCGGCACCTTCAGCATGGCTCTGGCCCTCATCGTACTGCGCAGCAGTGATGCACCAACCGCTGCCAGACTTTCCGGCATGGCACAGGGACTGGGTTACTCACTGGCCGCGCTCGGCCCCTTTACGGTCGGTCTGCTGCATGAAGTCACCGGCAACTGGGCCGCACTCGGCCCGCTATTCACGCTGATCAGCGCTGGTGCTTTTGTCAGTGCCATGAGTGCTGGCCGCCACGGCTTCGTGCTGCAGTACAACCGAATAAATCCATAAAGAATCCGTATTATGAAAAGCCCCCGCCACCGCGTTACGCTTGAACACCTCACTGGGAAAAGCCCCGATGCAATACTGCATGCCCCTCTGCAATTCGAGAGCAGGAATCAGGACGATATTTTCAGCATCCTCGAGCGCGCCCCTGCGGCAAGCTTATTCGTGGACGATGAAAACGCCGCTTTCATTGTCGGCCCCAAGCTTTTCAGTGAAAGCATACCCAGTCATCGTGATGCCCCTGTTCACGCCACTACAGGGCGACTGCGGTAAATTCATGAAGGAATTAAAGACTCGCCCAAACCCGAACACAGGCCCCGGAACATCCACACGAGAAGCGTAAACAGCAAAGACTCATGATCAATACCCTGAAACCCCTGCTCAACGACTGGTTCCTGCGCGGCATGATCATCGCCGTCATCATCGCTTCCTTTTTCCCGGATATCGGCAAAAGCGGCGGGCTTTTGCATCTGGACCTGTTCATCAATGCCGGTGTGGCCATCGTCTTTTTCCTGCACGGCATGGGCATACCTACGGAACAGATGAAAGCTGGAATACGAAACTGGCGCCTGCATGTCGTGGTACAGAGCTACACCTTCGTGGTCTTTCCGCTCCTGTTCGTGGTTTTCAATCTGTTTTTCGGACACTGGCTGCCGCCCATGCTGCTGCTGGGCTTTTTCTATCTCTGCGTGCTGCCCTCTACTATCACCTCGTCAGTCGCCATGACAGGCATGGCTCATGGCAATGTACCTGCGGCGATTTTCAATGCCACGATTTCCAGCCTTATCGGCATTGTGGCCACGCCGGCACTGGTTAGCCTCATGAGTAGTACCACGGGCGAAACGCTTTCCTTCGGTAAAGCCGTGGTGGATATCGCCACACTGTTATTGCTGCCCTTTGTCGTTGGCCAACTGCTGCATCCCGTTTTCGGGAAATGGTTTGCCGCGCGCAAAAAATACACCAGCCTCGCCGACCGCAGCATCGTATTGCTGCTGGTGTTCTCGGCCTTCTGTGACTCCGTGGCCGCCGGCCTCTGGACCGATTACGGCCCCAGCCTGCTACTCACCACTCTGTCAGGTGTAAGCCTCATTCTAGCCATTGTGCTCTTTCTAACGCGCAGCACTGCGCGTGCCCTCAAGTTCAACACCGAAGACGAAATCGTCGCCGTCTTCTGCGGCTCCAAGAAAACCTTGGCCGCTGGCGTCCCCATGGCCAAAGTCTTGTTCGGCGCCCATCCCGGTCTCGGCCTCATCGTGCTGCCCATCATGTTCTATCACCAGCTGCAACTCATGGTTTGCTCGGTGCTGGCGCAGCGCTATGCGAAGCGTCTTGCACCCGAAACACTCCAGAAAGAAAAAACCGCCTGACGGCGGCTTTTACTTGGCTTGCTTTCCTGCGCAACGCCCACTCACCGGACGTTGCCGCGGCGACACAAAAGACTCAGGAAAAGTTCAGGGTCTTTTCAAACGCCTTGAGGTCATGGCGAGCCATGGCCAGATTGGCCTTCTTGCGATCCAGCACCACGTACAGGAACAGTGACTTATTCGTGTCCAGTGGACGAATCATGTGATAAGCCTTCCCGAGCGTGATCAGAATATCTTCGATATCGTCATCCAGATTCAAGGCGGCAGCCACCTTGCGCTTGGCCTTGACCACTTCGGTATTGCCTGCAGCGGCCAGATCAAGATCAATGCCGCCACCCCCAGACTTTGCCATTGCCAATCCGCTTTCAGAATCGACCAGCGCAGCCGCTAAAAAACCGTCAATGCTTTCCAGTGCTGCCAGAGAGAAATTGGCCATTTTTACATCCTCCAGTTAATTTTTTTTGACCCCAAACATCCATGTGACCTGAGCCACATTTTTTTCAGAAGAGATATAACTACCCCACTCTGGAAACCTTTCAACTTACTTGTGTCTACTTATTATGCTTTCTACACCCGCCCGGGTGACGCTATGCAGCATTCCAAGATTGGTTTTCTCCCCGGCCATCGAGGTTAGAACCAGAGATTTCCCCAAGCGCTGGGTGACAATTACGCCATCAGAGTTCTGCACGATGATGTGCCTGCAATCATTCTGCCTTGCCTCTTTGGCCAGGCCCTCGGCAATCGCCAGCAATGAGCTCGTCATCGCCGCCATGCGGCTCTCATCAATCGTTTCACTAAGGCGAGAGATCAATGCATGACCATCTACTGTAGAAACAACCAGCGCCGTAATGCCGCTGCAATTTTCCATCATTTCAACAAAGACGCTCTGGATAAGCTCCCGGCTGGCATCAGAGAGACTGAAGCGCGTCATAAAACTTCTCACTTTCATTAACATCAAATTCAGGCTGATTAAGCTCGACAATCGAAATCAACATATCCAGCAGCATCAGGACATCTTCACGTTTGCGCGGATCGGCATAAATTATTGGCAAGACCATACCCAGATCAGACAAGGCTTCCTGATAGTCCCCAATATCGGGCCCATCCTTCAAATCAGAGCGCGTAATGGCAATAACCGCTCCGGTCGATTCGATGAATTCACGGAAATTCCCCAAGTACATGGCTAAGTCATCCAGCGGATCCGGGCGTGAGTTATCAATCAGAACTACCAGCCCCAAACCGCCACGTATCAATATTTCCCACATATGACGAAAGCGGTCCTGCCCGGGGGTTCCGTACAAAAAAACCTTTTCACCGCCCTCTAGCGTGAACTCACCAAAATCCATGGCGACGGTGGTCTTATCTTTTATTGTGCGAAGCTCATCGGTAGATTCCATATCCGTCGACACGGGCGGCGTATCACTGATCGCCGCAATCGCTGTGGTCTTTCCTGCGCCTGGTGTACCCGTGAAAATGAACTTGAATTCCATCACTGCAACCTTTCTACAAACCAAGCTTCATACGGATTTTTCCAAACAGGCCGGATGGCGTGGCGGCCGCACGCGACACTGCAGTGCCCGGTGCCGCCTTGCGCACTGAAGCAACTGGCGCGCTGTCCGCCTCGACCATGAGCAAGCCCTGCACATAGGCCGCATTGAGATAGGCTTCAATCTGGTTCATGCCCACAAGAAGATCCTGCGCTGCAGCATTAATCGTGGCCTTGCGCCGGGAAAAATAGGCAGAAATCTTGATCAAAGCCTTGGTATTGGAGGACTTGAGAAACTGCGGCCATTGCCGGATGTAGTACCTGGCCTGCAGACTGAGGCCATCCACAAGACCCGCCTGCTTGGCAGCGAGCGTGTATTCGTAAAAGAAATCTGCCGCTGAGATGCCGACATAGCTCCCAGCCGGAATAGAAGAGACCTCAGCAGCACTGAAGCGCCCCCCGCTCGCCACCATGGCAAACGGGAACTCCTTATCCAGAAAAATCTTCTGATTTTTTACGTCGAGATAGGCGTGCGCGCCGCCAAAATCCAGCAACAGGGTATGCCTGTCCTTGCGGCGCAGGAGCGCGAGAATGGCATCGAGCCGCTCATCACGATGCATTACGGCGGAAGGAGAAACGGTCCGTGCCGCCCCGGCCTCGGCAGCGCCACCAAAATGCTCATCCAGAATCTCAAGCAGATGCACGATATCTCTGGAGCGGAGTGGCTTCTGCAGGGCAAATGGTCGCCCCTTGAGAATGGCGAGATCGCGACTCATTACAACCACGACATCGCCATCAATTTCTCGAGGCACTTCTGCACAAGTACCATCATCAAGATCCATGACCACCGCATCGCGATGCCCTGTATCCGAATAGGTCCAGACATTGCCCGAGTCGGCACGATCACCTGCAATACTGAGGAGGGATTTGAGCAGCATGACCTGCTGTGGCTGGCTAGAAACGCAGCCGATAACTCTGGCGTTCTTTTTCATGCTGGCTTGAAACGGCGAAAATTCGCCAAAAATGAATCGCACGCTAAAGATGCAAGGCGGCGTATAAACCTCTTACGCCCCCATCCATGGCCCCCTGTCTGATCTCTGGGCCGCCGCATAGTTAAACGGCCATCAAGACACCACTATGGATTAGTACGCATCCCAGATATCTGCCCAGCATCCGGGACAGGCGGCAGAATTTGACGATAAAGCCGGCCCAAAACTTGTCCTGACGGAGCAGTCCAAAAAATTCGCACACATCATTAGCGAGATGAGTGTTCTACATTTAATTGCGTGTTTCTCTCATAAAAAATCCCGCTGTAAGCGGGATTTTTTGTCAATCCGTACTATTACGCATTCTCCGGCCCCAGCATGTCCTCAGGGCGGACCCAGGCATCGAAGTCTTCTTCTCCAACATAAGCCAAGGCCAGCGCCGCGGCCTTCAGCGATGTATTTTCGCGATATGCCTTGATGGCGATTTCTGCCGACTTCTCATAACCGATATGTGGATTCAGTGCCGTCACCAACATCAGGGAGTGATCCAGATGATCTTTGAGCACAGCCCGATTCGGCTCTATGCCCCTGGCACAATGCTCGTCGAAAGCAGCACAGGCATCGCTCAAGAGGCGTATGGACTCCAGCACGTTATGCAGAATCACCGGCTTGAAGACATTGAGTTGAAAATTACCCTGTGAGCCCGCAAACGCTACCGCGTGATCGTTGCCGAAGACCTGTACCGCCACCATGGTCAGGGCTTCGCATTGGGTAGGGTTGATCTTGCCTGGCATGATGGAGGAGCCAGGCTCGTTTTCCGGAATGGTGATCTCACCTATGCCGGCACGCGGGCCACTGGCGTACCAGCGTACATCATTGGCAATTTTCATCAGCGCACCCGCCAGCGTACGCAGAGCGGCACTTACATTCACCATGCCGTCATGAGCAGACAGGGCGGCGAATTTATTGGGGGCCGACACAAATAAATGGCCGGTGCAGTGTGAAACCTTGTCGGCAATCTTGTCGCCGAACTTGGGGTGAGCATTAAGGCCGGTACCAACAGCCGTGCCCCCAGTCGCCAACTCACAAACATCTGGCAGCACTCGATGCACGCCACTCAAGCAGAGATCCAGCTGCGCCACCCAGCCCGACATCACCTGCCCCAGCGTGACTGGGGTGGCATCCTGCAAATGCGTACGCCCTACCATCACGACGCCAGAAAACTGCTTGGACTTTTTCGCCAAGGTATCGCGCAGACGACTCACGGCGGGAATCAGCGCCTCGGCCAGCAGCATGGCGGTGGCAATATGCATGACTGCCGGGAAAGCATCATTGGACGACTGGCCATGATTCACATCGTCATTGGGATGTATGGGGTTTTTGGAGCCCAGCTCGCCACCTGCCATTTGTATGGCGCGATTGGCGATAACCTCATTGGCGTTCATATTGCTCTGCGTACCCGAGCCCGTCTGGAACACCACCAGTGGAAACTCTGCATCCCATTTCCCGTCTATGACTTCCTGTGCTGCCGCCACAATAAGCTTCACTTTTTCGTCCGGCAGCTCACCCAGCTCGCCATTGGCCAAGGCCGCACATTTTTTCAGTATGCCGAAGGCCCTTATGACAGGGCGCTCCCAGCGGAAGCGGCTCACACCTATGGGGAAGAAATGCAGAGAGCGCTGCGTCTGCGCACCCCAGAGGTGATCGGCCGGCACTTCCACCGGCCCCAGAGCGTCTTTCTCGATACGGACAGATTTTCCGGCGGTCATATAGAGCTCCCGAAACGATATCGACAAGAGCCCTGAGCATAAAAGAAAAGGGCCCCGCAGGGCCCTTGAGTACAGCACATTGTCAGCAAATACGCCTGGGGATCAGGCCGCAAGCTTTTGCTGCTCTTCCAGAAAGGCATCGATCTGCAACAGGAATTCACGGTTGTCGTGATCCCAAGGATGAAAGCCGGGGCGGAAATAATCGGCATAATCCAGCAGCTGTATGCGCAGCAGACCGATATCTCCCATGGTGTAGCGGAAGAATTTCTGCCAGCCCTTCAGATCAGTGAGCTTGCCCTCTTCGCGCAACACCTCCAGAAAAACCGGAATCACCAGCCCCCAGAACACCACCGTGGCGAGAACCAACCCGAAACAACGCAGGGAATAAGAAGCCAAGCCGCGCCCCATGACCGCCTCCCATACATCAAAGGCCACGGCCTTGTGCTCGGTTTCCTCCAGTGCATGCCAGCGCCAGAGGGCCGCGTAATGTGGCTCAGCACCTTCGGTAACACGCGGCTCCCGCAGCACACCATCAGCCAACAGGGCCGTGAAATGCTCTAGCGCAATCGTGCCACTGAGGCCGATAGGCCTCGGCATATGTTTGGTCAGGCCGGAAAGCAGCTTGAACACAAAGCGCTCGAATTTTGGCGCAATGGGAACCCGGGCGAACAAAGCACTGTTGTAGTCCTCGTGCTCGCGACCGTGCATAGCCTCTTGCCCGATAAACGCCGTCACCGCTTTTTTCAACTCGGGATCAGTGATCTGGTCCCGATAGGCACGCACACTGTCGATAAAGAAGCGCTCGCCCACTGGCAGCACGATAGAAAAAGTATTGAGAAAAGCCGTGAACACCGGGCCCGCGGAGGAATGCCAATCAGAAATACGCTCGGCGGGGAGCTTGAAGCGCACATCACGACGAATAGGCAGGATAGCGGGGAATGTCTTGCGAGAGGAGGCCATATGCGGAACCTGATAAAAAAAATGAAAATCTGCACACTACGCCGGAAGACGCCGTGTGCAGCACTGCTGCTTTCAGTTGCCGCGCTTAATCACGGCGATACATAGTGATAACGCAGGCGCCGCCCAAGCCCAGATTGTGTTGCAGAGCCACACGCGCACCATCAACCTGACGTTTATCGGCCGTACCACGCAACTGCCAGACCAGCTCAGTGCACTGCGCCAAACCGGTAGCCCCCAGGGGATGGCCTTTGGAAAGCAGACCGCCGGAAGGATTGGTGACGAACTTTCCGCCATAGGTATTGTCGCCATCCCAGATGAATTGCTCAGCACCGCCCTCAGGGCAAAGGCCGAGGCCCTCATAAGTGAGCAATTCATTGGCCGTAAAGCAGTCATGCAGCTCCACCACCTGTATATCTTCCGGACCTATCCCGGCGGCCTCATACACCTGACGTGCTGCAGATTTCGTCATGTCATAGCCCACCATCTTGATCATGCTCTTTTCTTCAAAGCTGGAGGCGAAGTCCGTGGTCATGGCCTGAGCTGCGATATACACCGGATTCTTTATACCGTGCTTTTTCGCAAACTCGTCCGAGCAAAGAATGGCAGCACCGGCACCGCAAGTCGGCGGGCAGCACTGGAAGCGTGTCAGAGGATCAAAGACTTCTTCCGACGCCATGATTTCCTCCAGAGATAATACCTGCCCGAACAAGGCATAAGGATTATTGCTGGCATGCTTGCGCGCTTTTACGGCAATCTGGCCGAAGGTTTCTTTTTTCGTGCCGTGCTGCCAACGGTATTCACGGCCGGCACCACCGAACATTTGCGCGGCCGGCGGCGCACTGCTGAAGCCCTGCGCATCCAGCATCACCTGCGCATGCTGGCCCATGGGATTTTCACGGTCGTTGAATTTGGAGCCGAGCGCGCCCTTTTCCATTTTCTCGAAGCCCAGCGCGATCACGCACTCGGCAAGGCCGCCTTCAATGGCCTGACGCGCCAGAAAAAGCGCGCTAGAGCCGGTGGAACAGTTGTTATTCACATTGACCACGGGAATACCGGTGAGACCCAGCTCGTAAACTGCACGCTGGCCGCAGGTGGAATCGCCGTAGACATAACCGACAAAAGCCTGCTCGACATCGGCATAGGGAATGCCGGCATCCTTCAGCGCCAGCTGCCCCGCTTCACGCGCCATTTCGTGATAGTCCGGGCTGCTGCCGGGCTTGGCGAACTTGGTCATGCCCACACCGATAACATTGACTCTGCGTTTCATGATGTTGTCTCCGTAATGAGGAATGGGATTCAGACCAGTCCGGCCAGGAAGCCGAGTTTGTGTGCCAGCCGAGCATCGCCGTCCACACGCAGATCACCGTGCTGATAGAGATCGCGCAAATCACGCTTGCCCTGCACCAGCGCCTTGAGATTGTCATCACTGATGCCCAGCGTGACGGCGGCTTTTTCGTTCGGACCTGCGCTGACACGCGCCGGGCTCACCGAGAAATCAACCGTCCAGCCCGCATCCGGCTCGCGCACATTGAACTGGAATATTTGTGACAGGCCCTCGGCAGCGGCCTTGTTATCGGCCAATCGCTTTTCAAGCGCGGAAAAAATCCCGACCGCAGCGGCTTCTCGCTTGCTGGCAGCAGAGGCCGCCACAGGTTTGGCGGCAGTGCCCGCACTTAGTCGTTTGGCGCGCGCATCCTCTACCAGCTTCTTGTCCATGCCGGAAAGCACGCCCAGCTTATTAGACGCCATCACATTGCCCAGCACTTTCAGCTTGCCGCTGAAAAACAGCTTCTGGACTTCGCCGACATTGCCACCGAAAAGAGTTTCGCTGTGCTCTGCATCCATCTGCAGGGTCACATCCGGCTTGTCGGTCTTGCCACTACCGACGCCACCTTTCCCGTTTTTCAAATCGATGAAATAACTGGATTCGGGATTGCTGAAGTCAAACTGGAACACCGTCTTCGTCTTGTCGACCAGATCCGGATTCGCGGCCACATACTGGCTGATGCCAGCAAAGACATCGTCAAGCGTGATCGCCGAGTTTCCGGCAGGAGAGGCGACCATCGAGGCCTCAGGCGCAGCAGCAACTCCACCACCGGCAGCCACACGCGCATCGCGCGCGGCTTGCACCAGCTTCTTGTCCATTCCAGAGAGCACGCCGAGCTTGTTGGAAGCCATGACATTGCCGCTGATTTTCAACTTGCCGCCGAAGTAGAGCTTCTGCACTTCGCCGATATCACCGCCGAAGAGCGTTGGCACATGCTCACCGTCCAGCTCCAGCGTCACATCGGGCTTGTCGGCCTGACCAGCTCCTGCACTGCCTTTGCCATTCTTGAGGTCGACAAAGAAGCTGGCTTCAGGCTTGTGGAAATTGAACTGGAACGCTGTTTTCGTTTTCTCGGCCAGCTCGGGCTTGCTGGCGATGAACTGGGCAATGGCGGTAAAGACATCTTCCAAGGCGATATCAGCATTAGCGGGCGCTGCTGCGGCCACCTTGCTGCTGCCGGCCGGTGCCGCTGCTTTAGCTTTGGGTGCAGGAATTTCCTTATACAACTCCACCACTGCATTCTTGATCACCACCTCGTTGCGCTCTTTTACCGAGGTTTCAAAAATGATGCGGGTGTCGGACTCCTTCCACATCCTGGTTACCAGGGTTTCGCCCGGGAAGACATTCTTGGCAAAGCGCACTTTGATGCTCTTGAAGTAGCGCGGATCATTCTTGCTGAAAGCTTTCACCACATGCCGGCCGCAATAGCCGAAGGTGCACATGCCATGCAGGATGGGGCGCTCATAACCGAAAGCCTTAGCAAAGGCCGGATCAGCATGCAGCGGATTCCAGTCGCCCGAGAGGCGATAAAGCAAAGTCTGATTGGCGTCGGTCTTTTCTTCGATCACCGCATCCGGCTCACGTGCTGGCGGTACATTGATATCGGCACTGGGGCCGCGATCACCACCCCAGCCACCGGCACCTTTCACAAAGGCGGTCATTTCGTTATAGATAATTTCTTCGCCCGTTTCGTCCGTGGAAGAAATGGCGAAGGTGACCACGGCATTCGGCGCCTTGTCATAAGCGTGTTTGACCTTGAAGGTATGCTTGAGCTTGGCTTTGGGCGGTAGCGGACGTTTTATTTCCGTGTATTGCTCGCCATGCAGCAAGCGGTCGAAACCGAAATTCATGCCGGGCAAAGTCAGGCTACCCGTTTTGGCGGCGGCCAACATGGCATTGGACTGCGGCATCACGCCATAAGTTGGCAGCACCTGAAAATTACCACCCAGCTCGTAAACATAATTGAGCTCAGTGCTATCCAGCGGATCACGTGCGGCGCCTATTCCTAATGCATAGAGCGAAACATCGCGCTCGTCGTAGGAGGACTCCAGCTCCAGCTTGGCTTTTGCAGCGGCATCCAGATCAATGAATTCATTGCCGCCCAGGCTCGGATTGCTGATGTTGTTCAGGATGGGGCCGATGGAGTCCTGAGTATTGGTCGGGTGCTCGGCATCGGTGAAATCGGTAATCTTGCTCCAGCGCTTGGCCACATCATCAATGCTGAACGTTTTGCCCAAAGGAAAAGACGTGCCCAGCGTGCGCTCCCAGCGCAGTTTGCTGATATAGCCCGCACCCACCTCAAACACACCTTTATTTTCTTCGCAGTCTTCATGGCAGAGCCACGCCACCAGCGGACTCACCATTTCGGGCTTGAGATTACCCAGCAATTCCGGCGGCATGATGGTTTCAGTCAAGCGCGAGGCCGCAATCGGCGCAATCGTGTTGACGTAGATGCCCTTGGATTTACCTTCTTCTGCCAGCGTATTGGCCAGACCCAGAAGGCCCAGTTTTGCGGCGCTGTAATTGGCCTGACCGAAGTTGCCATAAATGCCGGCAGCCGACGTAGTCATGATGATGCGGCCATAGCCCTTCTCGCGCATGATGGGCCAGGCGGCCTGCGAAACGGATTTGGAACCGGTGAGATGCACTTTCAGAATGAGATCCCAGTCGCCATCCGTCATCTTGGCAAAACTGACATCACGCAGGATGCCGGCATTGTTGATGACGATGTCTACGGTGCCGAAAGTATCCAGCGCCGTTTTTACGATGGCGGTGCCGTTTTCTACGGAATCGTAATTGGCTACGGCTTCACCGCCGCCGGCACGAATTTCATCCACCACTTTGTCGGCAGCCGACGAAGACTTGCCATCGCCATGAGCGCCTCCGCCCAGATCATTCACCACTACTTTCGCGCCCAGTGAACCCAGCAACAAGGCATGCTGCCTACCAAGGCCATTTCCGGCGCCAGTAACGATGGCCACGCGGCCGTCAAAACGAAGTGCTGCCATTTCTTATCTCCTGATCCGCTTCTGTCCGTTGTCATGCGCAAGAAAAAGGGGCGGCGTTGCCGTCACCCCTTTGCGCTTCAGATGGAACGTGAAATCAATTCCTTCATGATTTCATTGGTACCACCGTAAATACGGTTGGCACGTGTATCGACATACGCACGTGCAATCGGATATTCCAGCATATAGCCGTAGCCTCCATGCAGCTGCACGCCCTCATCCACCACCTTGGAGAGCAGATCGGAGACCCAGTACTTGGCGGCACATGCGGCCTCCACACTGAGCTCGCTTTTCAACACCTGCTCCATGCAGCGATCTACAAAGACGCGGGCTATCTGAATTTCCGAACGCATTTCAGCGAGTTTGAAGCGCGTGTTCTGGTAAGCCGAGACCGGCTTGCCGAAAACCTTTCGCTGCTTGACGTAATCCGCCGTGGTGGCGAGTGCGAACTCGGCACCTGCCACACACATGATGGCGATCATCATGCGCTCCCAAGCCAGCTCCTTCATCAGCATGATGAAGCCCATGCCTTCCATACCCAGCAGATTGCTTTTCGGCACACGCACGTTGTCGAAGAAAAGTTCGGCGGTGTCCTGGCCCTTCATACCCACCTTCTTGAGCGGACGGCCCTTGGTAAAACCTTTGCGATCCGATTCGATGATGAGCAGGGAAACGCTTTGTGCGCCGCCATTGATGTCGCCGGTTTTCACTGCCACCACAGCCACATCGCAAAGATAGCCATTGGTGATGAAGATCTTGGAGCCGTTGACGATGTAGTCGTCACCATCAGCCACGGCCGTGGTACGTATGCTTTGCAGATCGGAACCGGTACCCGGCTCGGTCATAGCAATGGAGCCGACGGCTTCACCCGAGGCCATCTTCGGTAGCCAGTATTTTTTCTGCTCTTCGTTGCCGAAGTTGTTGATGTAGTTCGCGACGATATCGGAGTGCAGCGAAAAGCCCGAAGCGGAATCGCCCACGCGCGCCTGCTCTTCCATAAGAATCATGGAGTAGAGGCGATCAACACCGGAGCCACCGTATTCCTCGGGCATGGTGCAGCAGAGCAGACCCAGCTCACCGGCCTTGTTCCAGAGATTGCGGTCGATGTGTTGCTGGTCTTCCCACTTCTCGTGAAAAGGAGCGAGCTCGGTTTCAAAGAAGCGGCGGGCCGTGGCGCGGAAGGCTTCGTGATCGGCATTGAATAGCGTGCGGGGAATCATGGCGGCAACAGCGGCGGGGATATTCAGGCTCATCAGGGGCTCCGTAAGGGGCAAGGGGGAAATCGGGGGCTTCTGCTCCGGGACCAATATTGGATATTTACAATACGGTCGTTCAGCATGTATTTATTGATAGCAAGCGAAGCAGGCAGGCGTCAACGTCCGTTCGGTCCAAGTCAGAGTGAAAAGGGGCCAGAACGATGGCTCCCCGCTAGAATCGCGCCCCATCGACCACGACAGGCTCCTATCGCCTGTGCTGCTGAGTGCAACCCATGAGTGAAGCGGCCCCTGCAAACCCCTCCGCCCCGGCCCCGCGCCGCACCCAGGCCGCACGTAGCGAGGCCATGCGCCAGCGTCTGATTGATGCCGCCTTGCGCTGTTTGCAGACCGATGGCTATGCCGGCACTACGGTGAGCCGCATCATCGAAGAGGCTGAGGTCTCACGGGGTGCACCGTTGCACCACTTTCCCAGTAAGTCAGCACTTATTGCGGCGGCGGCTGAGCAGCTCATCAAGCGCATTTACATACAGATGGGCCGGGCCGTGCAGCGTCTGGAAAAGTCGGACGACCGTCTGCACGACCTCATCTACGCCAGCTGGAAGGAAGTGGTGAACCAGCCCGAGCATGTGATGCTGAACGAGCTGCTGCAGGCCAGTCAGCGCGATGCCGAGCTGGCCGCCATCATTCAGAAGCTGTGGACGGCGGGCTATCTGACCCTGGGGGCGGCCGCCCAGCACTATCTCGAACCATTGGGCGAGAAGGACGATGTGCACGAGCTCATGGTGCTGACGCAGTGGGTGCTGCGCGGCATGGCGCTGGACATGCACATCGTGGCCTCGCCCACGCTCTATGACCGTTATCTGCGCCTGTGGAGCCGTGTGCTGGCCGATCACTTGCGGGCACGGGAAGATGTCAGTAGTCCGCCACCGAAGCCGGAGCTCTGGGATTCAGGCAAGGCGTGAATGTCTTTTGAGCGCCTGTTGGAAGGTCATCCAATAAAGCTTTCTGAATAAAAAAGCCCGGCAAATGCCGGGCTTTTTTATTCGACGCAGAACACTCAGAAGGGAATGTCGTCGTCGAAATCGTCGTTACCGCGTGCCGGGGCATTGCCGCCGGCTTGCGGAGCCGCACCACCACCAAAGCCGCCGCCCTGAGCACCCTGCGGCGCGCGCTGGGGAGCACGGGCCGGGGCGGGTGCTGCACCCTGATCGAAATCTTCATAGCTGGGGAAGCTGCCACCGCCGGCGAAATCACTTCCGCCATCTTGCTGGCCACCACCAAAACCACCACCGCCCTGAGCGCCGCCACCGCTATTTCGGGAGTCCAGCATCTGCATGGTATTGGCTTTGATTTCGGTGCTGTATTTATCTTGGCCAGTCTGCTTGTCCTGCCACTTGCGCGTGTGCAGGGAGCCTTCCACATAAACCTTGCTGCCCTTCTTCAGGTACTCACCCGCGATCTCAGCGAGCTTGCCGTAGAACACCACACGGTGCCATTCGGTCTGCTCTTGCTGCTGGCCGGTATTCTTGTCGCGCCAGGCTTCCGAGGTGGCGATGGTGATGTTGGCGACAGCACCGCCGGAAGGGAGGTAGCGCACTTCAGGATCTTTACCCAGATTGCCCACCAGAATGACTTTGTTGACTCCGCGCATAGTCTTCGCCTCTCGTTACGTATGTGTGATTCATGTTGTGCCGGCCACTCGTACAGTGACGCGGAGCCGAAACTCTACCCCAAGGCAGGAAGAGCTGCCACGGGCAAAACTCCTCAGGCAGCCACCGCTTTTGCCGGAAAAGCCTGCAGGGCCTCTTCATCCAGACGCTGCCGGTCGACCTTCAGATAGGCCACTTTCTCTTCCACCAGCACCACCACATCTTCCACGCCGCTAACGGCACGCAGACGCTGTGCAAGTGCCGGCGCTTCCTCGGCAGACAGGGCCTCGAAGTTGAGCATGATGCTGTGCAAGAAAGGTGGCGGCGCCATGCGCGCGGCCACCCAGAGCCAGATGCCGGCAAAAAGAGCCAGCGCCGCAAACAGCAAGCTGGCGCTGAGATGGCCATTGAGCGCAGCCCCCAGCGGACTGCCTATGCAGGCCCCCAGAAACTGGCTGGTGGAATACACGCCCATGGCCGTGCCCTTGCTACCAGCCGGACTGATCTTGCTCACCAGCGAAGGCAGCAGGGCCTCGAGCAGATTGAAGCCAATAAAGAACAGCGAGAGGCCGACGATGAGTTCGGTCAAATTGCCATGCAGCAGGGAAAGCCAGCCCATGCTCAACACCAGCATGGTCACTGCCGCTACGAACACGCCTTTCATGCGGCGCTTTTTCTCGGCAAGGATGATGACGGGCACGATGGCAATGAAAGACAGGAAGAGCACCGGCATATATACCCAGCCGTGCAAGCGCACATCCAGACCGCCGTCATTCTTGAGCAGCACCGGTATCGACATGAAAAACGCCGCCATCACCAGATGCAAAGTGAAGATGCCCCAGTTGAGGCGCAGTAGCTCACGGTGTGCCAGCACATCACGCAGCTGCTGCCAGTAAGTAGACGGCGTTTGCCGCACCGAGGTCACCGGGTCCGGCACCAGCCACCAGCACACGGCCATGCCCCCCAAGCCCATGATGCTGGTACTCCAGAACAGGCCTGAGAGACCGAAGTGGCCGGCCAGCAAGGGCCCGCAAACAAAAGCCAAGCCGAAAGAAACACCGATGCTCATGCCGATGGCCGCCATGGCCTTGGTGCGCTGCTCGACACGAGTGAGATCGGCCAGCAGGGCCATGACCACTCCGGAAATGGCGCCGGCGCCCTGCAAGGCGCGGCCTATGATCACGCCCCAGATGCTGGTGGACATCGCCGCAATGGCGCCGCCGATAGCAAAAAGCAGCATGCCCTGCAGGATGAGGCGCTTGCGGCCAACGCGATCAGAAAGCTGGGACAGGGGAATCTGCAACAGGGCTTGCGTCAGCGCATACACGCCTACGGCCATGCCAATAAGCAGGGGCGTGGCGCCCTCCAGCTCACGGCCATAGATGGCAAACACCGGCATGATCATGAACAGGCCGATCATGCGCAGTGAGAACAGGCCGGCTAAGGTGGTAACGGCGCGGCGTTCGCCGGCGGTCATGGCATTCATGCAGCAATCCGTGTGAGGCCCGGGCCAGTGCCATGCGCAGAAGCACCCCGGGAGCGGCGCATTCTAGGGCCTGCGCCGGCGATTTACGACATGGCATCCCCTCCTCGTCATCAGGGCACACCCTGTCAGCATGCCGGCAACTGTCTGCATCTCTCTCAGCGGTCGGCATACGGTGGCGGGGAGGCTTCCCGTATAATCCCCGGTTCGCTTAATGAACGCCCGCCCCCGTCTTCCTTCGCAGTCCGGGGCCGGCCGAGGCAACACCATGGACAAGATCACCATACGCGGCGCCCGCACCCACAACCTCAAGAACATCGATCTTGATCTGCCACGCGACAAATTCGTGGTGATCACCGGCCTCTCGGGCTCGGGCAAATCCTCACTGGCTTTCGACACGCTGTATGCCGAAGGTCAGCGCCGCTATGTGGAATCGCTCTCCGCCTATGCGCGGCAATTTCTGTCGCTGATGGAAAAGCCGGATGTCGACCATATCGAAGGTCTCTCGCCCGCCATTTCCATCGAGCAGAAATCCACCTCACATAATCCACGCTCCACCGTCGGCACCATTACGGAAATTTACGACTACCTGCGCCTGCTTTATGCCCGTGCCGGCATTCCGCGCTGCCCCGACCATGACGTGGCTCTGGCAGCCCAAACCGTTTCGCAAATGGTGGATCAGGTGATGGCATTGCCGGAAGGCACGTCCATCATGTTGTTGGCGCCGATTATTCAGGATCGCAAAGGCGAGCATCTGCATGTCTTCGAACAACTGAAGGCCGATGGCTTTGTGCGCGCGCGCATCGATGGCATCGTGGTGGATCTCGACGAAGCCCCGACCTTGGACAAACTCAAGAAGCACACCATCGAAGTGGTGGTGGATCGCATCAAGGTGCGTGACGATATTGCCCTGCGCCTTTCCGAATCCTTTGAAACCGCACTACGCCACGCCAGCGGTATCGCACTGGTGGCTTATATGGATGCGGATGCCGCCGGCAAGATGCGGCCCGACCAGATTTTCTCCGCGCGTTATGCCTGCCCACACTGCGGCTATTCGCTCTCCGAACTTGAGCCGCGCCTGTTCTCTTTCAATAATCCGGCCGGCGCCTGCCCCACCTGTGATGGCCTGGGCATGAAGCAATATTTCGATGCCGACCGCCTCATCAGCGACAAAGACCTTTCCCTTTCCGAAGGCGCCATACGCGGCTGGGACAAACGTAATATTTATTACTTCAGCCTGCTCGAAGCTCTCTCCGAGCATTACGGCTTTGATGTGGATTCGCCGTGGAAGAAGCTGACCAAGAAGGTGCAGAACGCCATTCTTAATGGCTCCGGCAAAGAAGAAATCGCCTTTCACTACTACAACGACCGCGGCCGCAAGGTCATACGCGAGCATGCGTTTGAAGGCGTGCTGCCGAATATGGAGCGCCGTTACCGCGAAACGGAATCCAATAATGTGCGCGAAGACTTGGCGCAATACCTGAATCACACCGTCTGTGCCGAATGCAATGGCTCTCGCCTCAAGCGCGAAGCGCGTAATGTCTTTATCGAAGACAAGGCTCTGCCGGACATTGTAAAAATGCCCATACAGCGTTCTTGCGATTACTTCGGAGAGCTCAGCCTGCCAGGCGCGCGCGGCGAAATTGCCGACAAGATTCTGAAAGAAATTCGCGAGCGCCTGCAATTCCTTGTGAATGTGGGACTGGACTATCTGTCCCTGGACCGCTCCGCCGAAACGCTTTCTGGCGGCGAAGCACAGCGCATTCGTCTGGCCTCACAAATCGGCGCGGGCCTTGTTGGCGTGATGTATGTGCTGGACGAACCCTCCATCGGCCTGCATCAGCGTGATAACGAACGTCTGCTGGCCACGCTGGTTCGCCTGCGTGACCTCGGCAATACCGTGCTGGTGGTGGAGCATGACGAAGACGCCATACGCGCTGCCGATTATGTTGTGGATATCGGCCCCGGTGCTGGCGTTCACGGCGGACGCATCGTGGCTCGCGGCACCTTTCAAGACATCATAGATAACGAAGACTCGCTGACCGGCGACTATCTCTCCGGCCGTAAGCAGATTGCCATTCCGAAAAAGCGCACGCCTTTCGACAAGAAAAAAGTACTGACACTAGCGGGCGCCACCGGCAATAACCTGAAAAACGTCACTGCTGAATTTCCGCTGGGCCTGATGACCTGTGTAACAGGCGTCTCCGGCTCCGGAAAATCCACGCTGGTGAATGCCACCCTGCACCCGATTGCCGCCAAAGCACTCAATGGCGCCACCGTGATCGAAGAAGACGATTACGAAAGCATTGACGGGCTGGAGCAGCTCGACAAAGTAGTCGACATAGACCAGAGCCCGATTGGCCGCACACCGCGCTCCAACCCGGCCACCTATACCGGCATCTTTACGCCGATTCGCGAATTGTTTGCCGGCACCCAGGAAGCCCGCTCACGCGGCTATGGCCCCGGCCGCTTCTCCTTCAATGTGAAGGGTGGTCGCTGCGAAGCCTGTCAGGGCGATGGCGTCATTAAAGTAGAAATGCATTTCCTGCCCGACATTTATGTGCCCTGCGATGTCTGCAAAGGCAAACGCTACAATCGTGAAACGCTGGAAGTGAAATACAAGGGCAAGAGCATCACCGAAGTGCTGGGCATGACCGTGGAAGATGCCCGCGAATTCTTCGATGCCATTCCCGCGCTGGCGCGCAAACTGCAAACACTGGTCGATGTGGGGCTTTCCTACATTACGTTGGGGCAAGCTGCCACCACGCTTTCCGGCGGCGAAGCCCAGCGTGTGAAACTGGCGCGCGAGCTCTCCAAGCGCGACACCGGGCAAACGCTCTACATTCTTGACGAACCCACAACCGGCCTGCATTTCCACGACATCCAGCAATTGCTTGTCGTACTGCACCGCCTACGCGATCACGGCAATACCATTGTCGTCATCGAGCACAATCTCGATGTAGTGAAAACGGCAGACTGGGTCATCGACATGGGCCCGGAAGGCGGCGACGGCGGCGGCCAGATCATCGCCACCGGCACTCCGGAAGATATTGCCAAAAGCAAAGTTTCGCACACTGGCCGCTTCCTCAAGACAATGCTCAAGCTCTGAATATAAAAGCCAGGAGGAAATCACCATGAACTATCTGGCACATCTGCATCTGGGCGGCACACAGCCTGCAGAGCTGCTGGGCAGTCTTTTCGGTGATTTTGTGAAAGGCCCATTACGCGGCTTCTATCCCCCCGAGATAGAAGCCGCGATACGCCTGCATAGAAAAATTGACAGCTTTACCGATCTGCACCCGATCACGCTAAACGCGAAGCGGCGCTTTCCGGAATCACGTCGGCGTTATGCCGGCATATTGCTGGATATATTTTTCGATCACTGCCTGGCCATGCACTGGTCGCAGTTCTCAGCCGAGCCGCTCGCCGACTTCACTCAGCATGTTTATGGCGTCTTGCAAGCCAGCCCGGACCTGCCCGGACGGCTCGCCCATATGGCGCCGCTTATGGCTGCGCAGGACTGGCTCGGCAGTTATCACGATTTTCAGGTGCTGGCTCAGGTCATCATGGGCATGCAACGTCGTCTCTCCCGCCCTGAAGGCTTGCACGGCTCAATGGCCGAACTGGAAATGCTCTACGCCGATCTGGAGCAGGACTTCCTGCTCTTCTATCCCGAGCTCATGCATTTCGCCGCAAGCACGCGACAAGCTGCATAAAACTCTCGTTACCGAGCGACTACAGCCTTATACGCCCACCCAACAGAGTGGGAACTGAAACTGCTACGTGAATACGCGACTCTTGGGGCTCTAAACAGCCACAAGGAGGCGCTGTCATGTCGCTCAAGAAAAAACTTCCCCTTGCCATGCTCGTGCTCGCACTGGGCGCCGGCATTGCTGCCTGCAACAAACCTGCTGAGCCCACTACAGGCGAACCCAGTGCCGCCGAGCAACTGGGCAATGAAGCCGGACAGGCGAAGCAGTCCACTAGTGAAGTGCTGAATGGCGCCTCCGATAAACTGGATGCTGCCGCAGATCAGGCCAAGGATGCCGCGGCGAATGCCAAGCAATCTGCTACCGACGCCCAAACCGACTTCAAACAAGGCTATGAAGACGGCAAGCGTCAGGAAGCCGGTGGCCGCTGAGAGCAGTTACATCGGCATTAGGAAAAACCGGGCATGCCCGGTTTTTTTCTGCCCCAAAAAAGAGAGCTCGTGCCAAAATGTCTGCCTCATCCTTACGCAGCAACAGACCGCGATGGAAATCATCCGCTCCCGCCAAAATCCACTCGCCAAACAGCTCGTCAAACTGGCTGAAAATCGCCGCGAGCGCCTGAAATCGCGCCAGACCCTGCTGATCGGTACGCATCTGCTGGAGTCGGCGCTGCAAGCCGACTGGCCACTGGAAAAGCTGCTGATCTGCGAGAGCGAAGAATCACGCCCGGAAATTCAGCAATTACTAGCGCAGACAAAAACACCCGTACTGTTACTGGATCGCGCCCTGTTTGAAGAAATAGAGCAAACACCCAGCACCACCGGCATTCTGGCCTTGGCGGCCATTCCGGAAAATCCGACGCCCTTGCGCTCGGGCTTCTGTCTTCTGCTAGAGAATGTGCAGGACCCCGGCAATGTCGGCTCCATATTGCGAACGGCCGCAGCCGCTGGCGTTGATCAGGTATGGCTGAGCGCAGGCTGCGCTGACATGTGGTCGCCCAAGGTGCTGCGTGCCGGCATGGGTGCGCACTTTCGCCTGCCCTTGCTGGAGCGCGCGGCATTGCCAGAGATCCTGCCCGGATTCTCTGGCGATATCGTGGTGACTACGCTGGAAGCAGCTGCGCCGCTTTATGCTTGTGATTTACGCGGCAGCTTGGTGCTTGCCCTAGGCAGTGAAGGGAACGGTGTCAGCCCGGAACTATTGGCCTATGCCAGCCAGCGCGTGCACATTCCCATGACGGATGCGGTCGAATCCCTGAATGTCGCAGCGGCAGCGGCCATCTGTCTTTTTGAGCGGCGCCGGCAAACACTGATCTGAGTTTTCGCATAAAAAGCAGGCATAAAAAAAGCCGGGCTATGCCCGGCTTTTTTTATGCAGCAGCGCGTGCTTATTCAGCAGCAGCCACTTCAGTTTTGGCACCGATCACGCGATCTACCAGTTCCACATACGCCATCGGCGCAGCATCACCAGCACGGAAACCAGCCTTCAGCACGCGCAGGTAACCGCCGCTGCGAGCCTTGTAACGCGGGCCCAGCACGGTGAACAGCTTGCCGACCACAGCCGCATTGCGGGTGCGGGCGAAAGCCAGACGACGATTGGCAACGGAATCGACCTTGGCCAGCGTCAGCAGAGGTTCGGCCACGCGGCGCAATTCTTTTGCCTTGGGCAGCGTGGTCTTGATCAGCTCGTGTTCGAACAGCGAGTTGGCCATGTTCTGGAACATAGCTTTACGGTGGCTGCTTGTGCGGCCGAGTTTCACACCACTATTACGATGACGCATGGCTCAATTTCCTAAAAAGCGGCAGTCGTTAATTAACGGCTGCGGTAATTCAGACGATCGTCGTTGCGCAGGCTGGCGGGTGGCCAGTTTTCCAGACGCATACCGAGCGAGAGGCCGCGAGAGGCCAGCACGTCCTTGATTTCGGTGAGCGACTTCTTACCCAGATTCGGGGTCTTCAGCAACTCGACTTCGGTGCGCTGAACCAGATCACCGATGTAGTAAATGTTTTCAGCCTTGAGGCAGTTCGCAGAGCGAACCGTCAGCTCAAGATCATCAACCGGACGCAGCAGCAGGGGGTCGACTTCTTCGCGTGTTTCCACGACTTCAGGCGTCTTATCCTTCTGCAGATCCACGAACACGGCAATCTGCTGCTGCAGAATCGTGGCCGCGCGGCGGATGGCCTCTTCCGGATCGATAGTCCCGTTGGTTTCCAGATCGATCACGAGCTTGTCGAGGTTGGTGCGCTGCTCAACACGCGCCGCTTCCACAACATAAGCAACCTTGCGCACCGGGCTATAAGAAGCATCCAGCTGCAGGCGGCCAATCGGACGACCTTCTTCTTCGGAATAACGGCTATCTGCCGGCTCGTAACCACGACCGCGGGTAACCTTCAGCTTCATCTTGAGATGGCCGTTGGCGCCGAGATTGGCGATCACGTGATTCTTGTTCACCAGCTCGACATTGTGCGGCAGACCGAGATCGGCAGCCGTTACAACGCCCTGACCCTTCTTGTCGAGGACCAGAAAAGCTTCGTTCTGCTCGTGCAGCTTGATAGCCAGGCCTTTCAGGTTGAGCAGGATTTCAATGACATCTTCCTGCACACCTTCGATGGCGCTGTACTCGTGCTCCACGCCTTCGATTTCCACTTCGGCGACTGCGGCACCCGGCATGGACGACAGCAGGATACGGCGCAGGGCATTTCCCAGCGTGTGACCGAATCCGCGTTCCAGCGGCTCCAGCGTCACCTTGGCATGGGTAGAGCTTATTGCTGAGACCGCGATGCTACGGGGCGTCAGAAACTCGTTGACAGCATGTGACATGGGCAAGACCTCAGGCGGTTCCTTACTTGGAGTACAACTCGACGATCAGATTTTCATTGATCTCGGAAGACAGATCAGAACGCTCAGGCTTAGTCTTGAACGTGCCTTCCATTTTGCTGGCATCCACTTCCAGCCATACTGGCACGCCACGCTGGGCGGACAGCTCGAGTGCACTCTTCACACGCAGCTGGTTACGGGACTTTTCGTGCACCGTTACCACGTCGCCAGGGACGACCTGCATGGAGGCAATGTTCACACGCTTGCCGTTCAGCAGGATGGCGCGATGGCTCACCAACTGACGAGCTTCAGAGCGAGTAGCACCGAAACCCATACGGTAAACGACGTTATCCAGACGGCCTTCCAGCAGCTGCAACAGGTTTTCACCGGTTGCACCCTTGAGCTGGGCAGCAGCCTTGTAATAGTTGCTGAATTGACGCTCAAGCACGCCGTACATACGACGCACTTTCATCTTTTCACGCAGCTGAGTGCCGTAGTCAGACAGGCGACCCTTACGGGAGGCGCCATGCTGACCGGGGGGCACATCAGCTTTGCACTTGCTGTCGAGGGCGCGGACGCCGCTCTTCAGAAACAAATCCGTACCTTCGCGACGCGAGAGCTTGCACTTGGGACCAATGTAACGAGCCATTCTTCAAATTCCTCTTACACGCGACGCTTCTTGGACGGACGGCAACCGTTGTGCGGAATCGGCGTGATGTCGGTGATGCTGTTGATCTTGTAACCCACCGCATTCAGCGCACGCACAGCGGACTCACGACCCGGACCCGGGCCCTTAACCAGTACGTCAAGATTCTTCAGACCGTATTCCTGAGCTGCCTTACCAGCCACTTCAGCAGCCACCTGGGCAGCGAAGGGAGTGGATTTACGCGAGCCGCGGAAGCCCTGGCCACCGGAGGTTGCCCAAGAGAGAGCGTTACCCTGGCGATCAGTGATCGTCACGATGGTGTTATTGAAAGAGGCGTGAATGTGGGCAATGCCTTCGGCAACCTGACGGGTTACCTTCTTGCGACCACGAGTGCTGTCTTTAGCCATGGTTATCTAGCGTCCGATTATTTCTTGATGGCCTTACGCGGACCCTTACGGGTACGGGCATTGGTCTTGGTGCGCTGACCGTGTACAGGCAGGCCACGACGGTGACGAAGACCGCGGTAGCAACCCAGATCCATCAGGCGCTTGATATTCATGGAAACTTCACGACGGAGGTCACCCTCAGTCGGGACCTTGGCCACTTCGGCACGCACCAGATCGAGCTGCGCATCGGAGAGATCCTTGATCTTGGTGGTCGGGGCGATACCGACGGAGTCCAGAATCTTGGCAGATGTAGTCCGGCCGACACCATAGATATAGGTCAGCGAGATCACAGCATGCTTGTTGTCAGGGATGTTAACGCCGGCTATACGAGCCATTCACACTCACTCCACTTGTAAACCGTTACGGCCGTTGACTTTCGGCGAACGGACTCAGGCGCGAAAGGCGCGAGAGTCTAATCGTCAATGAACCAAAAATCAACAACCTACCTAGGCATTAGCCCTGGCGTTGCTTATGACGGGGTTCGGCACTGCAGATCACACGGATACTGCCATTGCGACGAACAATCTTGCAGCTAGCGCAGATCTTCTTGACGGAAGCCTGGACTTTCATGATTCACCACCTTACTTGGTAAAGCTTAACAATCGATCTCAACGAATCAGGCCGCTTGGACCATATCCTTTGAGGTTGGCCTTCTTCATCAAGGCCTCGTACTGGTGCGACATCATGTGCGATTGAACCTGCGACATGAAATCCATCACGACCACCACCACGATCAACAGCGAGGTACCACCCAGATGAAAAGGCACCTGGAAAGCCACCTGCAGGATCATCGGCAGCAGACACACCGCTGTGATGTATAGAGCGCCAATTAAAGTCAGGCGACCCAGCACGGTATCCACATAACGGGCGGTCTGTTCACCCGGGCGAATACCCGGAATGTAGGCGCCCGACTTCTTCAGGTTCTCTGCCACATCTTTCGGGTTGAACATCAACGCCGTGTAGAAGTAGCAGAAGAAGATAATCAGTAATGCAAACAACAACAGGTAAAGCGGCTGACCTGGCGAGAGCGTCAGAGCAATATCCTGCAGCAAGCGCTGAAACCAGTTCGGGTTCTGCGCCTGCGCAAACCATTGACCCAGCGAAGCCGGAAACAACAAGAGCGAGCTGGCAAAGATCGCGGGAATAACGCCCGCCATATTGATCTTCAGCGGCAGATGGCTCTGCTGTGCGGCATACAGCCGGCGGCCTTGCTGACGCTGCGCATAGTTCACGGTAATGCGGCGCTGGCCACGCTCCATGAACACCACGGCACCAACAACTGCCACCGCCAAAACCAGCAAGGCCACCAGCGTCAGTGGATTAAGCTCACCCTGACGAGCCGACTCCAGTGACATACCGATTGCAGTCGGTATCCCCGCCACAATACCGGCGAAGATGATCATGGAGATGCCGTTGCCAACGCCACGCTCGGTGATCTGCTCACCCAGCCACATCAAAAACACAGTACCGGCTACCAGACTAGTTACTGCAGGCACATAAAAAGCAATGCCGCTACCCAGTGTGATGCCTTGGCTGACCAAGCCGGCGCACATGGCCATCGCTTGCACCAAGCCAAGTACCACGGTGCCGTAGCGCGTGTACTGGTTGATTTTGCGACGACCTGCCTCACCCTCTTTCTTCAGCGCCTCCAGCGAGGGCACCACCGTCGCCATCAACTGCATGATGATGGAGGCGGAAATGTACGGCATGATGCCCAGAGCCAGAATGGACATGCGCTCGAGAGCGCCGCCCGAAAACATATTGAACAGGCTAAGGATGGTGTCCTTGTTCTGCTCAAACAGCTGCGCCAGCTTCTCAGGGTTTATGCCCGGCACCGGAATGTGCGCACCGAGACGAAACACCACCAGAGCCAGCAGCAAAAAACCGATACGACGCCAGAGCTCCGACATGCCTTTTTGCATGCCGGTGTTCTGCATCATGTCCCGAGCCTGTTGCGTACGGGTGCTCGCCATCAGGCTTATTCCTCGACCTTGCCGCCGGCCGCTTCAATCGCAGCACGAGCGCCCTTGGTCACCTTGAGACCTTTTACGGTCAAGGCACGGCTCACTTCACCCGAGAGGATGACGCGGACCGAGGTCTTGTCCTTACGCACCACGTTGGCGGCCTTGAGGGTTTCCAGGGAAACCACATCACCATCCACATACGCGATTTCAGACAGACGAACTTCGGCAACTTTCAGGCTGGCGAGGTTGGTGAAGCCGAATTTGGGCAGGCGACGATACAGCGGAATCTGACCGCCTTCGAAGCCAGGACGGACCTTACCCTTACCACGGGAGGTCTGACCCTTGACACCACCACCACCGGTCTTGCCGAGGCCGGAACCAATACCACGGCCCGGACGGCGTGCTTCTTTTTTGGAACCCTCAGCAGGGCTCAGCTCATTCAGTTTCATGGCGCTTAACCTTCCACTTTAACGAGGTAATAAACCTTGTTGATCATGCCGCGGTTGGACGGCGTATCGAGCACTTCAACAGTGTGGCCGATACGACGCAGACCCAGACCCTTGAGGCAGAGCTTGTGGTTCTTCAGCTTGTGCGCGCCGGAGCGCAGCTGCGTTACTTTAATGGTCTTGGCGGACATGGCTTACCCCAGAATTTCTGCAACGGTCTTGCCACGTTTGGCAGCGACCTGTTCGGCCGACGTCATCTTGGCAAGGCCGTTAAACGTGGCGTGTACCACGTTATTGGCATTGGTAGAGCCGTAGCACTTGGCGAGCACGTTGTGCACACCAGCCACTTCCAGCACAGCGCGCATGGCGCCACCAGCGATAACGCCAGTACCTTCCGAAGCGGGCTGCATGTAAACGCGCGAAGCGCCATGCTGGCCAGTCAGCGGGTGCTGAAGTGTGGTGCCGTTCAGCTCCACCTGAATCATATTGCGGCGCGCCGCTTCCAGAGCTTTCTGGATGGCAGCCGGCACTTCACGCGCCTTGCCGCGACCGAAGCCGACACGACCCTTGCCATCACCAACAACAGTGAGAGCAGTGAAGGAGAAAATACGACCACCCTTCACAACTTTGGCAACGCGATTAACCTGAACCAGCTTCTCAACGAAGCCTTCGGCCTGCTGGTTTTGTTCGATCTTTGCCATGATTAGAACTCCAGACCGGCTTCACGCGCGGCATCGGCAAGGGCCTTGATGCGGCCGTGATACTGGAAGCCAGAGCGGTCAAAGGCGACCTTGCTCACGCCGGCAGCCTTGGCGCGCTCAGCAACCAGAGCACCTACTTTCGAGGCGGCATCGGCATTGCCTGTGGCGCCTTCACGCAGAGCAGCATCCAAGGTGGAGGCCTGAGCCAGCACGGTGGCGCCATCAGCAGCGATGACTTGAGCATAAATGTGACGCGGCGTGCGGTTGACGCAGAGACGAACCGCACCCAGCTCACGGATCTTGAGACGCGTGCTACGCGCGCGGCGTATGCGGGCTACTTTCTTTTCGTTCGACATGACATCAACCCTTATTTCTTCTTGGCTTCCTTACGCAGGACTTTTTCATCCGCGTAACGAACACCCTTGCCCTTGTACGGTTCCGGCGGACGATAGCCGCGGACCTTGGCTGCAACCTGACCCAGCAGTTGCTTGTCGCTGGACTTCAGGATGATTTCCGTCGGCGTCGGCGTTTCTGCTGTCACGCCTTCCGGCAGGGCGAAATCAATGGGATGGGAGTAGCCCAGCGCCAGATTCAACACCTTGCCCTTGGCGGCGGCTTTATAGCCCACGCCAATCAGCTGCAGCTTGCGCTCGAAGCCGGCAGAAACACCGATCACGAGATTATTTACCAGCGCACGCGCCGTACCGGTCTGCATCCAGCCATCCTGCGTAATTTCACGCGGCTTGAGCTGAACAACACCGTTTTCATTATTCACTTCAACCAGAGCATGCAGCGTGGTGGACAGTGTGCCCTTGGCACCCTTCACCTGCACATCTTGGCCATTGATAGTCACTTCCACGCCCTTGGGCAGAGTGACCGGAGCCTTAGCTACACGAGACATCTTCGAACCCCTTACGAAACGAGAGCGATCACTTCACCGCCCAGGCCAGCAGCACGTGCGGCGCGATCGGTCATGATGCCCTTGTTGGTGGAGACGATAAGAATGCCGAGGCCTTGCTTGACCTTGGGCAGTTCGGTAGCGCCCTTGTAAATACGCAGACCAGGACGGCTTACACGCTGGATCTCTTCGATCACAGGCTTGCCTTCGTAGTACTTGAGACCGATGTTCAGCTGAGCCTTCTTGTCACCTTCCACTTCAGCGGTGGTGATGTAACCCTCGTCAAGCAGCAGCTTGGCAATAGCCAGCTTCAGCTTGGAGGCAGGCATGGACACCGCAGACTTGTTCGCCCGCTGCGCATTACGAATGCGAGTCAGCATGTCGGCGACAGTATCTTGCATGCTCATTTCAATACTTCTCCTCAATTACAAGACGGTGATTACCGACCTGCTCACAACTCTTACCAGCTGGCCTTCACAACACCCGGCACATCACCACGCATAACCGCTTCACGCAGCTTGTTACGGGCGAGGCCGAACTTGCGGAAGTAGCCGTGCGGGCGACCGGTCAGACCGCAACGATTACGCTGACGGCTGGGGCTAGCATCGCGCGGCAGGGACTGCAGCTTGAGCGTAGCGGCCCAACGATCTTCATCGCTGGTCTTGGGGCTCTGGATAGTGGCCTTCAGTTCGGCACGCAGCTTCGCGTACTTGGCTACCAGTTTCTCGCGCTTTGCTTCGCGATTGATCATGCTCTTCTTAGCCATGGTTCACGCTCTCACTTGAACGGGAAGCCGAAGGCACGCAGCAGTGCGCGACCCTGGTCATCCGTTGCAGCCGTAGTGGTGATGGTGATGTCCATGCCACGCAGCTTGTCGATCTTGTCGTACTCGATTTCCGGGAACACGATCTGTTCCTTGATGCCCATCGAATAGTTGCCACGACCATCAAAGGCCTTGGCGCTGAAGCCGCGGAAGTCACGGATACGCGGGATCGTGATCATGATCAGACGATCCAGGAATTCGTACATCTGGTCGCCGCGCAGAGTGACTTTGCAGCCAATCGGCCAGCCTTCGCGAATCTTGAAACCAGCGATGGACTTGCGGGCTACGGTGACGATGGGTTTTTGGCCAGCGATCAGCTGCATATCGGCCACGGCACCATCGATAAGCTTCTTATCTTGGCTGGCGCCGCCCACTCCCATATTCAGAGTAATCTTGGTGATGCGCGGAACTTGCATCACGTTCTCGAGCGCCAGCTCTTCTTTCAGCTTCGCGGCGATCTCGTTCTTGTAAACACTTCTCAGTCTGGCCATTTCTCAACCAACCCTTACTTGACGTCGACCACGTCGCCACTGGACTTGAACACACGCACTTTGGCGCCGTCTTCCAGTTGCTTGTAGCCCACGCGGTCTGCCTTTTGCGTTGCCGCATTAAACAGAGCCACGTTGGAAATATGCATCGAGGCTTCCTGCTCCACGATACCGCCTTGGGTACCGCGATTCGGATTGGCCTTCACATGCTTCTTCACCATGTTGATGCCAGAGACAACAACGCGGGTCTCAAGAACATTCACGACCTTGCCGCGCTTGCCCTTGTCCTTGCCGGTAATCACGATGACTTCGTCATCACGTTTAATCTTTGTCATGACATCAACCTCAAAGCACTTCAGGTGCCAGCGAGATGATCTTCATGAACTGCTCATTACGCAGCTCACGAGTCACCGGCCCGAAAATACGGGTGCCGATCGGGGCCTTCTGGTTGTTAAGAAGCACGGCGGCGTTATCATCGAAACGGATGAGCGAACCGTCAGCGCGACGCACACCCTTTTTGGTACGCACCACGACGGCGTTCATCACGTCGCCCTTCTTTACCTTGCCGCGGGGAATTGCTTCCTTCACGGTGACCTTGATGACGTCGCCGACAGTGGCATAACGACGGTGCGATCCGCCCAGTACCTTGATGCACTGGACGCGGCGCGCGCCGCTGTTGTCAGCCACTTCGAGCATCGTTTCGGTCTGAATCATTGCTCTTCTCCGAACCCTTTATGCACCCGAAAACGGGGGGGCAAATACTAACTTACGAACCCGCACCAAGCAACCTGAAAGCTCAGGCGCCGGCGGCCTCTACCACTGCCACCAGGGTCCAGGACTTGGTCTTGGAGATCGGGCGGGTTTCTGCAATCGTCACCATGTCGCCTTCCTTGCACACATTCTGCTCGTCGTGGGCATGGAACTTGGTCGACTTAGTGAGGTACTTGCCATAAACGGGGTGCTTGACACGGCGCTCGATCAGCACGGTGATGGACTTGTCCATCTTGTTACTGACCACTTTGCCGGTCAGTGTGCGCTTGACTTTATCTTCGCTCATGATCAGTTACCCTGCTTCTCATTCAGTACAGTCTTGATACGTGCAATGCTCTTGCGAACCAGCCCCACCTGATGATTCTTGGTGAGCTGGCCTGTTGCTGAAGCCATACGCAACGTGAACTGCTGACGCTGCAGAGCCTCGAGCTCCTTAGCCAGTTCTTCCACGCTCTTCTGACGCAATTCAGTCGCTTTCATCACATCACCGTCCGAGTCACGATTACGGTTTTCAGCGGCAGCTTGGCTGCGCCGAGGGCGAAGGCTTCACGTGCCAACTCTTCAGGCACACCCTCGATTTCATAAAGGATCTTGCCGGGCTGGATTTCAGCCACCCAGTATTCCACGTTGCCCTTACCCTTACCCATACGCACCTCAAGCGGCTTCTGAGTAATAGGCTTGTCGGGGAACACGCGGATCCAGATCTTGCCGCCACGCTTCACTTTACGAGTGATAGCACGACGAGCAGCTTCGATCTGGCGAGCGGTCAAACGACCACGCTCAGTGCACTTCAGCGCAATGCTGCCGAAGGACACCGTACTGCCACGCAGGGCCAGACCACGGTTACGGCCCTTGTGGACCTTGCGAAATTTGGTGCGCTTAGGTTGCAGCATCTCTTAACCCCTCGCTTCCTGGCTCTTGCCGCCGCGCTTGCGGGCCGGCTTGGCCGCGGGCTCTTCGGCGGCAGCAACAGCAGCAGCATTAACCTGCTCCATGCCACCAATGATTTCGCCCTTGAAAATCCAGACCTTCACGCCGATGCAACCATATGTGGTTTCAGCACGCATGATGGAGTAATCGATATCAGCACGCAGGGTGTGCAGGGGCACACGGCCTTCGCGGTACCATTCGGTACGAGCGATTTCAGCACCACCCAGACGACCCGACACTTCCACCTTGATGCCCTTGGCGCCGGCACGCATGGTGTTCTGCACCGCACGCTTCATGGCGCGACGGAACATCACACGACGCTCAAGCTGCGAAGCGATGCCCTCAGCCACCAGACGCGCATCGAGATCCGGCTTGCGGATTTCATCGATGTTGATCTGAACTGGCGTCTTCATCAGCTTGGCAATTTCTTTGCGCAGGCGTTCGACGTCTTCACCCTTCTTGCCAATCACGATGCCGGGACGGGCAGTCGAGATGGTGATGCGGGCATTCTCGGAAGGACGCTCGATCAGGATGCGGCTTACAGAAGCATTCTTCAGCTTCTTGTACAGGTGCTCACGGACCTTGAGGTCAGTGATCAGGAAATCTGCATAATTCTTCGGGCTGGCGTACCAGTTAGAATTGTGCTTTTTGACGATGCCGAGGCGTATGCCTATCGGATGAACTTTCTGACCCATTTGTTATGGCCTCACTTCTTTTCCGATACGGTGACGGTGATGTGGCACGTACGCTTGGTGATGCGGTCAGCACGGCCTTTGGCACGCGGCATGATGCGCTTCAGCGAAGTACCTTCATCGACGTAGATCGTGGTGACCTTAAGCTCATCCACGTCAGCACCTTCGTTGTGCTCAGCGTTGGCAATAGCCGACTCGAGCACCTTCTTAACGAAAGTTGCTGCCTTCTTGTTGCTGAACGCCAGTGTGTTCAGCGCTTTACCAACGGCAAGACCACGAACCTGGTCAGCAACGAGGCGGACCTTCTGGGCCGAGATCGGCGCGCCGCGCAATTTAGCGATAGCTTCCATCACTCACCCCTTACTTCTTGGCTTTCTTGTCGACGCCGTGACCACGATAGGTACGAGTCGGCGCGAATTCGCCAAGTTTGTGGCCCACCATGTGCTCGGACACGAAGACCGGTACATGCTGCTTGCCGTTATGCACAGCAATGGTCAGACCGACCATTTCCGGCAGAATTATGGAACGACGCGACCAAGTCTTGATCGGCTTTTTCGAGCTGACAGAGACCGCCGTTTCCACCTTAGCCCACAGGTGGCTGTCAACGAACGGGCCTTTCTTAAGCGAACGAGGCACTTTTAATCTCCCTCAACTCTTACTTGCGACGGTCACGAACAATCATGTTCGTGGTGCGCTTGTTGCTGCGGGTCTTGTAACCCTTGGCCTTCTGACCCCACGGCGAAACCGGGTGACAGCCCTTATTACGACCTTCACCACCACCCATCGGGTGGTCGACCGGGTTCATAGCCATACCGCGAACGGTAGGACGAACACCGCGCCAGCGCTGCGCACCAGCTTTGCCGAGACTGCGCAGGTTATTTTCGGAGTTGGACACTTCACCGAAAGTTGCGCGGCAGTCGACATGAATCTTGCGCATTTCACCGGAGCGCAGACGCACGATGGCGTAAGCGCCATCACGACCCAGCAGCTGCACGGAGGCACCAGCGGAACGCGCGACCTGAGCACCCTTGCCTGGCTTCAGCTCGAGGCAGCACAGGGTGGCACCGAGCGGCATGTTGCGCAGCGGCAGCACGTTACCGTTCTTGATCGGAGCGTCGTCGCCAGACTGCACGGTGTCGCCCACGGCCAGATTCTTCGGCGCAATGACATAGCGACGCTCGCCATCGGCATACTTCAGCAGCGCGATGTGAGCTGTACGGTTGGGATCGTATTCCAGACGCTCAACAACGGCAGGAATGCCGTCCTTGTTGCGCTTGAAATCGATAACGCGATAAAGCTGCTTGTGACCACCACCGATGTGACGCGTGGTGATGTGACCGTTGTTATTACGGCCACCGGTCTTTTTCTTGGATTCCACCAGCGCTGCATGGGGACGACCCTTGTGCAGGTGCGGATGAACAACCTTTTCGACAAAACGGCGACCCGGGGAGGTCGGTTTGCACTTCACGATAGGCATTGCTTCTCTCCCAACCCTTACTCGGCCGCGCCGCTAAAATCGAGATCGAAACCGTCTTTCAAAGACACATAGGCCTTCTTCAGATCGGAACGACTGCCGAGGTTGCGACCGAAACGCTTGCTCTTGCCTTTGATGATCGTGGTGTTTACGGCCTCGACCTTGACGTTGAACAGCTTTTCAACCGCAGCTTTAATTTCGAGCTTGTTGGCATCCGGACGAACACGGAACACGAACTGGCGATTCTTTTCCGCCACGAGCGTAGCCTTCTCGGAAATATGTGGCCCGAGCAGGACCTGATAAATGCGTTCCTGATTCATCCCAGTTCCACCTCAAGCTTCTTCGCAGCAGGAACCGACATGATCACCTTGTCGAAGCCGATGAGGCTGACCGGATCAATGGCCGCTGTGTCGATAACATCAACATGCGGCAGGTTACGTGCAGCGAGATACAGATTCTCATCAACAGCTTCGGTCACGATGAGCACATTGCTCAGACCCATGCCATTGAGCTTGGCCAGCAGCTCCTTGGTCTTCGGCCCGGCGACGGTGATTTCTTCCACCAGCACCAGACGATCCTGACGAACCAGCTCGGACAGAATGCACTGCATGGCACCGCGATACATCTTGCGGTTGACCTTCTGTTCCCAGTTTTGCGGCTGAGCAGCGTGGCCCTTGCCACCGCCACGCCAGATGGGGCTACGCGAGGAACCAGCACGAGCACGACCTGTGCCCTTCTGCTTCCATGGCTTCTTGCCGCCACCGCTTACTTCAGCACGGGTCTTCTGAGCTCTGGTACCTGCACGGCCGCCAGCCAGATAGGCTGTTACGACCTGATGCACCAGGGCTTCGTTGAATTCCTTGCCGAATGCAACTTCGGACAGCTCAATGGCTGCGCCGGATACGGTCTTCAGATTCACGCTCTATCCCCCTCAGGCCTTGACGGTCGGACGCACAACGACGTCGTAACCGGTGGCACCTGGAACCGCACCCTTTACCAGCAGTACGCCACGCTCGGCATCCACAGAGACCACTTCCAAGCCCTGCACGGTGACGCGTTCGTCGCCCATGTGGCCTGCCATTTTCTTACCCTTGAACACCTTGCCCGGGCTCTGGTTTTGACCAGTAGAACCATGGACGCGATGCGATACAGAGTTACCGTGAGTGGCATCCTGGGTGCGGAAGTTCCAGCGCTTGACTGCACCCTGGAAGCCCTTGCCCTTGGATGTGCCGGTGACATCAACCACCTGACCCACAGCAAACGTATCGACGCCAATGGTGCCGCCCACAGCGAGAGCCGCAGCCTCTTCACCATCAACACGGAATTCCCACACACCACGACCAGCAGCCACATTGGCCTTGGCGAAGTGACCGGCCTGAGCCTTGGTCACACGCGAGGCGCGGCGCTCGCCCGTGGTGATCTGCACGGCCTGGTAGCCATCAGTATCCACGGACTTGATCTGAGTAATGCGGTTCGGATCGACCTCGATAACGGTCACGGGCACGGACACACCGGCCTCGGTGAACACTCGGGTCATGCCGCACTTGCGACCGACTAATCCAATAGCCATCTTCAAACCTCTTTCTTCAATTTCTTAAGAGGAAACCTGTTCAGACGCCCAATCAGCCGAGGCTGATCTGAACGTCCACACCCGCTGCGAGATCCAGCTTCATCAATGCATCTACGGTCTTGTCCGTAGGCTGCACGATGTCTACGAGGCGCTTGTGGGTACGGATTTCGTACTGATCACGCGCGTCCTTGTTAACGTGCGGCGAACTCAGCACGTTGAAACGCTCGATGCGGGTCGGCATCGGGATCGGGCCACAGACCTGAGCGCCTGTGCGCTTGGCGGTCTCGACGATCTCGACAGCAGACTGATCGATCAGGCGATGATCGAACGCCTTCAGGCGAATGCGGATTCTCTGGTTAGCCATGCCGGCAACTCCAAAAATTAGTGAAGCAAAATCCTCCATTCCCACTACTTATTCCGGGGAAGGAAGATTTCAGAAACCAGTCCGGGAACGATGCCCCGGTTGTCTACTCCCCACCACAATCAATGCCGTGGATGGGAGGGCGCGCAATTTAGCCTTGTTAGAAGGGCATTGCAAGTGCTTTGCCAGAAGAAATTCAAGGAAAAGCCCAAAGATGCGCTCGCTGCGCCTAACGACCTGCTCCGACAGCCCGGCACCCGACCCACAAGACCAAGGCTACCGCTTTGACAACTCGCCAGACATGCGATGTAAGCATGCGCAAACTTACCCAGAAACCCTTTCAGAAAGACCATCAAGACCCCTGCCAAATAAGGCAAACCGCGCCAGAAACGACAACGCCCGGGAAAACCCGGGCGTTGCGTACACGCAGATATCCTTAAGAGATATCAGGCGATGATCTTGGCGACCACGCCGGCGCCGACGGTACGACCGCCTTCGCGGATAGCGAAGCGCAGGCCATCTTCCATCGCGATCGGAGCGATCAGGGTGACAACCATCTTGATGTTGTCGCCCGG
>JBOICI010000051.1:0-89731 GCA_050739955.1 Moraxellaceae bacterium
GAAGGCCGGGATCCAGTGACTTTCTTTGTTTATTGATCTGTCAAAGTCGCTGGGCCCCGGCCTTCGCCGGGGCGACAGTGCTGAAAATAATATGAGGGAGTTATGTATATAAGTCCCATAAAAAAGCCCCATACGGGGCTTTTTTATGAGCCTCAGCCTCAGGCGAAATGCTTGTCCGCATTCTTGATGAGATTGTCGCTGATATAGCTGGCCAAGGTGTAAACCGTGACCTGCGGATTGACGATGATGGAAGTGGGGAAAAGGCTGGCATCCGTGATGAAAAGATTTTTCACATCATGGGTCTCGCCATAGGCATTGACCACCGAAGTCTTGCTGTCCACGCCCATGCGACAGGTGCCCTGCGGATGGTAAGACACCATACGGAAGGTCATGGCCTCATTGGCAATACCATCGACAACGCTATCGATATCCGCCTCTTTTTCGATAATGCGCTGCTGCACCGTGGGCACATAAACTTTCTGAGCGCCTGCCGCGAAATGTATTTTGGCAGCCGCTTTGATGGAAGCCTTCATTGCCGGGAAATCCTTGTCGGAAAGGCTGTAGGCAATTTTCTTTGCGTCTTTATCCCAGCTGATTTCACCAACATTGTGATCGTGAATCAGCGTGACCATGCCGGAGAGCTTTTTGGCATTGACCATATAATCCATAAAGGATTGACCCAGACCAGGATTGGCCACCGCAGACAGCTCCACCGGCCCTGCCCCGCCGCCTTCCAGAATGAAGCCGCCCTTATCCGGATGCGCCCATTCATCCACATACACGCCCAGCATGGCCCCACGCCAGGGATGAATATCCTCGGCATGTTCGCCCACTACCATCAGCGAAGGATGACAGGCGAAATTCTTGCCGACCTGACCTGAGGAATTAGCCAACTCTGATTTCTGCAAGAGCAGGGGTGTCTGCACGGCGCCTGCCGCCAGAATCACGACTTTTGCGCTGATACGCAGATCAGCTTTTTTCTCATGCGTTTTCGGATCGATGATTTCTGCCTGCACGCCCGTGACTTGCCCATTTTCAGCCAGCACACGCGTGACACGAGTATCAGCAAAAATCTTGGCGCCCTTCTGCACGGCCCATGGCAGATAAGTCACCAGCATGGACTGCTTGCGATCCGTGGCACAGCCCGAAAGGCAGTGTCCGGTGAGTGCGCACTCGCGGATATTGCGTTGAAAAGGTTTCCAGGAAATACCCAGCTTCTGGCAGCCATCGCGGATCACGGAGGAATTGCGATTTATCTCGTATTCTTCATTTACATGAATGCCGAGATTGTTTTCCACTTTGGTGAAATAAGGCTCAAGTGCATCCACCGTGAAATTGGTGAGTCCGAAAGTCTTTTGCCAGTCGGCGAGAATATAATCCGGCGTGCGAAAGGCCACGCAACCATTCACCACGGTGGAGCCGCCAACACAGCGCCCCTGCAGCACCAGCAGATCGCCCTCGGCATTCGCCTGCGCACCCTTGTCCTGATACAGCTGCTCCATGGCCTTGGCAAAATCCTCGGTGAACTCGCTGCTGGGCACATAGGGCCCCGCTTCCAGCACCAGCACGGATTTGCCAGCAGCAGCTAGCTCATAGGCCGCCACAGCACCACCCGCACCCGAGCCCACCACCACGGCATCCACGTTAAGCTCCAGTGCGCTTTCATTTACGTCTTTGGCTTGCGTTACGGCCATGCCGTGCGAGCTTGCGATTTTCTCCGCCATTTTCTTCTGCCTGTCTTTAGTTCTTGTTATGCGCCCGCCGCAGCGGACTCATGTTTCATTGGCTGATACTTAAGCTCAAGCCGGCAGCGGCTGATTGCCACGTGAAGGCAGTCCCCATTTGCGCGAGACGGCGCCATCAAATTCGAGAGCGGGCCAAGTACGCTCATCCATCCAATAGCCCGTGTGCGTGAGCTTGGTGGCCACCTGTCCCAGCGTGCGCTTGATGACGGAATCTGAATCCACCCAGCTGGCGAGATAGGCCTGTGCAGCGGCCGGCTCCAGATCAATCAGGCGCTTGCCATGGCTCAGCACAGCGGCGTTATCCAGAAGCGTGAGACCTCCAGCCAGTTGCTTACGAATGTCCGGACTAAGAGCCCCCAGAATCGCGTCAACATTACGCGCCACGGGAATCTCGCTCACCGCGGGCAGCGTCGTACCGGCTGTGGGCAGCAGCACCAGCGCGAGCTGACTGAAGAGGCGGTACTGGGCTGGCTCGATATGAGCCAGATCGGCTGGCACAGCGTCATTGTCGTGCGGGGAGCGACTGAGCAGGGCAAAGCCCCCGGCAGCGACAGCGGCAAGGCCGGCAGAGGCCCAGAGGGCAGTTTTGAGGAAACGGCGGCGGGACAGCGGCTTGAGTGCCGATTCAATCTCGGCGGCCGCATGCGTGGCCTTTGCTTTGGCAGGCTCTTTTGTCATGACTGCTCCTGGGTATGCACTAGGTCAGAACCTTGAGTCTGCCCTAGTGTATGGAAAAGCGGCCGCCTGCCAAGAAGAAACTGAGTAATTACTCTAGATTTTCCAAGCGACCGATAAAGAGCAAAGCGGCCCTGCCCTGAAGCGGAATGGCGCCCATAAAAAAGCCCGCCGGAAGGCGGGCTTTTTTACAGCAGAAAACGGGTCTATCAGACCAGCTTTTCCAGCTGCGGGACGATGTCGAAGAGATCGCCCACGATGCCGTAATCGGCCACCTGGAAAATCGGAGCTTCGGCGTCCTTATTGATCGCAACGATCACCTTGGAGTCCTTCATGCCGGCCAGATGCTGGATGGCGCCGGAGATGCCGACGGCCACGTACAGCTGGGGAGCCACGACCTTACCGGTCTGACCGACCTGCATGTCGTTAGGCACGAAGCCGGCATCCACCGCGGCGCGGGAAGCACCTACAGCAGCGCCCAGCTTGTCAGCCAAGGTGTAAAGGATTTTGAAGTTATCGCCATTACCCATGCCACGGCCGCCAGAAACGACGATCTTGGCGCCGGCCAGTTCAGGACGGTCGGACTTGGCCAGCTCTTCGCCAACGAACTTGGACGTACCGGCATCCTTGGCTACAGCCACGGCTTCGATAGCAGCAGAACCGCCTGTGGCAGCAGCCGCATCGAAACCCGTCGGGCGCACGGTCAGCACCTTGATCGCATCCGTGGACTGCACGGTGGCGATGGCGTTACCGGCATAGATCGGGCGCTCGAAGGTATCAGGCGAAATCACCTTGGTGATTTCAGAAATCTGGTTCACGTCCAGCAAGGCAGCCACGCGCGGCAGGAAATTTTTGCCGTTGGTGGTAGCAGGAGCCAGGATGTGGCTGTAGCCCTTGCCCAGCTCGGCAACCAGAGCACTAACGTTCTCAGCCAGCTGGTGACCGTAAGCAGCGTTGTCGGCCACGAGGACCTTGGACACGCCTTCAATCTTGGCCGCTGCATCAGCAGCGCCCTGCACGCCCTGGCCTGCGACCAGCACGTGAATGTCGCCGCCGATGGCCTTGGCCGCAGCGATGGTATTGAGCGTGGCGCCCTTGAGGGAGACGCTATCGTGTTCGGCGTATACGAGAATGCTCATGTTCAGATCACCTTCGCTTCGTTCTTCAGCTTTTCAACCAGTTCTTCAACCGTCTTGACCACGATGCCGGCCTTGCGTTCTGCAGGCGGCTCAACCTTCAGGGTCTTCACAGTGGCCAGAACACTCACGCCGAAATCGGCCGGGGACTTGGTGTCCAGCGGCTTCTTCTTGGCCTTCATGATGTTCGGGAGGGAGGCATAACGCGGCTCGTTCAGGCGCAGGTCAGTGGTGACCACAGCCGGCAGCGTCAGTTCAACGGTCTGCAGGCCGCCGTCGATTTCACGAGTAACCTGAGCCTTGCCACCTTCAATCTTCACGATGGAAGCGAAAGTACCCTGACCGAAACCACCGAGAGCGGCCAGCATCTGGCCAGTCTGGTTGTTGTCACCGTCAATGGCCTGCTTGCCGAGGATGATGAGCTCGGGCTTTTCAGCGTCCACGATGCCCTTGAGGATCTTGGCGATAGCCAAAGGCTGGGCTTCTTCGGAGGTTTCCACGAGGATGGCGCGGTCAGCTCCGAGGGCCAGCGCGGTACGCAGCTGTTCCTGAGCGGTGGCGGGGCCAACAGTGGCAACGATGATTTCAGTGACGATACCCTTTTCTTTGAGACGCACTGCTTCTTCAACAGCGATTTCATCAAAGGGGTTCAGGGCCATTTTGACGTTGGCGAGTTCAACGCCAGTCTTGTCCGCCTTGACGCGAACTTTCACGTTGTAATCAACAACGCGTTTGACAGCAACAAGAGCCTTCATGGAATCCTCGGCTGGTTGTTCAGATTTAAGGGGATTGGGTGCTTCACCCGGAAACGCAATGGGGAAGCTGCCTGCGGCGGGAAGACCCCGGCCCGAAAAGGTGCCGTATGTTGAAGGCTGAGCTGGGTGAGGTCAAGTGACGCGCCGGGGCGGATTTGCCGTCAGCGGCGCCAATAAAAAGGCCGTTGCCACCCTGTAGTGGCAACGGCCCGGAGGCTTAAGCGGCGATCAGTTCTTTTCCTGATGCAAACCACGATTACCCATACGCACACCCGCATCCAGCAGGAAGTCGAAGAAGGCATCAGTGTCCGCGATTACATCCTTGTAGAAGGCCGACTTGCACAGGGCGGAAGCGCCATGGGCCAGCGCCCAAGCGGCACAGATGTGATATTCGGGCGGCACATCGGCCAGCTTCTTCTCTTCGATGCGGGCCTTCACGATGCTGGTCAGCTTGTCGAAGTTGGAGCGGCGTATGGCATGCAGCTTTTCCAGCAGCTGCGGCATGGCCTTGTCGGCCACCAGCTTGGACTCCAAGCGATCAAAGAGCAGGTATTTGTCCGGATCCTGGACGCGGAAACGGAAGAACTCTTTGACTAGTGCAGATTTGTCTTTGCTGGTATCAACACGGCGGAACATATCAGCCAGCTCTTCTTCATAACGAATCATGAGCAGGAGATAAATTTCATTCTTGGTTTCAAAGTGCTTGTAGATGGTGCCTTTGCCGATACCGACTTTGTCGGCAATCATTTCCACGGTCACCTTGTCTTCGCCCTGCTCAATGAACAGCTGCAGGGCGCAATCCAGAATGGATTGCTCGCGCTGACGAAACTCCCGTGCCTTCTGGGTGGCCTTGGCCAAGTCACTCATCTTTCCAACCCTCTGATTGTCCCTGCAGACCAAAAATGGTCCGCGAAAACCGCGCATTCTCGCGGGTTCAGCCTAGCCCTACAAGCATTGGGCCAGTATAGGCAGCAAATCCGGCCAATGACTAGGCAGTCTCACGAAATCCCGTTTGATAGCAACACAGCAGCAACATTATGCGAAAGCAATCTAACCTGCCCGGGGCCAAGACTGGCGGAATCGGCAATCTCGACAATACTTGTGAGCACGCTGGTCAGCGCAAGCTGGCCAGGAAGGAAACATCCCTGATTGGTCTTGACCCGGTGTCCCCCCCAGGCGCCGGGTTCTTTTTATTCAGGGTTTATGTTTTTCATCCTGAAAACATAAACCACGCCCTGTCCGGCACAGGTCCGTACAAGGCTCCCGCCAAAGTCATCACAGGGTGATGACTTTGCGAAGGCAGCACATCCCTGTGCTGCCGGGCGTCGGCAAGCCCCGCTTTCGCGACGACCCCGCGTCTTGCATCTTATCTCTTGGGCGCAGCCCCTAGTGGCTGGCTATATCCGCTCAACCTACCCCGAACAAACGCCGGAAGTTTTCTGAAGTTTGTGCGCCCAGCTCGGCGACATCCATTTTGCGCAAGCCGGCAATCGTGTTTGCCACTTCCACCACATAGGCGGGCTGGTTGGTTTTACCGCGATACGGGACGGGGGCCAGCCAAGGTGAGTCGGTTTCTATCAACATACGATCCATCGGTACCTTGGTGGCGACCTCACGCAGCTCTTTGGCACTGGCGAAACTCACAATGCCGGAAAAGGAAATATAAAAACCCAGATCCAGCGCCGCCTTGGCCATATCCCAGTCTTCGGTGAAGCAATGCAGCACACCCGATGTCGCGCCCTCTTCTTTCAGAATGGCGATGGTGTCGGCCCTAGCTTCGCGGGTATGGATCACCAAGGGCTTTTGCGTACGCTTGGCGGCCTCTATGTGTTTACGAAAACGCCGCTGTTGGTCCGCCGGGCTTTCCTTGTCGTAGTGATAGTCCAGACCGGTTTCACCGATGGCGACCACCTTGGGATGCGCGGCCAGCTGCACCAGCTTTTCAATTTCCGGCTCCAGCGCTTCCAGATGCAGGGGATGCACGCCCACGGAGGCCGACACATCGTCATGCGCCTCAGCCACCGCCAGCACATCCGGCAGGCTTTCCAGATCAACGCCTATGCAGAGGAAATGCTGCACACCACGCGCACGGGCCGCTTGTAGCGCCCCCGCCGTATCCGTACCCAGCGCGGCGAAATCCAGGCGGTCAAGGTGGCAGTGTGAATCGATAAACATGAAAGCATCCGCTCAGAAATGAAGAGGCCGGCAAAAGCCGGCCCCGGAAAACATCACATCGTATGGGTGGGCCTGTCAGCCTGGAGGGCACCGGCCAGATAGGTTTCAATCTTGCGCCGGGCCTTGTCACCCTCTTCACCGGTGAGTTGTATGCCTATGCCGGCAGGACGCGTGCCCTGCTGCTTGGAATTGATCCAGATGACCTTGCCAGTGAGTGGAATGCGCTCGGGATCATCCATCAGCGTCAACAGCACGAAGACTTCTTCACCCAGCTTGCTGGGACGGTTGGTGGGCAGGAACAGCCCGCCACCTTTTACAAAAGGCATGAAGGAGGCATAAAGCGCCGCCTTGTCCTTGATGGCCTGATTGATGATACCGCCGGCGCGGGGCATGTTCATTCGGGTCTATGCCTCTTCTAGGTGTGTGCTGCTCGTATATTCCAGCAGAGCCTGTAGCCCTGCCCTTCCCCTGAAATCAGCGAGCACCTGCGAGTTGTGCCCACTCTGAAAAGACTGCATCCAGCAAGGCAGCACCTTGCACATTGCCAGCCAAAAGCCGCTGCTTCTCGATCAGACCTTGGCGGAAAGATAAAACCCCGGCCGGGCTGACCAGTCGCGCGACTGCCGCGATTATAGGCGCGAGGTCTTGGTGTTTGACAACTGTGGCACCGCTGGCCACCACCGCCACATCTGCCGTGAGGCTGCTCAATGCTTCTAAAACAGCCTCAGCACCCAATCCCTGCCAGCGCTGCGCGGCAGCAAGCGCTGTTGCCCGGCCATCGCCCAAGCCCGCCAAATCGCGCAAAAGACGCTCGCGTTCACCAAACCAGAGTGCATCACGCAGTTGCAGGGCCGCGAGTGGCGCACCGTCAGACAGGGCCAGCAGCAGCTTCGCCATACTTTCATCACGCAGCTGCGGTGACAGCCAGGCCAGTGCATCTTTTTCCGCAGGAATAGCCAGAGCCAGCTGCTGACAGCGGCTGCGTATGGTGGCGGAGAGACTGAGCGGCTGCGAGCTGAGCAGCATGATCAAAGTACGGCTGCCCGGCTCTTCCAGCGTTTTCAGCAAGGCATTTGCCGCCTGCACATTCAACAGATGTGCGGGCGTGATGACGACCACACGATAGCCCCCCATCTGCGCTGATTTTTCCGAAAAGCCCACCAGCTCGCGAATCTGGTCCACCTTGATGAATTTGGCTGTCTTTTCTGTCTTGGCGTCGGTTTCCGGAGCCAGCCACATAAGATCGGGATGCGAGCCGGCATTAAGCAGATTGCAGCTCTTGCAGGCCGTACAGGCCCCCTGCGGAGACGGCGACGGGCACAACATGCGCGCCGCAAAAGCGCTGACCAGCCGCTCCTTGCCTATACCGGCATGTCCACTCACAAGCAGCGCATGTGGCAGATGGCCAGCATCTGCCAGCCCGGTGAGCTGCTCCCACACCGTGTGCTGCCAGACATAGGGATGAAAGGACCAGACCGGGCGGCGCTCTTCCTCGCTCATGAAGCCGCTCCCAAACATTCATCCAGCACAGAGCGCAGCGCAGCTTGTACCTCCGGCAATGATGCCGATGCATCTATGACGCGAAATCGTTGCGGCTCCGCCTGCGCACGCTGGCGATACGCCGCACGTACGCGCTCGAAAAACTCCAGCTGCTCGGATTCAAAACGGTCTTTTTCCGCACGCGCAGCAGCGCGTGCCATGCCCTGCTGTACAGGCAAATCCAGCAACAAGGTAAGGCCCGGCCGAAGATCACCCTGCACCATGGCCTCAAGCTCGGCGATACGCTGCCGGGAAAGGCCGCGCCCTGCACCCTGATAGGCATAGGTGGCATCGGTGAAGCGATCGCACATAACCCATTCGCCGCGCTGCAGGGCTGGCTGTATAACCTCAGCAATATGCTGCGCGCGGGCGGCAAAGATCAGCAGCAGCTCAGCATCGGCCGCCACCTTCTCCTCGCGCTTGCGCAACAGCATTTCACGCAACTCCTCCGCCAGCGGCGTACCACCGGGCTCCCGCGTCAAGCGCAGGGGCATGTTTTTTTGCGCAAAATATTCACTCAAGAAGTTGATGCAGGTGCTTTTGCCGGCACCCTCACCGCCCTCCAGAGTGATGAAACGATTGCTGATCATTCTGCCTGTGCTCCGGCCGCAGGAGGTGCAGAGCGGTAGGCCGACTGCCGCCGCTTCTGGTATTTCTCCACCGCACGATTGTGGGCGGCCAGTGTAGCCGTGAACTCATGCGTGCCGTCGCCACGCGCCACAAAGAAAATGGCATCACCCTTGTCCGGGTGCAGAGCAGCATGGATGGCAGCACGCCCGGGCAAGGCGATAGGCGTGGGCGGCAGACCATTGATGCGATAGGTGTTGTACGGTGTCATGCGGCGCAGATCGGCACGACGCAGATTGCCGTCGAATTGCGGTCCCATGCCATAAATCACCGTGGGATCTGTTTGCAGGCGCATTTTTTTCTGCAAGCGGCGTACAAAAACACCAGCAATCTGGGCGCGCTCATGGGCAACCCCGGTTTCCTTTTCAACGATGGAGGCCATGATCAAAGCCTCATACGAATTCTGATAGGGCAAGCCGGGGGCGCGCTTTTCCCACTCTTCGTCCAGAATCCTTTTCTGGCGCTGATACAGCAGGCGCAGGATCTTGATGTCGGTGTCGCCCGCGCCTATGGCGTAGGTATCCGGCGCAAACAATCCTTCAGGATGGGGCTCTGTCGCCTCCAGTGCAGCCAACACCTCAGCATCACTGACAAGACCCGATGCTTTCACATCATCACGAGCGGCAAGCAAGTCCCGCAAATCGCGATAGCTCGTGCCTTCGACTATCGTCATACGCGTGGCCGATTGCGCATTACCCGCAAGAATCAGATTAAGTGCGGACACCGTGGTCTGTGGTGGCCGTAGCAACCAGACACCGGGATGCACCCTTTTCTCTCCCGGCTGCAAGCGCAGCCAGAGGCGAGCAAGAAAAGCATCCGGAATAATGCCGTCACGCGCCAGACTTTCAGTGATCTGGGTAAAGTTGCTGCCCTTTCTGATCTCGACACGATAGCCGTTATCCGGCAGTGGTAGTCGCGAAAACAGACCGTGGTAAATCCACAGGGCCGGCAGGAAGGTGAGCAGGAAAAAAATGAGAGGCCACAACCAGCGTGACTTGCTCTTGCGTGCAGCTTGCATCAATCAATGACCCAGTAATCAGAAGCCCAATGCTTCCTGCCAGAAGGATTGCAGCTGGCGCGTCAATGGGCCCGGCTGCCACTGCCGTCCCGGGAGACAGCGCACTGGCCAAATGCCATTCACGCTGTTGCAGAAAAATACCTCATCTGCCAAGAGAAAATCATCTGCCGCATAGCGGGACTCGATCACAGTGATGCGCAAACGAGCTGCCTGCTCCATGATCTGGCCACGCATGACGCCACATATGCCGGCTTTATCAATGAGCGGCGTGCCAAGCTGTCCCCCCTTCACCAGAAAAACATTGCTGGCCACACCTTCCACCACATGGCCATCCTGACCACACACCAGCATCTCGTCTGCACTCAGCATGGCCTGCTCACGACGCAGCATGACCTGCTCCAGGCGATTGAGATGCTTGTGCCCGGCCAGCATGGGCTGCAAGCCCAGACGCAAACCGGAAATGTCGGCAACAATGCCATCCACCGGAAAGCTGTCGGGATACACAGGCAAGGGATGAGCACTGAAGATCACAGTGGGGCGGGCTTGGGGATCGGGCAGATAACCACGGCCACCACGGCCGCGCGTGACCACGATTTTGGCCACACCACGTTCAGGGCAAACAGACAGGAAACGACTGAAATCAGCAATCAGCTCCGACTGCGACAGGGCAATCCCCAAGACAGCCGCACTGGAGAAAAGACGGGAGAAATGTGCGTCGGCAAAAACGGCACGCTGCGACTCAATACGCAGTGTTTCAAACAGGCCATCACCATAGGCAAGTCCGCGGTCGGAGGAAAGGAGAAGCCCTCCTTCCTCACCGTTGACCCAGACCGGATATGACATCACACGCGGCGAAAAATCAGCGAGCCGTTAGTGCCGCCGAAACCAAAGGAGTTGGACAGCACCGTATTGATCTTCATGGCGCGTGCCTTGTGTGGCACATAATCCAGCGTGCAACCCTCATCCGGGTTGTCGAGATTGATGGTGGGCGGCGCAATATTGTCGCGTATAGCCAGGATGGAAAAAATCGCTTCCACGGCGCCCGCCGCACCCAGCAAATGTCCCACCATGGATTTGGTGGAGCTCACCGCCACTTTCTGCGCATGTTCGCCCAGCACAGACTCAATGGCCTGTGATTCGGCGATATCACCCGCCGGCGTCGACGTCCCGTGAGCATTGATGTAATCAATTTCGCCTGGCGCAATACCGGCATCACGGATGGCATTGCGCATGGCTGCCGCTGCGCCTTCACCGCCTTCCGGGGGTGATGTCATGTGGAAAGCATCATCGCTCATGCCAAAGCCGATCAGCTCGGCATAAATCTTCGCACCGCGGGCTTTAGCGTGCTCGTACTCTTCCAGCACGATCATGCCGGCACCATCGCCCAGCACAAAACCATCACGATCACGATCCCAGGGACGGCTGGCAATCTGCGGATTATCGTTGCGCGTAGACAGCGCACGAGCCGCCGCAAAGCCGGCCATACCCAAAGGGCTGGAGCCTTTTTCACTGCCACCGGCCAGCATCACGTCGGCATCGCCATAGGCGATCAGACGGCCCGCCAGGCCAATGGAGTGTGTGCCCGTGGTACAGGCCGTCACCAGCGCAATATTCGGACCCTTGAGACCCAGACGAATCGCCAGCATACCGGCCGTCATATTGATGATGGAGCCGGGCACGAAGAAAGGAGAAATCTTGCGTGGACCATCTTTCATCAGCAGCTCGTGGCTGCGTTCGATAGAAGAAAGTCCGCCTATGCCAGCGCCGCCCGCCACGCCAATACGCGGTGCGTTTTCAGCAGTCACCTCGATATTGGCATCAGCAAAAGCCTGCAAACCGGCGGCCATGCCGTACTGGATGAACTCGTCGAGACGACGCGCCTCCTTGGCCGGCATATAGGTCTCGATATCGAAGTCGCGGATGAGGCCAGCAAAGCGAGTGGAGTAAGCCGTTGTATCAAAGTGGTCGATCATGGAAATCCCGCTGCGACCAGCCACAATGCCCTCCCACGTAGAAGCCACGCCATTACCCAGCGGGGTCAACATACCCAGACCTGTAACCACCACACGACGACCTTGCATCTCAACTCCTTCAGCAACAGCACTGAGCATGCCGCTCTTTCACACGCGCGCAATCAACTCCAGCCCCTTCACACATCAAAATGACAGCGTGATGAAAACCGGCTTCCAGATATGGAAAAGCCGCAGCCCCCTGACGGCAGAGCTGCGGCTTTTACGACACTAACAACAAATTACTTGTTGTTGGCGCCAATATAATCAATGGCGTTCTGCACCGTGCTGATCTTTTCAGCTTCTTCATCAGGAATTTCGAGTTCAAACTCTTCTTCCAGAGCCATCACCAGCTCAACGGTGTCGAGCGAATCGGCGCCCAAGTCGTCTACGAAGGAAGCTTCATTGGTCACGTCTTCCAGCTTCACGCCCAGCTGTTCAGCAACGATCTTTTTGACCCGTTCTTCGATAGTGCTCACGCTTTTTCTCCTCGTTGGTCGGTATCCCTCTCAGGAACCGCGCTAGTGTATTGAACCCCCACAGGGGTGGCAAGCCAGCCACTCCTACAAAGGTAAGGGTTTGTTGCAATCAACATAACAGGGAAAATCCCTGTTATTCCATATACATACCGCCATTCACGTGCAAAGTGACGCCGGTGATATAGGCCGCTTCCGCCGATGCCAAGAAGCCAACGGCAGCGGCAATTTCCTCAGGCTGACCCAAACGGCCGGCCGGAATCGAACCCAGCAGCTTTTCTTTTTGCTCTTCCGGCAGCACATGCGTCATGTCGGTCGCGATAAAACCGGGGGCCACGGCATTGACCGTGATATTGCGCGAGCCGATTTCACGAGCCAGAGCACGCGAGAAACCTTCCAAGCCTGCTTTTGCGGCAGCGTAATTGGCCTGACCTGCATTTCCCATGGAGCCCACCACAGAGCTGATGCTGATGATGCGGCCCCAGCGCTCTTTGGTCATGCCCTTCAGGCAAGCTTTGCTCATACGATAAATAGAGGTGAGATTGGTATTGATGACACCATCCCACTCATCATCTTTCATGCGCAGCATGAGATTGTCTTTGGTGATGCCGGCGTTATTAACCAAAATCAGCGGCGTGCCCACGGTGCTGGTGATGGCGGCCAGTGCGACTTCAATGGAAGCGGCATCGGCCACATTCAGTGCAAAACCGCGGCCTTCATTGCCGGCCTCTTTCAGATAAGCCGTGATGGACTCTGCGCCTGCCTCAGTCGTAGCCGTACCCACGACCACGGCGCCGCGACGAGCCAGCTCCAACGCAATCGCCTTACCTATGCCACGGCTGGCACCCGTTACCAGTGCAACTTTTCCTGCGATGGACATGCTCATCCCTCTTTATAAATTCTTTGATCCGAACAACAGCTGCGCTAACACCGAATAATCAGACAGCCAGTGCGGCCTTGAAACTCTCGGCATTTTCCAGCGAAGCACATTCCAGTTCTTTCACGATGCGCTTGTTAAGACCGCACAGCACTTTACCCGGCCCACACTCCAGCGCACGTGTCACACCCAAACCCGACAGCGCCTCTACCGACTTCACCCAGAGCACCGGGCAATACAGCTGGCTGACCAGCGCATTACGTATGGCGGCTGTATCTGCCTCGATACGTGCTGCCACATTCTGCACAACAGGAATGGCAGGCGTGTTAAATGTCACCGCATCCAACGACGCCTGCAACTGCTCGGCGGCCGGCTTCATGAGTGCGCAATGTGACGGCACGCTCACAGGCAAGGGCAACGCGCGCTTGGCACCCGCCGCCTTCAATTTTTCAATAGCAGCACTCACTGCTGCCGTGCTGCCGGCAATCACAACCTGACCCGGAGCATTAAAATTCACGGCCTCAACAACACCCGCCACAGAGGCATCAGCGCAGCACTGGCGCACGACATCATCATCCAGTCCGAGGATGGCCGCCATGGCGCCCTCACCCGCTGGCACAGCCTGCTGCATGAGGCGACCACGCAAGGCCACCAACTTCACACCATCGGCCAGCGACAAGGCGCCCGCCGCAACCAGTGCGGAATACTCACCCAGTGAATGCCCGGCCAAATAATCCGGTGTCTTGCCGCCGGCTTTTTGCCAGGCACGAAACACGGCAACACTGGCGGTCAGCAGTACGGGCTGGGTATTTTCCGTGCGATTGAGCTCGGCATCAGGACCACTCTGGGCCAAGGCCCACAGATCCAGCCCCAGCGCCGCCGATGCTTCAGTAAAGGTTTCGCCAATCACGGGATGTTCGGCAGCAAGATCAGCCAGCATGCCAATAGTCTGGGAGCCCTGACCGGGGAAAACGAAGGCGAGTTTGGACATGAGAGCACCCTGCAAGAATCGGCGGCGCGCATCATGACCAGTCGGTCCTGATTGTGCCAGCCTCAGGTTGTAAGAAAGTTTTCAGGCCCTTTTCAGGCGCCTTCAACCACGACCGCCTCATCGTGCCCCATGCGAGCATGAATCAGCGCCGGTACATTTTTTTCCACTTCCGTGATGGCTACGCGCAAGGCATGCGCAAACGAAGAAATATCCGCACTACCGTGGCTTTTCACCACGATACCGGTGAGACCAACCAAGCTGGCGCCGTTATAACGGCCCGGGTCCATCTGGTGTTTGAGGCCTTTCCATATGGGGAAAGCCAGCACACCGGTAAGTTTGGTCAACCAATTGCGCTTGATCTCTTCCTTGATCATGCCGGCCATCATTTTGGCGACACCTTCCGAAGCCTTGAGCGCAACATTGCCAACAAAACCGTCGCAAACCACAACATCAGCATGTCCTTTGAACACGCCGTCGCCTTCTACATAACCGATGTAGTTAAGGCCTGAATTCTTCAGCAGCGCATCAGTCTGCTTGATGAGGTCGTTACCTTTGATATCTTCTTCGCCAATATTGAGCAGACCTACACGCGGCCGCTCAATACCATCCAGCACTTCCGCCACAATGGAGCCCATCTGCGCAAACTGCAGCAAATGGTGAGGCTCGGAATCCACATTGGCGCCAAGATCCAGCATATGCACATGCCCGGTCATGGCCGGCAGCGTAGCGAGAATGGCAGGGCGATCGATATCGGCATGGGTCTTCAGCACAAAACGGCTGATAGCCATAAGCGCGCCGGTATTCCCGGCAGAGATGCAGGCATCCACGCTTTTGTCATGAACCTGATTAATGGCCAGGCGCATGGAAGATTTTTTCTTGTTGCGCAAGGCCACGGCCACTTTGTCGTCCATGGTGACGACTTCGGTCGTGTGAACAACGGAAACGCGCTCGCGTTCCGCTGCCGTCAGGCGCGAAAGAAAGGGAGTGATCTGATCTTCGTCGCCCACAAAAGAAAGGCGCAGGGAAGGAATTTCACGCAGCACCGCCAAAGAGGCGGGAACCGTGACGCGGGGACCGAAGTCCCCGCCCATGGCATCGACAGCTATAGCAACGACGCTCACAGAGTCGTCGGCTTATTCGGCGTCTTTGCTCGCGAACAGCTGACGGCCACGATACAGGCCATCTTTGGTCACGTGGTGACGCAGATGGGTCTCACCCGATTCCTGATCCACGGACAGCGTGGGGCCGGTCAGTGCATCGTGGGCACGACGCATGTCACGACGGGAACGGCTTTTACGATTCTGTTGAACGGCCATGATCTACTCCGGCACAAATTAAACGTTAACAATTACTGCTTGTCGGCACCGTCGACCTTGAGGTCGGCCAGTACCTGAAACGGGTTTTCGCGCTTCGGTGTTTCCACCTCGGCAATTTCTCCGGCCTGCAACTGATACGCTTCGCAATCTTCATGCGCAGCCACCAGCGGCAGAGCCAGAATCAGCTCATCTTCCAGTGCATCAGCAAAGGCAATTCGCCCTTCCTCATCCAACACCAGATAATCCGCATCATCCGGCAGGCGATCCGCCTGCTCTTCATCACGCAACAACCAGAGCTGCATGGAAGTTTCGATGTCGGTGGCGACCGGCTCCAGGCAACGCTGGCAAACCAGCGCAACATGGGCAGCTATTTCACCCTCAACAACAAACAGACCCTGCACATCTCGACGAATGCGCACATTGACCTTTACTTCACCTGCATTACTGGCCGCTCCCTCACATACACGCGTAAAGCTTTCGAGCGGATAGATCTGATCGATCACCGTTTCACGGTCAGCCCATTTCTGAGCGTCGATGTATTGAGGCAGGGTGCCGGTTGACATAGGCGCGGGATAATACGGATGCGCCCACCGCCTGTCAAAAGAAAAGTCCTTGTATTTCAGGTACTCTGGCGCCCTGCTCCAAGCCGGCCCCCATCATGCCCTCACTGCTACTCGCCTCATCCTCTCCCGCCCGCCGCCAGCTGTTAAGTCGGCTCGGCCTGCCCTTCCAGCACGAGAGCCCGGATATAGATGAAAGCCCCCTGCCTGAGGAAGCGGTCGACGCACTGGCCGCCCGACTCAGCGAGGCTAAAGCACGCGCCCTCGCCCACCGCTATCCGGACCACCTCATCATCGGCTCCGACCAGACTCTTAGCCTGAGCGGGCAGACTCTGGGCAAACCCGGAAATCATGCCAATGCCGTCATTCAGCTACAGAAGCTCTCCGGCCACACCGTCACCTTCCATACCGGGCTCTGCCTGCTCAATACCGCCAACGGCCACTGCCAGCTTGCCGTGGAGACCTATACCGTGAGCTTCCGTCCCCTGACGGATGCCGCCATTGAGCGCTATCTGCATGCCGAAAAGCCCTATGGCTGCGCCGGCAGCTTTATGGCCGAAGGACTGGGCATCAGCCTCTTCCGGGAATTCTCGGGCCGCGACCCCAATAGCCTGATCGGCCTACCCCTGATGGCGCTGGTGGACATGCTGCATGTCGAGGGCCTGCAAATTCCCTGAGCCGGTCGACTTGTTCAAGTCGTCATGCCCCCTTCATGAGCCCGCCATGTGCACGCCCTAGTCTTGAGGCCTTGTCACCGTCCTCATCACAAGGAGCATCATGAGCCACCATTCCTCCGCCAACACCGCCGCCATTGCCCTGTTGCGCATAGGCTTTATCGTCACCGCCCTGTTTACCACTCTCTTTCTTGTGCTGACCCAACTGCAGAACCATGCTGCCGGCAAACCTCTGGCAGCCATCATCGCCCTTACCGGTCTGATTTTTCTGCTGCGCGCCCTGCGTGATCTTTTGCGCGAGCTGAGCCCGGAAAACAGTCGTCACCGCTCCTCGGCAGCAAGCTGAAGCCACTGAATTCCAGCAATAAAAAAGCGGTCATCAGACCGCTTTTTTATTGCTCCAGAAAAATCAGCGCAGCTGCATACCCTGAGCCGGCGCCATGCGCGCGGCCGCAGCCTCACCCATACTCGCGCCCAGCTTGCGCAACACCGCCGTTACCGGATCAGGAACCTCACTGTAATCCACTACATCCTTGGCCCCGATCACAGTCCGTGCCACAGAATCCACCGAACCAAAGCCATCCGCCAAGCCCAGCTCTACCGCCTGCTGGCCCGTCCAGAACAGACCACTGAAGATGTCAGGGTTTTCCTTGAGACGCTGGCCGCGCCCCTGACGCACCGCCGCAATGAACTGCTGATGCACCGTATCAAGCACCGTCTTCACATGCGCTTTTTCTTCCGGCTTCATGGGCTCGAAAGGACTGAGAATGGCCTTGTGCTCGCCCGCCGTCATGGTGCGGTCTTCCACACCCAGTTTCTGCATCAGACCCTGCACGCCAAAGCCCTGCATGATGACGCCGATGGAGCCAACCAGACTGCCCTGATTCACATAGATCTGATCCGCCGCAGACGCAATGTAATAGGCACCACTGGCACCCATATCGGTAATGACGGCATAGACCTTCTTGTCTTTGTGCAACGCACGCAGACGACGGATTTCTTCGTAGACGTAAGCAGACTGTACCGGGCTGCCGCCCGGACTATTGATACGCAGCACCACTGCCTTGCTCTTGGGCGCCTCGAACGCAGCCTGCAAGCCGGCAATGATGGCATCGGCACTGGCATCGCTGCTGTCAGATATCTCTCCCGTCACATTCACTACTGCCGTGTGACTGCCTGCAATGGCTGCTTTTTCTACACTACTGGAACCGAAAATCATCCAGATAAGCATGGCAAGATACAGGAAGGTCATGAGCTTGAAGAAAATGCCCCAGCGGCGGGAGCGACGCTGCTCCTGCACAGAGGCCATGACAACCTTTTCCAGCAAGTCCCATTCACGGCCGCGCGCAGGCGGCGGGGTCGGCGCTGAAGAGGAAGAGCCCCAGGGATTGTCTGCCATTTATTGCCACTCCTTGTGCCGCCCCTCGACATGAAGGGCGACAGATATATAGAGAAGACGAAGATTAGAGCGAAGCCAGATACTGAGCCAAGCCGTGCAGATCAGGAACAATGGCCAAAGGCCGATGTTTCTGCAAGATCGAGGTGTCGTGTACGCCATGTGCAACACCGATGCTGGGCATATTCGCGCGCAGCGCCATTTCAAGATCAAAACTGGTGTCGCCGATCATGACGGCCTCGGCCGGAAATACCGAGAGCGAAACCAGAATCTCGTGCAGCATGCGCGGATCAGGCTTGGAAGCCGTCTCGTCGGCGCAGCGTGTGGTATCAAAGAAGTCCAGCCAGCCCACCTGATTCAGTACCCGGTCCAGACCCAGCCGGCTCTTGCCCGTCGCCACCGCCAGCAGAAAGCCACGGGCACGCAGCTCCAGCACTAGCTCCTGCGCCCCCGGAAACATCTCACTACGCCCACCCGCCTCGGCCACAAAATGGCGGGCATAGGCCTGACGTATACGGTCCCGGGTTTCGCGGTCATGCAGAGGGAAAAGCTTGAGAATAGCTTCCGGCAAACCCAGACCTATGATGGCGCGAACCTCGCTCGAAGGAGGTACGACCAATCCCAAATCATGGGCCGCCATCTGCATGCACTGCACAATCTGGCGCTCCGAATCCATGAGCGTGCCATCCCAGTCGAAGATAAAAAGGCGGGGCTTAGGCACGTCGTAAACTCTCCAGAACAGCTTCAAGCTCAGGCTCAAGTGGGCACTCAAGCCGCAAATCACTGGTCATACCAGTAAGTCGTATGCGCAAAGCACGGGCATGCAGGAAGAGGCGACCAGCACCATGCTCGCTGCGCATGGCCTTGTTGACCTTGTCATCGCCATACTTCTCGTCCCCTACCAGCGGGTGTCCCAGATACTGAGCATGCACGCGTATCTGATGGGTACGCCCCGTCTTAGGCCTGGCCTCCACTAGGGTGGTATTACCTATTCTTTCAATAATACGGAAATCGGTCAGGGCCTCTTTGCCCTCGCTGGAAACCCGGACAATGCGCTCGCCATTGGGCAAACTGGTCTTGAGCAAAGGCGCTGTCACCTGATGCGCCGCCCCCTTGAGACGACCTGAGAGCAGGGCGAGATAGACCTTTTCCATGCGGCCTTCACGCAGATAACCATGTAGCTCGCGCAGTACGCTGCGCTTCTCAGCCATCATCAACAGGCCCGAGGTATCTCGATCCAGGCGATGCACTAACTCCAGAAAGGGGGATTCTGGTCGGACCAATTTCATGGCCTCCACCACGCCCCAGGAGATCCCGCTGCCGCCATGTACGGCCAGCCCCGCCGGCTTGTTCAGCACCAGCAGTCCGCCCTCCTCATAAACAATGCGGGAAGACAGATCGCGCACCACCGCCGAGGCCGGACGCTCACCCTCTACTTTCTCGGCCAGCCGTAGCGGCGGCACACGCACCACATCACCGATCTGCAATCGGTAATCCGGCTTGATGCGCCCCTTGTTCACGCGCACCTCTCCCGTCCGCAGGATGCGGTAGATCAGCGTACGGGGAGCACCCTTGAGCTGCGTCAGAAGAAAGTTGTCTATGCGCTGACCGGCCACATCATCGGGCACTGCCAGCAATCGCACCGAGGCTTGCGCCCCTTCATCGCCTGTCACTTCATCGAGTCCGGTGAAAACCATTTATCTATCAATAGGCTGGGGCGGATTCCTGTGGCCGGACTGCAATCCTGCTGCTATAGTTGCCCGTCGCTTGCAGAACCGGAGACCCGGGCCAGGCCCTGTATACAGGGGGCCGCCGCCAAAGGGGGGCCGATTGTACAGAAGCCGGGTACATGTGTCGCGAGCCGCTGCCTTAGTCACGAGATGACATGAAACACCCGCCACCGGCTGCATCATTTCCGCCGCGCCACGGGCCGCAGCTGCCACCGATGACACACCCGCTTCCGTCTTCTCTGCAAGCACAGACTGCCGCAGGAACAGCAACTCGCCGGCCTTCATGACGAAACTCTCATGATCCGCCGCACACCATGCACCTCCGGCGACAGTCAAAAAATCGGGCTAAAGCCACCGCTTGCCGCATTGCCATAAATAGAAACAGGCTGCGACTGGCGCGTAACACGGCTTTCTCCCAAAAATCCGGGGCGGCTTGCCCGCCTTTGTCACCATTTGCACTCTGGCAAATGGAGCGCTACCGGAACGCGGAACGAATTTCGGGAGCTGCACTGCAGCTTCTGTGTGACGGAAGACTGGTGCCATGTGCACCCCGCCGGCCACAAGCCAGCAAGCCTCCGGCACAACAGTGAACGTGTTGTTTGTTCTTGTGCTTGTACACGCATGCCCGTGCACCTTGCCGGCATGCCCGAGACAGGACTTGCATGACCGCCCTCCATCAAAGGGCCTTCATGAGCGTCACAGGATCGTCCGCTACCGGCGGCGTTCTGCACCAGAAGTGCCGAACCCGTTGGGTAGAATATGAAACGCATGCTGATCAATGCTGCGCACGCTGAAGAAAAGCGCGTCGCAATGGTAGATGGACAACGTCTTTACGATTTCGATCTCGAGCACACTGCTCGTGAGCAGAAAAAAGCCAATATCTATAAAGGCAAAGTAACCCGCGTCGAGCCCAGTCTCGAAGCCGCCTTTGTCGATTACGGCGCCGAGCGCCACGGTTTCCTGCCGCTTAAGGAAATCTCCCGCGAATACTTCAACAAATCCTCCAAAGAAGCCGGTGGCCGCATCACCATTCGTGACGCGATCAAAGAAGGCCAGGAAATCGTTGTCCAGGTTGAGAAAGAAGAACGAGGCAACAAGGGCGCCGCCCTCTCCACCTTCATCTCCCTCGCCGGCCGCTATCTGGTACTGATGCCGAATAATCCTCGTGCCGGTGGCATCTCGCGCCGTATCGAAGGTGAAGAGCGTCAGGAACTGAAAGACGCGCTCAATGCCATCAGCATTCCTCAGGACATGGGTGCCATTGTGCGCACCGCCGGTCTTGGCCGTAGTGCCGAAGAACTGCAGTGGGATCTGGACTACCTGATGACCTTGTGGACGTCCATCAAGACGGCCAGCGAGCGCTCCGCGCCTTTCCTGATTTATCAGGAATCCAATGTCATCATTCGTGCCGTGCGTGACTATCTGCGTCAGGACATCAATGAAGTCCTGATTGATGCCGAGCCGGCCTATAACGAAGCCATGAACTTCGTGCAGCAGGTGATGCCGCACTACCAGCACAAGATCAAGCTCTACAAAGATTCGGTACCGTTGTTCAATCGCTACCAGATCGAGAGCCAGATCGAAACTGCTTACCAGCGCGAAGTGAAGTTGCCTTCCGGCGGCTCCATCGTCATCGATCCCACCGAAGCTCTGGTCTCCATCGATATCAACTCCTCGCGCTCCACCAAGGGCAGCGATATCGAAGAAACCGCGCTCAATACCAATCTGGAAGCGGCGGATGAAATCGCCCGCCAACTGCGTCTGCGTGATATCGGCGGCCTCATCGTCATCGACTTCATCGACATGACGCCGGTGAAACATCAGCGCGCCGTGGAAGATCGTCTGCGCGATGCGCTGGCCATGGACCGGGCCCGCATCCAGATCGGCCGCATCTCCAAGTTCGGCCTGCTGGAGCTGTCGCGTCAGCGCCTGCGTCCTTCGCTGGAAGAAACGACCGGCCTCGTCTGCCCACGTTGCAACGGCACGGGCGTGATCCGCGATGTGCGCTCGCTGGCCCTGTCCATCATGCGTGTCATTGAAGAAGAAGTGCTGAAAGAGCGCTCGGCGCAGATCAATGCGCAGGTGCCGATTTCTGTTGCCACCTTCCTGCTCAATGAAAAGCGCGGCGCCCTCACTCAGCTCGAAGCTCGCAGCAATGTGCGTATCGTCATTCTGCCTAACGAGCATCTGGAAACGCCGCATTACGAAATCTCGCGTCTGCGTGACGACCAGTTGGTGGAAGGCGAAGAAGACATCGCCACTTACAAGCTGGTGGAACGCATTCAGCCGCCCGCCAATGAAGAAGTGCTGAGCACGGTTGATCCGGAACCGCGTCGTCAGGAAGCTGCCGTGAAGATGGTGCAGCCGACCACGCAGGCCCCGTCCGCACGCGCCGCCGCAGCAGCGGCTGCCACACCCGCTGCTGCTCCTGCAGCGCTGGCTCCCGCCGCACAACCCAGCCAGCCCGGCTTTTTTGCCTGGCTGTCCAATCTCTTTGGTGGCGGCAGCGAAAAGCCCGCCCCGGCTCCGGCCGTGACGGAAGCGCCCAAAAAAGAAGGTCGTCCGCAGCAGCGCGGCAATAACCGTGGCAACGAACGTCGCGATGGCGGTAATCGTCAGGGCGGCCGCAACCGCAACGACCGTAATGACCGTGATCGCAGCACCGACAAGATCGAAACGGTGGGCCTGCGCGAACAGCGCGAGCCTGCCCGCGAACCGAAAGAGCCGCGTGAAAATCGTCAGGGTGAAAACCGCCGCACCACCATCGAAGGCCGCCGTGTAGAAATCGAAGGCCGCGGCGAGAGTGAACAGCAGCAGCAACGTCCAGTCCGTGAGCCGCGTGAACCTCGCGAACCCCGTGAGCCCCGCGCTGAGCGCGAACCCCGCCCAGAACGCGAGCCTCGTGGTGAGCGTCCGCCACGCCCTGAGCGTGAACAACGTCCGCGTCGTGAACCACGTGAAGAAGCAGAAGTCACCGCCGCTACCGACGCAGTTGCTACCAACATAGTTGCTACTGAGGCCGCTGCTGTAACTAATGCTGAAGCCCCTGAAGCGGGTAATGCCGAAGGTGGCGAGCGTCGTCCGCGTCGTGGTCGTCACCCTAGCAATCGTCGCCAGCGTCCGCCGCGTGAGCGCGATCAGCAGGTGCTGATCGAAGAAGGCCTGCTGAATGCTGATGGTAGCCAAGTAGTTCCTGCCGCTCCGGTTGCTGAAGTTGCTGAAGTTGCCGCCGCTCCCGTCACCGCAGTTACAACGGCCACTGAAGCACCTGTGGCTAGCGCCAGCGCAGAAACCGCCAACACTGAATCTGCTGCTACCATCGTGGCTGTTGAAGAAGTGAAAGAAACGGCTGCACCCGCAGCAACCATCAGCATGTCCGTAAGCAAGGACGAAGCCCCGGCCTCCTCCTACGCCATCGAGCCCGCTGTATACGTGCCGCGTGCTCCGGGCCGTGCCGCCAACGATCCGCGCGAGCGTCGTCGTCGTGAGCGTGAACTGGCAGCACGAGGCATTGCTCCCGCTGCTGCGCCGGCGCCCGTCACAGCCGCACCTGTGCCAGCCCTTGCTGCACCGCAAGCGGCCCCGGCTCCTGCCGAACCGTTAGCAACGACAGTCGTCGTGGCAGATGACAGCACGCCGCCTTCCGAACAGTAAGATGGCGTGAATAAAAAGGGGCGATCACTGATCGCCCCTTTTTTTATTGCTCAAATAATTTATTGCCCAAAAATCATCTGCCGCTTTAAAGCCCCACTACTTGCCAGCCTGACTGACCACCGGTGCAAGCGCATCAATAAACTTCACCAGCTCGGCCGAACTCTCATTAGGCGCCTCCATCTGTGGCGCATGTCCGATATTGGGCATGACGATTACTTGGCTGCCGCGTATGAACTTCTTGAAGACCTGCGTGTTCTCCACGCTCAGCAATCTGTCCTTCTCACCCCACAAAACCAGCGTGGGCGATGTGATGGCATCCATTTTCAGCAGCAGAAAATTCACATCATCAAAAAGGGCATCGCGCACAATACGTTCATGCAAAGGCCAATCCTGTACAGCGCGCTCGGCCAGATAGTCCAGCACCGGGCGTGGTGAAGATGGACGATTGACGAAGACCAAATCCAGCAAGCCCTCAAAATCCTGCGGCGTCTTCAGCACCAGCATATTACGGCCGGCCAACATGGCCCGGTCCAGATCCGTCGGCTTGTAATGCACGCCAGCAGCATCTATCAGTGTAAGGCTGGATATTTTTTGGGGCTGGGTGGCGGCCATTTCGCCGGCAATACCACCGCCCATGGAATTACCCGCCACATGAAACTTCTCCACACCTAATTGCTGCATCAGCGCGAACATACGCCGGGCCTGGGCTGAAAAACGATAGTCTGCATCGGCCGGCCTAGCGCTCTGGCCAAAACCCAGAAGATCAGGCGCGATGACACGGAAGTTTTCATGTTGCAGGCGTCGGGCGAAATGCATCCAGGTCATGCTGCTATCACCAAAACCATGAATCAGCAGAATGGGGCGACCATCCTTCTTTTCATTATCGAGATAGAAAATCTTCTGACCATCAATCACCGCCTCATGGCGTTTGAGGCCGGCAATGGCCTCCTGCGATTTCAGGATGTCATCGAACAGCGCCTTGTCAGCGGCATGAGCCGGTAGCGCAAGCAGAGAGAAGAGGAAAAGAAAGAGGCGGGGCAAGATAGTGTTCATGGCAGTCTCTGTACTTGTTGTTATAGAGAGTCTGCCGATGCTACACCGCTCTCGCGGGAGCAGAGTAAGCCCTTAAGCTCAGTCTGCCTGACCGTAGATGCGCGGCTCCATTTCAAGACGGACACCAAAGCGCTGCTCTACATCGGCCTGAATGGCATGAGCCAGCTTGAGGATATCGCTGCCGGTCGCGCCGCCGTGATTAACCAACACCAAGGCCTGCTTTTCATAACTGCCGGCCGGCCCCAGACGACGCCCTTTCCAGCCCGCCTGATCGATCAGCCAGCCCGCCGCCAGCTTCATATCGACGCCTTGCGCATAGGCCACTACGCCCGGATATTCCTTTTGTATGCGCTGGAACTCGGCTTGGCTCACCACCGGATTCTTGAAAAAACTGCCGGCATTGCCGATCTCGGCCGGTGACGGCAGCTTGCGCTGGCGTATGGCAATCACCGCCGCCGCCACCTGCAGCGGCGTGGGCTGATCAATGCCCTTGTCTGCCAATTCTTTCTGGATATCGCCGTAACCCATTTTCACGGCCGGCTCGCGCAAGAGACGAAAACGCACACGCGTAATGATGTAGCGATCCGCTAGCTCCTGCTTGAACACGCTGTCGCGATAGGCAAAGCGGCATTCCGCATGGGAAAACTCGCGCAGCTTTCCGCTGGCCATTTCGATCGCCGTCAGCGAATCGAAGTGATCGGTAATCTCCACACCGTAAGCGCCAATATTCTGGATGGGGCAGGCGCCAACCGAACCGGGAATCAGGGAAAGATTTTCCAGACCGTACCAACCATGAGTCAGGGCATACTGCACAAAGTCATGCCATACCTCACCCGCACCGACTTCCACCAGATAGGCCGAAGCGGTGCTTTCCAGGCATTGAATGCCCATGATGGCCGGCTGTATCACCAGTCCGGGAAAGTCGCCGGCAAAAATGATATTGCTACCGCCCCCCAAGACCATGACAGGATGATTGCGAGCCGTGTCACTGGCCAACAAGGCCTGCAATTCAGTCTCTGAATCTGGTGCGGCAAAGAAACGTGCAGAAGCCGGCAAGCCAAAGGTATTGAGGCTAGCTAGCGGATAGTTTTCATGAATCTGCACAGGCTCAGCAGCCACAGCCCATTACACCTTCTTTCTTAAGTATCTCGCGCAAGAGCGCATCACTGCCCTCCTCGACCAGATCCAGCACACGTTCAAAGGTATCTTCGCCGCGGGAGTAAGGATCGGGCACATTTTCCCCTTCATGCCCGGGCAGATAGTCGAGGAATAGTGCGACTTCGGCCTTATTGTTGCGCGCAAATTTCTGCAGCTTGAGTACCGTTTCCTGCACAGATTTTTCCATACAGAGAATGAGATCGAAGCGCTCGAAATCCATGGGGCCAACTTGGCGGGCCCGCAAGCTAGAAAGGTTATAGCCGCGCTGCTGCGCATGCTTCTGCGCGCGCCGGTCTGGCGGCTCACCCACATGAAAAGCGCTGGTTCCGGCCGAGTCCGTAGTAATCAGCTTGCTCCAGCCCGCTTTATCTACTTGCGAACGGAAAACGCCTTCGGCCGTGGGCGAGCGACAGATATTACCGATACAGACGAAAAGCACCTTCTTACCATCACTCATCAAAATAATCCTGACTGCTTCATACAGAGAGCAGCGCGCGCACGCGCTCCAGATCTTCGGCCGTATCCACACCGGGAGGCAGCTCGACAGCAGCCACAGCCACATGAATTTTTACGCCGTTATAAAGAGCACGCAGTTGCTCCAGCGACTCCAGCTGTTCGATCTCTGCCGGCGCCCAGCCCACATAGGCATGCAGGAAAGCCACGCGATAGGCATAAATGCCGAGATGACGCAGATACAGCTGACTAGCCGGCAATAGCGATTTGTCCTTGGCAAAAACATCTCGCGCCCACGGCATGGGAGCGCGACTGAAATACAGGGCGTTGCCGTGTACATCTCGCACCAGCTTGACGATATTGGGATTGAAGAGTTGCGCGGCATCGGCCAAAGGTTCAGCCAGAGTCGCTATACCAGCATCGCGCGAAGCCGCCAGATTGGCGGCCACCTGATTAATCACGGCCGGTGGAATCAAGGGCTCATCGCCCTGCACATTAACCACGATGGTGTCATCCGCCCAGCCTTTTTGCTTGGCTACTTCCTGTAGACGGTCCGTGCCGGAAGGATGATCCGGCGAGGTCATGACCACATCGGCACCCAAGACACGCGCAGCCGCCTCTATACGCGCATCATCTGTGGCGATAACAACTTCTTCGGCTTCGCTTTCACACGCACGCGCATACACATGCGCGAACATCGGCTTGCCAGCAATATCCAGCAGCGGCTTGCCCGGCAGGCGACTGGAACCGTAACGCGCCGGAATGACAACCTTGAATCCCATTACAAACCTCACTCCGGCCAGATGCCGATAATCATCAGGCCAGACGCTCTTCGCTACTCAAGGTGCGCGCTTCTTCCTCCAGCATGACGGGAATGCCGTCACGAATGGGAAAAGCCAATGCATCGGCACGGCACACCAGTTCTTTCTTTTCAGCCTCATAGCGCAAGGGGCCTTTGCAAAGCGGGCAGACCAGAATGGCCAGGAGTTTTTTGTCCAGCATCGTGCTACCTCATCTTTTTCTGGCGCGCTGTCTGCAGACCCTGCAGCAGCGTCGCATAAAAATCTTCCGGCAATACTGCCTTCACCGGTACATACCACCAGTTAGCTTCGGCCAGCGCCATGCATTTCACGGCATCTTTTTCCGTCATCACCACCGGCAAACCATCACCAAAACTCAGCTCACGCGTGGAATAAACATGGTGATCAGGATACGCATGCTCAGTGACGATATAGCCCTGCGCGCGCAACTGCTCAAAAAAACGTGGCGGATTGCCGATACCGGCCACGGCATGAATATGTGCACCCGGCACAGGAGCCGTATGGGCTTCACGCCGCATGTTCTGCCAGTCTTGTGCACTCAGGCCCATAGTTACGGCAGAGGGCCAGACAAAACCCTCACCATTGATCACAATCTGCTGCACGCTGTGTAAACGCGATACCGACTCGCGCAAAGGCCCCATAGGCAGAAGATGGCCATTACCCACACCGCGCACGCCGTCAATCACAGCAATTTCGATATCACGCGCCAGTGCATAGTGCTGCATGCCGTCATCGCAAAGCACAACATCGCAGTCGGAATTGGCCAGCAAATGCGCCACCGCACGGGTACGCTTGGGATCAACCACCAGCGGTACCGCGGTGCGGCGAAAAAGCGTCAGGGGTTCATCGCCACACTCTTCGGCAATCACCTCTTCATTCACGATAAGCGGGTAGTCCCCATGACCGCCATAGCCCCGGCTGACAACGCCGGGCGTGAAGCCTTCTTCACGCAAGCGCTCTATCAAGGCCAGAGTCAGCGGCGTCTTGCCGGTACCACCAACCGTGATATTGCCCACCACTATCACGGGCACCGGAAAATCCTGGGTCTTGCAAAGACGCGCACGATACAGCTGCCGGCGTAAGCCCGAGACCAGTGCGAACAGCAGCATGAGCGGCCATAGCAAATACAGGGCAGGATGCCCCTCATGCCAGGCGCGCGTGAACCACTGACTCACACTGCCCCCGCCACATCAGCATCGTCGTCGGCAAAATCACGGCTGTGCAGCTGTGAGTAGGCCCCGTTACGCGCCAGCAATTCTGCATGGCTGCCGGTTTCGACAATACGGCCCTGATCCATGACCACAATCAGGTCGGCGTTCTCGATGGTGGACAGTCTGTGCGCAATCACCAGCGTGGTTCGCCCTTTCATGATTTCATCAAGCGCCGCCTGGATATAAAACTCCGATTCATTATCCAGAGCACTGGTAGCCTCATCCAGAATAAGGATGGGCGCATCCTTGAGCAGGGCACGAGCAATCGCTATACGCTGACGCTGTCCACCGGAAAGCTGCACCCCGTCCTGACCCACACGGGTTTCATATGCTTCCGGCAAGGCCGCGATGAAATCATGCGCATAGGCCGCTCGCGCCGCCTGCTCCACTTCGCTACGCGAGCGATCACGAAAGGCGCCGTAGGCAATATTGTGTTCAATGGAATCATCAAACAGCACAACCTTCTGACTCACCGTGGCCACTTGCTTGCGCAGTGCAGACAGCTGGTACTCCTGTATGGGATGACCATCAATCAGCACCTGACCACTGCTGGCTTCATAAAACCGGGGCAAAAGATTAACGAGCGTGGTCTTGCCTGAACCGGAGCGACCAACCAGAGCCACGGTCTGCCCTGGCTTCACATGCAAGGAGATGTCCTGCAATACCGGCTTGCCTTCCTGATAAGAAAATCCGACCTGCCGGAACTCGATATCACCCCGCAGGCGCTCCACCTCCAGCTTTCCAGTATCCGGCTCGGGCGGCATATCCAGCATTTCAAATACCGAAGCTGAAGCAGCAATGCCCCTCTGTATTTTCTCATTGACCTCGGTCAGTGAGCGTACCGGCCGCTGCAACATGCCGGCCGCAACGATATAGGAAACAAATTCACCCGCGCTGATGCCCTGCATAAGTGCGGGCTGCAAAGCTACCCAGATGACACCGCCCATGGCCACCGCCAGCAACAGCTGCACCAGTGGTGTGCTCAGCGAGCTGGTCACCACCATTTTCATGCCCTGCTTCAGGTTTTCCTTGGAGGCATGATCAAAGCGCTGGCGCTCATAATCTTCGCCACCATAGGTCTTCACGACCTGAAAAGCCGTAACGGTTTCATTCACCGCATGATTCACATCGCCCATGGCATTCTGGATACGCCCTGACAACTTGCGGAAACGCTTGCTGGCCACGCGAATGAGCACGCCTGCCATGGGGCCGATGATGAGTATCGACAGCGACAGGCGCCAGTTCATGTAGAACAGATAACCCAGCAGGGTCACCACTACAAAACCTTCACGCACAATGGTTTTCAAAGCATCGGTAGCCGCGCCAGTGACCTGCTCGACATTGAAGATGATTTTCGCGGCAATATGGCCCGGAGAGTTCAGGTGATAGTAGGCGGCCGGCAGAATCAGGAGCTTGTCGAAAAGCTCGCGCCGCATCTCATAAACGATATTGCGTGAGACCAGCGACAGAAAATAATTGCCCACGAAAGAGCCCACACCACGCATGAACACCACCCCCACCACCAGCAGGGGAAACCAGTTCATATGATTCTGGTTGCCATGCTGAATGGCATCAATGATGTACTGCACCAGCTTGGCACTGGCCGCTTCGGTGAGGCCGTTAAAAAGAAAACCCAGCGTGCCTATAACAAAAAACAGCCAGAATCTGGCTGTGTATTTCAGCAAGCGCTTATAGGCTTGCGCACCGGTCATCACTGGCGGAGGTGTCGGTGTACTCATGTGTCATGCCTGTGAAAAGACCGGAAAGCCGACTGGGCCCGGTCGTAGGGATGAGCCGGAATTATTTTTTTTCCGGCTGCCGTGTGCTGATGCTGAGACTCTGGAAGCCCATCTGACCGGCCACATCCATGACCGTAACCACGGCCTGGTGCGGGGTATTACCATCGGCAGAAATCATGAAAGGAATATCGCGACTGCCCTCACTGGCTTTTTCAATCGCAGAGCGCAGGCTCACCGCCTGTTTGCTGGCCAAGACCTGGCCATTGATGGCGTAGTCCCCGGCAGAGCTGACTGACACCTCTATGGATTGCGCAGGAGCTGCCGCCGCGGCATCGCCCTTGGCCTCGGGCAGGCTGATCTGCAACTTGCTGGCCTTGGTAAAGGTGGTGGAAAGCATGAAAAAAATGATGAGGAAAAGCAGGCAGTCAATCAGCGGCGTGAGATTGACTTCCAGCGAGTCCTGCACGGGACGACGGAATTTCACGCCGTGGTCTCCCGGGCCTTGCCGTCGCGCGCTGCGGGCTTGGATTTTTCCGTCTTTTCCTGGAAATCCACTTCGCGATCACCGTGCACAATATCGACCAGCTTGATCGCCTGCTGCTCCATTTCCACCGAGATGGTAGTGATATGACGAGTCAACCAGCGGTGCATGATCATGGCGGGAATGGCCACGGTAATACCGCCAGCCGTGGTGATCAGCGCTTTGGAAATGCCACCGGCCAGCATAGTGGGATCGTTCATGCCGCTGGCCGTCACGGCCATAAAAGCCTCGATGATGCCGACCACGGTGCCGAGCAGACCCAGCAGAGGCGAAATCACCGCAATGGTGCCAAGCAGAGACAGATATTTTTCCATGTCGTGAACGACATGAGAGCCGGCTTCTTCAATGCTTTCTTTCATGATCTCGCGACCATGTTTTGAGTTGAGCAGACCAGCAGCCAGCACTTCGCCCAGTGGGGAGTCGGCACGCAGCTCTTTGAGCTTGGCCGCATCGAGCTGGCCGGCCTTGATCCACTTCCAGACGCGCGCCAGCAGATCCGGAGGCGCCACGCGCGCCATACGCAAGGACCAGAGTCGCTCCAAACTGATGGCCAATGCCAAGGTAGATGCCAGAAGAATCGGCAGCATCAACCAGCCACCCGCCTTGATAAGCTCCCACATCAGACCTGTACTCCCAAATGGTCAAAATACCGAGGCATCCCCGGCAAAATCGCGACTACTTTACCGGTTAAACCCTACCCCGCCAAGCACACCCGGCACGTCCTGATTCTCAAAAAATGCTTGCCGTTTCACCATCTTGCCAATAGCGGCCGGCCTCATGACGAAACTCCAGCACTTGCACTTTACCCCCTTCATCCAGAGTCAGTATTAGCGCCCCCGCCATGGCGGTATTACGCCAGGGAATTGCAGCTTGCTGCAGCCGCTCCAGCAAGACAGGACTGGGATGCCTAAACGCATTGCGATAGCCCGCAGAGACGATGGCCAGCCGCGGTTGCACGGCTGCCAGCCAGTCCTGCGAACTGGCATTGCGGCTACCGTGATGGCCCAGCACCAGCACCGGAGCACGTAAAGAAGAGGCCGCCAGCCGCGACAGCAACAGTTGTTCACCCTGCCCCTCCAGATCGCCCGGCAGCAGGATGGCGGCCTGGCCGCGACTGACACGCAATACACAGGAGCGGTTATTGTCGCGTGCTACCTGCTGCCACTCGCTTTCATCCGGATACAACAGCTCAAAATCCCAGCCATCCCATTGCCAGCGTTGACCGGCGCGACAAGCCCGCCACGGGATTGCTCTTGGACGCGTAAGCCCCTGGGGCTTAACACCCGCCACTGCTGCCACCGGCATCCTCTGGAGAATGGAGGCGGCGCCGCCAGTGTGATCATTGTCGTCATGGCTGAGCAGCAAGAGATCCAGTGAATAAACACCCAACTGGTGCAAGGCCGGCAAGACATGCCGGCGGCCGGCATCATTATCCGCCCCCAGCGCAGGGCCGCTGTCGTAAAGCAGACTGCGCCTCGAGGTTTGCACCAACACAGAAAGCCCCTGCCCCACATCCACTACCACCACGCGCAACTGCCCGGGGGGAACGCTCTCGCGCAACAGAAAAAGCGGTAGCAGAAAAAATGGCGTCAGGCAGCGCCAGGCGGGTCGTACCGGCTGCAGCAGACAGAACAGGGCCAGACAAAAAAACAGCAGAGCCCCCCACCCGGGCAGACTCCAATCTGCACTTGCCCATTGCCACGACTGCATTTGCTCCAGCAAGGCATCGAGCAAGGTCAGCACAGAAATACCGACTTTCCAGAAAAACACCGCCAAGGTATTGGCGGACAAGAGCCATGCCAGCAGGCCCAGCAGACCCGCCGGCACCACCACAAAAGTAATCAGGGGAATTGCCAGCAAATTGGCCAGCGGCGATACCAGACTGGCGCGCTCGAAAAACCAGAGTGTAAGCGGCAGCAGGAGCAAGGACATCCAGAGCTGCATGCGCAAAGCTTGACGCCACAAAGGCTGCTCATGCCGCGGCTGCCCCATGATCAGCAAAATTGCGACCGCCCCAAAAGACAGCCAGAAACCGGCGGCATGCACAGCCAATGGCGACCACAGTAAAACCGCCAGCAAGGCCAGCAACAGAATGCTCAGCGGCGGCAAGCGACGCGCACTGCAAACCGCCAGCAGGACAACACCCAGCATGATGAGCGTGCGCTGCGTGGGCACAGAAAATCCGGCCACCAGACTGTAAGCCAGCGCCACGAAAAATCCGGCCAGCAAGGCGGGTCGGTGCAAGGGACAATGCAGGGCAATCCGGGGGAAAAAGCGCAACAGACCCAGCACCAGAAAAGCAGCTACCACCGCCAGCAGGGTTATATGCAAACCAGAAATTGCCATGAGATGCACAACACCGGTCGCCACATAACGCTCCCAGTCTTCTGCCGGCACCAGCGCCCGATCTCCCGTGATCAGCGCCAACAAAACCGCCGCCTGCGGCGATTCCGGAAATTGCTGCTGAAAAGCCTGACGCAAGCGCCAACGCAGCGCATCCATACTGAAACCAGTGTCGTCCGGCTCACACTGCATGGCCTTGACCGTTCCCGTCGCCATCACGCCCTCGGAAAGCAGCCATATCTCATAATCAAAACCACCGGGATTGGCCGCGCCATGCGGACGCTTGAGCCGCACCTGCAGTTGGCAAAATGACTGCGGCAGCAGTAGCTGCGGCAAAGAGGAGAAAAGCTGAATTTCACCAACAGCCGCAATGGCCTCGCCAGCCGGACCGCGCAATGTCTGTGGACGAAAACGGAAGCGTTGGCCGCGCGGCACCGGCTCGGGTAAAGCGCTGATATGGCCTGTTGCCATTAGCTCCACCCCTTCCCATTGCGCCGGCAAGCGTGCATCAAGCGCGCGCTGGGCCATCAGCACCGACCAGGAAAATGTGCTCAGCAGCGCAGCCAAACAAAGCAGAGGAATACGCCAGCGCAAAAGGCGCGAGGCCAGCAGACTGAACAGCGCCAGAGCCGGGCTAAGCCACAGGGGTGGCAACAGCGGTAAAAGAGGCAAGAGCAGGAGACCTGCCGCCAACGCGACGAGAATTGCCATGACACATCCTTGTGATGGGCAAACCCGCTTCTTTTAGCACGGCATTTCCGCTTTGGCTGCGTCACCACGCATCAAGTCGCCAAAGGCCGCACCGGCCCGTCCACAAACTCTGCAAGATTCGCATTGACCCCTGCCCGGCATTTGGAAAAGATGGCGCGGCCTGCCACCACGCCTTAGCCCCATGCCCAAGCATCTGATACGCCGCTACCTGCCCGAACCCGAAAAACTGATACGGCATCCGTCGCTGCGCTTTATGGGCAATCGTCTGGCCGATCCCAGCCTCTGGCATCTGAACCGGCGCTCAGCCGCTGGGGCGGTATTCTGGGGACTTTTCTGCTCCATGCTGCCCATGCCACTGCAGATGGTGCCGGCTACGGCGCTGGCCCTGCTGTTTCGCGTCAATCTGCCGCTTACCGTTGCACTGGTCTGGATCAGCAATCCCATTACCGCACTGCCACTACTCTGGCTGGCCTGCTGGGTGGGTAGCCTGTTGCTGGGGCAGCCCATGCCCACCGTGACCGAACTCGGCAGTTGGCTGAGCAGTCTGGGCATTGCCGGCCACCACTCGCCGCAACTCTCGCGCTATCTCGCGCCGGTCGCACTGGGCGCGCTCTGCACCGGATTCACCATGGCCTGCACGGGCTATCTGCTGATGCGCCTGTTCTGGCGCTGGCATGTCGTACGCGCATGGAGGCAGCGTCAGCAGGCACGGAAAAACCGTCAGGCCTGAATACAGGCCTTTGGCATCAACGCTTCGTGAAAGGAATGAAGAGAAGGGCTCAGGTTGCCGGTGTTGTCAGACGACCATGATCCATACGCAGCACGCGACCGGCAGACGAAGCCAAGGTCAAATCATGCGTGACGATGACAAGACTAATGCCCAGCTCGCGATTCAGCTCGAACAATAATTGCTGCACTTCCTGCGATGTATCGTTATCCAGATTGCCGGTGGGCTCATCCGCCAGCACCACGGCCGGCTCAGTCACCAGAGCGCGCGCCAAAGCCACACGCTGACGCTCGCCACCCGACAATTCCGAAGGCTTGTGCTCCAAACGTGCACCCAGCCCCACGCGCCGCAGCAAGGCCTCTGCCTTTTTCTCGGCAGCCGGAATATCGCCATCACGCAGCAAAAGCGGCATGCATACATTTTCCAGCGCCGTGAACTCCGGCAAGAGATGGTGGAACTGATACACGAAGCCGATATGACGGTTGCGCAGCACACCACGCTGAACTTCATTGCAGCGACTGAAATCCTGACCGCAGATTTTCACTTCACCGGCACTGGGCGTATCCAGCCCGCCCAGCAGATGCAGCAAGGTGGTCTTGCCCGAACCTGAGCTACCGACGATGGCCACAAACTCACCACGCGCCACACTCACATCCACGCCGTGCAAGATTTCCAGCTGCTGCGGACCTTCTTCAAAACGCTTGGTCAGGCCACGCGCTTCCAGCACTAGCTCACTCATTCCCGAATTACTCACGCCCTGATTACTCATAACGCAGGGCCTCCGCCGGTTGCACACGAGCAGCGCGGCGTGCGGGATATACCGTGGCTATAAAGCCCAAGGTAAAAGCCACAATGCTGACCCAGACCACGTCATCCAGCTCCAGCTGTGAGGGCAGATAATTCACAAAGTAAGCATCGAAAAGGCTGACATTAAAAAGATGTTCTATGCCGGTGGCGATATCGCTGATGGTGAGCGAAAGCAGCACGCCTAAGAGCACGCCGCTGACCGTGCCCACCACGCCCACTATCGTGCCCTGCACCATGAAAATTTTCATGATGGTATTGGGGCTGGCGCCCAGCGTGCGCAGAATGGCGATATCGGCTTTTTTATCCGTCACCACCATGACCAGGCTGGAAACGATATTGAACGCTGCCACCGCAATGATGAAGCCCAGCAGCAAGGCCATCATGGCCTTTTCCATCTTGATGGCGCTGAAAAGACTGCCGTGAGTCAACGTCCAGTTGCTGGCATAGAAAAATTCCGGATGCTTCTGCACCAGTGCATGACTGACTGCGGGCGCTTCAAAAAGATCATTCAGCTTGAGACGTACACCCTGTACCTTGCCTTCCATACGCAAGAGGCGTGCAGCGTCATTGAGATTGATATAAGCCAGCAAGCCGTCAATATCGGCCCCCACCTTGAAAATACCAACCACGGTGAAGCGCTTGAACCGGGGAATCACGCCCGCGGGCGAAAGCGAAGCCTCGGGCAAAACCAGCGTCACCCTATCTCCCACCATCACGCCCAGATTGGCCGCCAGCCCGGAACCCAGCACGATGCCGAACTCGCCATCACGCAGAGCATCAATACTGCCCTCATTCATATGGTCCTGAATGATGGAAACCTTCTTTTCCATCGCCGGCTCAATACCGGTGATCATGGCGCCACTAACCTGACTGCCCGTGGTCAGCATACCCTGCAACTGATTGAAGGGCGCCGCGGCCACTACACCCTTCTCACGCAGGGAATAGTCCACCACCTTTTTCCAGTTGCGAAAGGGCTCATAGGCATTGAGAGTGGCATGTGGCACCATGCCGAGGATGCGGTTTTTAAGCTCGCGATCGAAGCCGTTCATCACCGATAGAACGGTGATAAGCACCGCCACTCCCAGCATGAGCCCAAGAATGGACGTCAGGGAGATAAAGGAAATGAAGTGGTTGCGGCGTTTGGCGCGCGTATAGCGCAGGCCGATAAAAAGAGGCAGGGGCTTGAACATGCGGCGCATTAAACACAGTTGGGGAAGTTCAACGCAAGCCCGACAAGTGCGCCTGCACAAATGACCGACACAGCAGCAAGCGCACAGGACAACAAGAAGAGGAAACGGTATGAGTCGCGAACAGGAAGAACTGGAAGCACGCGCCGCTGAACGCCGCAACGAGAAGCGGGTTAACTCCACCCTCGCCGTCATCTACCAGCGCATCAGTGCCCGCGAGATCGAAGCCGATCCCTACGACACCCGTTTTGAATTACCCCAACACTTCACCTTGGCTGAGGAGCTGGCACAGATAGACAATGTCCAACGCAGCCAGATCGATACCCTGATGCGGGAAAGTCCGCGTCTGGGCGGCCTCATCCAGGCCATCAACCTCAAGTTGGACATCATTGCCCAAGCCATAGAAGACAGCCTGGGCCGCATGCTTTCTCCGGTACCCCAGCGCGTGAATCTCTCCCAGGGCGGCCTTTCCTTCCATGCCACTGAGCCCCTGACCCCGGGCATCTACCTGCATCTGGCCATCAGCAATCAGGCGCGCAATTACCATATCGCCGCCATAGGCCGCGTGGTCTTTTGTGAGGACGAGGATCTGGAGGGTTACCGGGCGGGCGTGGCCTTTGTGAACATACGCCATCACGACCGCCAGACTCTGGCCCGTGACATCATTCGCAAAGTTCGCCAAAACGAGGTGGTGGAAGACTTTAACAACCCCGAAAACGGTTGAATATTCACCGCTAAGCCTCTAGCATCCTTGAGAATTCCATAACAACCACAAAGGGATAGGGACGATGATGCGTGCCAAGCTCAGCACCGGCGCCCTCTTGTTTGCACTGATTTCTCCGCTTTATGCCGCCACGCTGCCCAATCAGGGTATGAGTATGCAGACGGTTGAGCAGCAGTTCGGGGCTCCAATCAAAAAGAACGCGGCCGTTGGCCATCCGCCCATCACGCGCTGGGAATACAACGGCTACGTTGTAGTTTTCGAGCGCAGCACCGTCATCCAGAGTGTGGAAGTCGCTGGCAGCCCGGCAGCCGCTCCAGCTCCCAAGCCCGTTGCCGCACCGGTGCCCAAACCTGTTGTCGCCCCAAGCCCTGCTCCAGCTGCCGTAGCAACACCGGCACCTGCCCCAGTGCCCGTGGTAGCGCCAGCCCCTGCAGCCCTTGTCCCCAATAATGCAGAGGCCGAGCGCCAGGCTCGTGAAAATGAAGCCATGGCCAGAGCGCGTACGGAACGCGAAGCGGCCAGCAAAGCTGCCGTCACACCGCCGCCGGCTCCTGTTACCGATGCGCCTGCAGCACCGGCCGCCGAAGCAGTCCCGATGCCGGCTCCAGCTGCACCAGCAGCGGCTCCCGTCGAAGAGCCCAAGAAGCCCAAGGGTGATGGCAGCTATACCTTCGACCCGGTCACCGGCCGCATCATCATCAACTGATGCTGTTGTCGTGATAAAAAAGCCGGCCCTGAGCCGGCTTTTTTATGCCTGCAGGAATCCGCCAACACAGCAGCAGCGAAACGGAAGAAAATGAAACTCATAGGCCATCGTGGTGCCCGCGGCGAAGCACCGGAAAACACCCTTAGCGGCTTCCGCTATCTGCGTGATCTCGGCATCAAGGCTGTGGAACTGGATATACAGCTCAGTGCTGACGGCGAGCTCGTGGTCATTCACGATGGCTTTCTAGAGCGCAGCACTCTGGCCAGCGGCCAGGTCAGCGCACATACAGCCGCCGAACTGCAAGCCATGGACGCCTGCCACCGTGCCTTTCCCGACTGGCCTGTCACCGAAGGCGTGCCCACCCTGCGTGCCGTCATGGAAGTACTGCAGGATTTCGAGCACATACAATTCGAGGTCAAGGCGCGCAGCGAAGAAGACAGCCGGCGCGTGGCCGAAAAATTCCCCCTGCTCTGGCGCGAATTCGGCTTTGGTGAGCGCGCCTACAGCACCTCCTTCAATCCACGCTATCTGCAACTATTAAAAGAAAACGCTCCGGACATTCCGCGCGGCTTCCTGTTTGAAAAGGATTTTCCCGGCGATGCCATTGGCGCCGCCCTAGCTCTTGGCTGCCGCTCGATTGGTCCACATCAAGAGCGCTGCAGCCGCTCCCTGATAGAAGCAGCACATGCCTCCGGACTGCGTGTATCCACCTGGACGGTGAATAGCGTAGAGCGCATGCAGGAACTGGCACATGACGGCGCCGACAGCATCATCACCGACCATCCCTCACTGGCACTCGCACAGGCAGGTGATCTTTTTAGCTGAAAAGGCCCTTAAACCTCGGGGAAGTTCGACATGCCGATTCTGTCAATAGAAACCGGCCCCGGCTTATCCACAGAAGCTGTGGATAAAGTAGTGGAAAAGTACCTGTGTTTCTTTGTGAAAGCCCGTAACTGGCGTCTTGCGACGATTTGACGGTTTTTTGAACGATTAAATTCGCTGTTTAAAATCAATAACTTGCGTGTTTCACTAAAATGACTGATCCGTGAATCGCGGTTCCTCTATCGTTCCACGGTAAGCAGCCACTTTCTGTGTACAAGTCTGGTGCGTCCAGCCCCTCTTGCATTTCTTGAGGGGAGTTCTGGAATCACTCCCCAAGCGCTTGATTCACATTAGCTTTAGCAAAGAGTGCCAGGACCGGTGGTGTTGCCTTCGGCATGACCGGCAGAGGCTCATGCCACAAAGGCGTGCTCACGCAAACGATGGATTTCATCGCGAATCCGGGCTGCCTCCTCAAACTCGAGATTGCGAGCCTTGGCCTGCATCTCGGTTTCCATCTGTTTGATGCGGGCCGCCAGTGCCTTGGGATTCCCCAGCAGACTGTTGTATTCCGCCGCCTGCTCGGCCACCTTGCGTGCCTTGGCGCCACGCGGCGAGGCCGCCACATACGCTCCTTCCAGCACATCCTTGATGGATTTACTGACACCACGCGGCGTAATGCCGTGTTCCAGATTGAAAGCAACCTGAACGGCGCGACGCCGATTTGTTTCATCAATAGCGCGCTGCATGGAGCCCGTCATCTTGTCGGCATAGAGAATGGCGCGGCCGTTCAGATTACGCGCCGCACGCCCTATGGTCTGAATCAGCGAACGCTCAGAGCGCAAGAAACCTTCCTTGTCCGCATCCAGAATCGCCACCAGTGAAACCTCGGGCATATCCAGGCCTTCACGCAGCAAATTGATACCCACCAGTACGTCGAACACACCCAGACGCAGATCGCGAATGATTTCTACGCGCTCCACGGTGTCGATATCGGAATGCAGATAACGCACTTTCACGCCGTGATCGGCCAGATAATCGGTGAGATCTTCTGCCATGCGCTTGGTGAGCGTGGTCACCAATACACGCTCCTCCAACGCCACACGCTTGCCGATTTCCGAGAACAGATCGTCCACCTGTGTGGTCGCCGGCCGAATTTCAATTTCCGGATCAACAAGCCCGGTGGGACGCACCACCTGCTCCGCAACCTGCCCGCTTTTTGCCGCCTCATACGGCCCGGGAGTGGCCGAGACAAAAATCGTCTGCGGCGCAATACGCTCCCACTCCTCGAACATCATGGGCCGGTTATCCAGCGCACTGGGCAGACGGAAACCGTAATTCACCAGATTTTCCTTACGGGCCCGGTCGCCCTTATACATGGCACCCAGCTGCGGAATGGTCACATGCGACTCGTCCACAATCAGAATGGCATCGGGCGGCACGTAGTCGAACAAGGTCGGCGGTGCCTCACCCGGCTGGCGCCCGGAGAGATGCCGTGAGTAGTTCTCGATGCCATTGCAATAGCCTAGCTGCTGCAGCATTTCGATATCAAAGCGCACACGTTCACGCAGGCGCTGCTCTTCAATCAACTTGTCGTTGTCATGAAAGAAAGTCAGCCGGGGCGGCAGCTCTTCCTTGATGGCTTCAATCGCGGCATGGATGCGCTCCAGCGGCGTCACATAATGGCTCTTGGGATAAATGGTGATGCGCTGCACTTTCTTGATGAGCTCGCCCGTGAGCGGATCAAACCAGCTGAGCTTTTCCACTTCTTCATCAAAGAGCTCGATACGCACGGCATCACGTTCAGATTCCGCCGGAAACACATCAATAATGTCGCCGCGCACACGGTAGGTGCCACGGAAAAACTCAATGTCATTACGCGTGTACTGCATTTCTGCAAGACGGCGCAAAATCGCGCGCTGATCCATGCGCTCACCCGTCGCCACATGCAGCAGCATTTTCATATAGGCGTCGGGATCACCCAGACCATAAATCGCGGAGACCGTGGCCACGATAATGGCATCACGTCGCTCCAGCAGCGCCTTGGTCGCTGATAGACGCATCTGCTCGATATGCTCGTTGATGGACGCATCCTTCTCGATGAAGGTGTCCGAAGACGGCACATAGGCTTCCGGCTGGTAGTAGTCGTAATAAGAAACGAAATACTCCACGGCATTATTCGGAAAGAATTCCTTGAACTCGCCATAGAGCTGCGCCGCCAGCGTCTTGTTGGGCGCAAGAATAATGGCCGGGCGCTGCTCTTTCGCAATCACATTGGCAATGGTGAAGGTCTTGCCCGAGCCGGTAACACCCAGCAGGGTCTGATGCGACAGCCCGTCCTCCAGCCCCTCGCACAGCTTGGCGATAGCCGTCGGCTGATCACCGGCCGGTGCAAATTCCGATTCCAACTGGAAGACGTTTTCGCTCATGATGAACCTCATTCAGGACCGGCCATTCTACACAGCCTGTCGCTGCGCTCTAACTGACAAGCGGCTGACAGCCTGCGTAATTCCCGTGCTGTGAGCAAAACCCACTCCGGATTAATCTTGCCGCGACTCCCTGCAAGGACGCAGGACCGCGAGGAAAACAAAAAATGGCTTTGTGGAAGCGCATGATTGGCCTGAAACAGGCACAGACGGAATGGTTCTGCTCTCTGGAGCACGAGGGTGAAACCATAGAGATCACCTATTTGGGGACCGCCGGCTTCATCATCAAGAGCGAACACCGCACCGTGGTGCTGGACCCCTACCTTTCCCGCCCCAATCTGCGTCGCACCCTATCTGCCCGCCTGCACCCGGATGTAGAGCTGATACGCCGCACCATTCCTCATGCGGATGATGTACTGGTTGGTCATGCCCATTACGACCATATCCTTGATGCCCCCGATCTCTGCAAACAGACCGGCGCCCGCCTCATAGGCTCCAGCTCCACCATCATGGTCGGCCGTGCCGCCGGCCTGTTGCCGCATCAGCTAGTGGAAACCGCAGGGCGCGAAGACATTGCCAGCGGCAAATGGACAATACGCGGCCTGCCCTCACGGCACGGCAAACTCATGGGCCGTATTCCCATGCCTGGCGACATAACCATGCCTCCGCCCTGGCCACCCCGCGCCGGCGATCTCAAACACGGCCTCGTACTCAACTGGGTGGTGGATACCGGCGGCTTGCGCATCGTCCATATCGACAGTGCCGATTTCATCAATGCCGAGCTGGAAGGCCAGCAGGCTGATGTCGTCTGCCTCTGCGCCATCGGCCGTAAGGCAAGGCCGAATTACGTGAAAGATGTGGTGCGCTTGCTCAAGCCCCGCTGGATCATCCCCTGTCACTGGGACACGATGATGACGCCACTACACGCCGACCCCGATCTCATTCCCGGCGTGGATTTACCGGGCTTTCTGAAAGAAATCCGCGATGCCGGTGCTGAACCCCTGCTCACACCCATACTCGGCCGCCTGCGCTTTCCCCATCACGACTGCCGCGAACGCAGCCCCGAGACCGCAGCGCAACAGCCGCTTGCAATTAACGCTTAGCCACACATTTTCCCGGTTTAAGACAGCAAGGGCTTCCGGTATTATCCGCCGGCTTCGCTCCCCCCCTAATCTGTCCAACACGAGGTTTTGCCGTGGACATCCGTCTGTCTGAACGTGTACTGAGCATCAAGCCCTCCCCGACTCTGGCCGTCACCAACAAGGCCGCTGAGCTGAAAGCTGCGGGCCGGGACATTATCGGCCTCGGTGCCGGTGAGCCCGATTTCGATACCCCCGAGCACATCAAACAGGCCGCCATCAAGGCGATCGAAGCAGGCTTTACCAAGTACACCGCTGTGGACGGCACCCCGGGCTTGAAGAAGGCCATCATTGCCAAGTTCAAGCGTGACCAGAATCTCGATTACGCCGCCAACCAGATTCTGGTTTCTTCCGGTGGCAAGCAGAGCTTTTTCAATCTCACGCTGGCCCTACTCAACAAGGGCGATGAAGTCATCATTCCGGCGCCTTACTGGGTGTCTTACCCGGACATGACCCTGATCGCCGACGGCGTGCCTGTGTGCATCGAATGCCCGCAGTCGCAGGGCTACAAGATCACGGCAGCGCAGCTGGATGCGGCCATCACGCCAAAAACCCGTCTGCTGGTGCTGAACAGCCCGTCCAACCCCACGGGCATGGTCTACTCCAAGGCCGAATTGCTCGCGCTGGCTGATGTGCTGCGCAAACATCCGCATGTGCTCATCGCCACCGATGATATGTACGAGCACATCATCTGGACTGCAGAGAAATTCGAAAACATCGTCACCGTGGCGCCGGACCTGTATGACCGCACCATCGTGCTTAACGGTGTGTCCAAGGCCTATGCCATGACCGGCTGGCGTATCGGTTACGCCGCCGGCCCGGTGAAGCTCATCAATGCCATGAAGAATGTGCAGAGCCAGTCCACCTCCAACCCCGCCTCAATCTCTCAGGTGGCGGCTGAAGCGGCACTGAATGGTCCGCAGGATGTGTTGGTGCCCATGGTCAATGCCTTCAAAGAGCGCCACGACTATGTGGTGGAAACGCTGAACAAGATCGAAGGCATTTCCTGTTCAGCGGCCGATGGCGCGTTCTACGCCTTTGCCAATGTCGAAGGTGCCATCAAGAAGCTGGGTCTGAAGAACGACCTCGAGTTCTCCGAAGTACTGCTCAACACCGTCGGCGTTGCCGTGGTGCCGGGCTCGGCCTTCGGTCTTGATGGTCATATGCGCATTTCCTACGCCACCTCCCCCAAGGTGCTGGAAGACGCGCTGGGCCGTATCAAGAAAGCTATCGAAGGCTAAGGAAGCTGGTTGAAAAACCGCCATCCAAGCCTTTGAAAAGCAAAACAAAGCCGCTAATTCAGCGGCTTTGTTTTTTCTTCAGAAAAAGATGCTTTTGCTGCTTGACCACCCCCGCCCTCATCCCTATTATTCGCGGCCTCTGCCATTCCCCGATAGCTCAGTTGGTAGAGCGCAGGACTGTTAATCCTTAGGTCGCTGGTTCGAGCCCAGCTCGGGGAGCCAAATCAAACAAAAAGGCCGCTTCATTGAAGCGGCCTTTTTGTTTTTCAAATTCCTTACCAAAGACCAAGCCGCGACAGCAGATTGCCGGCCGGCTCGCGCAGCTAGGGAATCTCTTCCTTCAGGCGCGGATAATCATTCAGCCACGGCCTTATTCCGGCTATATGACAATTTTTCCAAGCCGGTCATGATCACGCCAGACAAGAAAATGATGCCGGCAAAAAGCGAGATTAAACTTTCATTAAACTCAATACATTAGGAAGAGTGATCGTCTTCATCCAGTAAAATGCTTAGCCAAATTCATGAACTTGAAATCGCCCATTACTTAGAGCCCGGCAACAAAAAGACCGCTGCATCCAGCGGCCTTTTAATATTCCTGTGATCAGGGCTTAGTGCGGCAAGATGCTCAGCTTCTCTCCCGGGCAATGGCCGCCGCGGCATCGCCATTCACATTCCAGAGCGTGGCCATATCCTCCATAAGCTGCTCGCGCGACATGGCAATACCGCCATCCAGCCAGTTCAGCACGGCCTCAATCGTGCCTCCCACCAAAAAGGAGGACACCAGCTCCGCCATGGGATCAGTCTTGCCACCGGCCTCGTAATGTTTGAGGCCATAGCTGGAAACCGCCTTGCCCAGCGAATCGATAACCTTGCGCCGGTTTTCCTTGGCCAGCGGATTACCCGCCACTTCGCCGAACAGCACGCGCGCGCGGCGTGCATCTTCCGTGAGATAGAGCACCACTTCTTTCATCGCCTTGCGAGCAATCTGCAAGCTGGAGAGGCCGGCCTTGCTGCCTTCATCGGCCGTGGTGAAGGCGATATAAATCAGGCGCGAGGACATGTCTTCTATCACTGCCGCCGCCGTGTCTTCCAGGCTGGCGAAGCTTTCATAGAAATAACGCTTATTGAGCTCGGCCAAACGACACAGCTGATTGATGGACATGGCATTCCACTCGCCGGAAGCCATGGCCTCAAAGGCCACATCCAGCAGCAGCTGGCGGCGGCTTTGTATACGGTCTTCGGCAGAAGCGCCCTGATAGGTACGTAGCGTTATCGTCATAAGAAACTACACGAATCTGCGTTGATAAAAAATTTTCATCAAATGGTCTTCGACAAGCTCAGCCCGAACGGTTGTGAAAAATACGGCGGACTCATTCACCGTCCGCCATTCACGGCTCACGGCTCACGGTTCACGGCTTACGGCTTACGGCTTACGGCTTACGGCTTACGATTCCCCGTTCGCCCTGAGCCTGTCGAAGGGCTATTTATAATACTGCCCTCGCCCTCCTTCCTGTCAGAAATTCTCAGGTAAAAAGAAGCGTGGCAATATCATCATAAAGCATGACTTTTAAAGGCCGGACGCACATCGTCAATGATGACGCCTGCTCCCATTTCACTGATGGGCGTGACCGCATCCAGTATGGCCATGGCGGTGGCATTGGTGATGGGATTGGTCACGCCTTCTTTACGCATCTGCTGGCCCAGCGCGCAACGCTGGTCGGCCGTTGTCGTCGCAGTGCCGCTCAATAATTCCGCCGCACGCCCCGTGCCATCCATGCTGAGCTGCATGCGGGCGCGCTGGCTTCTGCCCTGCACATCCACGGTATAGCTAAGCGGCGTGGCGAAATTGCCGAAAGGCAGATCGTCACCGCGAAACTCCTGCTCCGGCCCCAGATACCAGCATTCTTCATTCGTGAAGAAATGGTGATCGCCGATAAAGCCCTTGTGCACCATATGCAGGGCAGCCGCGTGGCCTCGGCGTATGGTCATGCTGCCCACTTTGAAATCGCGCACAGCGGGAATGGCGCGGAAGCTGCGTTGCACACGCACCTTATCGCTGGGCACGCAAAACAAGAGATGCGCGGCATTGCCGACAACATCGCCGTAATAAAAATCACCGGCCTTGGCGATGAGATAGTTTTCATCCAGTTCAGACACCGGACGGCCAAAGCCCAGCATATCCAGCCCGCCCCACATGCCGTCCGGCATATAGCTGAAATCCGCGGCCTCTATAAAGCGCATATGCTGCACCTCATCCACAAGGCCGGCCAGCGACATGCCCACGCGTTCCGCCATGAAAGTGGGATGCACACCCGTGCCGTGCAAAGAAGAATGACCCTCTCGGCAGGCGGCCAATAATTCTTCCGGCGTGGCGCGCCGGGGCATTTCTTTTTGCACAGCAGGCGCCAGCACTTTATCCAGCACTTTACTAAGACCAGGCATCAAGACTTCGGCGAAAGGCATATTGTCCAGCAAAGGCATCAGCTTGCTATTCACGCCAAACAAGATTTCTTCGCGACGATTGCGCGCCATGCCCTTTGTAGAAGCCACTTCACGCAACAAGGCCGTTGGCGTTTGCGCCGATACCAGCCAGTTGGGCATGGAAACATTGTGATAGGCCGCCGAGGTGATGACATTGATGCCGCTTTTAAGCAGCAGCAACACATCGTTATCCAGCCCCTCCACAATGGCGCGCGGTTGCGGCGCCATCACCACGCAATCCGGCTTGAGGGCGAGAATTTCTTGCGTGGAGCGCGTGGCCAATACGCCTATGGGCGCAATGCCGACCAGCTCACCCAGATCACGACCATGCTTGTGCGGACTGAACACACGGGCGCCCACAATCTCCACATCCGGCCGCGTCAGTGCGGCACGTGTGACAGCACCGCCGATTTCACCCGGCCCCCAGATGACAATGCGTTTACGTCGTCCCACATTGTTTTTGCCGGATGCTTTGGCGGCGGCCTGCAAGGGCAGACGCTCATCCTGCTGATAGCGCGGCGTGGCATCGCGCTGCACGATGCCGGGTGTGGCAGCCAGCACGGCAGGAATGGCAGAGAGCACGTTCATGAGCAGCGCTTGCAACAGGGCATTGCTACCTGACTCACTAGCAGACTCGCCAGAATCCAGCGTGATTTGCGTATCAAGGCGGCTGGGGGCACCCACCACATTCACGGTAAAAGCATAAGGCGATTTGATATTGCCGTAGGGAATGTCCTCGCCATACACGGCACGCTCACGGCCCAGATACCAATGCTCTTCACAGGTCAGACGCAAAACGCCGTCCACAAAACACTGATGCACGGCCTGCACCGTGGTGAAAGCACCGCGCGGAATACGCAGGGCGCCATGCACAAATTCTTTCTCGGCCTTGAGCACCTGCAGCGCGGTCGTGGTGCGCAGCTTGCCGCTCATATCCGTTGCCGTACGGTGATTGAATGAACCCAGTGAAATCAGCAAGCCCGGCGCCACCGCCGCAAACATTGCCTTGCGCTGCTTGAGCAGTTCGGTCTGGTTGTGCTGGCCTATGCCGCTTGCGGCCAGCTCACTCATCAACTCCGGCGGCAGGGCAGCCACATCCACGCTTTGCACCACGCGCAGATGCTCAACATCTTGCAAAGCGCGGCCCAGAATCAGCGCCATACGGTCCAGCATGAGATGCGGGAAAAGTCCCGTGGCATAAAAAGCCGAAGCGCCCTGCTGGCAGGCCGCCGCAATCGCCTTGCTGTCTGCCGGCACAGGCAAGAGCGAAATCACGCGCTTACCCGCGCCAAGCAAACGCAGAATCAAGGCCTCTGCGGCATCAGCCGCCAAGCCTGGCACCGGCGTCAGAATCACAATAGCTGCAGCATTCGCCAGCAGAGCATCCGTACTCTCGGCACTCGCTAAACTGACTGCGGCCAGCTCCATATCCTTATGCGCCGTCAGTGCCGAGGCCAAAGCCCGGGCCAATTCCCCCTCTCCCCAGACTGCCACCGCCACTTTCTTGCCGTTCATTACCGCCATTGCAGTGCCCCTTGTTCTTGGCCGGACTCTTGAATTAATCTATCTGGAACCGAATGGTACCTGATTAAGTTTTCAGGGCAAGGCAGCAAGACCATAAACACGACAAGCAGCCCTTATCTGCACCCAACCATATGGAGAGCGTCATGAGCCAAACGCCGAAATTCACGGAAGAGCAATTCCAAGCCGCCATTGCCAAACCGCGCCTGCATCAGCCGGTGCCGCAATTTCTTTCTGCCAATCGCGGTGGTGGGCAAATCCGGGTGAAGCAGGAAGACGAACTGCGCGCCATGACGCAGCAATGGTTCGTAGAGTTCGAGAAAAAGATTGTTTTCTATCGCGAGCACGGCCTGGAAATCGGCTGGATGTTGGAGTGGGCCAAGAAATACTGGTGGAGCTGGTTGATGCGCGATATGTCGCTGAATCACGAGCTCTACACGCCCGACCTCACCTATATAGACCCCACCGCTTTCGGCCGTCTCATCACGGGCATGGATGAGTTCATCGACTACAACTTTGCGTTCTTCGCGGCCATTCCCGACTGGCGCTACGACCCCATTCCCGGTCAGGTTTATGTGGACGTAGAGGCCAATGGCGAAATGCGCATCATCGTGCGCTATTACGGCAGCGGCCATTTCTCCGGCAGCCTCAAATTCCATCCCTATAACGACAGCGCCGCCGTGCTCCACGGCAACGGCACTTTTGTGCAATGCGTAGCGCTAGACCGCTACCACTTCAATAAAGAAGGCCTGATGTACCACGGCGAAACTCTGTGGGATTTCATTGATGCCACGCAATCTGCCGGCATCCTCCCCGCCGGTGACAGCAAGGTGTTCCGCGCGCTGATGGGCGCCTCCAAGCTGGGCCGTTATGCCGCGCAGGCGAAGAAGGCCCTGCGAGGCTAAGCCTGCTAGGTCATCCCGGCGGTGTCGTCCCGGCTCAGGCCGGGACAGGCCCTGTACGGCTCTTTTTGCAAAAACAAACCGCCAAGCATCAGCGCCATGGTGTTCAATGCTGCCAGCGCAGAAAATGGCGCCGTTTCTATACGCCTATCGAACAGGACAGGAGCCACACCATGACACGCTGGACGCAAGCCAACTTGCCGGACCTCTCCGGAAAACTCGCCGTGGTTACCGGTGCCAATAGCGGCCTCGGCATGCAAACGGCACGCGCACTGGCCACACGCGGCGCCACGGTGGTGATGGCCTGTCGCAATGCTGAAAAAGCCGCCAGCGCAGCCGATGCTATTCGGCGCGATATTCCGGCAGCACAACTCGACGTGCGTGCGCTGGATCTGGCCAGCTTGGTATCGGTGAAAGCCTTCGCGGACACGCTGCTCAGCGCCGGCACGGGCATAGACCTGCTGATCAATAATGCCGGCCTGATGGCCGTGCCTTTTGCACGCACTGCCGACGGTTTCGAAATGCAGATGGGCACTAATCATCTCGGCCATTTCGCACTCACCGGCCATTTGCTGCCCGCCCTCAAATCCGGCGGCCGTATTGTGGCCTTGGCCAGCGTGGCTCACATCGCCACCCCCGGCATCAACCTGGACGACCTCAACTGGGAAAAGCGCCGCTATCAACGCTGGATCGCTTATGGCGACAGCAAGCTGGCCAATCTGATGTATGCCTTTGAACTGGCGCGCCGTCTGCAGCGCCATAACAAAGCACTGAACGCTGTCGCCGCACATCCCGGTTATTCGGATACCAATCTGCAATACGTAGCGTCTGACGTCAGGCAATCGGCGTTTGAACGCATCGTCTGGCGTGCCGCCAATGGCGTGATGGCCCAGAAAGCCGAACTCGGCGCCCTGCCCACCCTGCGCGCGGCCACCGATACCAGTATCAAAAATGGCGACTACGTCGGCCCCGACAGCCTTTTCGGCCTGCGCGGCTACCCGGTGAAAGTCGGCTGCCGCCGCCTCGCCCGCAATGAAGAGATTGCGCAGCAACTCTGGGAAGTTTCGGAAAAGCTGACGGGCGTGAAATACCTACCCTGAGGCGCCACATCGCTGTTCATTCGACATCCCGGTGCAGGCCGGGATCCATAGAGCAGATGCAACTTCACTTCCGCATGGGTCCCGGCCTTCGCCGGGATGACGTCAATCTAACGTTAGGCCTCCAGACATGAATTGGGAAAGACAATTCGAACTTCAAGGCGAGAATGCTTGGTTCTGGCTCAGGCAGGCTCGGCGCCTTAAGTTGGCTGCCAATCTTATAAGCAAAGAATTCGTCAATGCTTGGGATGAATCAATTTCAAATCCCGAGGAGTTCTCAAAGCAAGAGCAAGAGTCTGGCATCCTCTCGGTAGCGCTCGATTCGTTTCCCGTATATGTGCTGCTGGCTGGCCTTGCTATAGAAAACTTGGCCAAGGGAGTATTGGTAGCTCAAGACCCGAAGCACTTCAAAAAAGGAGCAAGGCTAACCCATGATCTCCTTCCCTATGTAGAGCAGAGTGGAATCTCAATATCTCCAAAGCAGAGAGATTTACTGATTGAAATCGAGGAAAACGTATTGTGGAAGGGGCGCTATCCTGTCCCCAAAAAGCCTGAGGATTGGCAGCTCCGTATCGGGTATCGAGGCGTTCGCCAAATACCTGGTGCAATTTCTTGCAACGACCTTCAAGAAATTGAAGACATATACAAAAAACTTGAGGCACTAATTGTTAGCCTCATAAAAACAGGCTAGTGATATAACTTTCTAACAAATCAATGCAGCTGGTACCGTGCCGGTTCGGCTGACTTCCAACGTTAGGCCGCTTATAGTTACAAAGAAAAAAGGAATTTTTATGCAACCCAAAGTAGTTGTCTTTGGCTTTCTCAGATTTCCTCCAGATAAGCTTGAAGAAATAAGGCCACATCTAAAAGCTTTCGTAGAGGCCACTTATAAAAATGATGACTGCATTGCCTACGATGTTGCAGAAGACCCTTTTGATCTTGGTCTTATCCGTTTTTCTGAGTTATGGCCAAACCCTGAAAGCCTTTCTCGCCATCTTCAGGCCCCACATCTTGAACCTTGGCGCGCCATTGCCCGTAGTTGTGGCCTTCTAGACAGAAAGTTCACCGCGTATAGCATCACAGACTCTTGGTCTGTTTAATAAACGGCGGCTCCTGTAGTAGCAGCCCTTCATGCGCAAGCAAGCCAAGCAGCTGAGCTGCGCTTATGCGGATGAAAAAATCGGATGACACAGCAAGCACCGTCATCCTTGAACGCATCGTAGATTTCGCTACCACCGAAGCACTTTTCCGAAGCAGCCAACGCAGACATCGCCTCGCTCTAACAATACATCACCCACAAGAATGTCCTTATTAGGGCGCTGCTGTAGGGCTGGTTTGTGCACCCACCTCCAGCGAGAGCACAATATTTTCCACCAAACAGTTGATCACCTCTTCCTCCTTCATGAAGGGATTATCTTGCGTGAGGAAACGCAACATCGTGAAAAGCGCGCCATTGACCAGTACATAGAGTTTGGTTTGCAAATGCTTCAGCGGATAGTTCTCGTAGCGATGCTGAAGATAAAGACGACTCGTCGTGAGCAGATACTGTTCAACCGGCTCTAGTAGACGGTGCAGTGGTAGACGATGCCAGTTGCGTATCAGCTCGGGATAGAGCTTGTCAGAACGCAGAAAGGTCAACACTTGCGTCAGGCTCAGCTTGACCACGGCATAGAGCTCCATGCCTAGAACATCAATCTGCTTGGACACCTGGTTAAGGCTTTGCATCAAGTCGCCACCAACTTTCTCCAGCAAGGCCTCCATGAGATCAGTACGGTCATGGAAGTACTGGTAAAGCGATCCATTGCTAATGCCCGCCAGTTCGGCCACACGATTGGTATTGAATGCATCCAGCCCGCCATCGGCAATGACCCTCCCCGTCGCCTCAATAATGCTGTTAACCATCTGCCTTGAGCGTTGCTGGATAGGTTTTTTGCGCATCACTCTCCCTCCTCTGTGTGACCTGAGTACAACCGTAACGCGACTTGAATGCGACTAATTAATCGTATTAATTTCAAAACACGAAAACAAGCCGCAGCCCCTCACCAGGAGATCCTTGATGGCAAGCCACGAAGCCACAAGCACCACCCACCCTACGCCGGCCCGCCGCGCCGATACCCTGTTTCACGACACCTGGCTGCCCGAGGAAACCCGCCGCATCCGCACTGAGGTGCGCGCCTTTGCCGAGGCCGTTATCCGGCCACAAGCACATCGCCTCAATACCACCCCTGAGTCGGCGGAAAGCTTCCCGCGTGAGCTGTTCCAGGCCATGGCAAAAGCCGGTCTCTACGAGATTCCCTTTGCAGCTGATGTAGGTGGCCGTGGCTTGGAATTTCCGACGTTAGCAACGCTGACCGTGCTCGAAGAGCTGGCTTATTTTTCTCCCGGCTTGGCATCGGCGCTATACGACGGCCAGGCCATTCTTGTCGGCAAGACACTGGAGTGCGCTCCCGAGCCATTGCGCAGCCGCTATCTTCCCCGCTTGATACGCGGCGAGTTTGTGGGCTCCTTTGCCACCAGCGAACCCGATGCCAGCACCGATCTTTCACCTGCCTCGATGCAAACGGTGGCGGAAAAAGTTGAGGGGGGCTTTTTGATCAACGGCCGCAAGCGCTGGATCACCAACTCCGTTGCGGCGGATTACATCCTTGTGCTGGTTCGTACAGGCGACCGGCAGACCATGTTGCTGGCCGACATGCATGCCCAAGGGGTGCGCGTCGGCAAGCCCGACCTAAAGATGGGCAATCACGCGCAACTGACAGCCGACGTATTTTTTGAAAATGTCTTCGTGCCCGACGACCACCTTGTGGGCAGTGCTGGCAGCGGCCTGCGCGTCGCCTTGGGAGCATTGACCTTGGGGCGCATGGGTATCGGCGCCATAGGCGTGGCCATGGCTCAGGCCGCCTTCGATTTTTCGACTGACTATATGAGCCGGCGCAAGGTTTTTGGGCGCGAACTGGCGCGCTTCCAGCATTGGCAGTTCAGCTATGCCGAGCATGCGGTCGGCATTGAGAATGCTCGTAATCTCTATCAGAAAGCCGCCTTCCGCTTCGATCGCGACGGCGAGGCCGAGATCGAGGCCGCCATGGCAAAACTTTATGGCAGCCGGCTTGCGGTGGACATGGCCCGCGACGCCATTCAGGTCTGCGGCGCTTATGGTTTCGTCAGAGAGTTGTCCGCAGAAGCTCAGACCTTTCCGCTGGAGTCCATCTACCGCGATGCGAAAATCGGTGAAATTTACGAAGGTGCCAACGAGATACAGCGCTGGATCATTGCCCGCCAGATTTTTGGCCGCGATCTGGCCGGCTGAGAAAGCCGCCTTGACCCGCCCGGCCTAAAACACCAGCATTGGCTGACATTTACAATTCCGGTGCCATCCTTCATGCGCAAGCAACCCAAGCAGCTGCGTTCACGCATGCTGGTGAAAAAGCTGATCGACGCCACCGGCAGCGTCATTCATCAGCGCGGCGTGGAGTTCACCACTACCAATCACATCGCCGAAGAAGCCGGTGTGGATATCGCCTCGCTCTATCAGTACTTCACCAACAAGGACGATCTGGTCGCAGCTTTGATGGAAGACATCATCGACCAGATTTTGAAGCAGGTGGCCGACTACATCGCCAGCATCGATATGCGCACCATTGAGCCCGATGTGCTCATACGCGCCGTGCTCATGCTGGGCATCAATGCCGTGCGTGCCAACCCCGTCATCATGCAGCTGGCCCGGCAATCCCAGCATCTCTCGGTCAACCGCAGCATCGGGCGGCTGGAGCGCTATGCGCAGCAACTGGCCACCATGTATTTCACCCAGCACTTCCGCCGCTTCCCCATCGAAAACCTGCATCTGCGCCTCTATATCGTCAGCATCAGCGTGTTCGCCACCATAGGCCGCCACGTCAGCGAGCAAACCCCGGTCAGCAGTGATGGCGATCTGGTGGATGCGCTGGTGGAAATGGTCATGCCCTTCTTTGAAAAAGGCACGGTGCAAGCCATCGCTCAGGGCAAAGCCTGAGGCCCTCCCTGAGGCCCCAAGGCACAAATCTTTAGCTTTGTCGGACAAAAGCAATAAACATCAGTTGAATATCAGTAATTACTGTCATTAAGGTTGCGCTATTCCCACGGAGTACCCGCAGGCCATGACTACTTATACCCAAGCCCCCGTTCCCTCCCGCGCCCGCCCCTACGAAAAGACCCAAGGCCCGACACCAACCTGGCTGCGTCTGTTTCTAGGCCGCGAGATGGCGCCTAGCCGCGAGGAATATGCCGCCGTTACCGGCGCGCTCTGGGAAGGCGACCCCGCCATGGATGCGCTGGTGGACTGGATGTTTGCCTACGGCCCACGCGAAGCGCGTGCGCTTTTTGACCAGGCGCTCAATGAAGGCTTGGGCAGTATTCCGGATTGCCCGGAGCCGCTGCGCCAATTCTTCAAACTGGTCGATAAGCCGCCGGCCTGGGTGGATTTCAAATTACTGGAAGACGGCGCCCGTTTCATACACGGCACCGGTCTGGCCGCGCCCTATGTGCTGCGCGATCTTGCGCTCATGGGCGGCTATCTGCTGTCCGGCTTTAATCAAGCACTGGTGATGACAGGCGCACTCAACAAAGGCACTTCGCAGCGCGTGGCCGAAACCGGCAAATGGTGGATGGACTGCACGGAAATAAATGGCCTGCGTCGTTTCGGCAATGGCTTCAAGAGCACGCTGCATGTGCGCCTCGTGCACGCACTGGTGCGTCGCAATCTCGGCAATAAAGAAGAATGGGATAGCAGCGTCTGGGGCCTGCCACTTTCGCAAGTGGATATGGTTGCCACCTATCTCGGTTTCAGCGTGGTCATGCTGGGCGGCCTGCGCAAGCTCGGCATTCCTGTCACCCCGCGTGAATCCAAAGCCGTCATGCATCTCTGGAGCTATGCCTGCTGGATCATGGGCGTAGATTATCGCTGGCTGGCCTTCACAGAAAGCCGCGGTGTATTGCTCTTGCAGCACACGCTGATGACGCAGAGCAAGCCTGACTGGACAACACGCGAGCTTGCACAAGCACTCTCGCAAGAGCCGCTGGAGCGCCATTACGATAATTTCGAAGAACTGCGCCGCAAGCTGGCCTATCACCAGCATTTGAGCGTGAGCCAATATTTTCTCGGTACTGAAAAAATGAAACAGCTGGGCCTGCCAGACGATGTGAAGGCCTGGTTCCCTCTGGCCACCTTGGCCCCCCGCTTTGCCACTTATACCGGCCAGCGCCTCATTCCCCGTTTGAAAAAGCGTCAGGAAGAGCGCGGCCGTGCCTCGCAAAAAGCCACGCTGGCTTCCATGTTTGGTGACAAAACCCATGATGTGATTCGCCCGGATAGCGATCACCCCGCCCACGTCTGAATCAGGAACTCATCAGAAATAAATGCGAAAGCAGACTCAAGCCTGCTTTCCGGAGAAGTTCCATGAGCCTCATCATGAGCAAGCACGACAGACGCCTGCTGGATGCCATTCCCAATGCGGGCGGCCTGCCTGTCATCGGCCACACCCTGAACGTGATTTCCAATCCCGTGGGTACCGGCCTCGGCCTCGTGAAAAAACACCGCTCGCCGATTATTCGCGGCACCGCTTTTGGCTTGCCCGCCGTCATCATGGCCGGCCCCGATGCCAATCAGCTGGTGCTGCGCAATCAGGAAAATGCCTTTTCCAATAGCAAGGGCTGGGAATTCTTCATCGGCCGCTTTTTCCGCCGCGGCATCATGCTGCTGGATTTTGAAGAGCACCGCTTTCATCGCGGCATCATGCAGGCCGCCTTCAAAAAGCCCGTTCTCATGCAATATCTCACACGCATGAACCCGGCCATACAGCACGGTATAGAAAAATGGCGCACGGACCGAAAATTTCATGTGCACACGCATATCAAGCAGCTCACGCTGGATATTGCGACCGATGTCTTTATGGGCGAGCGTCTGGGCCCTGAGGCTGATCGCATTAATCAGGCTTTTGTAGATTGCGTGCTGGCCGGCACCTCCGTGGTGCGCTTCCCGGTACCGGGCGGACGCTGGAAAAAAGGTCTGGAAGGCCGCCGCATTCTTGAGCAGTTTTTCCGCTCACGCATTGCAGAAAAGCGCGCCAATCCGGCTGAAGACCTGTTCTCCCGTCTTTGCCAGGCAGAAGATGAAAACGGCCAGCGCTTTAGCAATGAAGATGTGGTTAACCACATGATCTTCATGATGATGGCCGCGCACGACACCTCCACCATCACGCTCTCCTCCATTTTCTACCAACTGGCCAAACATCCGGACTGGCAGGAGCAAGTGCGTCAGGAGTCCGCCGCACTGGGCAAAGCCCATCTGGATCACGAAGATCTGGCCAAAATGGAAGTGACGGACCGCGTGATGAAGGAATCGCTGCGTCTGCTCTCACCCGTACACCTGATTCCGCGCAAAACCGTTAAAGCCGTGGAATTTCAGGGTTACACCATCCCGCCCAATATCTATGTGATTCTGAGCCCCAATGTCACGCATCACATGAAAGAGTGGTGGCCTAATCCCAAACATTTTGATCCGGACCGCTTCAGCGCCGAGCGCAATGAACACAAGAAGCATCCCTACCAGTTCGTGCCCTTTGGTGGTGGCGCCCATATGTGCATCGGTCTGCATTTCGCGGAAATGCAGATCAAGGCCATCCTGCATCAGGTAGTACAGAAATACCGTTGGAGCGTGCCGGCCTCGTATGAAATGCCGGTGAACTTCACCAGCCTGCCCACTCCCTCCGATAAATTGCCCGTGCGCCTGCAGGCGCTGTAATCCGCCGCGAATCATTCAAGGAAAAATCATGGTCACTGCATACAAGAAAAAAACCGTCTTCATCACCGGCAGCTCTTCCGGCATTGGTCTCGCTACCGCGAAATATTTTCAGGAAAAAGGCTGGAATGTGGCCGCCACCATGCGTAACCCGGCGGACCAGCCCGAGCTGGCCCGTCTGCCCAATGTCATCACACCGGCACTGGATGTGACCGACAAGGCCAGCATCAACAACGCCCTGCAGGCCACGCTGGACCAGTTCGGCAAGATTGATGTGCTGCTGAATAATGCCGGCTATGCGCTTATGGGCGCGTTTGAAACCCAGAATGAAGAACAGATACGCCGCCAGTTCGACACCAATGTCTTCGGCCTCATGGAAGTCTGCCGCGCCGTGCTGCCGCATTTCCGTCAGCGCCGCACCGGCCTCGTCATCAATGTGGCCAGTATGGTGGGGCGCGTGCCGCTACCGCTGTACAGCGTGTACAACGCCAGCAAACATGCCGTGGAAGGTTTTACCGAAGGCCTCGTCTATGAGCTGGAGCCCTTCGGCGTGCGCGTGAAAATCATTGAGCCGGGGGCCGTGAATACGAATTTCTTCGGCCGCTCTTCAGATCGCGCCAATGCCACCGGTGAAAGCACTTATGCCGATTACAGCCGCGAGCAACTGGGCGTGATGGACGATATCGGCCCCGGTGGTTCGCGCCCGATAGATGCCGCCAAGGTGATCTGGCAGGCCGCCAATGATGACAGCCGTCGTCTGCGTTACTCCGTGGGCATTGATGCACGCGCTCTGCTCGCGGCACGCCGTCTGCTGCCGGAAACCCTGTTCCGCGACATGATCAAGCTGAGCTTAAGCCGCCCCAGCTACCAAGCACTGGGCCAGTACATCTATCGCCCCAAGGCCTGAGCCCGCAGCGCGTCGCCACTGTCAGCTTTTATCCCCCTTATGGCAGCAGGCACACTCACTACAGGAGCGTGCTTGCGCCGACAGTGGCCGTCGCCACAGGAGAACTTTCATGACAACAAAAAATTCCTCTTTTCCCGGCGACCAGCCTGAGCTGCTCGCCGAGTTGCGCGTGCCCCCGCATGTGTCCGTGCCCGCCGTCGCCCTCATGCTGGTGGCCTATGCCATGTTCGCCGTCGGCTGGACACTTTGCCTGATGGGCAAATGGCCGTTCTGGCTGGGCATGACCGTGAATTCATTTGCCGCGTATCTGCAGTTCACACCAGCACATGATTCCATTCACCGCGCCGCCTCGCGTTACCCTTGGTTAAACGAGCTCATCCTGCGCACCAGTACCTTCATCGCTATTCCCTTTGGCTCAGGGCAAATCCTGCGCCTCATGCATATGCGTCATCACCGTTTCACCAATGAAGAAAATGATCCGGATCACACCCTGGCCAGCTCACTCAAGCTGATACCGCTCTGGGGCTTCTGGCCTTTTCTTTACGTGTTTCAATATTTCAAAGACCCCAGCACGCTGCCCAGCCTGAAAGTAGGCGCGGTACGTCGCGAACTGCTGATTGCATTGGCCTTTATCGTCGGCTTTACCGTCTGGATTCCCGAGCCCATGTTCTGGCTCTGGTGGCTGCCGACGTATTTCGGTTTCTTCCTGATGTGTCTCGTCTTCATGGTGTTGCCGCATTACCCGCATGCCGTGCGTGAAAGCGATAATCCCTGGCGCTCTTCGCTCATGCGCCTCGGCCATGAGTGGCTGCTGACGCCGGTGCTCATGTACCAGAATTACCACCTCATGCATCACCTCTACCCCACCGTGCCTTTTTATCGCTATGGCAAAGCCTGGCGTGCGCGCAAGCAATACCACCTGGCCAATAATCCGGGCATCGTGCCGGCCTTCGGGCTGGGCGCCATAGACGAAAAAAAACCGTGAAGCAGGTGCTGGCGTGATTTCCCGCAGCTACACGCGCCTGCTCGCCAGCCATCTGGAGCTGGATGCCGCCGGCAGGCTTGCCCTGCTGGCCGGCACAGCGCTCACGCCAGAAAAACTGGAAAGCGGTGACGAGGCGCTGGATACCGCTACGCAAGCACGCATCATGCGCAATGCTCTGCCGCTTTCCGGCAATCCCGCACTCGGGCTGGAATGGGGCAGTCGCCTGCCGCTGCATGCACACGGCGCGCTGGGTGCGCTGCTTGCCAGCAGCCAGAATGGCGACGAGGCACTACAAACGCTGGTGCATTTTCAGGCCCTACAATTTCCGGCGCTGCGATTCCATCTGCAGCGCAGCAAAGAACGCCTGCTGCTGGAAATCCGTTTGCCGGAAGAAATTCAGGGCGAAGCGGCGCTTTTTCTCACAGAGGCTTTAGTCGCTGGACTGTCTGCCCTGCTCACACAGCTTGCCAGCGGCAACAAGCAGGGCATGGAGGCTGGCTTTACCCACGCAGCGCCTGCTCATACTGAGAGTTATAAAGAATATCTGGGTGCACGCTGGCATTTTCAGTCCGCGCAGAATTTCATCAGCCTGCCGCTGACGCTGGCCACGCGCCCAAATCCCGGTCGTGATGCCGAACTGTTTCACACCCTGCTGCGCCACTGCGAACAAAGTCTGGCGCAGCGTGCGCAAGAGCGGCACTGGCAGCAGAAGGTCAGTCAATTCCTGAGTCTGCATCCGGAGCAACGCTGGTCGGTGCAGGAAGTGGCGCAGGCCCTTAATACCTCGCGCCGTACCCTGGCGCGGCATCTGCACCATGAAGGCACTTCCTTCCGTGAATTACTGGATGCTGAACTCAGCCGCCAAGCCCTCTGCCATATGCGCAGCCATGCGCAGACCGTAGACGATATGGCTGAAGCCTTGGGCTATCAGGATGCCTCTACTTTCCGCCGCGCCTTCCGGCGCTGGTTTGGGGTGTCGCCCGGTAAATACATGGAAAGCCGTTATCCCGCGTGAAAAGCTGGCTGCGTTGCCATCGCGACGGGCCTCGCCTGCAGGCGCCTACTCTTGGTGCGCTGACGCCGACGCTTTTCGAGACTGACAGCCCTTGCTTGCCATTTTTCACTGCATCATCCGCCTCTTGCCAAACACGGAGCCTCACCTCAGCATCAGCCCGCCCCTGTACCCCCCGCCATTCCCGCAAAACGGGAATCTGCCAGGGAAGACCACGCACTTATTTCATGAGATTCCCGCGTTCATGGGAATGACAATAAATCCGATGACTACCGTATTTTCTGGAGAATACCCTTGGCTAATCAAGAAACCGATCATGTGCTGCAACAAGAAGAAAACGGCCTTGTCATTCTGACGCTGAACCGGCCGCAAACGCTGAACACGATTGATCTGGCCATGGGCGCAGCCTTGCGCGATGTTTTTGCACAACTGGCGCTGAAAAAAGACCTGCGCGCTGTGCTGCTCACCACGCAGGGTAAGTATTTCTCGGCGGGTGGTGATGTGGCCGAGTTTAGCGGCACGGTGAAACAGGATGTGCCCACACGGCAGGCCTATTTCAAGCAGATCATTGAAAACATACATGCGGCTATCGCCAGCATTACCGCCCTGCATGCACCGGTGGTGGCCTGTGTGCCGGGCGGCACCTCCGGCATAGGCATCAGCCTGATTGCCGCCTGTGATTTTGTGCTGGCCAGCGAGAAAAGCGCTTACAACATGGCCTATATGAATCTGGCTGCCACTCCGGATGGTGGCGCCACCTGGTCGCTACCTCGCTTGATGGGCATGCGGCAAGCACGTGAACTCATTTTATTGTCAGAGCGCTTTCACGGTGAAGACGCCTTGCGTCTTGGTCTCGTCAACCGCCTCGTTACTGCCGAGAGTTTGCAGGATGAAGCCTTAGCGCTGGCGCGTCGTTTGGCGGCAGGCCCCACACAGTCTTATGCCCGCGCCAAAAAACTGCTGGCACAGTCGCTGCAAAACAGTCTGCCGGAGCAATTGGCGGCCGAGCAGGAAAGCTTTCTCGCCTCCTGTGCAACGCCAGATTTTGTCGAAGGGGTCAGTGCTTTTCTGGAAAAACGGCCAGCACAATTCAAGGGCTGAATATTAGAGACGGCTGAGCAGCGCCAGCGGCTTAACACTCTCAGGCCCTGAACTCCGAAGGCGTGACGCCGAACCAGCGCCGGAAGGCGCGCCGAAAGCTGGCGGGTTCGGCATAGCCCAGTTGCGCAGCTACCGCGGCCACGGTGGCGCCCGGAAGGCCCAGCAAAAAAGCAGCGCGCCGGCTGGCTTCGCTATCCGCCAGATCCTGATAACGCGTGCCCTCTTCTTTCAAACGCCGTATCACCGTGCGCTCACTCAAATTAAGAAAGGCCGCCGTTTCTTGCAGAGAAGGAATGGCACCCTCTTGCGCCCGCAAATGCGTGAGTATGCTTTCGCTGAACAAGCCCTGCCGACGCAGGCTTTCCTTGATGGCATCACACTGCTGCGCCGCAATGGCACGCATCTGGCGATCACGCGAGAGCAGCGGCCGCTGCATATAATGCGCCGGCAACCATATCTCGGCCTCTGCTGCCGAAAAGCGCAGTACATTGCCGTGAAAAATTTTCTCATACGCGGAAATATCTGCCGGCTCAGGCCAGTTGAAGCACAGCTCCACACCCTGCACTTTCTCACCCAAGAGAAATTCTATACAGGCCATGGAAGAAGCAACCGTGCACTGCATGAGAAAGCGCCGCACCTCATCATCCTCAGGCAGCAAGCGATAGCTCATGACCTGACAAGAGGGTTCTTCGCGCATTTCCACCACCAGCACCTGTGAGCGCGAAGCCATGTATTTGCTGAAGGTGTGCATGGCCTCATCCAGCGTATCACTGCTCATGGCAGCAATGCCCATGGGGCCATGCAAAGTGGGGATGACGCTATAGCCGGCCTCAAGCGCCAGACCGGAGGGAGGCGAAAGCTGCAGCAAATTGCTGATCAATTTGTGCACCACGGACCAGGATAAAAAACCATCGCCGCGCATCAGCGCCGCTTCGTCCATACCCGTGCCGGCCAGTAAAAGCTGCGCCTGCTCCGGCGCAGGCTGCAGCGTCATCACCACGGCGCGCAGGGCGCTGGTACTGAAGGCGGCTTGATAAGTGGATGGCGGTGACATGGGCTTTGCTTTTCTGCCTGTCTTTCTGTCTTGGCTATGGCGCCGGTTTGATCTGCACCAGAATCTATATCAGAGCCTGCATCAGACCACTGCTGCGGGAATATTGCATTGAAACAGCCTGCATGAAATACCCCCCTTCCCAGTCTTCCGCGACAGCACAGCCACACATCATCAGGATGCCGCCATGATCACGCTCTACACCTGGACCACGCCCAACGGCCGCAAGATTTCCATCATGCTGGAAGAGCTGGGCATTCCCTATAAAGTGAGTCCGGTGAATCTGGGCAAGGGCGAACAATTGCAGCCTGCCTTTCTGGCCATCTCCCCCAATAACAAGATTCCCGCCATTGTGGACAACGATACGCCTGAAGGCCCGGTGAATATTTTTGAAAGCGGTGCCATCCTGATTTATCTCGCGGAAAAACACGGCCGCTTCCTGCCAAGCCATGGCGCAGCACGCGCGCAAACGCTGGAATGGCTGATGTGGCAGATGGGAGGCCTCGGCCCCATGATGGGACAGGCCAATTATTTCGGCGTGACTGAACAAGGTAAAAATGAAGCCGCACTTACCCGCTATGTCAAAGAATCAGAACGCCTGCTGGGTGTGATGGACAGACAGTTGGAGAAAAATACCTATCTGGCAGGCGCGGAATACAGCATTGCGGATATCGCCAGCTATCCCTGGGTAGTCAGCGCCAGCAGCTATGCCAAAGTGGTACTGGGCGACATCGTAGCCAGCAAACCACATGTGCAGCGCTGGCTAAAAACTGTGGGCGCACGCCCCGCCGTACAAAGCGGCATGAATATTCCCGCGCTGTAATGGCCACTCACAAAATTCTGCCCATAAAAAAGCCCGGCATTGCCGGGCTTTTTTTATATCTGCAGAAAATCAGTTCTGCAGCTTGCGGTAATAATTCATGCCCAGTGCCAGCATGGTGATGACTGCGCCCGACACCAGATACAGGCTCACCACGATCAGACCGAATTTTGCCGTCAGCCCCAGCACAATCAGCGGCGCAAAGGCAGCGCCGATAAGCCACGCCAGATCAGATGTAAGCGCCGCTCCGGTATAGCGGTATTTGGCACCGAAATTAGCGGTGACAGAGCCCGCGGCCTGACCGTAGGAAAAGCCCAGCAGCACAAAGCCCAACAAGACGAAGACATACTGGCCCATCACGCCGGCACTCAGCAGCGAAGGTGCCACCAGACTGAACAAGGCGATAGCGACGGCGAAGATGACCAAGGTTGCCGTGCGTCCCAATTTGTCGGCGATCAGGCCGGACAGGACGATGGCGCCTGCCGCATTGAAGGCGCCCATGATCTGAATGATGAGGAAATTCGTCACGGACTGCTCAGAGTTCAGCAGCATCCATGACAGCGGGAAAATGGTGACCACATGGAAGAGTGCATAGCTGGCCAGTGCCGCCGCGGCACCTATCCCTACATGCAGGCCTTTCTCACGCACCAACTCCACCACATTGGTGGGCTCCAGCTCGTGCTCACCGAGCTCACGCTCGAACTCATTGGTGACCACAAGACGCAGACGGGCAAACAGGGCCACCACATTAAGGGCAAAGGCGGCAAAGAAGGGATAACGCCAGCCCCAGGTAATGAAATCCTGAAAAGACAGACTGGAGTAGATATAAGCAAAAAGGCCGGCGGCGATCATGAAGCCAACGGGAGCACCCAGCTGTCCCACCATGGCATACCAGCCACGGCGATTTTCCGGTGCATTCAGAGCCAGCAGAGACGGCAGACCATCCCAAGAGGCGCCTACCGCTGCCCCTTGCCCCAGACGCAGCAAAGCCAACAGGACAATGGCATAGATACCAAGATCGTTATAACCAGGCAGTAAGGCGATGCCGACCGTGCAGGTGCCGAGGCCGAACAGGGCCAGCGTCAGTTTGGTGGCGCGGCCCCAACGTTCCTGTATCCACATGGACACGATGGTGCCTATCGGCCTCGCAATGAAGGCCAAGGAGAAAATGGCAAAGGACCAGAGGATGCCGTGCAGCAGCTCCATATGCGGAAAGAAGACCGCCGGGAAGACCAGCACCGAAGCGATGCCGTACACAAAGAAGTCGAAATATTCGGAAGCGCGACCGATGACGACCCCAACAGCGATTTCCCCCGGAGCCACTTCACTGGCAGGGGTATCGGCGGAGTAGTGCGACTGATGGGTTCCGGGAAGAACAGGATTCGAGGACTGCATAATTCTTGTTGGGGCCTCATAAAGCGGTATTGAAACGCATGAATAACACAGATTTCGTGCCCGTATGTATAGGTCTGGCGACCTCAATAGGACAAATCGTCCAATGGACGGACCAGCGTCACCGCCCTAGAGTTTGCACGTCGCAAAAACCGCGGCTTTTTCCCCTGCGAATGGCTTGGTTAATGAACACTCTTAAACTGCTTTGCCGTCCCCTCCTGGCCATGGCCGCGCTGTTTGCGCTGGCGGGCTGTGACACCATTGTGCTCAATCCTCCCGGTGATATCGCCGCCCAGCAGGGCGATCTGATCATTACCGCGACCAACCTGATGCTGCTCATCATCGTACCGGTGATTGCGCTGACCTTCTGGTTCGCCTGGAAATATCGCGCCTCCAATACCAAGGCCGAATACGCCCCGGACTGGGACCACTCGGTCCAGCTCGAGCTCATCATCTGGGCCGCTCCCTTGGCCATCATCATTGCCTTGGGCGCCATCACCTATATCACCACGCACAAGCTGGACCCTTATCGTCCGCTGGACCGCATCTCGGCCACCAAGCCGCTGCCGGCCGATGTGCAGCCGCTGGTGATTGAAGTGGTGGCCCTGGACTGGAAGTGGCTCTTCTTCTATCCCGAGCAGGGCATTGCCACGGTGAATGAAATTGCCGCGCCGGTAGATCGCCCCATCCAGTTCAAGATCACTTCCGCCACCGTGATGAACTCCTTTTATATTCCGGCACTCGCCGGCCAGATCTATGCCATGGCCGGCATGGAAACCAAGCTGCACGGCGTGATGAACAAGCCCGGCAACTATGACGGCTTCTCCGCCAATTACAGCGGCGCCGGCTTCTCCGGCATGAAATTCCGCTTCCATGGCGTGAGCGATGCCGAATTCGAAGCCTGGATCAAAAAGAGCAAGGACAGCGGCAACACACTGTCACGCGAGACCTATCTGGAACTGGCCAAGCAAAGCGAGCGCGAACCTGCACGCTATTACGGCAGCGTCGAGCCCAATCTCTATCACAACATCCTGAACCTCTGTGTCGACGGCAAAGCCATGTGCATGGATGAAATGATGGCCATCGATATGGGTCTGAAGCCGCGTCCGGTCAAAAGCCACGCCGCTCATGACGAGGCCAAGGCCGATGCTACGGCACCGGCTGAAGATCACACGGCCCACGAAGCTCATGCGGCGCACTGAAGACAGCCGTTCTGAATCACTGAATTGACTTTGTTCTTGCACGAGGCCTGCGCAAAGGGCCTCTGGAGCTGAAATGTCTGAATCACTCTCTCTGACCAAACTGATTTTTGGTCGCCTTACCTGGGAATCCATTCCCTATCACGAGCCCATCCTCGTAGCCACTTTCCTCGCCGTGGCCATCGGTGGCATTGCGGTTCTCGCCCTGCTCCTGCGCTACAAGCTGCTGGGCTATCTCTGGCGCGAATGGTTGACCAGCATCGATCATAAAAAGCTGGGCATCATGTACATCATTCTCGGCCTCGTCATGCTGCTGCGCGGCTTTGCCGACGCCATCATGATGCGTCTGCAGCAGGCCATGGCCTTCGGCGACAATATGGGCTATCTGCCACCGCATCACTACGACCAAATCTTCACCGCCCATGGCGTGATCATGATTTTCTTCGTGGCCATGCCGCTGGTAACCGGTTTCATGAATTACATCGTGCCGCTGCAAATCGGCGCACGCGATGTGGCCTTCCCCTTCCTGAACAATTTCAGTTTCTGGATGACCACTTTCGGCGCCGTGCTGGTCATGGTGTCGCTCTTTATCGGTGAGTTCTCCACCGCAGGCTGGCTGGCCTATCCGCCCCTATCAGGCAGCGGCTTCAGTCCCAGTGTGGGGGTGGACTACTACATATGGGCTCTACAAATAGCGGGCGTGGGCACGCTGCTCACCGGCGTGAACTTCATCGTTACCATCGTGAAGATGCGCGCTCCCGGCATGACCATGATGAAAATGCCCGTGTTCACCTGGACCGCGCTCTGCACCAACGTGCTCATCGTCGCCGCCTTCCCCGTGCTCACCGCCGTGCTGGCCATGCTCTCCATGGACCGTTACCTCGACACGCACTTCTTCACCAATGAACTTGGCGGCAACGCCATGATGTATGTGAACCTGATCTGGATCTGGGGCCACCCCGAGGTTTACATCCTCATCCTCCCTGTATTCGGTATTTTTTCGGAAGTCGTTGCCGCCTGTTCCAGCAAGCGCCTCTTCGGTTATGCCTCCATGGTGTATGCCACGGTGGTGATCACCATCCTTTCCTATATCGTGTGGCTGCACCATTTCTTCACCATGGGCTCGGGGGCCAGCGTGAATGCCTTCTTCGGCATCACCACCATGATTATTTCCATTCCCACCGGCGCCAAAATCTTTAACTGGCTCTTCACCATGTATAAAGGCCGCGTGCGCATGGATGTGCCCATGCTCTGGACCGTCGGCTTTATGGTCACCTTCGTGCTCGGTGGCATGACCGGCGTGATTCTCGCCGTGCCACCGGCCGACTTCGTGCTGCACAACAGCCTCTTCCTGATTGCGCATTTCCATAATGTGATTATCGGCGGCGTGCTTTTCGGCCTGCTCGCCGGCATCAACTTCTGGTTCCCCAAAGCTTTTGGTTTCCGCTTGAATGAATTCTGGGGCAAGTGCTCGTTCTGGTTCTGGCAGATCGGCTTCTTCTTCGCCTTTATGCCGCTCTATGTATTGGGCCTCATGGGCGTAACGCGTCGCCTCAGCCATTTCACCGATCCTTCGCTGCAGATCTGGTTCCAGATTGCAGCCTTCGGTGCCTGCCTGATTGCCGTCGGTATCGCCTGCCTGCTCATCCAGTTCTATGTGAGCTTTCGCGATCGTGAAAAACTGCGCGATCTCACCGGCGACCCCTGGAATGGCCGCACGCTGGAATGGTCTACGTCCTCACCGCCCCCGGCTTACAACTTCGCGTTCACGCCCGTGGTGCACGACACCGATGCTTGGCATGACATGAAGCAGCACGGATTCCAGCGCCCCACATCCGGCTTCAACGATATCCACATGCCCAAGAACACCGGCGCAGGTTTCGTGATCTCGGCACTGGCCACACTCTTCGGCTTCGCCATGATCTGGCATATGTGGCTGATTGCCGGCCTCTCTTTAGTTGCCGTGCTCGCCGCCATCATCATCCACACCTTCAATTACGACCGCGATTACTACATCAAGGCAGATGAAGTCGCTCGCATTGAAGCCGAACGTACCCAGCAACTGGAGGCCGCCAATGGCTAATGCCACCGTCCCCATGACCACAGCCGACGGCCAGCCGCTCTTCCTTGATCTCAAGGGCGATCACCATCCGCAGAACGGCACCCTGCTCGGCTTCTGGATCTACCTGATGAGCGACTGCCTCATCTTCGCCTGCCTGTTCGCCACCTATGCCGTGCTCGGCAAGAGCTACGCTGGCGGCCCTACCGGTGCCGAGCTGTTCGATCTCAAACTGGTGGCCATCAACACCGCCTTGCTGCTGTTTTCTTCCATCACTTATGGCTTTGCCATGATTTCGATGCTGAAGAAAAAAAGCGGCGGCGTGCTGGGCTGGCTGGCCGTCACGGGCCTGTTAGGTGCGGCCTTCGTGGGCGTAGAGCTTTATGAGTTCCATCACCTCATCCATGTGGGCGCAGGCCCGCAGACCAGCGCCTTCCTCACTTCATTCTTTGCACTGGTTTCCACCCACGGCCTGCACGTGAGCTTCGGCATCGTCTGGCTCATCGTACTGATGGTGCAGGTGCGCAAATTCGGCCTCACGGCCGCCAATACGCGTCGCCTGATCTGCCTCTCCATGTTCTGGCATTTTCTGGATCTGGTCTGGATTGGCGTATTCACCTTTGTCTATCTGATGGGAGTGCTGTAATGGGCCAGTCGCAGGAACATTCAAACAGCCACAACGATCATCACGATGATGTGGGCTATCACGCCACGGTGGGCGGCTATGCCATCGGCTTTGTGCTGTCGGTCATCCTCACCGCCATTCCGTTCTGGCTGGTCATGAGCAAGACCATCACCAACCCCACCGTCACCGCCGCCGTCATCCTCAGCTTTGCCGTCGTGCAGGTGGTCGTGCATGTGGTGTATTTCCTCCATCTGGATGCCAAGTCGGAACATGGCTGGAATATGTTGGCCACCATTTTCACCCTCGTGCTGCTGGTCATCCTCGTGGCCGGCTCGATTTGGGTCATGCACAATATGAACGAAAAAATGATGCCGCATGCCGCCCACGATATGTCTGGCCATGATATGCAGGGTCAGGAAATGCCGGCCGGTGCCAATGCGCATGAAGGCCATGACATGCACAAAATGCATGACATGAAAGACATGGAAAAAATGCCGTGAACCCCGTCCGCCGCGATGCCGATACGCAACGCGGCCATGACGGACCCGGCCGCCAGCGCAGCACCACCACAGTCATCGTGCTGGTGCTTGCGCTGGCTCTGGCCTTCTCAGGCTTCGCCGCCCTCGGCACCTGGCAGCTCTACCGGCTGCAATGGAAGCTGGATCTCATCGCAGCGGTAAACGCCCGCATCCATGCCCTCCCCGTCACCGCCCCGCTCGCGCCGCAATGGCCACAGATCAGCAAAGCGCGCGACGAATACCGCCACGTTCTCCTTGAAGGCCGCTATCTCGCCGGCCACGACAGCCGCGTCAAAGCCGTGACCGAACTCGGCCCCGGCTACTGGCTGCTCACACCTTTCCAAACGCAAGACGGCGCCATCGTGCTGGTCAATCGCGGCTATATCCCTGAGCACTGGGTGCCGGAAAGCGGGGCCGACGATAAAACTCCTGCCGATACCCGCGTTACCGGCCTGCTGCGCCTGAGCGAGCCCGGCGGTGGTTTCCTGCGCGATAACGATGCCGCCGCTCAGCGCTGGTATTCGCGTGATGTGCAGGCCATTGCTGCCGCCCAGAGTCTCGCCAATGTCGCGCCCTATTTCGTGGATGCCGATGCGGCGCCCGGCAGCCCCGCCATCATCACGCATGAAGGTGTTAACCTAGCGCCCGGCGATACCACGTGGCCGCGCGGCGGTCTCACGGTGGTGAGCTTTCCCAATAATCACCTGGGCTATGCACTCACCTGGTTTGTGCTAGCCCTGATGTGTGCCGGCGCGGCTTTTTATCTGCTGCGCGACTGGCGCCTGCGCAAAGTCGATATCCATGACAACGTCCGAAACGCAGAACCTCTTTAAACGCGCCTTCATCGCGCTGCTGGACCGCGCCGCCGTCACCCGCATGCACCCGCTGATCCAGCTGCGCTGGATCGCTGTCATGGGTCAGGTGGCCACCATTGTCTTTGTGCACTTCGTGCTGGGCATAGACCTGCCCCTGCAGCCCATGGCCGTGGTGCTGGCCATACTCGTCGCCTTCAATCTCTTCAGCATGCTGCGCTGGCATAAGCGCGACGAAGTCAGCAATGAATCGCTTTTTTTCTCGCTACTGGTGGATGTATTCACGCTCACCGCGCAGCTGCATTTCAGCGGCGGCGTCGCTAATCCCTTTGTCTTTCTCTATCTGCTGCAAGTGGTGCTGGCCGCCGCGCTGCTACGACCTTGGGCGAGCTGGACGATTGCCGGCATCGCCGGCTTTTGTTTCATCCTGCAAATCACCTGGGCCAGCCCGGTGGAAATTCCGCAGCGTTATGTGGTGGCGGGCCTACTCATCTGCTTTTTGCTGAATGCCGCGCTGGTGGTGGTTTTTATCAATCGCATCAGCCGCATCCTGCGCGCGCATGACGAACACCTTGCCTCCCTGCGCCAGCGCGCTGCCGAGGAAGAACACATCATGCGCATGGGCCTGCTGGCTTCTGGCGCCGCCCATGAGCTGGGCACACCGCTGGCCACCATTTCTGTGCTGCTGGGCGATTGGCGGCGCATGCCGCTATTCAAACAGGAAGAAGTGCTACAGGAAGAATCCGCAGAAATGCAGATACAGCTGAACCGCTGCAAATCCATTGTCAGCGGCATTCTGCTCTCGGCCGGCAATATGCGCGCCGAATCCCCGCATACCACCACGCTCACCGATTTTCTCGACGATCTGGTGAGCAGCTGGCGCACAACACGCCCCGTGCGCGAATTCCATTACCAGAACACCATCATCGATGATCTGCGCATCGTCTCCGATGAAGGTCTGAAGCAGATGATAGGGAATGTGCTGGATAACGCGCTCGAAGCCTCGCCCGATTGGGTGGCCATGGAAGCCATGCTCAGCGCCGACGATCTCATCCTGCGCGTACTGGATCGTGGCCCCGGCTTTGCACCCGCCATGCTCAATCAGTTCGGCCGCCCCTATAACTCCAGCAAGGGCAAACCCGGTGGCGGCCTTGGCCTTTTTCTCTCGCTTAATGTAGCGCGGGCGCTAGGCGGTAATATTTTCCCGCAGAACCGTAATCCTGTCGGCGCGGTTGTCACCATGGTGCTGCCGCTGACCGCCCTGGTGCTGGAGGAAGCCGACCATGACTGAAGACGCCCGCCATCTGCTCATCGTGGAAGATGACGACGCTTTTGCACGCACACTCAAGCGCTCCTTCGAGCGCCGCGACTATCTCGTGCATCACGCCACTTCATTAGATGAAGCCGTGGAACTCGTGCGCGAGCATCCCGTCAGCAAAGCCGTGGTCGATCTGAAACTGGCCAATGGCCAATCCGGTCTGGAATGCGTGAAAGCCCTGCATGCTCTGGATGACGAAATGCTCATCGTCGTGCTCACCGGCTATGCCAGCATCGCCACCGCCGTAGAAGCCATCAAGCTCGGCGCCTGCCACTACCTCGCCAAACCCTCCAACACCGACGATATCGAAGCCGCCTTCGAACGCGCCGGCGGCGACAGCTCCGTAGAAGTCACCGACCGCGAAACCCTGTCCATCAAAACTCTGGAGTGGGAGCGCATACACGAAGTGCTCGCCTCCTGCGATTTCAATATCTCCGAAGCCGCCCGCCGCCTCGGCATGCACCGCCGCACCCTGGCCCGCAAGCTGGAAAAAACCCGCGTCAAATAAGACAACACTCATCTAAGACGAGCCCGGCATTGCAGGGCTTGTTGTTCCGATCCAGTCAATCCGGCGCAATGCGCTGCGCTTACGCCCTAAAAGCAGTCCCCTTGTGGGATTGCGCTCTACGAAGTCCAAAAGCAAAGTCACTGGGTCCCCGCCTGCGCGGGGACGACAGAGTTATTTTTTTTGATATTCGTCGCCCCGGCGAAGGCCGGGGCCCACACGATGGTGAAATTTCCAACTCAGTATGGGTGCCGGCCTTCGCCGGCATGACGAGGAGAGAGGGCTGCTTTTGTCCTAGGTTTGGTTTTGCTTTCAGCCAGCGAAGCGATGCCTGCTTTTGCTTTTGGAATACGGAGCCTGCCGAAAGAGTGAAGAACTGAAGAGAAGTGCAAAGCTCTGCCCTGCTTATCAAGAGCTGAGCCTCTGCACCTCTGCACCTACGGCTCTGACAGCCGCAAGAACGCAGAGGCCCATCGCGATTCGCGAACGCGCGAGCAGCACACGGACGAAATTAGCAAGGGGAACGGTCAGAGCCAATTAAAGGGCTCTCCGCAGAGCCTGCCCCGGAAGGCTTTAGTCCGGGGAGTCGCCTTTCCTTTGCTTACTTTCCTTTAGCGAAGTAAAGGAAAGTGAGGCCCCGCCGGCAGGGCGCAATCCCTTTTATTAATTAACATCAGGTGCAAGCCCATCGGAGCACTTCACCCAATCCCCGACAGTACAAAAATCTCCGCTCCAAAACCTCAAACCTCAAACCTCAAACCTCAAACCTCAAAAGCAGCGAGCGCAAGACGATCTGTCGCCGTCAGCAAGAAAAGATCGCGGCTAAATCCCCTCCCAGCAAGACGGCCCACTCTCAAACAATTTTTGAAGATGTTTCCATCACCACCCCAATTATCAAGCCCCTGCCAGACACGCAGAATGGCCACCATTCCCTACCCCTGAGGACAGCCTCGTGCGCATCCCCCTTTACGCGCTAGCCGCCAGCGCTTTCGCCATCGGCACTACCGAATTCGTCATCATGGGCATCCTGCCCGATGTCGCCCGTGATCTTGGCGTCAGCCTGCCCGCCGCCGGCTGGCTAGTGAGTGGCTATGCCCTGGGCGTCGCCTTTGGCGCACCGCTCATGGCCGCGCTCACCAACGGCATCAAGCGCAAAACCGCCCTGCAATTGCTGATGCTGCTCTTTATCGTCGGCAATATCGGCAGCGCACTCGCCGACAGCTACACCGGCGTACTGATCTCGCGCATCGTTACTTCCTTCACGCATGGCGCTTTCTTCGGCATCGGTGCGGTAGTGGCAGCCGGCCTTGTGCCGCCGGAGCGTCGCGCCAGTGCCGTCGCTCTCATGTTTTCCGGGCTCACCTTGGCCAATGTTATTGGCGTGCCGCTGGGCACCATCATTGGTCAGGAGTTTGGCTGGCGCGCCACCTTTGTCGGCGTCACCTTGCTGGGCATCGCCGCTCAATTTGCGCTGTGGCTTCTGCTGCCGGCCAAACTGCAGGCAGACGATGAGCAAGTAAGCATGCGCCGTGAAATGGTGGTGCTGCGTAATCCGCAGGTGCTGATTGCCCTGCTCACCACAGTGATGGGATTCGGTGGCGTGTTTGCGGTGTTCACCTACATCACCCCCATGCTGCAAGAAATCTCCGGCTTTTCCGACAAGGCCGTGGCCGGCATCCTGCTGCTCTTCGGTGTTGGCCTCACTGTGGGCAATCTCTGGGGCGGTCGCTTGGCCGATACCCATCCGCTGCGCGCCCTGCGTATGGAGCTGGCCGCACTGGCCATCATCATGGCGGTGCTGAGCATGGTGCTGAGTATCCAGTGGCTCACCATTACCACGATCTTCATCTGGGGCATCGCCGCCTTCGCCACCGTGCCCGCCCTGCAAATGCAGATTGTGGCCAAGGCCAGCGCCGCTCCCAATCTCGCCTCCACCCTGAATATCGGCGCCTTCAATATCGGCAATGCCTTGGGCGCTTGGTTGGGTGGACTCATGCTCATCCAGGGCCGGGGCCTCACCGCCTTGCCTTGGGTGGCGGCGGCCATGGCCGTAGCGGCCCTGCTGCTGGTCTTACTCAGCCAATATCTGGAAAGCCGTGAGGCCCGCCTCGGCCAGCCCTGCGAGCAAGAAGGCTAAGCCCAAAATCGCTCAAGAAAACCCCACAGGAAAAGATTGGAGCCGTGGGGGGGCTACATGGCAGAATCCGCCTTCACGTTCTGACACTAGGCCGCATGAAAATCCCTAAACGCCTTGAGCCCCTGATCCACGACGGGCTGATCGATGAAGTCATCGGCCAGCTCAAGAGTGGCAAGGAAGCCACCGTCTATCTGGTGCGCAGCAAGGGTGTGCTGCGTTGCGCCAAGGTCTACAAAGACGCACATCACCGCAGCTTCAAACAGGCCGCCACCTATCGTGAGGGCCGCAAAGTCCGCAATACCCGCGATGCCCGCGCCATGGAAAAGGGTTCGCGCTTCGGCAAGCAAGAACTGGAAGATGCTTGGCAAAACGCCGAGGTGAGCGCGCTCTATCGTCTGGCCGAAGCCGGCGTGCGCGTGCCAACCCCCTATGGCTGCTTTGATGGCGTGCTCATCATGGACATGGTGGCCGACGCCGCCGGCCAGCCCGCACCCCGCCTCAGCGAAGTGGCCTTCAGCCATGAAGAAGCCCTGGAAACTCACGATATTCTGGTGCGTGAAGTGGTGCGTATGCTCTGCGCCGGCCTCGTGCACGGCGATCTTTCCGAATACAACATCCTTATGGATACCAAGGGCCCGGTCATCATTGACCTGCCCCAGGCGGTGGATGCCGCCGGCAATAATCACGCGCGCGCCATGCTGGAGCGCGATGTCGGCAACCTGGCTCTTTTCTTCGGCCAATTTGCTCCCGAGCTGCTGGACAGCCGTTACGGCCCGGAAATCTGGCTGATCTATGAAAGCGGCGAACTCACGCCCGATGTCGAGCTAACCGGCATTGTGGAAGAAGACGACACCCCCGCCGATCTCGACAGCCTGCTGCGCGAAATCATGGACGCTCGCGAGGAAGAAGAACGCCGCCGCGAACGCGAAGCCGCCGCCGACAGCGACGACTGAACCCATTACCACCGAACTCATCATCGCCAAGCCACCGGGATAAACCCTGCGGCTTGGTAATATGAACACCGCTCGTCCTGAGCCTGTCGAAGGACAGCCTCACTCAGGCCGGGCGCACCACCCTTCGACAAGCTCAGGGCGAACGGATTAAATGGCGCACCGCCAGCATCCTTACTCCTGAACCTGAAATGACTCGCCGCGCCGGCTCCTTCGGGCCCAGCTTGCGGCAGTTCAAGGAACATCAGGCTTTTGTCCCGCCCTCGGGCGAATGACAAAAGCCCACTTCATCGCCTTTATCGAGCACACACCGTGACCACTTCTTCTGCCACTCCCGCTGCACCAGCGTTTTCCACCCTGCAGCTGCCCCCTGCCCTGCTCACCACGCTGACCGAAATGGGCTACGAGACCATGACGCCCATTCAAGCCGCCAGCCTGCCCTCGCTGCTGGCTGGGCGTGATGTGATTGCGCAGGCCAAAACCGGCAGCGGCAAAACCGCAGCGTTCGGCATCGGTCTGCTGCATGCGCTGGATGTGCGCAATTTCAATGTGCAGGCGCTGGTGATCTGCCCTACGCGTGAACTGGCCGATCAGGTGATGCAGGAGCTGCGCCGCCTCGCCCGCTTTGCCAGCAATGTAAAAATTCTCAGCCTCTGCGGTGGTGCGGCTATCGGCCCGCAATACGATTCGCTGGAGCACGGCGCGCATGTGATCGTCGGCACGCCCGGCCGCATCCAGAAACATCTGGAGCGCGGCTCGGTGGAATTCAAACATCTGCGCACCCTGGTGCTGGACGAAGCCGACCGCATGCTGGACATGGGCTTTTACGACAGCATACGTGGCATCGTGGAGCAGCTGCCGCAGAAGCGCCAAACACTGCTCTTCTCCGCCACTTACTCCGAAGAAATCCGTGGCTTGAGCGGCCGCTTCCAGCGCGATCCGGTGGAAGTCACCGTGAAAGAAGCGGTTACGGAAAGCGCCATCCAGCAGCTTTTCTTTGAAGTGGAAAACCGCGAGCGTCTGGATGCTGTTACTCGCATCCTGCGTGAATACCGTCCGGCCTCCGCCATCATTTTCTGCAATACCAAACAGCGTTGCGAAGAAATCAATGTGGCCCTGGCCGAACTCGGCCTGCCCATTGCCTCCCTGCATGGCGATCTGGAACAGCGCGACCGCGATCTCGTGCTGATTCAATTCGCCAATCAGAGCCGGCCTTATCTCGTCGCCACCGATGTCGCCGCACGCGGCCTCGATATCAAGCAACTGGAAGCCGTCATCAATGTGGATATGGCCTTCGATCCGGAAGTACATGTGCATCGCATAGGCCGCACCGGCCGCGCGGGTGAAGCCGGTCACGCCTTCAGCCTTTGCTCTCCCTCGGAAGCGCATCGTGTTAATGCCATTGAGGATTATCTGAAGATCAAAGTGGAGTGGAAGCCCCTGCCCGCCGGTAGCAATACCGCGCCGTTTGCAGAAGCCAAAATGGTCACCATCAATATTGCCGGCGGCCGTAAAGACAAACTCCGCCCCGGCGATATCTTGGGCGCCCTCACCGGCGATGCCGGCATAGATGGCAAGAAAGTCGGCAAGATCGCCATTACAGATCTGCAAGCCTATGTCGCCGTAGACCGCAGCGTGGCCGCCGTCGCGCAAAAAGGTTTGGGCAAGATCAAAGGCAAAATTTTCAAGGTGCGTCGCCTGGGCTGATACTTCTCGGCGAGACGTTCCGTCTCTCCCCTTGCTTCGTTCTTTCTTTGCGTGGCTCTTTACGTGGCTCTTTACGTGGCTCTTTGTATAGCCCTTACATAAGGGCTTGATATGCGTGACGCTCGGATGCCTCTGCAAACCACTCAAACCTCTGTCGCCCCGGCGTAGGCCGGGGCCCAGCGCCTTTTCCCGTCCTCCCTGATCACACAGGGAGAGCGGCTCATCGCTATAAATTTCTTTCATGAACTCCCGCTTAGCTTTTTACCGAGATCCTTGCAGAAGTCTTTTCTTCTCTCCTCGAAGATTTCCTTTCCGGGAAGCCCTCAGAAACAGGCAGGCGTGCTAACCCGTAACGCCAAGAAAAGATTTGCCCTACTGACGCAAGGGCTAGCAAAGCAGTCAATCGCGGGCAAAGTGCCGGTGCTATAAAAGCTGAAATCCATCAGCACCGTGGCTATCATCATGTCGCAAGTCAGTAATCCCTTTACCACCACGCTCTCTCGTCCCCTGCGTCAGCATGATTACGGTTTCTTCGGCCCGGGCTCGCCCTCGTGGAAAGTATGGACAGCCCCAACTGCCGCTATCGGCTTTCAGCGCGCCGTTGTTCTGGAGCATTTCGATCCCTTCCTGACCGCAGGCGCTGCCGATCAGGCCGGCATCTACAAAGACCCGCAAGGGCGTCTTGATCGCACCTTCGCCTATTTTTTGCTGGTGGCACTGGCGGATTCGCGCACCGTGATTGAAGCCTCCGAATTCCTGATGAAAATTCATGCTCGCGTGACCGGCATCGAGCCTGTCAGCGGCAAACGCTATGCCGCCAATAATCCGGACTCGCAACTCTGGATTCATGTGACCGGATGGCAATCCGTATTGAAGGCCTACGAGATGTACGGGCCGGGCAGGCTGTCTGCCGAAGAAGAAGCGCAATACTGGCGCGAATGTGTGATAGCCGCTGAAGTGCAAACCTGTCGGCAAGAAGATGTTCCCAAAAGCCGCGAAGAAGTCCGCGCCTATTACGCAGGCATTCGCTCCACACTCTGCGTGACAGAGCGTGCGCGTCAGGGCATGGAACATCTGCTGCGCCCGGCTCGTGCCGATGTGGGTATCAAGCTTTCTGTGGTGGGTAATATGGTGGCACTCGCCACCATCGCCACCCTGCCCCGCTGGATGCGCGAACTCGGGCAAATTGATCAGCCCCGGTTTGTTGATCGCCTGATACGGCCAATTGCCCGCTTGCTTGTTCTGCTGTCAAACCCCATCAACACCCGCATCAAACTCCTCAGCATGGCCACACCGCTGGCCAGCAAAATATTGGCGCAGCATTTCCGATCAGGCGAGCCGGAAAAAACAGCCATCCTCTCCCCGGCGGAAGCCCGTGAGCATTATGGTGAAGAAGCCAAACGCGCCGCCGCAGCCTCTCATGCGCAGGAGAAGCTATTGCAGACCGCCGTATGAGACGGAGGCTCTTGCCTTCCAATGAGAGGAGCTCAAGAGCCTTGCTGCAAACTTCGTCGTCTCTACGGCGCACCCGGCAGTCAGGCCTGATTTCACCTTCAAGCGCAGCACAATAAGCGTGATGATGTCGAGGCCAGCCCGGAGATCATTCATGCCCGCTCCTTATGATCATGCCCCTTACGATGTCGAGCCCTTTCGGGCCCGTTACCGCGCCGCCATACATCCACGCTACAACGCCTGGCTGCACGGCGGCTTTGTGCTGGCCTACGGCATCGCCTTCCTGATTTTCTTTAGCCAGCAGCTGCATGCAGTGCAGGCGCTGGAATGGCTGACCGTTCCCTTGGCCCTGATCTTCTTCAACTGGGGCGAATACACCGTGCACAAGAATCTGGGCCACGAGAAACACAAACTCGGCGCGCTCTTCTACAAACGCCACACCGGCGATCACCACAGTTTTTTCGTGCAAGAGAAAATGCGCTATGAAACCGCGCAGGACTGGCGCGTGATTTTCTTTCCGGCCTGGCTCATCGTGCTATTCAGTATCGCCATGCTGGCGGCGTGGTGGGTCTTAAGCTTTATCAACAGTAATGTTGCAGCCCTGTTTTCCTTCACCCTACTGGCCGGCTATCTCAGCTACGAAATCTTCCACGCCTGCGAACACCTGCCCGACGAACATCCCCTCGCCCGCCTGCCCTGGCTACGCCATATGCGCCAGCTACACGCACTGCATCACCGCCGCGATCTGATGCAGAGCAAGAATTTCAATCTGATATTTCCGCTCACGGATTGGATTAAAGGGACTTTGTATTGGGAAGCGCCAAGTTCAGACAAGAGCGTACACAGGCCGGAATAACCGTAGGGCGGAACCGCGCAGCGTTTCCGCCGCATGGGAATCGTTAAAACCAGGAGGCTTAAAATTCGGCGCTTGATGTAGCGTGAGCCTACTAGAAAGACAAAGCAGCCCGCTCAAGCATTAGCGTCGGATATCGGGATAGCCGCTACGGGCAAGAGAACCATACGGCGGAAACGCTGCGCGGTTCCGCCCTACGCGAGCTCCTGTACCGCCCTCAGCCACTCAAGGTGCGCAATTCGCCGCGAACCAAGCCGATCAGAGTGCGCCCCAATAGAGCGCCAACAATCAAGGTCGCTAAAGCCAGAACTACGCACGCAATTACGTCTGAAAATCCGCTTGGTCGTGATGCGGCGAAGCGCAATGCCGCAATTGCCGATGCAGCCAGCGGAAAACTGATTGCCCACCAGGACACCCGGAATGGACAGCAGGACGCAAGGTGACGTATCTGGTTTAGCGATACGGCCAGCATGAACAAGGTCAGCATGTAGAGTGCTTCGGCGAAATGATCCACTTGTCCGGTGACAGTCGTATAGGCCGAATAACCGACTGCAAAGGGCGCGACGAGGATCATGAGTGAGGGCCTGAGGGCGTCCGGCATCGGATCCTCGAAGAGCAGCCGCGAAAAGATAATGGTAAACAGGGGGATCGTGAAGAAAAGCCCAACTGCCAGAGCAAACATCGCAAGCCCGTGCATGGGTGGCAACTCAAGACCCGGCAAGGCCAGCGGCAGATCGAGAAGGCCAACAACCGGAACAATCCAGGTCGGTGTCGCATGCAACAGCTGCTGCCGGTTGCTCATCCACCGGTTAACAATCAGCAAGGCAAAAACAACCATGCCCGCTGCACCTAAAATCCAGAGTACTCGTGCAGCGAGCAGGCTCGTCCCCTTCAGCACAATAGGAAGTAGCAACAGGCTAATCAGGATAGTCCCAAACAGGTTGCCAGCGATCGGATGGCGGAACTCAGCCTGCACCGCGCCCCAAGCGGAAGCGATCTTCAGGCCATAGCCGATGCATAACGCCAAGAAAACGATCACGGCAACAGTGCCAAGCGAGCCCGCGATCCACTCCGGCACACCGTAGCGTACCGCCGCCAGCCGCCAGGCGACGGAAAGACCGGTTAGGCCCATCACCGCGCCAAAAAAGCTGACAGGTAGATAGTCGAACCGCGGTCGTCCTGCGGTCACGAATGTCGTGTTTTCATTCATGGAGAGACACCTTCCTGCCTAGAGGGTTTGAGCACTCAATGTATTCCAAAAACCATGCTCTCTGAACCCCCCATCTCCTGCTATAAAACCGTCTCTTCGTGCAGGAAATCCGCATGACCCCCATCACCTATTCCCGCCTGCTGGCCGGCTAGCTCACTTACGAAATCTTCCACGCCTGCGAACACCCGCCCGACGAAAATCGCCTCGCCCGCCCTGACTACGCCATATGCGTCAACTGCACGCACTGCATCACCGCTGTGATCTGATGCAGAGCAAGAATTTCAATCTGATATTTCCGCTAACGGATTGGGTAAAAGGGACTTTGTATTGGGAAGCGCCAAGCTCAAACAAAAACACACATAAGCCGGAATAACCGTAGGGCGGAACCGCGCAGCGTTTCCGCCGCATGGGAATCGTTAAAACCAGGAGGCTATAAATTCGGCGATTGATGTGGCGTGAGCCTACGAAAGACAAGGCAGCACGCTCAAGCATTAGCGTCGGATATCGGGATAGCCGCTACGGGCAAGAGAAACATACGGCGGAAACGCTGCGCGGTTCCGCCCTACGCGAGCTGATGCAGACCAAGAACTTCAATCTGATATTTCCGCTAACGGATTGGGTGAAAGGGACTTTGTATTGGGAGCCACCAGGCTCAAACAAAAACGCACATAAGCCGAATTAACCGTAGGGCGGAACCGCGCAGCGTTTCCGCCGCATGGGAATATCGAATACAACCAATATTCAGAACATGCTCCGCCCCATTAACAAGCCCTGGGCACTGGATGACTGATAACAGTGGCGAGCCGGGAAATACATACGGCGGAAACGCTGCGCGGTTCCGCCGTATGCGAGCTTCGTAGGAGGGGCTTTAGCCACGAGGAATCAGCGAGAAAGCCAAGGGAAAGGAAGAGAAAGCATCGCGGCTAAAGCCCCTCCGACATACCCAAAACCACAGGGTGAATATTCCTGTCAGGCCATCAATCCGGCAGTAATGTCAGGGTGCCGCCAGTGGTGCGGCGACCAAAGCCTGTAGGGATCAGCAAGGCATGCTTTTTCATGGCACTGAGTTCGGCCTGCCATTGCGCTTCGGTGTAGTTGCGCTTGCTGTCATTCCAGCGATTCAGCACTTCATGGAGGATATTGGCCTCAGTCGCCTCTCGCCCCTCAATCAGTAGATCATTCCAAGCGGAATATAAGGTCGCAACACGCTCGCATTGATCGGTTTTCCACGGGCGCATCAGCTCAATCAGTTCACTGATTTTCTGGCGCTGCTCCGGTGACCAGAGGGCTTCGTAATCGGTGCGGTGCTGGCCTGCTTGTGTCAAAGCAATATAGCGATGCGCTTTTTCGCCCTCTTCCGTTTTCTCTTCATACCACTGGTGGCTTTTCATGCCCTGCAGAACCTGCTCCATAAAATGGCGATCATACGGGCCAGCAACATCACGCCAAGGCTCGCTGCCTATTTCTTTTAGGCAGGCAATATATTCCGCCAGATTGACCACTTTTTGCAGCTTTATCTGCCCCATACGGGCCTCAGCTTTAAGCTGATGCACCACTTCAGTAGCCAGCAAGATCCGGGCAGTGCCCTGATCTACTTCCTCATGCTCTGGCTGCGCCTCTGCGGCCACCGCATTTTCTACCAGTACATCGGCCAGTTTTTGCTGGAGCTGGCTGGCTTCGCTGAGGCGGGACTTTAACTGATCGCAGAGAGCCATTAGCTCGTCGACTTTGGCGACGATTCGGTGCTGTTCGGCGAGAGGTGGCAGTGCAATAACAATCGGGTAGACCTTAGCCCCTGAAATAACGGGCTGAGCTGTTGCTCCTTCATTTTCTTTCAAATTGGTTATTCGAAGAAGCCAGTACAAGTATTTCAGATAAATATCATTTTCTGAGAAGCGTGTAATGAATGCATTATCAGTCACCCAAGCATCCTCAGGAGTAATGTGTATGGAGCCGCAGTAATATCCAACGCGGCCGATCACTAAAGTCGGCTTATTAACATTCGCTGCAGAATGATAACCATTAACTCCATTACCGCCATAAACGGGAATCCTGCCAGACTTATCCATCTGCTCAGAAGTTAGACCATCTCCTGATGATATCTTAATAATGTCGGCGAGCCTTGCCCACTCCCATCCGCGAGGCAAGGAAAACGGTTTTTCCTCATCTGTTATCATTTTCAGCGGTTTTTCTTTTCTTATCGTGCCCTCGGCAATCAGCTTTTCTTTTTCATTCCCTATCCGTTTAAGCAATTCACTGGCAGGTTCGTCGTTGGGTTTTTGGGGGACAAGTTTTCCCATGACGGCGAGTTGCAGCAGGGCTTGTTTGAGGGCGTCGATGCTGGCTTCGGTGGTGAAGAGGGTGTCGAAATGGGCGGCGATGCGTTGCCAGTTTTCTTCAAACTCCGTTCGCCCGGATGGTGAGCTTGTCGAAGCCATCGAAGGACGTGGTTCGATGCCCAGCAGGTAATCCCCTTGTGGGACAGGCGCACCACGAACGGGAGATTGGGTAAGGGTAGCCAGCAGCTCGCTCACGAGCTTTTCGTGGGCGGCGCTGGCGTTGCTGTGCTCAGCCTCCAGCTGATCGCACAACGCCATCAGCTCGTCGACTTTGGCGACGATGCGGTGTTGCTCGGATAATGGTGGCAATGGAAATGGATTTGACTCAACAAACTCTTTAGGCAATCTCTTCTGCCCAGCCGTACCTGTCATTTTTGACTCCCCAATCAATAAAAATTGAGGCGACTTGAGGTAAGCCAAAACATATCTAGGAGCTAGAGTTCCAGCTAGTGGCCTAACAACATGGAGCTCTGTCGTTCCTGCACCAATTCCATTCACTAACCCCGAGAATACACAGGCCTTACTGTTTTCAAAGCAAGGGGTAATTTTAGCAACACCAACATCCCCCTCTGCAAAGTGAGTAAATCCCTGTTTTATTTCCTTCCAAGGTCGGATCTCTTGCTCATGCCCAGACTTGAACGTCGCACCAATCATGGTCATTGGTACGAATGAAGCAGAAAAACTATCCTCTGCATTATTTCTGGGATTAATCTGCGCAACTCTTCCCAACGATGTCCATTCCCACCCCTGTGGTAGAGCAGGCAAATTCTCTACACCTGTGATAGGTGGCAATGGTTTACCTTTCCTAATCGCTCCCTCGGCAACCAACCTGCCCATTTCAGCCTGTATCCGCTTAAGCAACTCACTAGCCGGCTCATCACTAGCATCCTGATGCACCAACTTACCACGCACCGCCAGCTCCAGAATCAGCTCACGCAATTTGCTGATGCCATACACCTTGGCCGCATTAGCTGCACTGCGGCCTCGCCCCGACTTGGGCCCGGTATCGGCGGCCGTCCAGATATCCAGATGCTCAGTAAGCAAATGCTGAATGGCGCTCATACCTTGCTGCCCTTCTTGGCCGGGGCAGAAGATGTTGGCGCCAGGGCCCCACTCAGAATGTCTTTTAACTGATTACGCAGCGCGCCAATGTCTTGCTGAATAGCGTGGTATTGCGCCAAGAGCACATCGGGATCATGAGTTTCTTGCTCACCCACATGCGGGTTTTTGCAATCGAGGTTGTAGCCACGGGCTTTGATGTCTTCCAGACTGACTTTCCAAGCCTGCTCGTTTACCACGCGCTTTTTAAAGCCGTCTTTTTCTTTGCCCCACCATTTTTCCAGCGGCGCAAATTCTTCCACCTTCATAGGCCGGGTTTTGTTATAGGCCTTTACGCCAGCAGGCAGCTGATGTTCGTAAAACCAGATGTGCTGGGTAGGTGCGCCCTTGGTGAAAAACAGCAGATTGGTTTTGATGCCGGTATAGGGCGCAAACACGCTATTGGGCAGGCGCACAATGGTGTGCAGATTGCATTCTTCCAGCAGCTTTTCCTTGATACGGGTTTTAATGCCTTCGCCAAAGAGAAAGCCATCGGGCAGCACCACGGCAGCACGGCCATTGGTTTTCAGCAATCGCATGATGAGAGCCACAAACAGATCCGCCGTTTCTCGGGTACGGAAGGCAGGAAAATTATTTTCAATTCCATCCTCTTCCATGCCGCCGAAAGGCGGGTTGGTAACTATCACTTCCACGCGCTCTTTCGGCCCCCAGCTAATCAAGGGGCGCGAAAGGGTGTTGTCGTGCTTGATATTGCTGGGCACATCAATGCCATGCAGGATCATATTGGTAGTGCAGAGCAGATGCGGCATGGGCTTTTTCTCTATGCCGTGAATGCTCTCTTGCAGCACCGCTTCATCCTCCACGGTTTTCACATCCTGCTTACGCAGATGCTCAATGGAGCAGGTGAGAAAACCGCCTGTGCCACAGGCCGGGTCCATCACCTTTTCACCCAGGCGCGGATTGACCATACGCACCATGAATTCGGTAACAGCGCGGGGGGTATAAAACTCACCGGCATTGCCAGCGGCCTGCAGATCACGCAGCAGCTGCTCGTACATATCGCCGAAGAGATGGCGCTCCTGCGCTTTATTGAAATCCACGCCTTCCTGAATCTTGTTGATTACCTGACGGATCAACTGGCCGGACTTCATATAGTTGTAGGCGTCTTCAAAAACAGAGCGGATGACATGGGCGCGTTTGTCGCCGCCTCTGGCTTGAAGATTCTGCAGCGCCGGGAACAGCTCATTATCCAGAAACTGCTTGAGTTCTTCGCCCGTGATGCCTTCGGGGTCAGCCGCCCAGGTGCGCCAGCGGTATTTCTTGGGCAGGGGCGATTTATAGTCGTCCTGCAAAAGCTCCCACTCGCTCTCGCGGTCATCAAATATTTTCAGGAACAGCATCCAGACCAGCTGGCTCAGACGCTGGGCATCGCCATCGACGCCGACATCTTTGCGCATGATGTCCTGAATGGATTTGATGGTGGTGGAAATACTCATGGGGCGTTATCCGGTGCAAGACTGGCAATGGCTTGCCAGCGCTGAAAAATGATGGCTTCACGGCCTTGGCTGCTACGTGCGGTGGCTTGCACGGCATAGTCAAAGTCGGGGTGTTGTAAAGTTTCAGTGAATTGCTCGGCGATGTATTGCTGTAGCGCGGGAGTGGCAGCGGCAATCTCTTGCAGCAAGGTTTCACGGCCATCAACCACGCTGAGCAGGTCTTCCATATCGCGGCTGCCTAGCGGATCGTTATTGCCGCGCCCGCGCCAGGCTTCCAGCTTGGTGGCGACAAAATGCACCGGGCTGACCACGCGAATCACTGTGCCGCTGGGCAAAGAAAAATCCTTGGCAGCCATTACGGCATCGGCATACCAGCGATTGGTGAAGCCCAGAATTTTTTCATCATCGGGCATGAAATCAACAATCAATTCCCGGCCACCGTCCTGTGCCAGCCGCATACGGCAGGTGATGTCGTCTTCTGGTGATTCACGAAAACCCCGTGCTCTCAACTCCGCCAGCAAGACCTGCCAGCGACCGGGGCCGAGCACATGCACGATGACATCCACATCATCGGTAAAGCGCACCGACTCCAGCGTGAAGGCATCGGTAATCAGCAAGGCTGTGGTGCAGCCGCCCACAAAAGCGACTTGCGCCAAGAGTTCAGGCCCTAAGGCGTCGGCCACGGCCTGCAGCATGATTTCTTGATAGCCACGATTGCTGTTCATGGGAGCGGCCATTACAGCGCATCCCCACGCAACATTTGCTGCAGCATTTTTTTCGCCAAGGCCGCTTCGCGCTCGTTGCCCAAGCGTATGGCATCTACCAGCGCCAGCATGGCGTAGAGCTCGGCATCCTGCCTCACGGCCTTGGGCACACTTTTGAACAGGGGCTGAACAGACTGGCCGCGAGCACTGCCATGCGCATCTTCCCAGACGAAAATGGATTCGCCCCCGGACATCAGGCGCCCCGCCAGCACAGGCGCGGCGTGGCCGGTGGCAATGCCGCGCACAAGTGCGCCGGGCTGGGCCGGGAAAACATACTTGAGGCCGGAGGCAATGAACTCGAACAGTGCACGGGTATTGGTTCTGGGGCTGCCGCTTTCACGCTCGGGCTTGGCCAAGCCGGTTTGATAGCAGCGCTGCAGGGCACTGCTGACTTCGGACTTGCTGATGCCCACGCTCTCTTCCAGCGCCCGCATGCTGAAAAAATCCGGGGCTGCGGTGGCCGCTGCGGGCTCGCTTTCAGGCGCCAGCTGCCAGCTTTGCCAATCGCTTGGCAGGCTGAACAGGGCTTTTGGCGGCTTGCCCGCCAGCGCCTTGGCTTTGTGCTCAAGGCTGACCAGCTTGAGCAGGAGCAGGATGTCTTGACTTTTCATGGCGACCGGAATCCGGCTGTCCTTTGTCCGCAAACAGCGGACATTTATGCCCTTTGGACAGGCCTCACGTCAAGGTGAAAACCGCTCTTGTTTTCAGGAAGCTGCATCGCTGTACAAGGCTTCTTCCAGCGCAGCCAGTGCTGCCAAATAGGCCGGCTTGCCGCCAAAGGCCGAAACCAGTTCGCTGGCCGTGCCCATACGCTTGAAGGGATCGAGCGTGAGGATTTTGATGTCCTCAATGTTCTCAATGCCGGTATCGGCGTATTTCTCCAACAGGCTTTCCAGTACGCGGCGCGTCTGCTCGCCGTATTTGGCAAAGTAGTTACGCTTTTTCACCTGCTCGGCGCGCTCACGGCGCGTGAGTGGCGGCTGGTCAAAGGCAACATGGCAGATGAGATCAAAGGCATCGAAATCCTTGCCGACTTCATCCGCCAAGGGCTCCAGCAACACGCCATGCTCCTGCAGCTCTTGCAGAATGGCAGCCTTGCGCTCGGCCTTGCTCCAGCGCCGCAAGAAATCATCCAGTGAGGCGTAATCCTTGCGCACGGTGTTGCGGGTGTAGTCCTTGAGCGATTCGGTGATCAGCTTGCCGTCTGGGCCGTAATACTGCACACGCTCGGCAACCACATAGACCGGCACATCGCCGATCACATATTTTACGCGCCCTTCGCCAAAGCCCTCCCCCGGCCCAGCGGTCGTAAAGCCTGCTTCAGGCTGTATCGCTTGGCCATTCTCATCCAGGGTAACCCCTGCCTCCTCATCCGGAGGGACAGGAGAGTCATCACCCTTGGGCTCGTAAATCATGACGGGTTCGCCATCGAAAGCCGGATCAGCAAAGAGCTCGGTGGCTTTTTTGAAGTCCATGATGGTGAACCAGTATTTATCGTAATCCTCGTTGATACGTGTGCCGCGCCCGATGATCTGCTTGAACTCGGTCATCGATTTGATGTGCTGATCCAGCACAACCAGCTTGCAGGTTTGTGCGTCCACGCCGGTAGTCATCAGCTTTGAGGTGGTGGCTATAACCGGGTAGCGCTCTTCGGGATTGATGAAATTATCCAGCTCGGCTTTGCCTTCCTGCTCATCGCCCGTGATACGCATGACGTATTTCCGGCTTTCCTTGACGCGCTCCGGATTCAGATTGACCAGTGCCTGGCGCATACGCTCGGCGTGATCAATGTCGTCACAGAAAACAATGGTCTTAGCGTAGGGGTCTGTGGCGCTGAGAAAATCCGTTATTTTCCGGGCCACCAGCTCGGTGCGCTTTTCCAGCACAAGCGAGCGATCCATATCGCTTTGATTGAATATACGGTCTTCTATGACTTGGCCATGCTTGTCGATCTGGCCTTTTCTTGGGCGCCAGCCCTGTATGTCTTTATCTATATCAATACGCACCACTTTGTAGGGCGCAAGAAAGCCATCCTCAATGCCTTGCTTCAAGGTATAGCTGTAAACCGGCTCGCCAAAATAATGAATACTGGAGACATCCTTGGTTTCTTTGGGCGTGGCTGTGAGGCCCACATGCGTTGCCGAGGAAAAATAAGAAAGGATGTCGCGCCAGGCTGAATCCTCAGCGGCACTGCCGCGATGACACTCATCAATCACAATGAGATCAAAGAAGTCGGGAGAGAACTGTTTGTAGATATTCTTTTCTTCTTCACTACCCGTAACGGCCTGATAGAGCGAAAGATATATCTCATAGCTTTTGTCGATCTGACGCTTGCTGATCTTGGTCATCGCCGCGCCAAAAGGCTTGAAGTCATTGTTCTTGGTTTGATCGACCAGAATATTGCGATCTGCCAAAAACAGAACGCGCTTCTTGGTTCCGGACTTCCACAACCGCCAGATAATCTGGAAGGCGGTATAGGTCTTGCCGGTGCCAGTGGCCATAACCAAGAGAACGCGCTGCTGACCCTTGGCCACGGCCTCTACCGTGTTATTGACGGCATTGGCCTGGTAATAGCGCGGAGCACGGCCACTGCCATCATCGTAATAGGGCATTTCTACCGTGCGCTGGGCATCGGCACTCTCTAGGCCCTTCCACTGGCAATAGCGCTGCCAGAGTTCGGCAGGAGAAGGAAAGGCATTCAGCGCCAGCTCTTGCTCGGTTTTTGCAGCCAGGCCGGTGCGGTCATGCAGCAGGAAGCCATTGCCGTTGGAGCTGAATACAAAAGGCAGGCCGAGAGTTTCGGCATAGTTAAGCGCCTGCTGCATGCCAGCACCCACACTATGGCTATTGTCTTTGGCCTCGATGACCGCCAAGGGGATGTTTGATTGGTGATAGAGGATGTAATCCGCCCGCTTCTGCTCACCACGGCTGTGCAGCTTGCCACGCACAATAATGCGGCCCTTGGTGAAGCTCACCTCTTCGCGAATCTGGGTCTGCAGATCCCAACCAGCTTGCACGATGGCCGGGGTAATGAATTTGCTGCAGATGTCACGCTCTGAAAGTGTTTTCTTGTCCACCAATCAATCCTTGTCTGAGGCTCACACACTTGGCCCATGCCACTGAGCCCCGGACTGGCAGTGTACGGCCCAGGGCCTGAGTCATTGGATCGAGTGACTTTACCCTATCCTCATCTCTCGGAGGCCACTTTATATATGGGTAGGGATTTTCGCAGGAGGGCCTTTAGCCGCGTTGCTTTTCCTTCCCCACCTCCTCACACGGCCATCGCGGCTAAAGCCCTTCCGCTCACCGACACGGCACTGCTATAAACCCCGCTCTCCATCCCGGAACACCGCATGACCCCCATCACCTATTCCCGCCTGCTGGCCCGCGAACTGCGCCTGGATGAAAACGGCCAGCGTGAGTTGCTGGCTGGCACCACGCTTAAGCCAGAAGATTTGGTGCGGCTGGAGCTGGGGGTGGATGGCGCGACGCAGGCGCAGATCATGCGCAATGCCCTGCGGCTTTCTGGCAATCCGGCACTGGGCCTGCATTGGGGTAGTCGCCTGCATTTATCCGCGCATGGTCCGCTGGGGCTTTTGCTGGCCAATAGCCCCACCATGGGCGAGGCGCTGGATGCTATCGAACATTTTCATGCGCTGCGTCTGCAGCAGGTGCAAATCCATCAGCGCCGCGAACAAGGGCGCCTTATTCAGGAAGTGCGCAGCACCTTGCCGTTGGATGAGGTCGGTATTTTTGCGCTGGAAGCTTTAGTGGTGACTTTGCAGCGCGGCTTTGAATTGGTGCTGGGCCGCTATCTCACAGAAGCGGAAATCGGTTTTGCTTATGCAGCGCCCACCCATGCCGCGAGCTATGAGCGCTATCTGCATTCGCCCTGGCAGTTCAATGCCGGCAGCACCTATGTGAGCGTGCCGGAAGCGCTGGCTGATACGCCCAATCCCTTTAGCGACCCCGCCTTGTTCAGCGATGCCCTGCGCCGCTGTGAGCAACTCAGTCTCACGCAGGAACAGCGCGCACTCTGGCGGCAGAAAGTGGCGCAGTTGCTCAGTACCCATCCGGGCCAGCTCTGGGCGCTGGCTGAAGTGGCGGCGCAACTGGATATCTCGCCACGCAGCCTGATACGCCATCTCAAGGCCGAAGGCACGAGCTACCAAAGCCTGCTGGATGCCGAGCTGGGCCGCCAGGCGCGGGCCTGTCTGGATTCCGGCCGCTATACCGTGGAAGGCGTGGCCCATACCTTGGGTTATCAGGAGGTCTCGGCCTTCAGACGTGCCTTCCGGCGCTGGTTCAATATGTCGCCGGCTGACTATCTGGCCCGGCACAAGCCTGACTAATACCCGCTAGACGTGACCGGCCAGATATTGCCAAATTGGCGACATCTGCACCCATTGTGGCAGTTTGCAGCCTTGGGATGAGCGCCACCGCGTGCCAGCATCCCCCTGTCTTTAAATGGACCGCCCTCAATGAGCAGTCCTCTACTCTCTGCCCCCCAAGGCAATCACTGCGAGAAAATGCCATGTCTGCCGTCCTCTATGAAAAACGCGGCCATATCGCGCTTATCACCATCAACCGCCCGGAACGCCACAACGCCCTCAACCCCGAGGCCGTGGTGCTGCTGGCCGATGCCTGGAAAACCGTGAGCGAGGATGCTGATATACGCGTGGCCGTGGTAACGGGCGCAGGCGAGCAAAGTTTTTGTGCCGGCGCTGATCTGGCCGAACTCATTACGCTTTTCAATGGCGCGCGCACGCCGGAAAACGATTTCGACCGTGCCGTGATGCAGGATTTCTTCATGCTGGAGCGCACGCTGCTGCGCAATTTCGATTGCGGCAAACCGGTGATCTGCGCCGCCAATGGCAATGCCATCGCTGGCGGCATGGAAATGCTGCAAGGCACAGAAATCCGTGTGATTGCCGATCACGCCAAGCTTGGCCTGCAGGAAGTGAAATGGGGCCTCTTCCCCGCCGGCGGCTCCACCGTGCGCCTGCCGCGCCAGATTCCCTATGCCATCGCCATGGAAATTCTGCTCACCGGCGATCTCATCAGCGCGCAGCGTGCTTATGAACTGGGCCTCGTAAATTATGTGGTGCCCGCCGATCAGGTTATGGCTAAAGCCATGGAGATTGCCGAGCGCATAGCCAGCAATGGCCCTCTGGCCGTGCGTGAAGTGCGCCGCTCGGCACGCGAATGCATCAATATTCCGGAGAAAGAAGCGCTGGATAAAGAAAAGATGTTTGCCGCGCCAGTGATATTCTCCAAAGATGCGCGCGAAGGCCCGCGTGCCTTCAAGGAAAAGCGCAAACCGAATTTTATTGGTAGTTGATACCGTGTTAAAGCCTTGTCGTCCCGGCGCAAGCCGGGATGACAGTTAATGAGACTGCTCGCTCTTAAAGACCCATGCCCTTCGACAAGCTCAGGGCGAACGGTTCACGGTTCACGGTTCACGGTTCACGGTTCACGGTTCACGGTTCACGGTTCACGGTTCACGGTTCACGGTTCACGGTTCAAAG
>JBOICI010000052.1:0-8467 GCA_050739955.1 Moraxellaceae bacterium
AAAACGGCCCGCGGGCCGTTTTCTTTTTTGCACACTCAGTGCGCTACAGAATCATCAGAAGTTGTTCTTGTCGAGGAAACCCTCAACCGCCTTGCGGGCATCGTCCTTGGTCTGGCCATAGCGCTCCTGCACCACGCCGATCAGCTTGTCCTTGCCGCCTTCGGCCTTCTTGAGATCGTCATCGGTGAGCTCACCCCAGGCGCGCTTGGCCTTGCCGACTACCTGCTTCCACTTACCTTCAATGATGTCCGTGTTCATATGAACCTCCGCTGTTGATGAATGGCCCCGAAACGCAGGGCAATGGAATGCCCTTTCTTTCTAACAGCAGTCGCATCAGCAAAAGGTTTGTTTTCACACACGCTCTGTTGGCCTTCGTCCCGCTTTGTTGCAGAAACAGCCCTTCTGCTGCCGCCAAACGCAGGGCTGTGTAAAAGCGTGTCGGGAATTTGTTGTGCTCAGGCGAGCAAACGCGTGGCCAGCAAGGCCGCTTCCAGCATCGGCCAATCCTGCATACCGGCGCTGATGACTTCCAGACGGCTATCGGCACGCGCCACTTCACTATTGATAGCGGTGTCATGGCGGGTGGCATTAAAAAATATCCAGCCCTTGTCGGTGTGGAATACGCCTTTGACGCGCATGGCATCCTGCACAGCGAAAAGCACGTTAAGCAGGGCATCGTGAGCAAACACCCAGTCGCGCGGAAAGACCCAGCCAGCGATATCCGCCTCAGGCAGGCTTTCGCTGTAATGAAACGGCGGCTCGATAGCTGCCACCGTGGCGGCAGGCAGTGTCGGCGGCAAATGCAGCAGTGAGCGCCGCGGCGGTGTCACACGCCCCGGCAGATCCAGCCACTCTCGTGGCAGCGCTCCCGCCTGCATGAAGTGCACATGCGCTTTCGGCGGCACAAGCCCAGTCACAAATTCGCGGGCGCGGGCGCGATCCGCCGCCGTCAGCACATCATCCTTGCTGAATACCAGCACATCGGCGGCTTCCACTTGCGCGCGAAAGGTTTCATGCGCAAGCACGCGGGCATCGGCCAGCTCGCGGGCATCCACCAGAGTGATGGTGGCGCGCACATCCAGCGCACTCTGCCAGTGCGGCTCACGCAACAACTCCAGCACGCGCGCCGGATGGCCGAGACCGGTGGGCTCGACAAGCACGCGTGTGGGTTTGGCACGCATCAGCAATTGCGAAAGCGCTACCTGCAGGGGCAGCTGATTCGTGCAACAGAGGCAGCCGCCCGGTACCTCTTTGATAGCGATGTCTTCACTGCCGCCCTGCGCATCCATTACTGCCTGATCGATGCCCACCTTGCCGAATTCATTCACCAGCACAGCCCAGCGCTCCCCCGGCTGACGATGCTCCAGCAAATGCCGAATGGCCGTGGTCTTGCCGGCACCGAGAAAGCCGGTGACGAGATTGAGAGGAACGGCACTAACTACTGGCTGTACAGGCTGCATGACATATCCGGCAAGGCAGGTGAAACGGGAGGCAAGTCTAAAAGGCTGGCCGCCAGAACGGAAAGCCGGGTCAGAACACCCGCTTCCGGAGACCGACTAGCCCTTTTACACTCAGGAGCTGATTTTCCAGCATCACGACCCGGACAGCGCATGCATATCCTCATCACCGGCGGCACCGGCTTCATAGGCTCGGCTCTTTGCCCGCAACTGCTCATAGACGGGCATCAGCTCACGCTGCTCACCCGCAACCCGGAAAAAACCCTGCGCATCTACGGCTCGAAAGTGCAGGTAATCCGACGTCTCACTGAATTCCCCAATGATGCGCCGCTGGATGCGGTCATCAATCTGGCCGGCGAAAGCATTACCGACCGCCCCTGGAGTGTGAGCCGCAAGCAGATACTGGAAGCCAGCCGTATCACCCTCACCGCGGAGCTGGTGGCAGTGCTGCGCCGGCGCGAACAGAAACCGGCGGTGATGCTCAGCGGCTCTGCCATAGGCTGGTACGGACATCAGGGCGACACCGTGCTGGAGGAAGGCGCGGGCTTTCATGCGGAATACACGCACCAACTCTGCGATGACTGGGAGAAAGCTGCACTGCCGGTCAGCGAGATGGGCGTGCGCCTTTGTCTCTTGCGTACCGGCGTGGTGCTGGGCCGTTCCGGCGGCATGCTGAAACGCCTTCTTCCCATCTTCGGTCTGGGTCTGGGCGGACGCATAGGTGATGGCTCGCAGTGGCTGTCGTGGATAGCCATGGGCGATTGCGTGAACGTGATACGCGCCCTGCTGGCGGACAATACACAAAGCGGCGTGTTCAATCTGACGGCGCCGAAGCCGGTGAGCAATGCCGAGTTCACCGCCACCCTGGCGCATGCACTGGGCCGACCGGCCTTCCTCAACATTCCCGCTGCGGTACTGCGTCTGGCCATGGGGGAGATGAGCTCGGTGTTGCTGGGCAGTACCCGCGCTGTGCCCAGCCGCTTGCTCGAGGCCGGCTTCCGCTTTCGTTCGCGCACCTTGGAAGATTGTCTGCGCAACGAGTTGGGCTAGGTTTTCATTTCTGTAGGTCGGGCTTTAGCCCGACAACAGCGCCGGAAGTGGAGAGCAGTGTCGGGCTAAAGCCCGACCTACAGCCAAAAGAAGTCCACGTGGAACTAGCTCTTAGTCCATCACCATACGCAGGCGATATCTCAGCAGCCCGCCGTATTCGTGCAGCGATTGCGCCGAGCGCACAAAGGCCATGAGATTGGGCGCCAGCTGCAAGAGCCAGGGGCGGGTGGCGGCCTCGGCGTCAAAATCTATGGGCGCCGGCACCACCTCAAAACCGAAGTGTTCGAAAATCATGCGCGAGCGGCGCATATGCAGGCTCTGCGTCACCAACACGATTGTCTTCACCCCCTGCGGCGCCAGCAGCTCATGGCTGTATTCCGCATTTTCCCAAGTCGTGCGGCTACGGCCTTCCTGCCAGCGCACATTGACGATGAAATCCTGCAACAGGCTGCGCGTCATCACGGCGGCCTCAGTCTCTTTTTCCGAGGCGCGCACAATGCCCCCACTCACTGCCAGAGGCAGACCCGTCTGACGATATAGCCAGGCGGCATAGCGCAGACGGCTGGCCGTCCAGTAATTGGGCACATCCATGCCGCCAAACTCCGGCGCCACATCACGGCCGCCACCCAGCACCACGATGGCTTGGGCCGCCTGCCAGCGGCTCTTGTCTGCCACGTTCAGGGGATCATCCTGCTCCAGCCCGGCCGCCAGAAAACCGGCCCCCAGAGGCGTCGCCAGCAACCAGAGGCTGACCAGACTGAAAGCAATAAGCAGGCGGCCCGGCCATAGCCGGCGCCGGCGCAACAGCCACAGGCCCAGCAAGACCAGCAGGATGTTCAAGGCGGGCGGCACCAGCAGACTGCGCAGAAATGAAGCCAGTATCACGGGGGCGTCTCCGGGGCGGCCTGGCCCATACGCATCATGGTTTCGGGGGGAGCGGTACGCTATGCTACGCCCCTTTGATTTTCCACGCTTTTTTGTACATCCACGGCCTCCCTCAGGCCCGCTACGCGCAGCCAGCTCATGCAAGAACAATATCGCCCGCAAGACATAGAAACCGCCGCCCAGACCGAGTGGGAAAAATCCGGCACGTTTACCGCCGCCGAGAAAGCCGGACAGGAAAAGTTCTTCTGTCTGTCCATGTTCCCCTATCCCAGCGGCAAGCTGCATATGGGCCATGTGCGCAACTACACCATCGGCGATGTGATCGCGCGCTACCAGCGCATGCAGGGCAAGAATGTGCTGCAGCCCATGGGTTGGGATGCGTTTGGCCTGCCGGCTGAAAATGCCGCCATGAAAAACAATGTCGCGCCGGCGGCGTGGACCTATTCGAATATCGATTACATGAAGAACCAGCTGAAATCGCTGGGGCTGGCCGTGGATTGGTCACGCGAAGTCACTACCTGCAAACCCGATTACTACCGCTGGGAACAGTGGTTGTTCACGCGCCTGTTTGAAAAAGGCGTGATCTATAAAAAATCCGGCGTGGTGAATTGGGACCCGGTCGATCAGACCGTGCTCGCCAATGAGCAAGTTATTGATGGTAAAGGCTGGCGCTCTGGTGCCGTCGTCGAGAAGCGCGAAATTCCCATGTACTACTTCGCCATCACGAAGTACGCCGAAGAATTGCTGAACGATCTCGACCAACTCGACGGTTGGCCTGAACAAGTGCGCACCATGCAGCGCAACTGGATAGGCAAAAGCTTTGGTGCCGATATCGTTTTCGATTATGACGAAGCCAGCATCGGCATCGCCGGTCAGCTCAAGGTTTATTCCACCCGCCCCGATACCCTGATGGGTGCGACTTATGTGGCCGTGGCGGCCGAGCATCCGCTGGCGACACGCGCTGCCGAAGCGAATCCTGAACTCGCTGCCTTTATCGCAGAATGCAAAGCCGGTTCTGTGGCCGAGGCCGATGTGGCGACCATGGAAAAGAAAGGCATGGCCACCGGCCAATTTGTCGTGCACCCGCTCAACGGGCAGAAGCTGCCGGTCTTTATCGCCAACTATGTGCTTTGGGGTTATGGCGAAGGCGCAGTAATGGCCGTGCCGGCACATGACGAACGCGATTTCGAATTTGCCAATAAGTATTCGCTGCCGATTGTGCAGGTGTACAAGCCCGCCGCTGGCGACAACGATTTCAGCACGCAGTGGCAAGACTGGTACGGCGACAAGAGCGGCCTCGTCACGCTCAACTCCGGCAAATACTCAGGCCTTGACTTCACCGCTGCCTTCGATGCCATCGTTGCCGATCTCGAAGCCACACAGCACGGTGCGCGCAAAACGCAATTCCGTCTGCGCGACTGGGGCATTTCCCGTCAGCGCTACTGGGGTTGCCCGATTCCCATCATTCACTGCGCCGCCTGCGGCGATGTGCCGGTACCGGAAAAAGACCTGCCCGTAGTACTGCCGGAAGATGTGGTGCCGGATGGCGCGGGCTCACCGCTGGCCAAACTGCCGTCTTTCTACGAATGCAGTTGCCCGAAATGCGGAGCCGCGGCCAAGCGTGAAACCGACACCATGGATACCTTCGTGGAATCGTCCTGGTATTACGCGCGTTACGCTTCGCCGCAATCCAGCAATAGCATGGTGGACAAAGAGGCCGCCAAATACTGGCTGCCCGTGGACCAATATGTGGGCGGCATAGAACACGCCATCCTGCATCTGCTCTACGCCCGTTTCTTCCACAAACTGATGCGTGATGAAGGTCTGGTGCAGGGCGATGAGCCTTTCAAGAAGCTGCTGACGCAAGGCATGGTCGTCGCCGACACCTTCTATCGCAATCTGGAAGGCGGCAAAAAGGACTGGATCAATCCTGCTGATGTGGATGTGCAGCGCGACGACAAGGGCCGCATGATTGCTGCCACGCTGCAAAGCGATGGCCTGCCCGTGGAAATCGGCGGCATGGAGAAAATGTCCAAGTCCAAGAACAACGGCGTGGACCCGCAATCCCTGATCGACCAGTACGGCGCCGACACGGCGCGTCTGTTCATGATGTTTGCCGCACCACCCGATGCCTCGCTGGAATGGAGCGACTCCGGCGTGGAAGGTGCCAGCCGTTTCCTGCGCCGCCTCTGGAAACATGCCGTTTCCTTCCAGCGTCGCAGCGACATCCTGCTGCAAAAAACTGACAGCATCACCACAGGCGGCAGTGCGGCTGTCGCCGACAATGCGGCGCTCAAGGCTGCACGTCTTGAGCTGCACAGCGTGTTGAAGCAAGCCAACGCCGATTACGAGCGCAACCAATTCAATACCGTGGTTTCTGCCGGCATGAAGCTGCTCAACCTGATTGATAGCGATACTTTCGAGCGTCAGGACGATGCCGGCACGGCCCTGCTCACTCTGACCGTGGAAGGCGAAATTCTGGAAGTGCTGATCAAGCTGCTCTCGCCCGTCACTCCGCATGTTTGCCATGCACTGTGGCAGGAATTGGCGCCAGCTTTTGGCAAATTGCTGGGCAGCGCGGCAAGCGATCTCGCTGTCGCCGCATGGCCACGCCATGACGAAAGCGCACTGGTGCGCTCCGAGTTGGAGCTGATGATTCAGGTCAACGGCAAGCTACGCGGCAAGATCATCGTGCCCGCTGATGCTGACAATGCCGCGATTGAAGCCGCCGCCATCGCCAATCCGGATGCGCAGCGTTTCATGGAAGGCAAGCCTGCGAAAAAAGTGATCGTGGTGAAGGGCAAACTGGTCAATATCGTGGTTTAAGAAAGAGGTTAAGGTGCACGTGAACAAGCATTTCCTGCCCAAGTCATTCTTGCTGAGCCTGGCCCTGGTGCTGGGCCTCAGCGCCTGCGGCTTCCATTTGCGTGGCAGCTACAAGGTGCCAGCCTTTTTGCAGGAAATAAGCTTGCGCAATCAGGTTGACAACAAAGACTTTGAAAAAGAAATGCGACTCGCGCTAGAGCGCAGCAATATCCTCCCGGAAGGTGGCGAGGTCTTGCTGGAAATCACGCGCGAAGACATCAACCGCCAAACCTCTACCGTGGACAGCAGCGCCAAAGCCGCGGAATACACCCTGATCTATACCGTGGAATATCGCGTCGGCACTTCAGACGGCAAAGTCTACGGTGACCGCCAAGCCCTCATCCTCCGGCGCAGCTATCAGTACAGCAATACCAATGTGGTCGGTAAAAATACCGAAGAAGAAACCCTCATCCGCGAATTGCGTGTGGATGCCGCGCAGCAGATTGTGCGCCAGCTCACCGCCATGAAAGCCCTGCCCGCGCCTGTCGCAACGGATAAAGAGGCTGCAGCCGCTACCGTGGAAAATACGGTGCCAGCTCCCACTGACAGCAACGCGCCTGTGGTCACACCCACGCCATGAAATTGCGGCCGGACCAGCTAGCACGTCATGGCAACGAGCCTCTGCACCCGATCTATGTTGTGCATGGCGATGAAGTCCTGTTGCAACAGGAAGCCGCCGATGCCCTGCGCCAGGCGGCGCGCAAGCAAGGTTTCAGCGAGCGCGAACTGCATCATGCCGAACGCGGCGCGGACTGGAATGAATTACTGGCCAGCGCCAATAATCTTTCCCTCTTCGGTGATCGCAAGCTGCTGGAAATCCGTTTCAGTGGAAAACCGGATAGCCCTGCCGCTTCTGCCTTGGAAAAATACGCGGCCGACCCCTCCCCCGATACCCTGCTACTGATCCTGCTTCCCAAGCTGGACGGCACGGCGCAAAAAGCCAAATGGTTTGTCGCCTGCGAAAATGTCGGCGCTTCCGTACAACTGCCGCAGATAGATGCACACAGCCTGCCGGATTGGCTGCGTGGCCGCCTGCAACAGGCCGGCCTGTCCGGTGATGCCGAAACGTTTGCCCTGCTGCTGGAGCGGGTGGAAGGCAATCTGCTGGCCGCGCAGCAGGAAGTGGAAAAGCTGCGCCTGTTGAGTAGTGACGGCGTCATCACCCTGGATATCGTGCGCCAAGCCGTAGGTGACAGCGCACGCTACAACGTTTATGACCTCGCCGACTGCGCTCTCGCCGGTGATGCCGTGAAAGCAGCACGCATGCTGGCCGGTCTGCGCGCCGAAGGCGAATCCGAATCCAGCCTGCTCTGGGCCATAGGCAAAGACGCACGCACGCTGGCTGCTCTGCGCGAAGGCGTGGATGCCGGCCAGCCCATCAATGCCCTGCTGCAACAGAACGGCGTGTGGCAAAAACGTCAGCCGCTGTTTCAACGAGCCCTGCAGCGCACCAGCACTGTTCTCGCCCGCAGTATGGTGACGGAAGTGCTGGCCGTAGATCGTGCCATCAAGGGCCAGAGCGACGAGCTGGCCTGGGATGTATTGCTGCGCCTGACCATGGCCATAGCCGGCAGTCCCTTGTTTGCCGCGGTCGGCGAACGATGACGGAGTTATCGCCGCGCGAGGCCCTGCGCCAGCGTATTCGTCTTGATGTGATTTTTGACACGCTGGGCAATACCGCCCTCGCGCTCGGCCTCTGGGGCTGGTTCGGCGAAGTCGCCGAGTGGGCGCACTGGCTCAGTGCCGAGCCCGTGATCATTGTTCTCACCGCCACCGGTGTTCTCAATCTCCTGCATTTACCCGCCCGCCTGCGCCGTCTGCGCGAATGGCGTTCTTTATGACGCTTCCAGCGCTAAAGCACTGAAAAACACGCTACGCCTGAGCCCCACCATTCATCACCATTTACATCCCGGGTCTTCACAGCAGGCAGGAGCGGCCTCAACATGCGCACGTTTTCAACCCATGCATGAGGACACGCGCATGAAGCACAAGAAGCACAGCGCCAAAGCGCTGGTATTCGATCCCCTGTTCCGCAGCCGGCAGGAAAAATCGAAAAAAGGCAAAGGCAGTTATGCCCGCAGGCCCCGCCATCAGTCACAGGATGCGGGGCCTTTTCTTTTGATGACGTTTCCGGTGCTGCACGCACAAGGTTTGTGGGAGGGGCTTTAGCCGCGATTTCCTCTTGAAAAGCACTTATCGCGGCTAAAGCC
>JBOICI010000053.1:0-7985 GCA_050739955.1 Moraxellaceae bacterium
GCACCGGGCGATACCAGTGCGCCCAACTGACAAAAGCGGCCGAGGTGCGCGTTTGTATCCACACTTTACCTTTGCCCTTGAAGCGGCAGACCAGACCTTCTCCTGAGAAGAACAGCGATTTATAGCCGCCGACTTTGCTGATGCTGTATTCCAGCCCTTCCGTGAAGGCCACGATATTGCCGGTATCGACCACATAATCGTCTTCGATATCCAGCTCTATCATGCCGCCATAGGTATTGAACCAAAGGTCACCATTGCCGGAGGCGCGCACTAGGAAAAAACTTTCGCCGGAGAAGAAGCCCTTGGTCAGGCCCTGCCATTTGGTTTCCAGATTCACGGCCGGATCACAGGCCACAAAGGCCGAGTTCTGCAGATAAATCGTTTCACCGCGCAAATAGACATGAGCCAGATCGCCTGGTGCCGCCGGTGCAATACCGATTTCACCCGGCACATTTTCTGCCGTGAAATCATTCACGAAGATGGATTCGCCCGTGAGGAAACGACCGAGGCCGCCCTTGAGCTTGGTCTTCATCTTCAGATTGGTATCCATTGTAGCCATGGCCGAGGCTTCGACCTTGATGGTCTCATTGGCTTTTAGCTGCACGGTGAGAAAAGCGTAATCCGGGCGACCTTCAACACGGAACTGGAACCCGGGCTGCGGACCTGAGGACGGATCAACCGCTGCCTCCAGCTTTGCCGAGCCCACCGCCTGCTGCGACTCTGCCTCGGGATTTACCTTGGGCGCAATCGGCTCCAGCGTCAGCTCAACTGGCGCCGGAATCACATTCACACTCAAGCCTATTTTTTCCAGATTACTGCGATATTTCTGTGCTGTTTCCGCATCCACACCGTCTTTTATCACCAGCGGAAAACGCGAAAGCATCTGCTCGGCCTTTTCCGGGGCCAGCCTGAATAACTGGGCAAAAGCAGCAATCACACGCTCTTTTTCATGCGTGCCCGAAAAACCGGAAACCACAATCTTGTTTGTCATATCCAATCTCCACATGCCTGCTTAAGCGCGACGGGGCTTGAGGCCCGATGTCAGGCTGCGGCCAAAGCTGCCGGGATTATGCGACTGACACCATACCGTGCCGCGCCCCTTGAATTTGCAGACCAATCCTTCCCCACCAAGCATGGAAGAAATCCAGCTTTTACCGGCCTTGGTCATGGAGAAATTCAGTGTCTCGCTAAAGGCCACGATATGACCCGTGTCGACGATGTATTCGCCATCCACTTCTACGGGATAAATCGCACCGAAGGCATTGAGAATGACCGAGCCCTGACCATTGAGACGCAGCCAGAACAGGCTTTCACCCGAAATGAAATTCTTGAAACCCTGGAAACCCATATCGATATTTACGGCATGCTCGCAGGCCACGAAGGAACCGGACTGCACGATGAGCGTTTCCTTATCGAGCTGATAGCGCATCATGTCGCCAGCCAGATTGCTGCCCAACCAGATTTCGCCCGGCTTGTTGCCTGCCGTGAAATGGTTAAGGAATAGCGACTCACCCGCAATCATGCGCTTGACGGCTTTCAACAAGCCGCCGCTGCCTTTTTTATGCGTGGTAGTTTCCACATTGAGATGACCGCTCATGGCAATCATGGCGCCGCCTTCAGAGGTCAGCGTCTCGCCCGGATTCAGCAATACACGCGCTGCGGTATTGCCGGGACGATGAATGAAATCAATCTGCATTTTCTTCGTCTCCTTATGGAAGCTTCGGATTGATCCAGCTCGCCAGCCCGGAAAGGCTACGTGTCTGGATAACGATACGGCCTTTGCCGACCACTCGGGTTACAAGACCTTCACCGCCGAAAAGACTGGAGAAAATACCGCCAGCCAATTGCAGCTTAAGGCCGATGCCGGGCGTATAGCCCACCAGATGCGAAGTATCGACGATGTATTCACCATCAATTTCCTTGTCGATAAGTGCGCCATAAGCGCCATACCAAACCATGCCGGTGCCGCTAACGGCGATACGGAACAAGCCTTCGCGCGCAATCCAGGAAATCAGGCCGGCAAATTTCACGCTCATCTTGATGTCTTCACCGCAGGCGAGAAAAGCGCCGGGCTGCAGATAGAAGGTCTCGTCATTGAGATAGAGACAGCGCACGGCACCCGGCGTGGGCTGCACCAGCGTCAGACGGCGGCTGCCATCGGTGTTATTGCTGAAATGGTTCACGAACAAGGTTTCGCCCACCAACAGCCTGCGCAGAATGGCCGCGAAAAATCCGCCGTTGAACTTTGCCTGCATATCAAGATCAGCCGACATGCTGGACATGGCATCGGCCTCGGCAATCACCTTGTCGCCGGGCTCCAGCTCTACATCCACATAGGCAAAGGCATCACCGCCCTTGATATCCGCTTTCATTGCGCTTCCTCCCCCGTTTTTGTTTCTTCTGCCTTCTTGTCAGCGGCTTCTGCCCTGACAAATTCTTTCACGCTTTCCTGCAAAGCGAGGAAAGCCGCCTGATCATCACGCCAGCCGCTGACCGGCTCACGATCGGCCTGCTTTTGCAGCGTGGCGATACGCTCCACGGTTTCCGGATGCGAGCCGATCAGGCCCTGCGCCGCCTCCATGGCCTTGCGCGCATTTTCATCCGGAATCTTGTCCATCTGCTTTTTCTGCTCGGCCTGCACCGTGCGGAAAAAAGCCACCATGCCACGCGGATCAATATCGGCACGCTTGAGCAGCTCAAAACCCTTGGCATCGGCATCGCGCTCGAAATCACGCGAATATTTCATATTGAGCAAAAGCGGGCCGGCATTGGCCGCCACGGCAATCAGGCCGCTGGCATCGCCGATCAGGGTTTGTGCCATCACATAAAGGCCGGTGGATCGTATGACGGCGCGCACGCCATGTTGCTCGGTGACATGCGCAATTTCGTGGCCCAGCACGCCCTGTAGCTCAGTGGCATTTTTGGCATTGAGAATGAGACCGGAATTAATGACGACATAACCCCCGGGCAGGGCAAAAGCATTAATGGCCGGATCATTCGCCACATGGAAATGCAGAGTGTACTGACGGCCCTTGGCCGGCATGGCCTGCACCAGCGCATCGGTGAGCGGCTTGAGCTGTGCGCGCGCTTCCTTGTCCGGCATCAGGTCTTTGCCCAAGCGGTATTGAGCCATGACGCTGGAGCCCAGCTTGTCTTCCCACGCCACCGGGACCTGCCGCGCCGCTGCCGCGCTCATGGCATCCAGCGACCACCAGATACCCAGCGCCAGCAGAACAAGCGTCACTAAACCGCCAGTGAGCAAGCCCCAGAACGTGGTGTGATGTTGGCGCTTCTGCGCTTTCACGGCAGCCAGGCCCTGATGCCCGGCTAACAGCGGCAATTTCAGCAGACTGCGCTCGGCGGTATAGACCTGCCATTCCGAAAAAGCCGGATGCGTACAAAAAACGATGCGATTGCCAGCGCCGCCCAATTTGAGCGAGAGGCCATTAAGCGGGAGCGTGACGGTTTGTGTGTCGCTGCTGAAAACGAGCCCGTGCTCGTAGACGCGCAGCGTGCCGCTGGCCTTGCCGCCCGGCAGGGAGGGATGGAAGGCATGTGCGGGAAATTCGGCGGGAACAGCCATGAAATCCGGAATCCTTGCAGAAAACTGCGAGCCGGCAGTCTAGCCGGAGGATATCTGCGGACAATAGGGATAATTACGGAAGGTGGGTGGCGCCGATGACTATCTGTTGCAGAGCCACTGCATGAAATGGCCCTGCAACAAATGGGGACTTACTTGGCCTTTTTGCCCTGCTGCTTCAGGCAGTCGGCACAGATGCCGTAGAGATACAGCGAGTGATCGGTGAGGGCAAAGCCCAGCGACTCAGCCATACGTGACTGGCGCTCTTCAATGACTTCGTCCTTGAACTCCACTACCTTGCCGCAGGCGGTGCAGACGATATGGTCATGATGCGTAGTGTCTTTCAGTTCGAAAACGGAATGACCACCCTCAAAATGGTGACGCTCGACAATGCCGGCAGCTTCAAACTGGGTGAGCACGCGATAGACCGTGGCCAGACCGACATCTTCACCCTGCTCCAGCAGACTTTTATAGACATCTTCCGCGCTCAGATGACGCAGGGGCGAGGTCTCGAGCAGTTCGAGAATCTTGAGACGCGGCAGGGTGACCTTGAGGCCAGCCTTGCGCAATTCCTGATTGCTGATGGACATGGTTTTTTCTCCGGCCATGGCTTACGAAATTCCCCAACTTATACAGAAGGCCCTGGCCATCAAGCTGGGGTATCATCGCCGCTTCCGCCTGCCTGAGGCGCCCCGGACGGGGATGGGCGGGCTGGCGCCAATATCCGGCGCAAGATAGAGGAATTGAGAGTCCGATGCAAAGCAACACCCGCCTTCTGAGCTCCCTGCTGGCCGGCCTTGTGGTCAGTCTTGTTCTTTCCGGCTGCGGCAGTTTCCTGCGCGTATACAAAGCTGATCTGGACCAGGGCAATGTGGTCACCAAGGAGATGGTGGACAAGCTCAAGCCGGGCATGACGCCCTCGCAGGTGCGTTATGTACTGGGCACGCCACTGATTACCGACACCCTGAATCCCAAGCGCTGGGATTATCTCTATGGCTATGTGCCCGGCACATATGCGCGCAAGGCCAATATCAAGCCGGTGGATAATCGCCGCATGACGGTGTGGTTTGAAAATGGCGTGTTGAGCAAGGTGGAAGGTGGTAAGCAGATGCCGGAGAAGAATCCTTCTGCACCAGAGAGCCGCGACAAGGGCATTAGTGGTGAAGCGCTTTAAGCGCTGATCTGCCTCTTATTTAAAAAGCCCGCGTTAGCGGGCTTTTTTGTGGGCGCCTTTTCGAAGGAAAGTAAGCAAAGGAAAGGCGACTCCCCGGACTAAAGCCTTCCGGGGCGGGCTCTGCGGAGAGCCGGTTAATTGGCTCTGTCCACTCTTGTAGCTAATCGTGTTGAGGTGTTGCTCGCGCGTTCGCGACTCACAATAAGCACCTGCTGTCTTAGCATCGTCTAGGCCGTAGGTGCAGAAGATCGACTCTTGATAAGCAGGGACATTCTCAGCATTTTACTTCTGCGCTTCACTCTGCGGACCTGTGGCGAAAGGCAGAAAACCAAACGGAGTTTACTCCGCTCCCCTTACTGCCTTTTTGCCTTGGCTTTTGCGGCTCGGGCTTTGCGGGCTTCTTTGGGATCTATCAGTAGGGGGCGGTAGATTTCTACGCGGTCGCCGGCATGCAGGGTTCGGGTGGCCGGATCTTTTTCGATTTTGCCGAAGATGCCGTAGCGGGTTGCTTCGTTCTGTATTTCCGGGAAGCGGGTGGCGAGGCCGGAGGCCCTCACCGCGTCTGGAATCGTACTGTCGGCAGGCAGGGTAAGCGCCAGCAATACCTGCTCGTCCGGCAGGGCGTAGACCACCTCAATATTTATCGCCTCAGCGTTTGCCATAAACCTGTACCGCGCGGCGATGGAAGGCATCCACGGTTTGGGTGGCGGCCTGATTGAGGGCGGTGTTGGCCGCGAACTGCAGGAATTTTGCCTGCACCTGAAACTCCACGGTGAAATTCACTTTGCAGGCCGAGGCCTGCAAGGACTGAAATTCCCAACAGCCACGCAGATATTCAAACGGGCCGGAGAGGAATTCGATATCGATGCGCTCATACTCGGTGGCGCGGTTGCGCGTGGTCAGTGCCTGCGATAGGCCCAAGCGCGAAAACGCCATACGCGCTTCCATATTGTCACCTTTTTGCAGCAACACCTCTGAAGCAATGCAGAAAGGCAGAAACTCGCGGTAGCGCGCCACATCATGCACCAGCGAAAAAATTTCCGCGGCGGAATAGGGCAGCAAGGCCGAGCGCGTGACGGTGGTCATGCTCTGCCCTTTGTTACGGCAAGCCGCATTGCGCCCCTCATAAAAAGAAACCTACCAAGACCCAGAGAATGGCCAGCGGCAGGGCGATGCGCACGGCCACACGCCACAAGTTGTAGAGACCTTCATTGGGCAGGGCCAGTTCTTTGCGGGCATGGCTTACCTTCATGGCCCAGCCGGCAAACAGCGTAAAACCCAGCGCCGCCAGCAAGAGCACCAAGCCCAGCGCTTTCAGCAAAAGCTGCAAGCCGGCTGGACCACCGCCATACCACACCACTTCCATCAGCAGGCCTGCCAGCACAAAAACCAGCAGCACGGCCTGCAAGCGCAGCATTTTCTTTTCAGCCAGCCAGTACAACAGTGGCTCAGCCAGTAATTGCAGAGCGAGCACAGCCGCCAACACCAGCGCTGGCATCAGCATCCACACGGCCGGGCCCATGGGCACAATCTGCAAGCCGGCGTCGCCGACATTGGCTTTCATGGCCGCCACAAAAGGAGCCAGCGCCAGCAGAAGTAAAAATCCGAATAAGAGATGCGCAAACAAAGCCGCCAGCCCCAAGGGCGCCAAACTGCCATCGCGTGGCGTCTGCATACCGGCAATCCAGATCACGCCCGCTCCCGCCGCGGTGCCGCACAGCGCCAAACCCATGGCAGCGCGCCACGCCTGCGCCGTAAGCGGACCCGGCGCGTAAAGTGCGGCCGCAGTGCCCGCACCGGCCAAGGCCGCTAGCAGCAGCAAAAGCAGAATGAGCAGCAGACCAATAGTGAGCACCAGAGCGCGGCGAGCCGGGCTCAACAGACTGAGGCCGGCGGCCAGCAAAAGCAGCGTGGCACTGCCCATTGGCAGCACGATGCCACCCTGACTGGCAGCCATCAGCACATCACTGACAAGGCGCAGATCATGCGCAAGAAAATTCAGACTGCCGCCCGCCACCAAGGCCACAGCGGCCAGCGCCAGCAGACTCAAAAGTGCCGAACCCCAGGCCGGCAGACGCCAGAAACGCGGCACATCAGCTTCGCGCGTCAGATAAGCCATGCCTTCCAAGGGCGAACGCCGCGAGCGGCGGCCAAGCAGGAGTTGAGTCAGCACCAACGGCAGGCCGAACAACACGGAGCAGAGCGCCCAGGCCAGCACGAAGGCCGCGCCGCCGTGCTCGGCCGCCAGCCGCGGCAGCTCCCAAAGATGCAGAAAAACCAAGGCCATGAGGGCCAAGGCAGCAAAGACTTCGCGCGGACGCAGGATGCCGTGTACAGCAGATTGGGGAGTGGCCATCAGAGTTTTCTATCTCGGAAATTCAGGGCACGGGAAATGCGCCGCATTGTGGGCGATTCACCTGATGGCCTCAAGCATGCGTATCGAGGCGCAGTTTTTTGCGGACGCTCAGCGCTCCCTGCCCCTATAATCGCCACCCATGACAACACCCAAAAAAGGTTCAGGCACCGGCAACATCGCCCAGAACCGCCGCGCGCGGCATGAATTCTTCATCGAAGACAAATTCGAGGCCGGTCTCGCCCTGCTCGGCTGGGAAGTAAAATCCCTGCGCGCCGGCAAAGCCAACCTCACCGATGCCTACGTCATGCTCAAGGGCAATGAGGCTTGGCTCTTTGGCGCGCATTTCCTGCCCCTGCTGCAAGCCTCCACCCATGTCATTGCCGACCCCACCCGCAGCCGCAAGCTTTTGCTCAATCGCCGCGAGCTCGACCGCATCCAGGCGGATGTGCAGCAGAAGGGTCACACCTGCGTACCGCTTTCCATGTACTGGAGCCATGGCCGCGTGAAGTGCGAAATCGCCGTGGTGAAGGGAAAGCAGATGCACGACAAACGCCAGACCGAGAAAGAGCGCGACTGGCAGCGCGAAAAGGCCCGCGTCCTGCGCGGCTGAGGCTTTTTTGATGACGTTGCCGGTGCCTCAGCACCGGCAACACGCTCTGCCCGGCGCATGTCCGGGCTTCGCTCCGCCGCCGGCGCTGATACTTTTCATGACGTTTCCGCTGCTAGTGCTGCGGAAACACGCTGCATCCGGGACGCGACCCGGACTTCGCTCCGCCGCCGGCGCTTCTTTAATTACTCCTGCTGCACCAGCGACAGCTCTAGGCTGCCGGCGCTGAATCCTTCCCGCTTTCGTAGGTCGGGCTTTAGCCCGACAC
>JBOICI010000054.1:0-35958 GCA_050739955.1 Moraxellaceae bacterium
GGGAGAGGGTTGGGGTGAGGGCTCGTAGGAGCGGCTTTAGCCGCGAAGCCCTTGTCATATGTTGCAGCTTAGGTCTAATGCCGATTCACGATTATTTACCCCTACGGGGCCCGCCTGTGGCGGTTCAAGTGCCTACGGCACTTGTCACGATTCACGATTCACGATTCACGATTCACGATTCACGATTCACGATTTTTCAGGAATGACGACATGGCCGGCAACACCATAGGCGAACTTTTCCGCGTAACGACGTTTGGCGAATCGCATGGCCCGGCACTGGGCGCGATTGTGGACGGCGTGCCGCCCGGCATGAGCTTAAGCGAAGCTGATCTGCAGTTTGATCTGGATCGTCGCAAGCCCGGTACCTCGCAATTCAGCACGCAGCGCCGTGAAGACGATATTGTCGAAATCCTCTCCGGGGTTTTTGAGGGCCGCACCACCGGCACCTCCATCGGCTTGCTGATCCGCAATACGGACCAGAAATCCAAGGACTACGCCAATATCGCCACGACCTTCCGTCCCGGTCATGCCGATTACACCTATACGCAGAAATACGGTTTCCGCGATTATCGTGGCGGTGGTCGTTCCAGCGCTCGCGAAACCGCCATGCGTGTGGCAGCGGGTGCCATTGCCAAGAAATACCTGTTTGAAAAATACGGCGTGGTTATTCGGGGCCATGTCACGCAAATCGGCAATGTGGTGGCAGAAAAGCTGGATTGGGATTTTGTTAATCAGAATCCCTTCTTCTGTGGCGATGCCGATGCGGTGCCGAAAATGGAAGAGCTCATTACGCAATTGCGTCGTGATGGCTCCAGCTGCGGCGCTCGTCTCTCTGTCTATGCCGAAAATATGCCGGTGGGCTGGGGCGAGCCGGTGTTTGATCGCCTGGATGCCGATATCGCCCACGCCATGCTGAGCATCAATGCCGTGAAGGGCGTGGAAATTGGTGACGGCTTTGCTGTGGTGGATCAGCGTGGTGAAACCCATCGCGATGAAATCACGCCGGAAGGTTTTCTCTCCAATCATGCCGGCGGCATTTTGGGCGGGATTTCTTCGGGGCAGGACATTCGTGTGTCTATCGCGTTGAAACCGACCTCCAGCATCACCACGCCGGGTCGCAGCGTCGATACGAATGGTAATGCCATCGAAGTGGTTACCAAGGGTCGTCATGATCCTTGCGTGGGTGTGCGTGCCACACCAATTGCCGAGGCCATGCTGGCCATCGTGCTCCTGGATCATGCCCTGCGTCATCTGGCGCAGAATGCTGATGTGCATTCGGGCGTGCCGGTGATTCCGGGCAGCGTGGCGTAAACGCCTCGTGCCATTTACTCCCCTGCATATGGGGCCGGGCATACTGGCCAAAGCAGTATTGCAGGGGAGTTTCAGTCTGATGGTGTTTGGCTGGGCGCAAATCCTCATGGATATACAGCCTTTGCTGGTGATGCTCAGCGGTGAAGGCCATCTCCATGGTTTTACGCATACTTATTTCGGCGCCACGCTGATTGCTCCGGTGGCGGCCCTAAGCGGAAAATATCTCGGTGAAGTGGGTCTGCGGCTTTTTCAGTTGCCGCAGTATCTGCCTATACGCTGGCCGGCCGCTTTTCTGGGCGCCTTTATAGGCACTTACAGTCACATCGTGCTGGATAGCATCATGCATGCGGATATCCAGCCGTTGGCTCCCTTTAGTGAAAGCAACATCCTGTTTCGCGCCATCTCGCTGGGCTATCTGCATGTTTTCTGCGTGACAGCAGGTCTGGTGGGCGGGGCTTTGTATTTCGCCATCAATGCCTGGCTGGCTGGCCGTAAAGACGCCGGAGCAGATTCGGCGTGAATACCGCAACACTGTCTGGCCGCATTCCTTACTGGCCGCTTTCCTCTTTCTATTTTTTCTATTTCGCCGTGCTCGGCGGCTTCATGCCCTACTGGACGCTCTATCTGGAGCGCGAACTGGCGTTCAGTGCGGCGGATATCGGCCAGCTCATGGCCGTGGTCATGGCAACCCGCATTATCGCGCCCAACTTCTGGGGCTATGTTGCTGATCGCAGTGGCAAACGGCTTGAGCTGGTGCGTATGGGCGCCTTCATGCTCATGCTGTTCTGGTGCGGCATTTTCCTGGTACGCGATTTCTGGCCGGTGGCGCTGGTGCTTCTGGGCTACAGCTTTTTCCAGAACGCCATATTGGCGCAATTCGAGGCACTCACCATTGCGCATCTGGGCACGCAGCGTGAGCGCTATGGGCAAATCCGCTTGTGGGGTTCGCTGGGTTTTATTGCCACCGTGGCCGGCCTCGGCATGCTCTTCGAGATTATTTCCCTGAAGTGGTTGCCCGCTATTTTGGCGTTTTGTGCACTGCTGTCATGGCTGGCCAGCTTGGCCGTGCCAGATATCGTCACCAAAAAGCGCAGTGAGGCTAGCGATTCGCTGTGGAGTATTTTGCGGCGGCCGGTGGTGATGGGTTTTCTCGGCGCCAGCTTCTTGCTTGAGCTCTCACACGCACCGTATTACACCTTCTACAGCATCTATCTCGAAGGCCATGGTTATTCACGCACTGCCATAGGCTGGTTATGGGCATTGGGTGTGGCGGCAGAAGTGATTGCCTTTACGCAGATGCATCGCATTCTGCCCAAGCTGGGTGAGCAGCGCTTGATGATGTTGTCGCTGGCGCTGGGCGCCTTGCGCTGGTTCGTGATTGGTCACGCCATTGAATGGCCTTTCGTACTGGGTCTCATGCAGCTTTTGCATGCCGCCACCTTTGCCACTTTTCATGCGGCCGTGATCAGTCTGATTTATCGCCATTTCGGCGAAGGTCATCAGGGTCAGGGGCAGGCGCTCTACAGCATGCTCTGGGGCTTGGGTGTGGCGCTGGGCTCCTGGGTGGCCGGGCATTTCTGGGATGCCGTGGGGCCGGCCAGGATTTATTCCGTGGCGGCGCTGTGCTGTGTGCTGGCCTTTTTCCTCGTCTGGCGCTGTGTGCCGCGCTTGCAGCCGGCTGAAACAATCCGCTGAGTGAAGTATTTGACGTATTACATCTAAAAAAGCCCGGCTCATCCCGGGCTTTTTTAGATGTGCCCAGCATACCCCGGGGGGTACTTGACTGGGGTTTGGATTCATATACCCTAGGGGGTATTGAAAGGAGGTGCTCATGAAGCCCAGTACCGAACAAAAAGCCGAGATGCTAAAGCGCCTTGCCCGTGTCGAGGGGCAGTTGCGCGGTGTCCAGAAGTTGATTGATGGCGATGCGGACTGCGAAAAGGTCCTGCAGCAGATGACGGCCTCGCGTAAAGCGCTGGACAGGGCATTTTTTGAAATGATGGCCTGCCTGATTGAATCGTCTGTCGTCAATGAAAGTGAAAGAGACATGCCTGCCAGGATGGCGGATATCCGTGAACTTCTATCGAAATATGCCTGAGGTTGTCATGACTATACGCACGTTATCAGCGCTTGAGTTTTCTCGTTTGCATCAGCAGGGATTGCATCTCGTGGATGTGCGCAGCACGGCTGAACACGCCGGGCGCCATGTCGAAGGCGCTATCTGTCATCCCTTGGGAGAATGGGAGGCAGAAAGCTTGTTGGCGGACTTGAAGCAGCGGGGTTTTGGCGAAGGCGACACCTTGTATTTGCTGTGTCAGGCCGGTCGTCGTGCACAGATGGCTGCTGAAAAAATTGCGGCGAACAGCGCCGTTGATGTGGTGGTGGTGGAAGGCGGCACGCAGGCTTGCATCGAGGCTGGATTACCCCTGCGTAGTACAGGCAAGCCCGTCATGGCCTTGGAGCGACAGGTGCGAATTGCCGCCGGATTTTTAGTGTTGAGCGGCGTTTTGCTGGGCGCCATGGTGAGCCCGGTCTGGTATGGCCTGTCAGGATTTGTAGGGGCCGGTCTCATGTTTGCCGGCATCACGAATACCTGTGCTATGGGCATGCTGATCGCGCGCATGCCGTGGAATCGGGCCTGATCGCTCATGTTGTTAACCCTGGCAGTGGGAGTATTGATTGGCTTGGTGCTGGGGCTGACCGGTGCCGGTGGTTCAGTGCTGGCGCTGCCCTTGCTGATACTGCTCTTAAAGAGTGAGCCGGCGATGGCGGCAGGTTGGTCATTGGGTGCAGTGGCACTGGCGGCGATAGCCGGTGTTGTTATGCGCTTGGGCAAGGGGCAGGTGGTGTGGGCGGCGGCCGTTGTGCTGGGTGTGGCGGGTGCTGTGTTTACACCGCTGGGTCAGGCAGTGGCGCAGTGGCTGCCTGCGAATTTCTTGCGGTTTTTGTTTGTCGGCATGGTGCTGCTGATTGCCCTGCGTATGTGGCGGCAGGCCCGGCAAATGCCGGAAGACACGCGTATTTTGCGCGCGAGTCTGTCAGCCGCGGAAGCACCTGCTGCGCTCGCCTGCCAGCTGAGCCGCAGTGGTCGTTTTGAATGGCGCTGGCCCTGTGTGCTGCGCATGGTCGGGGTGGGCGCAGCGACGGGCGTGCTCGCCGGGCTTTTTGGTGTGGGCGGCGGCTTTGTCATTGTGCCGGCTCTGGTGTTGTTGATGGGGCTGACAATGGTGCAGGCAGTGGCAACATCGCTGGCGGTTATTGCCATGGTATCGGCTAGTGGTTTTGCCAGCTTTATTTCTCAGCAAGCCGGATGGCCGCAGGCCATGGTGCCGCTCTTGGCGGGAAGCTTGGGCGGTATGTTGGTGGGCACGGTATTGGCGCCGCGTTTGGCGGGGCCCGGACTCCAGCGTTTTTTCGTGATCGTGATGGTGTTGATGGCGGCGATGATGTTGCTGCGCGCTTCATGACGGTATAACGATCTTATCAAGAGCTGCTCGCAATGCGGAGGTAGACAATGTTGTTTCGCCAGTTGTTCGATAAAGTGTCATCAACCTATAGCTATCTGCTTGCCGATAAACAGAGTGGTGAGGCCGTGCTCATTGATCCTGTAAAGGAGCATGTCCCGGCCTATCTGCAATTACTGCAAGAGTTGGGGCTGAACTTGGTGGCGGCGCTGGATACCCATGTGCATGCCGATCATGTCACCGCGCTGGGCGATTTGCGCGAGGCCACGCAATGCGTGACCTGGATGGGCGAGCAGGCGCAAGCAGATTGTGTGTCGGCCCGTTTCCGTGATGGCTCCTCTATTCCTTTTGGGCGGTATCAGCTTCAGGTCATCTATACGCCGGGTCATACCGATGACTCTTACAGCTTTTATCTGGAGGAGGAGGGGCAGCGTTATGCCTTTACCGGAGACACCTTGTTGATTCGTGGAACCGGTCGCACAGATTTCCAGAATGGTAATGCTGCGCAGCAATACCATAGTTTGTTCGAGCGTTTGCTCAAATTGTCGCCGGATACGCGGGTTTACCCCGCCCACGATTACAAGGGTTGGACAGTCAGCACAATTGCGGAAGAGCGCGCCTTCAATCCGCGCCTGCAGGTGATAAATGAGACGGCCTATGTTGAGCTAATGGCTGGGCTTGAACTGCCCAATCCTCTATTGATGGATGTGGCGGTTCCTGCCAATAGGGCTTGCGGTAAAAGTCCGATTTCTTGAGATCATAAAAAAAGCCCGGCTTGTGCCGGGCTTTTTTTATTCAGAGGCAAGCGTCAGGGTTTTGCTTTACATATTTTCTTGACGGCATCGCCCAGTTGACCGTTCAGGGCGTTACCCGCGCTTTGAGCGGAGCTCGCCATGACGGTGCTGCGGGCATCGAGGAATTTCTGGCCGGCAGTAGATTGAGCGAATTGCAGATAAGTCGTCTGATCCTCGCTGGAGAGTTGGGCATAACGCTGGCGCACCATGCTGTTTACGCTTTCACGTAAGGCGCTGAGCTGGCTTTTCTTGATGACGCCAACCAGCATGCTGGCAAAGGGATACTGGTCGATGCCAAAGCAGCCATTTTTCACCGCCACATCTACGGCATCGTTAAGGCCATGTTGGGCCAGCTGGCTGACGGCTTTGCCATAGCCGGTGGCATTGGCCAGTGTATCCAGCGTGCTGCGATCGTTGCTGATGATCTGGATACTGCTGCTGCTCGTTTCTTTACCGCTTTCGATGCCGACCACGCGCTTGCCAGTATCCGATTCATAAAAAGCCTGCACGGTATTGAGCTCTGGCGCTGACAGGTTTTTCTGCAGCTCATTACGCAACTGGCTGCGAATTGCTTCGGGCTTTACGCTATCCGCAATGGTGTTGTTGACCATGCTGATCCACTCGGCCGGAATCAGGCCCAGCGGGCCGTCCATTTTATCGGCATTCAGCGGTGTGCTGAGCAGTTTGATTTGGTCGTCCAGGCCGCTGGCCGTCATGACGGCATCGATATCGGCTTTCTGGCCGGGTAGAGAGGCGCAGGCGCCCAGTGCCAAGGTCAGTACCAAGGCGGTGGTGATTGCAGCTATGCGTATCAGTTTCATGAGCAGTCTTCCTTTTCCGGTGCAGATATTCAGTGCCGATCAGTCGACCTTGTCGGCCATCCAGAGCGTATGACGTGTGCCTTTATTGCCGTGTGCATACACGCGCAGTTCTTCCACCTTGAAGCCGGATTTTTTCAGGCGGCGGGTGAAATCCTGATCGGGCCCGGCTGACCACACCGCGAGTACGCCCTGCGTGCGCAGCGCTTGCTTGCAGGTATGCAGGCCTTCCATGGAATAGAGCCAGTCATTGGCTTCATGGGTCAGGCCCTCGGGGCCGTTGTCCACATCCAGCAAGATCGCGTCATAAGCCTGCGTGGCTTCTTTCAGGATGAGCGCGACATCGGTTTCACGCACGATGGCGCGCGGGTCTTTTAGCGGGTGGCCGGCTTTGGCGCCAACGATGGTGCGGTTCCATTCGACTACGCCGGGAACGAGCTCGGCGACGACGACTTCAGCATTATTGCCCAGATGGCGCAGAGCGGAGGCCAGCGTAAAACCCATGCCGAGGCCACCGATAAGTACGCGCGGCTGCGGCCGGTTCGCAATTTTCTTGCAGGCAATTTCGGCCAGTTGATCTTCAGAGCCATGCGCGCGCGTGCTCATCAGGTCACCGGCAATGCCATCGAGCTTGATGATGAAATCATCGCCGGCCTCGTAGAGGCGGAGCTCGCCGCCATTGCCCGGAATCTGGGTGCTGCCTAATAAGGTGTGACGATTCATGAGGGTGTTTTCGCTTCCGGCAGCAACAGGTCCAGCATGGCCTGCGCAGCGCGGGAAAGAGTTCGGCGCGGATGATAAACAACACCGAGGCTGCGGCGCAGGTCTATTCCGTCGATCTTGAGTATCCGCAGTTCGCCCGGCGTGCCGGTAATGTTGTCGGGAGCCGCCATGCTGGCGGGCAATACACTCCAGCCGAGACCAATGGAAGCCATCATCTTGATGGTCTCCAGATAATTCGTGGTCATGCTCACCTGTAGCTGCAGACCGGACTCCTGAAACAGCTGCGAGGCAATCTGGCGGGTGAAGGTGGAGGACGAAGGCAGGATGGCCGCGTGTTGGGTGAGATCGGCCAACGTCACTTTTTTCTGTTTGGCCAGCGGATGCTCATGGCCGGCGACAAAGGCCAGCGGGTCGTCCCATACCTCGATGGCGATCAGGCGGGCATCAGCTACCGGGGGCAGGGTGACTATGCCCAGCTCCAGATCGCCGGAGAGCACCGCCTCGTAAGCCGCTTCGGAATCAATAAAGCGCAGGTCCAGGCGCACATCGCGGTAATGCGTGGAGAAGGCGCGCAGGGTCGGTGGCAGGCGATGCAGGCCGATGTGATGGCTGGTGCCGACTTTCAGCGTGCCGGTAATGGGGCCGGAGAGATTGGCCACCATACGGCGCATGTCTTCCAGCTCCAGCAGCAGCTGCCGCGCCCGTGGCAGCAGGGCACGGCCGGCCTCGGTCAGGCTGATACGGCGACCGACGCGATCAAAAAGCTCCACCCCTAGCGACTCCTCCAGCCCGCTGATGCGCTTGGAGATGGCGGGTTGCGTCAGGTGCAAGTGCTCGGCGGCCAAGGAGAAGGACTCGGCGCGGGCAACTTCCAGAAAGGCGGTAAGAGAGGCGGTATCCATGGCGTGAGGCTGTTGGTGGTGGGCCGGCTTGATGGTTTATCGCATTCTTAAGAGTTATGGAATATATGAAAATTATGAATTTGTTTTATCAATGGGCCGGTCGTAGCATGCCTCCATCGAAAACCGCCAGCCTGCCATTGCAGGGGGCTCTGAAAAACGTAGGCGAGGCCGCCAGCGCGAGGCAAAAACAGGCGAAGAAGCGGAGTTTACTGGTCGTAAATGAGCATTCTGAGCCTGTTTTTCTCGATACCCCCGAGGGGTACGCGAGGCGATGGCAACGTAGCTAGTTTTTCAGAGTCTTCTCATGAGGCAGGGCCAGCAGGAGACCACTGATGTCCGGCAAGACCCTCTACGACAAGCTCTGGGACGACCACCTCGTGAAGCAACGCGATGATGGCTCCTGCCTGATCTATATCGATCGCCAGTTGTTGCACGAAGTCACCAGCCCGCAGGCTTTTGATGGCTTGAGGCTCGCTAACCGTCAGCCTTGGCGTCTGGATGCCAATATCGCCACCCCTGACCACAATGTGCCGACCGACAAGGCCGAGCGTGAAAAAGGCGTGGCCGGCATTGTGGATGAAACTTCGCGTATTCAGGTGGCCACGCTGGATGACAACTGCCGTGATTTCGACATTGTCGAATTCACCATCAATGACGAGCGTCAGGGCATTGTGCATGTGGTGGGCCCGGAGCAGGGCCTCACCTTGCCCGGCATGACCGTGGTCTGCGGTGATTCGCATACCGCCACGCACGGCGCTTTTGCCTGTCTCGCTCACGGTATCGGTACGTCTGAAGTCGAGCATGTGCTCGCCACGCAGTGCCTCGTGCAGAAGAAGTCGAAAAACATGTTGGTGCGGGTGGATGGCGTGCTGGGTGAGGGCGTCACCTCGAAAGATGTGGTGCTCGCCATCATCGGCAAGATCGGCACGGCCGGTGGCAATGGTCACGCGATTGAATTCGGCGGTCAGGTTTTCCGTGACATGAGCATGGAAGGCCGTATGACGGTCTGCAATATGGCCATCGAGGCCGGTGCTCGTGTTGGCATGGTCGCCGCTGATGAAAAGACCATGGAATATTTCCGTGGCAAACCGTTTGCGCCCACGGGTGATACCTGGGATGCCGCCGTGACGTACTGGAAAACTTTGCACTCGGATGCTGATGCGAAGTTCGACACCGTGGTGGAAGTTGACGGCGCCAGTATTTTGCCACAGGTGAGCTGGGGCACATCGCCGGAAATGGTGGTGCCGGTCACCGCCAGCGTGCCGCGCCTAGAAGATGCAGAAGATGCGGTGGAACGTAATTCCTTTGAGCGCGCTTATGTCTATATGGGCTTGCAGCCGGGCCAGAAGATTACGGACATCCAGCTCGATCGCGTTTTCATTGGTTCTTGCACCAATTCCCGTATTGAAGATTTACGCGCTGCCGCTGCTGTGATCAAGGGCCGCAAGGTCTCGAACACCATCAAGCAGGCCATGGTGGTGCCGGGCTCCGGTCTTGTGAAAAAGCAGGCGGAATTGGAAGGGCTGGACAAGGTGTTTCTCGCCGCCGGTTTTGAATGGCGCGAGCCGGGTTGCTCTATGTGTCTTGCTATGAATGCCGACAAATTGCAGTCGGGCGAACACTGTGCCTCCACTTCCAATCGCAACTTCGAAGGACGCCAGGGTAATGGCGGCCGCACGCATCTCGTCAGCCCGGCCATGGCCGCCGCTGCCGCAATTGCGGGTCACTTCGTTGATGTACGTAGTTTTTAAGACGGTTTTCCGTTCGCCCTGAGCTTGTCGAAGGGTGAGCATATTGGCCAAGGAGGGCTGATATGTTCTGGGTTTACATGCTGAGGTGCGCCGATGGCAGTTATTACACCGGGCATAGTGATGATCTGGAGAGACGACTTGGGCAGCATCATGTTGGTCAAGTTCCCGGATGCTACACACTCAAGCGCAGGCCGCTTGAGTTGGTTTACTCGCAGAGTTTTGCTTCTCGTGCTGAAGCATTGAGTGCAGAGCAACAGATTAAAGGCTGGAGTCGAGCGAAGAAAGAAGCCCTGATCAACAGTGACTGGGCCGAAATCTCACGTTTGGCAAAGAATAGTGGTTCTGGATTTGCCCTTCGACAAGCTCAGGGCGAACGGGAGAAGTGAAGTGGATAAATTTACCGTTGTAAAAGGTCTCGTGGCTCCGCTTGATCGCGCCAATGTCGATACCGACCAGATCATTCCCAAGCAGTTCCTGAAGTCCATCAAGCGCACGGGCTTTGGCCCCAATCTCTTTGATGAGTGGCGTTATCTGGATGAGGGTTATCCGGGGCAGGATAATTCTGTGCGTCCGGTGAATCCGGATTTCGTGCTGAATTTTCCGCGGTATCAGGGCGCTTCCGTGCTGATTGCCCGCCAGAACTTCGGCTGTGGCTCTTCGCGTGAGCATGCGCCTTGGGCGCTGCAGGAATACGGCTTTCGCACGGTGCTTGCCTCCAGCTTCGCCGACATCTTCTTTAATAACTGCTTCAAGAACGGCGTGCTGCCGGTGATCTTGAAGGAAGAAGAAATGGATGTGCTCTTTGCGGAGTGCGCGGCGACTGAGGGTTATGAGATCACAGTGGATCTCGATCAGAAAAAAGTGATACGCCCGAACGGTGAAAGCTTCAGTTTCGAGGTGGATGATTTCCGCCGCCATTGCTTGCTCAACGGCCTGGATGATATCGGTCTCACCTTGCAGGTAGCTGATGACATTCGCGTATTTGAAGAGAAGGCTAAGGCCGCACGCCCTTGGGTATTCCAATCGCTGCGTTGATGCGATGAACAAGTGCGTAGGGTGGGTTAGGCCACAGGCCCTAACCCACCGTTCGGGAAATACAGGCAGAGCATTGAAAGAAAAACGGTGGGTTACGCTTCGCTAACCCACCCTACGGAAATGGGAAAAATATGAGCAAGCATATTGTGGTTCTGGCTGGTGACGGCATCGGTCCGGAAATCGTTGGCGAAGCCGTAAAGGTGCTGGCTGCCGTCAATGAAAAATTCGGTATGGGTATTACCTGGGAAAACCAGTTGCTGGGTGGTGCGGCTATTGATGTGCATGGCGTGCCGCTGCCGGATGTAACACTGGATGCTGCGCGCAAGGCCGATGCTGTATTGCTGGGCGCGGTTGGCGGCCCCAAGTGGGACACGATTGAGCGTTCCATTCGCCCTGAACGTGGTCTTCTGAAAATTCGCTCCGAGCTGAATCTCTTTGCCAATCTGCGCCCGGCCATTCTGTATCCGCAGCTGGCGTCCGCATCTTCATTGAAGCCGGAAATCGTGGCGGGTCTCGACATCCTCATCGTGCGTGAGCTCACCGGCGGCATTTATTTCGGTCAGCCGCGTGGCGTGCGTGTGCTGGAAAATGGCGAGCGTCAGGGCTTCAATACTGATGTGTATAGCGAATCGGAAATTCGTCGCATCGCTCATGTGGCTTTCCAGCTGGCGCGCCAGCGCGGCAAGAAAGTGCTGTCGGTGGACAAGGCCAATGTGCTGGAAGTGACCGAGCTCTGGAAGGAAATTGCTACCGAAGTGGGTAAGGAGTATCCGGATGTGCAGCTTTCGCATATGTATGTGGATAACGCTGCCATGCAGCTGGTGAAAGCGCCCAAGCAGTTCGATGTGATCGTTACCGGTAATCTTTTTGGCGACATCCTGTCTGATGAGGCCGCCATGCTGACGGGTTCTATCGGCATGTTGCCTTCGGCTTCGCTGGACCAGAACAAGAAGGGTATGTATGAGCCTTGCCACGGCTCTGCACCGGATATCGCTGGCAAGGGCGTGGCCAATCCGCTGGCCACCATCCTGTCTGTGGCCATGATGCTGCGTTACACCTTCAATGCCGAGGCCGCGGCCAAGTGCATCGAAGAAGCCGTGGGTCGTGTACTGGATCAGAATCTGCGTACACCGGACATCTACACCGAAGGTACAAAGAAAGTCGGCACGACGGAAATGGGCGAAGCGGTTGTCGCCGCACTTTGAGTGATTTCGGCTGCCCCATGCCGGGCGTTATAGATAAAACGAATTGAACAGGTGAGTGAGATGAAAGTAGGTCTGGTCGGTTGGCGCGGTATGGTGGGTTCGGTCCTGATGCAGCGCATGGTGGAAGAAAACGATTTCGCACATATCGAACCGTTTTATTTCACGACATCCAGCGTGGGTGGCAAGGCGCCGAATTTCGGCGGCAAAGAGGCGCCGGCTCTGCTGGATGCCAATTCCGTTGATGTCCTTAAGGGCATGGACGTGATCATCACCTGTCAGGGTGGCGACTACACCAATGATGTATTTCCGCGCTTGCGTGCGGCTGGCTGGAATGGCTACTGGATTGATGCGGCCTCTGCGCTGCGCATGGAAGACGATGCCGTCATCGTGCTGGATCCGGTGAATGATGGTCTTATTCAGTCTTCGCTGGACAAGGGCATCAAAAATTACATCGGCGGTAATTGCACCAATTCCATCATGCTCATGGGCATGGGTGGTCTTTTCCGTGAAGGTCTTGTTGAGTGGGTTAGCTCCATGACCTATCAGGCGGCCTCCGGCGGTGGTGCTAACCACATGCGCGAGCTGCTCAAGGGTATGGGCGTTATCAATAATGCCGTGGCAGAAGAGCTGGCAACACCAGCCTCCGCCATTCTTGATATTGATCGCAAGGTGGCCAAAACCATTCGTGAAGATGTGCCGACGGAGTTTTTCGGTGCACCGCTTGCTGGCGGCCTGATTCCCTGGATCGACAAGCAGCTCGATAACGGTCAGTCCAAAGAAGAGTGGAAGGGGCAGGCCGAAGTGAACAAGATTCTCGGCACTACTAGCACGATTCCGGTGGACGGTCTTTGTGTGCGTATCGGTGCCATGCGCTGCCATAGCCTTGCGCTCACCGTGAAGCTGAAGAAGGATTTGCCGCTGGCTGAAATCGAAGCCCTTATCAAGTCCGGTAACGACTGGGTGAAATTTGTGCCCAATGATAGAGAGATCAGCGTGAAGGAATTGACGCCTGCCTCCATCACCGGTGGTCTGCAGATTGGTGTGGGTCGTGTGCGCAAGCTCAATTTCGGACCGGAATATATTTCTGCCTTCGTGATCGGTGATCAACTGCTTTGGGGCGCGGCCGAACCGCTGCGCCGCATGCTGCGTATCCTGCTCGCTCGTTAAGCGCCTGCAGGACCAAACAACCCGCGTACCTCTGAAAGGGGGTTCGCGGGTTTGTCATTTTCATTAGCAATGCTGTTTTGGGGTTTTTGTATGGGCACGGGATGCAGGCTGGCTATTGTCGGTGCAACAGGTGAAGTAGGGCGTGCGCTGATTTCTGCTTTGGAAGATGCAGAGCTTGAGTTGGCTGAGGTGCATGCGCTGGCGTCAGCAGATTCTGCCGACGAGACCATTATGTATCGCGGTCGAGCCTTGCTGGTTGAAGCGCTGGATGAATTTGATTTCAAGCGTGCCGACATCGCGATTTTTGCATTGCCCGAAGCGCTGGCACTGAAGTTTGTGCCGCAGGCGCGCAAGGCAGCTTGCCGTGTGATTGATCATTCAGCGGCATTCCGGCTTGATCCGCATGTGCCCTTGCTGATTGAGGGCGCTGATATTCCTGATGCCGCACTCGTGGCGTGTCCGGGTGCACTGACGGCCGTGCTGGCGCCGGTGCTGTCGGCGCTGACAGCGTATGAATTGAAATCGGTTCATGTCACGGCCTTGAATCCTGTGTCAGCGCGTGGTCGTGCCGGTGTTCGTGAGCTGGCTGGTCAGACCGGCGAATTGCTCAATGCTCGTGGCATTGAGCCGGTCACTTTCCCGGTCCAGATTGCGTTCAATGCTTTGCCGATTGTCGGCGGGCAGGGTGGCGATGCCCTTATGGATGAGCTGGAGCGCTTGCTGCCGGAGGCAGTTCCGGTGGGGCTGGCCGAGGTGGTGGTGCCGGTTTTCTATGGCGTCAGTGCCTCACTGCGTGTGGAAACAGCACTGCCCCTGGCACTGGCCGCTGCTGCCAAGGCATTGAAGGCGGCCGGAATTTCCTTTGGGGATAGTGAACAGGATCAAGGAGTTGCGACGCCGGTAACGGATGCCTCCGGGCAGAATGGGGTATATCTGTCGGCGCTTTCCATGCTGCCGGCACCTTTGCAAGGCGTGCAGTTCTGGCTGGTGGCGGACAATGTGCGACAAGGTGCGGCCTGTCACAGTCTTTATATCCTTAAAAAATGGATAAAAGACTTTAAATATTGATACTTACGAAGACCTTGTGATACTAATTCTAGGTATTGTAGGCTGTAGGCATCAAAAAAGGGGTATGCCAGCCGTTAGGCACCATCGTGATGTAAGGGGTGCCTGGGGTGTGCAGCGGCTAAAGAATAACCAATAAAGGAATCTGATGATGGTCCTGCGTAAGCTTGCGGTTGCCTTGTTGAGTGTCGGCGTGATGTTGCCGGGACTGGGACATGCGCTTGCAGTGAGTGATCTCCAGACAAAATCCGCTCTGGGCGAGCCCTTCTGGGGCGAGGTTGAGCTGTCCGAGATCAATGATCTCAACGCCGATGAAATCAAGGTTAGCCTGGCGACTCAGGAAGACTTCGAGCGCGTTGGTGTCGAGCGTGTCTATTTCCTCACTGATCTCAAGTTCGATGTCGTCGTCAATCCGGGTGGGCGTTCCTTTATCAAGGTCACCACGATCAAGCCGGTGCGCGAGCCCTATCTCGATTTCGTGGTGCGTGTAGCATGGCCGGGTAATGCCAGTCTGCGTGAGCTCACCGCTTTGCTGGACCCGCCTGCCGGTTCGGCTGATATTGTTCCGGCAGAGATCAATCAAGCTGTCGGCAGCGCTCCGGTTGAGGCTCCCGACGCTGTTCCTGAAGCAGTGACGTCGACACCGGATACGGTTGTGGCGGCTCCGGTCGCCGATGTGGCTCCTCCCGCTCCGGCTCCTGTGCTCAAGCCGGCTCCGGTGGCGCAAGCCCCAAAAAAGCAGCCAGCGGCGACTCCTTCACCGGTGCCCTCAGTCGCCGCTGACAGCTACCGCACTCAGTCTGGCGACACCATGTCGAAAATTGCTTCGCAATTTCGACCAGCTGATGCCAGCTCGGCTCAGACCATGGTCGCTATCCAGCGCGCCAATCCTTCTGCTTTTAGCAACGACAATATCAATCAGCTGAAGCGTGGCCAGGTGCTGCGTATTCCGTCTGAGTCTGAAATTCGCGAAGTCAGCGCTCGTGAAGCTGTGGCTTCGGTACGTGAGCAGTCTGAATCTTGGCGCAGTGCTGTTGCTGCTGCTCCAGTCAAGCCTGTGCTCGAGGCTCAGCAGGTGGATGCCACGGCCAAGCTTGAAGCCAAGGCTCCTGCCGCTCCGGCTGAAGTCAAACCTGAGATGAAGCTGCTGGGCGCCCAGGCGGGTAAAAATGGCGCGGCTGCTGCTGGTAAAGAGCAGGGCGTTGCCGCCAAACCTAGCGATGCCAAGAAGCTGGACGAAAACAAAGCCAAGCTGGAAACCGCCAAGGTTGAAAAGGACAAGCTGAACAGCAAGGTCAGCACCTTGGATACCCAAGTCAAAGCGAATGACAAGAAGCTGGATGTGCAGAATGCCAAGCTGGCAGAGCTGCAGGCCCAGTTGAAGGAACAAGAGCTCAAGAAGGCGGCCGCTGCTCCGGCTGCTGCCGCGCCGGCGCCTGATGTTGCGGCTGTGCCGGCAGCGGGTACTGCTCCCGCCGCCGCTGCTGCCACCAGTCCTGATGGCGTACAGACTCAGGCTGCTGAGCCGGCTGCGCCTATTGAAGCCAAGCCTCTGCCGCCTGAGCCCAAGCCTGTTGTGGCTGAAGAGGCTCCGGTGGAAGAGGGTTTGCCCATTCCCCTGATCGGTGGCGGCCTTGCAGCCCTGCTGGCTGTGTTGGGTGGTCTGTGGTGGAGCCAGAAGCGCAAGCGCGAGCAGGCCGAAGAGGCTGCTGCACTGGCGGAGCTGGAGTCCATGGATGACCTCTCCGGCGCAGGCTCTGATGGCGCGGACCAAGTTTTCTTCGGTGGGTCCGCTGCTGATGCGCAGCCCGCTGTCGCGGCTCAGGATGACTCCTGGCTGGGGGAGTTCGAGGCAGCTGATTCAGCACCTGCTGCGCAAGATCGTGTGCTGGCCGACCCTCTGGAAGAAGTGGAGCAGTATCTGGCGTTTGAACGCTATCCACAGGCCGTGGGTTTCCTTAACAAAGCTATTTCCGGCAGCCCCGAGCGCGCGGACCTGCGCCTCAAGCTGCTCGAGGTTTATGCCCGTCTGGATGACTGGAACGGTTTTACCGAACAGGAAGCCTGGTTTGAGAATGCCGGCGACCTGAGTGCGCTGGCCCATGCCGAAGAGCTCAAGTCCGGCATGACGCCGCCGGCTCGTAAGCCCTCTCCGGATGAGCCCCTGCATTATGATCGTGCTGCTCTCGCAGTGGCCGCCTCTGATGATCTGCCTTCGCTGGAAGATCTGGAGATGGACTTCAATGCCACGGTCTCGGCCAGCAGCCCGGCTTTGCAAGCGGTACAGGATTCCGATTTCAGCTTGGACCTGCCAGATCTGGATACAGATTTCACGCTGGAGACACCCAAGCTGGATGTGGCTTCGGTCAAGGCTGCTGATTCTGGCCTGAGCTTGGATGAAGATCTGGATTTCAGTTACAGCGAGCCCGCCAGCAAGACGCCTGCTGCTGATGATCTTAGCTTTGAGCTGGACGACGTCGATTTTGGAGGCAGTACGTCCAAGCTGGAGGTGGAAAGCTCTGCAGCTGATGAATCTCTGGATTTCTCGCTGGATGAAGGTTTTGACGCGCCTGCGAGCAGTGGCGGCAAGTCCAGCCTCGGAGAGCTGGCTGATTTTGACAGCGCGCCTGAGCTAAAGGCGATTGATCCGGCTACCTCGATTGCCGATGATGATCTGAGCTTCAGCCTGGATGATCTGGAAACCGCCTCGGCGCCTTCTGCTGATCTGGATGGTGATTTCAGTCTGGATGATGGCGCTGCTTCTGATCTCAGCTTTGACGAAACACTGCAGGCAGACTCCGGTCTCAATGATGCAGTGGCTGATTTCGACTCCACTCTGCGTGCCCAGCCTGCCGCGGCCGCTGTAGCACCGGCAACGGCTCCTGCAGCCGCTGATCTGGGCATGGATGACGAGTTCGACTTCCTTGCCGATACCGATGAAAACGCGACCAAGCTGGATCTGGCCCGTGCCTACATCGATATGGGTGATATGGATGGTGCTCGCGACATTCTTCAGGAAGTGCTGACAGAAGGTAACGGCGGCCAGAAGGATGAAGCCAAGGGCCTGCTCGCCCAGGTTGGATGAACTTTAAAAGAGCAGAGGATGAGCTTTAAAAAGAGCAGAGAGATATCTTCTCTGCTTGACCCGACGCAAGGGCAGCCGTAAAACGCTGCCCTTCGTCTTTTTGGGGCTTGAGTCCCCCTGCGGGAATTGCATGCGTTTCGCCATCGGAGTTGATTACAACGGTCGTGCATACCGGGGCTGGCAAACTCAGCAGCCGGGCGTGAAGAGCGTGCAGGAAACGCTGGAGAAGGCGATTGCCCATGTGGCCAATCACAAGGTGACTGTGATCGCAGCCGGACGTACCGACGCGGGTGTGCACGGTGCCGGCATGGTGGCGCATTTCGATAGCGATGCCCTGCGCCCCGAGCGCAGTTGGATGCTGGGTGTAAACACAAAGCTTCCGGAAGACATTGCCCTGCGCTGGATCACGCCAGTGAGTGACGAGTTTCATGCGCGCTTTCGCGCCGTTGCCCGGCGTTATCGCTACATCATTTACAACCATCCTTTCCGCTCCAGCCTCTTGGCTGGCATGGTCACTTGGCATTACCACGCGCTTGATTTGGTGCGTATGCAGGAAGCTGCGCAGCATTTGGTGGGCCGTCACGATTTCACTTCTTTTAGGGCTATTGCTTGTCAGGCCAAAAAAGCCGAGCGAGATGTGCACTTCCTGCAGCTCAGTCAGCATGGCCGCTATATCGTGCTGGACATACAGGCCGACGGTTTCCTGCATCATATGGTGCGCAATATTGTCGGTGTGCTGCTGGCCGTGGGGCAGGGCAAGGCAGAGCCGGATTGGGCGTTGGAGGTGTTGGCGGCACGCGACCGTACGCTGGGGGGTGTCACGGCGCCGGCCGATGGCCTCTATTTTGTGGATGCGCTCTACCCGGAGACCTTTGTGTTGCCGCGCGAACCGCTGGGCCCATCTTTCCTGGCGGGCCTTAACGGGCTGTCTTAAGCCCGGCAGACTGCTAGAATCGCGCCTTTCCTCAGGTTCAGTGCTCTTGTCCAGTCGACTTCGCGCCAAGATTTGCGGTATCACCCGCCCCGAAGATGCCCGCGCCGCTGTAGCGGCTGGCGCAGATGCGATCGGCTTCGTTTTTTATCCTCAGAGCCCTCGCTATGTGGCGCCGGAAGTAGCCGCTGCCATCATTCGTGCGCTGCCGCCTTTTGTGACAACCGTTGGGCTGGTGGTGGATGCCTCGGCTGATGAAGTGCGTGCTCTGCTGCAGGCGGTGCCGCTGTCGCTGCTGCAGTTTCACGGCGATGAAGATGATGCGTTTTGCGCCCAGTTCGGTAAGCCCTGGATCAAGGCGCTGACCGTCAAGCCCGATAGTGATGTGGAGGCCGAGATTGCAAAATATCCCGGTGCCAGCGGCATTCTGCTGGATGCTTGGCATCCTGATCTGAAGGGAGGCACAGGCCAGACTTTTGATTGGCGACGCTTCCCGAAAAATACTGGCAAGCCTCTGGTGCTGGCCGGGGGCCTTAACCCAGAAAATGTGGCTGAGGCCGTGCAACTGACTCAGCCCTATGCCGTGGATGTGAGCGGCGGGGTGGAAAAAACTGATGCAGCCGGTGTGCTGCAAAAAGGCATCAAGGATGCCGGAAAAATTGAGGCGTTCATCAAGGCGGTGAACGCAGGAGTTAAAGCAGTATGAGCAAGTCGGTAGATTTTTCGCAGTTCCCGGATGCCCGTGGGCATTTCGGTATTCACGGTGGCCGTTTTGTATCAGAAACCTTGATGGCGGCGCTTACCGATCTGGAAAAGCTGTATGCGCGGTTGAAGGATGATCCAGAATTTCTGGCCGAGTTTGATCGCGATCTTTCGTTTTATGTGGGCCGGCCTTCGCCGCTGTATCACGCTGAGCGTTGGAGCCGTGAGTTGGGTGGCGCGCAGATTTATCTCAAGCGCGAAGACTTGAATCACACCGGTGCGCACAAGGTAAACAACACCATCGGTCAGGCCCTGCTCGCCAAGCATTCGGGCAAGACGCGCGTGATTGCAGAAACTGGTGCTGGTCAGCACGGTGTGGCCACGGCCACGATTGCCGCACGTCTTGGTATGGAGTGCGTGGTCTTCATGGGTGAGGAAGACGTCAAACGTCAGTCCATGAATGTCTATCGCATGAAATTGCTGGGCGCCCGTGTGGTGCCGGTGACATCCGGCTCGAAAACCCTGAAAGACGCCATGAACGAAGCCATGCGCGACTGGGTGACGAATGTGGATAACACCTTCTACATCATCGGTACTGTGGCTGGCCCGCATCCCTATCCCATGCTGGTGCGCGATTTCCAGTGCATCATCGGTCGCGAAGCGCGCGAGCAATGCCTCACGCAAACCGGAAAACTGCCGGATGCTTTGGTGGCTTGCGTGGGTGGCGGCTCTAATGCCATCGGCCTTTTCCATCCTTTCCTGAATGACGATGGCGTTGCCATGTATGGCGTGGAAGCTGCCGGTCATGGCATTGCTTCCGGCAATCATGCGGCGCCACTGAATGCCGGTCGCCCCGGTGTCCTGCACGGCAACCGCACCTATCTCATGGAAGACGATAACGGCCAGATCATAGAAACGCATTCCGTTTCTGCCGGTCTCGATTATCCCGGCGTAGGCCCTGAGCACAGCTGGCTGAAAGATGTCGGTCGCGTGAATTATGTTGCGATTAATGATGAAGAAGCGCTGGCAGGGTTCCGAATGCTGACGCTGACCGAAGGCATTATTCCGGCGCTGGAGTCCAGTCATGCCGTGGCCTATGTCCACAAGCTGGCACCGACTCTGGACAAGGATCAGATCATCATCTGCAACCTCTCCGGTCGTGGCGACAAGGACTTGCTGACGGTGGCGAAGATAGACGGCATTACTGTTTAACGATCAGCGCTTAAAGATCAGCGTCTGAGAGACAACACACCAGTGTCATTCCCGCGAAAGCGGGAGTCTCATGGGTATGCCCTCTAGGGCTTATGGAGATTCCCGCTTTCGCGGGAATGACAGGGTAGAAAGAGATAGAAAATCATGAGCCGTATCGCTGAATGTTTTGCTTCACTCAAGGCCAATGGCCGTCAGGCCCTGATTCCCTATATCACGGCGGGTGATCCTGCTCCCGGTGTTACCGTGAAAGTCATGTTTGCCATGGTGGAGGCGGGTGCCGACATCATCGAGCTGGGGGTTCCCTTTTCCGACCCCATGGCCGACGGCCCTGTCATTACCAAGGCGCATGAACGGGCTCTGGTGCATAACACCAGTCTGCTTGATGTGCTGGAGATGGTACGTGAGTTCCGTAAGTCGGATGTGCGTACGCCTGTAGTGCTCATGGGTTATCTCAATCCCGTTGAAGTCATGGGCTATGCCGCTTTTGCCAAGGCCGCGGCTGAGGTGGGTGTGGACGGGGTGCTGACTGTGGATTTGCCCCCGGAAGAGGCCGATGAACTGACGGCTGAGCTGCGCCAGTACGCGCTGGACCCCATCTATCTCATCGCCCCGACCACGACGCCGGAGCGTATACGCCTCATCACCGAGGCCGCCAGTGGCTATGTCTATTACGTCTCACTCAAGGGTGTAACCGGGGCCGCCACGCTGGATATACCCGAAGTCACCAAACGGATTGAAACAATCCGGACGATCAGTCATTTGCCCATAGGAGTGGGTTTTGGTATCAAGGACGCCAGCGCCGCCGCTGCCGTGGCCGCCCATGCGGACGGGGTGGTAGTAGGTTCGGTGCTGGTCGACCGCATTGCCCGCCTGCAACAGGATACGGCCGCGATACCCGCTGCTCTTGCCGGTATCCTCGGGGAAATGCGCCAGGCCATGGATCACCGCTAAGGCATTATCACTGTCGGCGGTGTTAACAGGATTCAGGTGGTGGTCTTGATCAGGCCGTCTGCCTTGGGAGTAAAACGAAAATGAGCTCCAGCTGGATAGAAAAGATTCTCCCCAACGTTGGCAAGAGTGTCGACGAACGCAAAATTTCCGTGCCGGAAGGCCTGTGGCGTAAATGCCCCAAATGCGACGCCGTGCTCTACAAGCCGGAGTTGGATCGCAGCCTGAATGTTTGTTCCAAGTGCGATCATCATCTGCGCATCAATGCGCGTGAGCGCCTTGATATGTTTCTGGATCAGGATGCGCGTGAGGAAATCGCTGCTGAGCTTGAGCCGCAAGATCGCCTGAAGTTCAAGGACAGCAAGAAATACAAAGACCGCATCGTGGCGGCACAAAAAGCAACTGGCGAAAAAGATGCGCTGGTCGCGATGAAAGGGCATCTCAATGGTTTGCCGCTGGTAGCGGTGGCTTTTGAGTTCAACTTCATGGGCGGCTCCATGGGCTCGGTGGTCGGTGCCAAATTTGTGCGCGCCGTGGATGTCTGTCTGGAGCACAATATTCCGCTGATCTGCTTTGCTGCTTCCGGTGGCGCGCGTATGCAGGAAGCGTTGTTTTCCCTGATGCAGATGGCCAAAACCTCTGCCGCACTGGAAAAAATGAAAATGCAGGGTATTCCCTACATTTCCTTCATGACCGATCCGGTTTATGGCGGTGTATCCGCCAGCTTGGCCATGCTGGGTGACATCAATGCCGCCGAGCCTAATGCCCTTATCGGCTTTGCCGGCCCGCGCGTGATTGAGCAGACCGTGCGCCAGAAACTGCCGGAAGGCTTCCAGCGCTCCGAGTTCCTGGTGGATCATGGTGCGGTGGATCTCATCATTCATCGTCATGAAATGCGCGACACGGTTTTCCGTCTTCTCGCCAAATTCACGCATTACCCCATCTGATATGATGCACAGACAAAAATCGGCCCTGGTGGCCGATTTTCGTTTTTGCAGTCAGGAATTTTCGGAATGACACAAACACTTGCCGATTGGTTGGCTTGGCTGGAAGTGCAACACCCCAAGAGCATAGATATGGGGTTGGAGCGCGCGGGTCAGGTGGCGGATCGCCTTGGCTTGCGGCAATTGGGCTGTCCGGTTATCACGGTGGGCGGTACCAATGGCAAGGGCTCCACCGTCGCCACGCTGGTCAGCATTTATCGTGCGGCTAATTTACGCGTGGGCAGTTACACCTCGCCCCATATCCTGCATTTCAACGAACGTATTTGCTTGGGCGGCGAGCCAGTGGCGGATGCGGTACTGGTGGCGGCTTTCGAGAAAATCCGCGCCACTCAAGGTGACATTTCCCTCACCTATTTTGAATTCACCACGCTGGCGGCCTTTCTGATTTTTCGTGAGGCCGGTCTGGATGTGGTGGTGCTGGAAGTGGGCTTGGGCGGGCGTCTGGATGCCGTGAATCTGGTGGATGCCGATGTGGCGGTAGTCACCAGCATAGGCATTGATCATGTCGAATATCTGGGCGCTACGCGTGAGCTGATTGCTATCGAGAAGGCCGGCATTTTTCGCCGCGGCAAGCCCGCTATCTGTGGCGATGAGCAGCCGCCGGCCACTTTGCTGCAAGCAGCGCAAGACAAGGGCGCGCCGCTGCTTTGCCGTGGTAGCGATTTTGGGCATCACGAAGAGGCCGATAGCTGGAGCTGGCATGGCGCGGGGCATGTGCTGAATCGTCTGCCGCGTCCTGCGCTGGCGCTGAGTAATGCCGCCGTGGCCGTGGCGGCCATTTTTGCGGCCCCGCTGGTCGTATCTGAAACCGCGCTGCGTGAAGGCCTGCGTCAGGCTTCCTTGCCCGGTCGTTTGCAAAAGGTGGCCGAGTCCCCATTGATATTGCTTGATGTGGCGCATAACCCGCACGGTGCCGCTTTCCTCATGCAGCAGTTGCCGCCTGCCTCGCCGGAGCAGCGTACGCTCGCTGTTTTCGCGATGCTGGCCGACAAGGATATTGCAGGTGTGATTGCGGCCTGCCATGAGCAGGTCAGCCAGTGGTTTGTAGCGGATCTACCGGTGCCGCGTGGCGAGATGGCCCAGAATATCCTGCCTCTGTTGCAGGCCCGTGGTGCTCGTGTCGCGGGGACGTATGCCGATGTGTCTGCAGCCCTGTCTGCGGCTCGTCAGCAGGCGGCTGTAACCGATAGAATTCTCGTCTTTGGTTCGTTCTATACCGTCGCCGCTGCACAGCAGGCGCTTTGAGGAAATGATGGAAAAGGCAATCAAGCAGCGTTTGCTCGGCGGACTGGTTCTGGTGGCGGGTGCCATCCTGTTTCTGCCCATGCTTCTGGATGGCGCCGGAGCACCACCGGCCGTGCCCCCCATGCCGGTTCCGCCGCAGGTGCCGGCGGTGGAGCAGGTAGCGCCGCGTCTGGATGCTGAGGTTGCTACTGCCGAGCAGTCCATCAATGCCGCGCATGAAGGCCGTACCTTCGAGGACACGCCGGATGCAGCAAGCAGCGAGGAAGATGTCAGTGCCGATGCCGCCGCCATAGCGCCGCCAACGGAGCCGCGTGCTGGTGACAAGACTGCACAGGCAGATACCAACAAGGTCGCGGCTGACAAAGTGGCCGCTGAGAAGGCCGCCCTGAATGCCGAACGTTTGAAGGCTGAGCAGAAAAAAGCTGAGCAGAAAAAAGCTGAGCAGGAAAAAACCAGACTGGCTGCTGAGAGCGCTCAGAAGGCCGAAGCGGCCCGCAAGAAAGAAGCCGAGGCCAAGGCGGCCGCTGCCAAAGCAGTAACGGCCAAGGCGAGCAGTGCCAGTACAACAGCGGCTGCTACCGTGCCGGCGGCCTGGGTGGTGCAGGTGGCCAGCCTGTCGGCCAAAGACAAGGCCGATGTTCTGGTCAAGAAGCTGCGTCAGAAAAACTATCGTGCCGTGGCTCATCAGCAAGGCGCAGTCTGGAAGGTGATGGTTGGTCCTGAGCTGCGACGAGATGTGGCCGAGTCCATCAAGTCACGACTGGCCGCTGATCCCGAGCTTAAACTCTCTGGTTTTATACAGGCCTACAAACCCTGAAAACGCCGGGCAAAATGCTCGGGCAAGGTTTTCAGCCGCTCCCGCGCACGGGTGGCTGTGCTAGAATCCGCGCCGGCGGCAGGAGGCAACAACTGCCGCTTGGCATTTCTGCGGAAGGGACTTTGCGGCCACGGGCGCAAACTCCGGTGAAATGGGAGCGGGCATGCATCCTGCTGATGTAATCATCCTCGGCATCATTGCAATCTCCATGCTCTTAGGGGTTTTTCGCGGCTTGGTGCGGGAGGCTTTTTCCCTGACAGGCTGGGTGGCGGCTTATATGGTGGCGCGGCTTTTTCATGCGCCGCTGGAGCAGATGCTTAGCGATGTCATCAGCACGCCGTCATTGCGTCTGGTCGTGGCCTGGGGTGGCTTATTCATCGCCACGCTGCTGTTGGCCTTCATTGCCGGGTATATGGTGATGAGCCTGATGGATGCCGCCGGTCTGCGTGGCATAGACCGTTTTTTCGGTGCCATTTTTGGTTGCTTGCGCGGACTGATTCTGGTGCTGGCGCTGCTGCTTATCGCGGCGCCTTTTGTCAGCCGTGATACATGGTGGCGTGAAGCAAGACTGCCGCAGGAATTCATGCGTTACGAGCTGCAAGGACGCGAGCTCAAGAGTCAGCTTTACAAGGCGGCTCAGGAAGTAGGGCAGAAAGCAAAAAAGGATGCTGCAGAAACACAAGCCCTCGACCCCGCGAACGGGCCAGGCGAGTAAGGTAAAGACAGGCAACCTTGAGGTGAACTATGTGCGGTATTGTGGGCATTGCAGGCAAATCCCCGGTCAATCAGCCCCTCTATGATGCGCTGACGGTGCTACAGCACCGCGGACAGGATGCCGCCGGCATTGTCACCTGCCACAACGGCCGTCTTTTCCTGCGCAAGGAAAACGGCATGGTGCGTGATGTTTTCCATACTCGCCACATGCTGCGCCTCATCGGCAATTACGGCATCGGCCATGTGCGTTATCCCACCGCCGGCTCTTCCAGCTCTGCCGAAGCCCAACCGTTTTATGTTAACTCGCCTTATGGCATCACGCTGGCGCATAACGGCAATCTCACCAATGCCCATGACATTGCCCGCGATCTTTTTCGCGAAGATCTGCGCCACATCAATACCGATTCTGATTCCGAAGTTCTGCTCAATGTGTTTGCACACGAGCTGCAGGCCCAGAAAAAATTCAATCCTTCCGAAGACGACATCTTTGCTGCGGTGAAAGCCGTGCACAAACGCTGCAAGGGTGCTTATGCCGTGGTCGCCATGATCACCGGTTATGGCATTGTCGGTTTCCGTGATCCCAACGGCATACGCCCGATTCTTTTTGGTGAGCGTGAAACCGATGCCGGCATGGAATACATCGTGGCCTCCGAATCTGTGGCCATTACCTCGCTGGGCTACAAGGTTGTGCGTGATCTGGAGCCTGGTGAGGCTGTGTTCATCAATGCCGAAGGCCAGCTGTTCACGCGCCAGTGCGCTGAAAACCCGCAGTACTCGCCCTGCATTTTTGAATACGTGTATTTCGCGCGCCCTGATTCCATCATCGACAATATCTCGGTGTACAAGGCTCGCCTGCGTATGGGTGAACGTCTGGCCCAGAAGATCGTCAAGGAGTGGGGCGCTGATCATGATATCGACGTGGTCATTCCCATTCCCGATACCAGCCGTACTTCAGCACTGGAGCTGGCTAACCAGCTCAATGTGAAGTATCGCGAAGGCTTCATGAAGAACCGCTATATCGGCCGTACCTTCATCATGCCCGGGCAGGGCCAGCGCAAGAAATCCGTGCGCCAGAAGCTCAATCCCATCGAGCTGGAGTTCTCCGGCAAAAACGTGCTGCTGGTGGACGACTCCATTGTGCGTGGCACTACCTGCCGCGAAATCATCCAGATGGCGCGCGATGCCGGTGCCAAGAATGTCTATTTCGCCTCGGCGGCGCCTGCTGTGAAGTTCCCCAATGTCTACGGTATCGACATGCCGGCCAAGGATGAGCTGATTGCTCATGGTCGTACCGAGGCAGAAGTTTGCACCATGATCGGTGCTGACCGTCTGGTGTATCAGAATCTGGATGATCTGATCGCTGCCGCTCGTGAAGGCAATCCGCATATCCAGCGTTTCGATTGCTCCGTGTTTAATGGCGAGTACGTCACGGGCGATATCGACGATGCCTATCTCGAAGCCCTGCAGGCTTCGCGTAACGATTCCGCCAAGAAGCGCAAAGATGGCGGTGATGATGGCTCCGGCCCCACTATCGTGGATCTTTCTAACGGCATTAGATTTTGTCGTGCACCCATACAAAACGGAGCCTGAAGGCTCCGTTTTTTATGGGGCAGATATCACACCGGTTCATGCCGTGATTTCTGCTTCCAGATACGGCTCGAGGATTTTGCGTGCGTAAATCTGCGCATCTATCACCGTCATGAAGGTGTATGCCCCCATAAGCTTGCGGCTCAGGAACATAAGCTCTTTCGGCGGAATCGCGAAGTGGCGGGTGGTGGCGGATTTGGCCGCGGCACTGGTGGCGCGCATATGCAGCTTGCTACGTGCCCAGCAGTACATGCCATCGGCATTCAAGGTTTCGGCGGGTACATCGCTAAGATCGGAGAAGGGCTCAATCGCCAGGAAGAAGAGATCAACAATGCTGTCCTTGGTGCTGTCGGGCATATTGTCGAAGAAGGTAAAGCCATACATGGCCGCCTTCATGCCGTCGCGGTCGCGATAGAAAGCGGTTCGGGTGAGGCGGCGGGCCAGGGCCAGCAGATCATCCGGGAAGTCACGCACGGCACCGAAATCCAGCAGCACAATGCGGTCCAGCTCACCCTCTGTTTCACTCAGACGCACAAGGTAGTTACCGAAGTTGGGGTCGGTCTGTATCTCGCCCCACTGGAACACTTCACGGCAGCAGATATCCAGCGCGGCCTCGGCAATACGATTGCGGCGCTCCTGCTCCAGCTTGAGCACGATAGGGCTATTGATGGGCACGCCGCGCTCAAAGCTCATGCAGAGTACGGTTTTTGTGCAGAATTCCGGGTAGATGCGCGGCACGATGTAGCGCGGATCATCCTTGAGATAGGAGTGGAAGAGGCGGGTGGTTTCCATCTCCAGCGGATAATTCACCTCGCGGTGCATCATCATGCGCACTTCACCCAGCCATTCTTCAAATTCACGGCTCTGCGGCACGGCCTTGGTAAACCTGAGCAACTGGGTGACGAGGTTGAGATCGGAATCTATGGCCTGGGCCACGCCCGGGTATTGAATCTTGAGCACGAGCTCGGCGCCATCGCTCTTGCGGCGGGCCCGGTGCACCTGCGCCAGCGAGGCGGTACCCAGGGGCTCGGGGTCGATAAGCAGATCGGCATAGCGGCTGCCCAGTTGGGCTTTCAGCACCGGCTCCAGTGAGCTCCAGGCCAGGGCCGTGGTGTCGTCATTGAGCTGATGCAGGGCGCGGGTGATTTCTTCTGGCAGAAAATGCTCGCCGTAGAGGGCCATCATCTGGCCTATCTTCACCACAGAGCCCTTGAGCTTGCCCAGTTCGCGCACCAGATACTGCGCCTGTTCGGCCATGGCACGGCGGCGTTTTTCTTCACGCTGTTCGGGGCTGGCAAACATGGAGCCAGCGGCGCCGGCGGCAAGGCGTGTACCGGCAACAAAGCCGGCTTTGGCGAGGGAAAGACGGCGCTCAAAGGCACCGGTCTTGAGGCGTTTCATCTCGTGCGGATTGTCGCTCATCAGGGATCCTGTGGGCTCAAATACAAAAATCGGGCGCATTCTACCCGATGCCGTTGGCAAAGCGTTGGCCGCATGTCCGTCAGTTGAGTGGCCACAGTGACTGAAACAGTGGCCGTCTGCAGGTATGATGCACGTGTTCCAGTTTGCCAGCATGAAGTGTCATGGTTCGTATTCCCTCTGATCTGACCCGTTTCACCCCGCCCTCGTTGTCACGCCTGCGTCGCGTGCTCACGCTGCAGAATTTCTGGTTCCAGCCGCAGGTGCATGGCCTGGAAAATCTGGCGGCGGATCGCCCCGCGCTTTATGTGGGTAATCACACGCTCTACGGAATTATCGATGCGCCGCTAATGGTGCTGGAAACCTATGCCAAGACCGGTATTTATTTCCGCTCTTTAGGCGATCACCTGCATTTCGATATTCCCGGCTGGGGCGACAAGCTGCTGGAGTTCGGCGCCGTGCCCGGCACGCCTGAAAACTGCACGGCCCTCATGCAGGCCGGCGAGCACATCATCGTGTATCCCGGTGGCGCGCGCGAAGTGATGAAGAACAAGGGCGAAGAATACCGCTTGGTGTGGAAGCGCCGTACCGGGTTTGCGCGTATGGCCATGCAGAATGGCTACGACATCATTCCCTTCGCCGCCATAGGCGCCGATGACGTTTACGACATCCGCTATGACAGCAATACCTTCCGCGAATCCTTGCTCGGCAAGACGGCAAAACGTACCGGCCTTTTGCGCAAGCTCTGGCGCGATGGCGATACCTTTGCGCCACTGGTATCCGGCCTGGGCGGCTCGCCCATTCCACGCCCTGAAAAAATGTATTTCAAGTTCGGCAAGCGCATTCCCACGCGTCAGCTCCAGGCCGCGTTTAAAAACCCGGAAGCACAGTGGCAGGTACGCCGCGATGTAGAGACTTCCATTTACGGTTTGATGGATGAGCTCTTCGATTTACGTGCCAAGGATGCCGACTGGTCCTGGTGGCGCCGCAAGCTGATTGCCCGCAAAGGGCAGGACTGATTACTCTTTGTTTTCCCCATAAAAAAGCCGGCATCTGCCGGCTTTTTTATGGGGGAACATGGGTCTGACCCTGGTCAATAAGAATGAATTTTCATTCGGCCTCAAGTCACTGGGCCCCGGCCTGAAACTTGCCGGGGCGACAGTTTAATTTTTTAACTCCGTGTCGCCCCGGCCCACCCCAAGGGCACTTCCTACGGGGCGAAGGCCGGGGCCCAGTGACTCTGTCTTTCGGCTCGGAATTACTGACAGATATCCTCAAACAAATCCCGCCAATAAGGGTTCTTCTCTTCAATCAAGCGGATTTTCCATAGCCTATGCCATCGCTTGATTAGTTTTTCTCTGCTGATGGCACTCATGATATCGGTATGCGTTTCATACCAGACAAGATATTGGGTGCCATGCTTTTGGGTAAAGCCTGCCAGAAATTTGTTGCGGTGCTGCCAAGTACGTCGCACCAGATTGCTGGTGACGCCTGTATAGAGGATGCCATTCCGCTGGTTTGTCAGCAGATAAACGTAGTAGGCCATTTTCTCCATCCGTGGATTAATGTCCGTTGATATTCAAGTCGAGGTTCAAGTCACTGGGCCCCGGCCTTCGCCGAGGCGACACTTTATGACTCTAGTCCTGCTGTCGCTCCGGCGCAGGCCGGGGTCCAGTGACTTTCAAGTGTTCTGCTTTCTCAACTGCTACAGCCCCTCAGAGCTTTTTGCGAGGGGCCTTCGCCCGAGCGACAGTTTATTACTCTAGTCCCGTTGTCGCCCCGGCGTCCCACGGGATTTCCTTTGGTCAAGGCCGGGGCCCAGTGCCTTTCAAAGGTTCTTGCTAATCAACGACTACAGCGACCAACCCTCAAGCGTTTCCTGCGCGCGGCCTTCGTCGCGCAGCTTGATGAGGTGGGCGTGCAGGGAGTAGCGCGCTACCACATGCAGGGCAGGGTTTACGTCGTCGTAAGCCTGGCGGGTGAGTTCTTCCAGTGATTGTGTGGCGGCGGTGAGCTTGCTTAGCACCTTGGCTTCACGGCTAAGACGGTGGGCGATGGTGAACTGGATCAGGCCTTGCGCGTTTTCAATCACATCACCATGGCCGGGGGCGATCTGCGCGATGTTTTCATGCGTGAGCATTTCCAGCGAGCGCAGATAATCCGCCATGCTGCCCGAGGGCGGAATGATGACCACGGTAGAGCCGTTGATGAGATGGTCGCCGCTGAAAAGCAGATTTTCTTCCTGCAGCAGATAGCAAAGATGATTACCCACATGACCGGGCGTATGCAGGGCGCGCAGACTGGTGGTTTCGTCTATCTGCAATACATCGCCATGCCCCAGCTGACTGTCCACTTTGATCAGGGCCTGTGCCGGGTCGCCCGCTAGCGGGGATTGCCCGATGATTTCTGCACCCGTGCGTGCTTTCAGTTCCAGCGCGCCGGGAGCGTGATCCTGATGCGTATGCGTAAGCACGATCCAGCGTATGCGGCCGCCTCGTTCATTGGCGGCATTGATCAGTGCTTCCACATGCGAAGAAAGTGCGGGGCCGGCATCCAAAACGGCAATATCTTTGGTGCCGATGAGATAGCTATTGGTGCCGGGGCCGGTCATCACGCCGGGATTGTCGGTGAGCACACGCGCAACGCGTGGGCTCAGGGCAACGGCTTTTTCCGCAATCAGCTCAGGCACGTATCAGGCCTCGCTCCTTGGCCAGCGCCACCAGATGCGGGCGCATGGTGTGTTTGATGGCGGCATAAGTAGAGCGGTGCTTCTGCGCCATCAGCTCGGCAAAGGCCAGTGCTTCCGGAAGGAGGCCGGTTTCGCTGTGGGTGGCATCCACCACGCGCAGGGCCTTGGCTTCTTGTCCGCCAATCGCCTTGCCAGTGAGCGCCATATCACGCACGGAATGGGCATCCGGAATCAGCTTCACGATATCCATCATCACCGGCGTGAAGGGAATCTTGATATTCACTTCAGAGAAACAGAAACGGCCGCGGTCTTCGCGCATATAACGCCAGTCGAAAGCCGAGGCGAGAATAGCGCCGCCGGCATAGCAATTGCCGTTAATGGCGCCGATCACGGGAATATTCAGCACGGCCACGCGCAGCAGCATGTTTTCCAGGCTTTCCACAAAGGCTTTGAAGCCTTCCGGTTCCTGTGTGAGCAACCAGGGCAGGTCGATACCGTTGCAGAAGGTCTTGGAGTGATCGCTGGTGATGACCAAGGCGGAATTATCGAGATTGGATTCCACGCGATCCAGATACTTTTGCCAGTCGGCCAGTACATCCGGGTTGAAGGTATTGTCCTTGTCGCCGTTGGTGAGCGTGAGCACCTGCACGGCGCCGCGTTTTTCCAGCTTCATGAATGACATGGGGAAAGCCTTTATGGATGCGTGTGGGTCCTTCGACAAGCTCAGGACGAACGGCCCCGGATATTTAAATGCCGTTCGCCCTGAGCCTGTCGAAGGGCGACAGTGCTGGCCAAGGCCAGCATCTCGTAGATGCGCGCAGTCTAACGGGCAGGGCAGGGGCTGTCAGTCCCAAACGGCGGGCTTGCCGGAATGACTGGTTCTGCCATTTCTCTGTCGTCCCCGCGAAGGCGGGGACCCAGTGACTGTGTTTTTGAAGCTGGGAGAGGTGCCCGGAGCGCAGTGATGCGGCTCGCTGTTAGAATGCGCGTCTTCAAGGAGCCCCCATGCTTGCCATTCTCTCTCCCGCCAAGACCCTGGATTACGAAAGCCCGGTTCCCGAACTGCCCCTGACCAAGCCTGATTTCTTGCCGCAGACCAAAGCGCTGCTTTCCATCTTGCGTGATCTATCGCCGCAGGAAGTGGGCAGCCTCATGAGCATCAGCGACAAGCTGGCCGCCCTCAATGTGGCCCGCTATGCCGATTGGTCGCCGCGCTTCACGGATAAAAACTCCCGTGCCGCCATCCTCGCCTTTATGGGCGATGTGTATGAGGGCATGCAGGCCAGCACCTTCAGCGCGGCCGATCACGATTACGCACAAAACCATCTACGTATTCTTTCCGGGCTTTATGGCCTGCTGCGTCCGCTGGATAGATTGCAGCCTTATCGTCTGGAAATGGGCACAGCGCTGGCCAATCCTGCGGGCCGCAATCTCTACGCCTTCTGGGGCGACAGCATTGCCAAGGCCTTGAACAAGGTGCTGGCCGAGCAGGGCGATGAGCTGCTGGTGAATCTGGCATCGGATGAGTACAACAAGGCCGCATTAACCCCGGCCTTGAAAGCACGCGTGATTACGCCGCAATTCCGTGAAGAAAAAGACGGTCAGTTCAAGATGGTGAGTTTTTACGCCAAACGGGCACGCGGTTTGATGGCCTCGTACATTGTGAAAGGCCGCTTGAGCGAGCCCGAAGCACTCAAGGATTTCTCGGTGGATGGTTACAGCTTTAACAAAAAGCTTTCCAAGGGTGATGTGCTGGTGTTTTCGCGGAAGATGCCAGAGAAGGCCTGATTGATTATTGCTTGGGGTGAGCTGTGCTCACCCCAAGCAATAATCAAAACCTTAATGTGCCGGCGTGGGATTTTTCCATTCGCGCACCGCGCCTATGGCCAGTGTGATGGTGGTCAGTGGCAGCACAAACCAGAGCATGGCGTGTGAGAGTGTGATCAGCGCCGGATGGGATGCGGCGGCCATGACCAGCAACACGGTATAGGCAATGTAATAAGCGAAGAGCAGGGCGCCGTTGCCGCGGCTGATGATGCGGCCGGTAAAGAATATCGGCAGACATGCAATGGCCACGGCAATCATCACGGGAATATCGAAGTTCAGGGCGCTAGACGCTACCGTGATGCCGGCTGGCGAGATAATGGAAGACAGGCCGAGCACGCAGAGAATATTGAAGATATTGCTGCCCACCACATTGCCCACCGCAATATCACGCTCACCCCGAATCGAAGCCATGACGCTGGTGGCTACTTCTGGCAGTGAAGTACCGGCCGCCACAATGGTGAGGCCTATCACCAACTCGCTCACGCCAAAGCCGCGTGCCAGTTCAATGGCGCCATCCACCAGCCAATGCGAACCTACTACCAGCATCACCAGACCCAGCGCGATATAGCCGACATTTTTCGCCCAATGCGGTTTGCCATCGGCCTCACCGATATCCACGCCATCCAGATATTCCGCCTGCACCTCCGGGGATTCTTTGCGTGCGGTTTTCATCAGGAAAAAGATATAAGCCAAGAGGCCTGAAAACAGGATGATGCCATCCACCCGGCCGATCAGATTGTCCATGCCCAGCACGAGCAGAAGCACGGAGCAGACAATCATCACCGGCACATCAATTCGTATGAGTTGCTGTTGCACCAGCAGCGGGGCGATCAGGGCGGAAATCCCCAGAATAAAGAGCACATTGAAAATATTGCTGCCCACCACATTGCCCAGCGCCAGATCGGCCTGACCATTCCACGCCGCCGATGTACTAACAGCTAGCTCCGGTGCACTGGTGCCAAAGGCCACCACGGTAAGGCCAATGATGAGCGGCGAAATACCAAGTGCACCGGCCAGATGGGCTGCGCCTTTTACCAATACATCCGCGCCTATGGTGAGCAGAACCAGGCCGACGATGAAAAGGCCAAGGGTGAGAGCATCCATGGAAAATCCTTGCTTGATTCAGGGGTGGGGCAGAGCCGTTATGTGGCGCTGTTCAAGGGGCATTCTGCCAGCAGCGTATCCGCGGCCTCTGCCTGACCATAGTGCCGGTATTCAGTGACAGTGTGCTGGCGGCTGATTTCGGCCTGAAGGATGCGCAGACCGTTATCGCCTGACAAGTCTTTTCGCAGAGAATGCCGGTGAAGGCGTAGGTTGGGGTAAGCGCAGCGCACCCCAACGTTCTCCGATTCGACGCCGTGGTGGGTTTGAAAATGTTGGGGTTCGCAGGCTCACCCCAACCTACGCTTGCTCTTGAGTCCCATAAGCAGTTGCGGCACCGTGTCCTTGGCTCGATCGAGTTTCTGACGGTATGACGAAGGTGATGCTGATTGGAGTGCAGGGCAGTGAGCCGCTGGTGAGTCTGGCGTAGCTTGGGGTAAGCGCAGCGCACCCCAACGTTCTCCGATTTGGCTCTGTGGTGGATTTGAGATTGTTGGGGTTCGCAGGCTCACCCCAACCTACGCTTGCTTTAGCGGGTCGGCTGGGATGACTGGTTAGGTTATTTCCAGCCATAGCGTTTCTTTCTTGCCTCATGAGATGGACGATCATCAGAAAGTCTTTTGCTGGCGCCTTCTCCGTACCAGCCTTTCCATAGGATAAAGAAAGACACGAAAATACCAAAAATTACCGCTGCAGCTCCGCTCAGAGTGAAGCCTGTGCTAAATGCTCGAATGGTAACTGCAACACACGGCACGCCAATCAACAGAAATCCAAGTATCCCAACTAGACGCCGTAGTACGATCCAGGTTCCCGCAAACAAAGCCTCCACTCTTGTCGGCTCTTTTTTTTCGCGAGACATAAAGTAGAAAGGAATTATCAATATTAATGCTGCTATTGCCGATATCTTGGAGAAGATAAAGTCAATTTCTCCTGCTTTTAAAGCGGCCAGTCCTATTACAAACAGAGTAGTGAGGAGATATCCAATCCAAATCATTGAGATAACCTAACGTAGAGCTAACCGGCGCTGCGCGGCCTTATCGCGCAGCGTCCAGCGACCGAAGGGAGCGAGGTTGAGCGCCATGTTAGGCATATCGGTCCGCCAATGACTTCAATACAGATATAAGCTCGGGAGCTGTATTTTTCACGAAATCAACTTGAGCGGGAGTTACATCTTCACCGTGAATGGCCGGACTGCAAACCGAATAGACCTCGCGAATTGCTTGCCCTATTTCTCCAGAAATCAACTCGCTTCGAATTAAGGTATCAACGATTCGGAAGATCGGTTCTGGGCGGCGCGATGTGCTTTGACTAACAAATTGCTGGATCTTTCGTAGTTCCTTTTCTATCCCCAATCTGGCTCTAAACAGAAATTCAATGTCGGTCGGCAATGTTTCGACGGAAGGCGCTTTTGTCGTTACAGTCGGGACGCCAAAATTGCTCATTTCGGAGTGAATTGCAGATTTAATTTGTTCCTGAATATTTACCAACTGCGAGTCTGGCGGTGGCGGGTAGCTAAACAAGAACTGAGGGTTCATAGTTTGGCGGTTGTCTGATGTGGTTTGAATGGTGGTGCGGATAGATGCCAGCTCTGATGAGACATGCTCTTTGAGTTTCTCGACCTCTTGCTTGAACTTGAACCCAAATATTTCCATCTCTTTGAAGAACGGGCCAATGGCTAGTGTTACCCACACCATGAAAGCAAGCGCGTCAAACCACGTTGGCTCCCCAGCTTGCAGTTTGCTGTAACGCCCCCAAAGGTAGTAGCCGATGCAGAAAACTAGCACCGCCCACCAGAAAGCTCTGAAGTTCTTTGTAAATTCCATAGGTGCTCGATTCGGGAATGCCTAACGTTGGAATTAAGCGGCGCCCACTTGTGGGCGTCCGCTTGAATGACTTGTTGGGCTGCGGGCTTGCCGAAGCAGGCGCTGCCCAAATATGCCACCGAACTTACCGCAGGCACCCTGGAATTTGAAGCTCGGGAATCACTGACGGATGACGAAGCCTTAGCCGAAGCGACGGAATCATAAAACCCTGTGCGCTGACGAAGCGCTGGTTTTGCCATGCAGAAAGCAGCGGCCTCGAATTCAGCGATGAAGCCCGATTTACGGGCTAGCTAACGAAGAGCCCAGCGAGAGCGAAAGAACTTAAGCGCAGGCTTGAGGCCTTGCAGACTTACCGAAGCCAAAAATCAGAAATCTTGAAGCGAAATAGCCAGCGCAAAACAACCAAAACGCAATGTGCCCAACGTATGGAGCTAAGGGCGCACGCTGCCGCCCCATGATTTTTGCGCCGCCAGTGCCGTGTCGCCCTTGAGCGACTTGTATGACACTTCCTTTGCCTGACTGAGATATAGAGTGAGGCCCGTGGTCTGCGCAAACAGATCACTGGGGAGCCAGCCCGATTGAATGAAGGTTCCGGCAAGCCGAGACCGTTAACAAGCAT
>JBOICI010000055.1:0-53120 GCA_050739955.1 Moraxellaceae bacterium
GGCTTCGGCCAGCGCCGCGTCTTTTTCTGCTTCTGCTCAGGCGGCCAGCAATTACAACGTCAATGGCACGCAGTGCCAGGGCACCAATTTCTACCAGCCTGCTTTCGGCGCCAGCACCAGCGGTAATCTGCCGCAGCTGCCTGCCAACTATCCTCTGCGCCACACCGAATATTACGTGGTGGGCGAACCGCTATTCCTGCGTGTCACGGATTCCAGCCGCAATTCCAGTGCAGCCCTGGTGGATACGCTCACCCTGACCGTGACTGATCCTGTCACGCAAGACAGTCAGGCCATCATCATCAGTGAAACCGGGCCGGACACGGGCGAATTTCTGGGCTTCCTGAATACAGATAATGCCGTCGCCACACCCGGTGACTGCGTGCTCTCAGTGCGCAAGGGCGATGAGCTCTGGGCCAGCTATAACAACGAAGCTCTCACCAGTGCGGCTCTGGTCGATCCTTACGGTGTGGTTTTTGATTCCACATCCGGTACGCGTTTCGACAATGTGCGTGTGCGTATCGTTGATGCAGCCAGTGGTAATCCGGCGGCTGTATTCGGTGATGACGGTGCGCCCTATCCCAGCGAGGTTCTCACCGGCGGACGCGTTACCGCGGGCGCTATTACCTATCAGTTCGCGCCGGGTGAGTTCCGGTTTCCGCTCGTGGCTTCCGGTCAGGATTACAAGCTGCTGATTGATCAGCTGCCGCCCGGTTATGCCGCGCCCACCGCGCTGCCGGATGCGCATTTCGCCAGTGGCAATGTGCCAGCTGGTCCCTATGTCGTCGGTGCGGGTTCGCGTCAGGATGATTTTCCGGTGCCGGCGGGGCCGCCCGTGCGTGTGGATATTCCACTGGATGCAGCCAGCTCCGGTCTCTTCGTGGTGAAGAGTGCCGGCAATAATATTGCAGCCATCGGTGACTTTGTTCCCTATCGTGTGCAGGTGCTGAATACGCAAAGCGCATCAGCTTTTACGGCCGTGCATCTGCACGATAAATTGCCGCCCGGCTTCCGATATCGCGCGGGCACACTCAAGGTCGATGACAGGCCGGTGCCCGATCCGGGCATATCCGGAGACGGGAGAAATCTCGACATCGCCTTAGGCACACTGGCAGCGAAAGCTGCCTTTCGCGTTTCTTATGTGACCGAAATTACGGCCGCCACACCCCCCGGAGATGCTCAAAATATCGCCTGGGCGAAGAGCGGCAGTACAGTTTCTAACCAGGCACGGGCCATTGTGGCTGTGCGTGAAGACCTGATGCGCTCGCGCGCTCTGCTCGCCGGCCGCGTTCTCAGCGTGGAAAGTTGCGACGCGGCTGATCTCGCGGCCGCTCAGCCGGTAACGGGCGCGCGAATTTATCTGGAAACCGGACGTTATGTGCTCACCGATGAGCGCGGCCGCTGGCATTTCGACGATATCCGCCCGGGCAGCCATGTGCTGCAGCTGGACAAGAACGGTCTGCCGGCGAATGCCGAAATCGTGAGCTGCGAAAAACACACACGCAGTGCCGGCAATGCCCAGTCGCAATTTGTGGATGTGCAGGGTGGCAGCCTCTGGCAAAGCGATTTCTACATCCGCAAAAACAAGGCCCTGCACTACGCGATGAGTGAGGTTCAGGAAAAAGCCGGCCTGCGTATGGTCTCGGAAAAAACGGAAAAGGGCCTGCGCTTCAGTCTGGATATCAACCATGCCGACCTTGATCTGGCCGATGTTGCGCTGGATCTTGATCTGCCCGCAGCACTGCATTACGTGCCGGCTAGTTTCACCGTGAACGGCGCGGCAAATACTGCTTACGAGAGCGGCCTCGCGGCGGGTGGCACACAGAAACTGGCACTGGGTATTTTGCCGGGCAGCACTCCTGCGCACCGTCTGAGCTGGGAGATGGCATTGGCATCAACGGGCCCGGCCAGTGCTCAGAATGTAAGGGCGCAGCTGTCGGCCATGGTGGGCGGCAAGGCCTTACAGCTCACTGCCGTGGCCAATCAGTTCAATGTGGTGCAGCCGGAAAAACTGGGCCGCGTGATTATTTTCCGTCCGCGCTTTGCCAGTTTTTCCACCGATCTCATCAAGTCGGATCGTGAGTGGCTGGATGATATTGCCGCAGATTTGCGCGGTGCCGGCGAGCTGCGTCTTGAAGTCGTCGGGCACAGTGATGACAGCAAGGTGGTGCCGCGCAAGGGCCGCATCATCAACGATAATTACGCCTTGTCGGCCGCGCGTGCGCAGTCTGTGGCAGATTATCTGCGCGCAAAACTGGGCCTGACAGAAGCGCGGGTGACGGTAACGGGCAAGGGGCCGGATGAGCCCATGGCCGATAACAAGACAGCAAAAGGCCGCGATACCAATCGCCGTGTCGAGCTGCGCGTTTTCGCTGCCGCCAGCAGCGAACCCCTGCGAGTGGAAAGCACAGTAGCGGATTCGGGCGAAGAGACTTTGCAGTGGACACGCTGGGATGCGAAAAAAATTGTCGTGGATGAAGCCAAGGCAACGCCGGAAAAAGTCGCGACAGAAACTGCTGCTGAGGCTGCCCCGGAGCTGGGCGTGCTGTCGTTCAAGGATGGCGATGTCATTGCCAATCGAGTGCAGCCGATACGTGTGCGTACCGATTCCCGTCTGGCTTTTGAGCTGGCACTGGATGGCCGGGAAATTCCTGCCGAGCGTATAGGTTTCACCAAATCGGAAGGCAAGACCACGCTGATGACTTACATCGGTGTGGATTTCGGTGAGCCCGGCCAGCATGTGCTGACGGCAAAAGGCCGTGATTCTTTCGGTAATCTGCGTCTTAACCAAAGCATTAAAATTACGGTTGCCGGCGAAATTACCCGTATGCGTCTGGCCCTGTCCCCGGAAAATGTGGCGGATGGCCGCAGCCCGGTGCAGATGAAAATTGAATTGCTGGATGGCTCCGGTAGTGTGGTGCCGGCCGCGGTTGATCTGCGTCTGGTCAGTGGCGAGTTGCGTCCCCTGGTGACCGGTGATGTACAGCGTGCCGTGGCCGACGGCATGGGAAAACTGCCGCTGGCCGCCGATGGTCTGGTGAAGTTTGCCCCGGTGACACGCTCCGGCCTCTACAACGTTGAGGTTTCCTACGGTAAAAGTCTGGTGGAAAAATTTCCGGTCTATGTGCGTCCGGAAAATCGTGAGTGGATACTGGTGGGCCTGGCCGAAGGTTCACTGGCGGCTAATAAGCTGGCCGGCAATATGGAAAGCATTGCCGCCTCCGGTGCCAGCGATGATCTCTGGCAGGATGGCCGCATTTCCTTTTTCGCCAAGGGCCGCATCAAGGGTGAATGGCTGCTGACGCTGGCCTATGACACGGATCATGAAAAATCCGCCAGCTTTGGTGGCGCCATTGATCCCACGCGTTACTACACACTTTACGCCGATGCCTCTGATCCCCGTTACGATGCCGCCAGCCGCAAGAATCTCTATCTGCGTGTGGAGAAAGATGCCTTCTACGCGCTCTTCGGTGATTACGATACCGGTATGACTGTTACTGAGCTTGGTCGCTACAGCCGCACCATGACGGGTCTGAAGTCCGAATATCACGACAGCCGATTTGATCTCTCGCTGTTTGCTGCGGATACCGGTCAGGCCTATCTGCATGATGAACTGCGCGGCAATGGCACTTCCGGTATTTATCGCCTGCGTCGCCGTAATATCCTGCCCGGCTCCGACAAGATTCGCATCGAAGTGCGCGATCGCTACAAATCGGAAATCGTGCTGTCGCGCCAGGAACTTTCCCGCTTTGTTGATTACAACCTGGATGAAGTGCGTGGCGAAGTTTTCTTCAAATCTCCCATTCCCAGCCAGGATGAAAACTTCAATCCAGTCTGGATCGTGGCCGAATACGAAGTGGAGGCAGGTGCCGGCGATAATATCAATGCTGGTGGCCGTGGTGCGGTGAGGTTTGCCAATGGTCGCGCTGTGGTGGGTCTTAGCGCCGTGCAGGAAAATTCCGGCCTGAGTAGCGGCAAGCTTACGGGTCTGGATGCCGAATTCCGTCTGAGCCCGGTTGATGTGCTGCGTGCTGAAGTGGCTGCTAGCAAGACCGATGATGTCGTGCTGGGCGCGCAGTCGGGCTCGGCCAGCTTGCTGGAGTGGAAGCGTGACAGTCAGAAAGTAAAGAGCCGTGTGTATTTCCGTGAGGAAGAAGCCAGTTTCGGTCTGGGTCAGCAGAGTGCGAGTGAAGACGGCACGCGTAAAATGGGCGCTGAAGGCCGCTATCAATTCCGTCAGGATCTTTTCTTCACGGCGGATATCTTCCGTCAGGAAATGATCAATAGCGGCGCCCGCCGTGACATGCTGGACGTGCGTGGCGAATACCAGCGCGATGCGTATTCGCTGAGCGCGGGTCTGCGTCATGCCAGTGAAAATCTGCTTACGCAAAGCAGCAATACCGAGCAACTGACTATGGGCGGTCGCTACAGGGTGGCTGACAGCAAACTGACCTTGCGTGCCAATGGTGAAATCGGCGTGAACGGCCAGAGCGGCGCGCAGGATTTTCCGGATCGTCTCTTGCTGGGTGCGGATTATCAGCTGCGCCACAATGTCACGCTGCTGGCCGAAGAGGAGTGGGCCTGGAGTCAGGATTACAACACTCAGACCACGCGCGCCGGCGTGAAATACCAGCCCTGGAAAGGCGCCAACTTCTCCAGCAATCTCGATCACGAAACCATGGAATCCGGCCAGCGTCTGCGTGCCGGTCTGGGCCTGGGCCAGCGCCTTACGCTCACGCCGGAATGGACCATGGATTTAGGTTATGACCAGGCTTCCACGCTGAAAGACAACCGCAGCTCCAGTTTCAATCCCGCACAACCGCCGGTTTTCGGCCCAGCCAATGGTGATGATTTCTGGGCGGCCTTTGCTGGTGCGAATTACCAGTATGCCGATCTCAAGGGCGTGGGCCGCATAGAGCGGCGCGAAGCGCAGAGTGCCGATCAGTGGAATCTGGTGGGCGGTGCATATCGCGAACTGAATCCGGAAATGGCTATTGCAGCAGGGCTCACGGCCACATTTGCTGACGAAGCCAGTGGCAGCAGCACGGATCGTTCCTTGTTGCGCGGCTCGCTGGCCTGGCGTCCGGATCGTCTGCGCTGGCTCTTGCTGGAGCAGCTGGATTACGGCATGGATCGTCAGGAAAGTGCTGCCGGCGGCAGTATTGCGGGCCAGCGTCTCGTTAATAATCTCAATGCCAGCAAGCGTTGGGAAAACGATCAGCTCAGCCTGCAGTACGGTGCGAAATATGTCTTCGCCACCATTGATGACAGCCGTGTCAGTGGCTTCACCGATCTCATGGGTGGCGAGTGGCGGCACGATCTGAACGAGCGTTGGGATGTGGGTCTGCGCGGCAGTGTGCTGCACTCCTGGGGCCCGGGCGTGATGGATTATTCCATGGGTGTTTCCGTTGGCGTGACGCCCATGCCCAATGCCTGGGTGAGCTTGGGCTTCAATTTCACCGGCTTCCGCGACGGCGATTTCAGCGCTTCTGAATATTCGGCCAAGGGCGCTTATCTCAAGCTGCGTCTCAAAGTGGATCAGGACAGTATTCGCCAGATATGGAACGATGCTCGTGGTGTTTTCGGCGGTGGCGGAGCTGCACCGGAAAACAAGACAGCAGAGCCTGCGGCTGTTGCGGATGCACCACTGCAGGATATTGAGGCGCTGGCGGCACCGACGCTTGCCGTAGAAGAAAATATTGAGGTGATTCCTGTTGAGTCAGCGGCGCCTCCTGCCGCCGCCGTGACAACAGAAAGCAAAGAAAACGCTGACAAGAAGCCGACGGCAGTGCCGCAGAAATCAATCAAAGCAAAAACGCTTGCCAAGCCGGCTGCTGTATTGCCGCTGAAGTCTGGCAAAGTCCCCGTCACAAAACCGGCTGTGAAGACAGCAACTGCCAAAGCGGCTGTCAGCAAAGTCGCTGTCGCCAAAACTCCTGTGCTTAAAACGCCAGCCGTCAAGCCTGTTGACGATGCTCTCACCAAACAGCAGCGCCTGCTGGAGCACCGCATCATGGTGAAAGAGCGTATGCAGCGTCAGGCCCGTCTCGAACGTCTGGGTCGCAATGACAGGACCATACAGAAAGTCCTGAAAACTGAAGCGCCCGTCACCGCGGCACCGGTCAGTCCGGAAAAAACTCAGATCACGATGGAACGTGAAAAGCGTCGTCTTGCCAAGGAGCGCGAGCTCGAGATCAAGCAGCGCCGCGAGCGTATGCAGAATGAAAGGGCCAAGGCAGAGATGCTTTTGAAACCCTGATGCCATCAGGGTCTTGGGCAGTCTGCGTCAGGCGGCGTTGGTGTTTGTGGCCGTACTCAACGGACTGGTGATGATCAGCCGCATCAATGATTTGCGATTGGGTGGCATGCCAGTAGAACAAGCTGTGCGCGAAGGTTCGCTCTCGCGCCTGCGCCCGGTCTTGATGACGGCGCTGGTAGCGGCGCTGGGGTTTATTCCCATGGCACTGGCCACGGGTACGGGGGCTGAAGTGCAAAAGCCACTAGCAACCGTGGTGATAGGCGGGCTTATCAGCAGCACGCTTTTGACGTTGTTGATCTTGCCGGCTTTATATCGGCGCTTTGAGCGGGATAAATAAAGGAGCGGAAAAGCTTGGTGCGTGGCTCAAACGCCTTCGCGAAATTGCGAGGGCGATTGACCGGTCCAGCGGCGAAAAGCTTTGGCAAAAGCACTTTCATCCGAAAAACCCAGCTGCTCGGCAATATCGGCCATGCGGCTATCGTGATTGTGCAGGGCCGCTTCGGCCAATTGGCGGCGCACCGTGTCTTGCAGCAGCTTGAAGGAAGTGCCGTCTTCGGCCAGCAGGCGATTGAGATGGCGGCCGCTCATATGCAGACGTTCGGCAATTTCTTCCTTGGCCGCGGCCGGGCTGTCTTTGAGCAGGATTTGTACCTGATGTGCGAGAGATTGGCTGCCGAGGCTGGCCAGCATCTGGTCGGCCATCACCCGTAAGTGTTGCGTGACGGCGGCATTGCTTTGTATCAGTGGCAGTTTGGCTTGTGTCGCCGAAAAAATGATTTCGTTTTCCAGGGCTTCAAAGCCGACAGCACTGGCCAGCAATGCGCTGTAATTACCGATATCGCTGGCGGCACGATGCTGAAAATTCACGATGACAGGCTGGAAGGCATCGCCACTGATCCAGCGGCCTAGATGCAGGAGCGTGGCAAACACCGCCTCCATGCGTTCGCGCGCGCGGCAATGAAAACGGGATTCATAGCGCAGGCGCCAGCAAGGCAGCTCACTGCCGGGCGCGACAATATTCTGTTCCAGAAAAAACTCGCCGCCTTCGCCGATGATTTGCTGGTAATCCACCAGCATGTCCAGCGCTTCGGCCAGATCGTCACAGCTCATGAGCAAAAGCCCGACGATATCGAGATTGCCGGGTTGGGTATCCAGACCGAGACGCAGGCCGATGAGGGGATCACCGCTGGCCTGACAGAATTCTTCCCAGATACGGTCCTGCACATCCAGCGGCACGCGCGTGGCCGCTGGATGCTCCTGCAGCCACCGCGTAGCCGCCGCCGGCAGCGCGATACCCAGACGCGGGCAGGCGGCCAACATGGCTTTGAGGAAGTGCAGACTGACGCTGGGGGATAAAGACGACACGCAATGTCCTGTTTATGTCTTGTTTGATGTCCCGTTTTGACCGGTGGACTGTCCTGCCTGGCTCGGGAGGCCGGAAGGGGGCTTGAGTATAGTGACCGCCACAAGAGCCTGAACAGGCCATTTCCTGCGGTCATCTATTGCGGTGCTTGCCATGAATCTTCCCCCGAGTCTTCCTTACGTTGTGATCGGTGCCGGGCCCATGGGCCTGTGTACAGCCCGCCAGCTGAAAAAGCACGGCATTCCCTTTATTGGTCTGGAGCAGCACAGCGATGTGGGCGGATTGTGGGATATCAGCAATCCACATTCTACGGTGTATGAAACCGCGCACCTGATTTCTTCCAAGCACACGACGGAATTCACGGAATTCCCTATGCGTGACGGAGTCGCCACTTACCCGCATCACAGCGAGCTGCGTCAGTATTTCCACGACTATGCGCAGCATTTCGGTCTCTATGAGAATTACGAATTCGGAACGCGTGTGGTGAAAGTGGAGCCCATGGGCAAGCACTGGTCAGTCATTACAGAAAAAGACGGTCTGCAGCGGCAGCGTGAAGTGGCCGGTGTGCTCATTGCCAACGGCACTCTGCATCACTCGCTGATGCCGGCCCTGCCGGGTTATGAAGGTGAGCTCATCCATTCTTCGCAGTACAAATCGCCCAGCCAGTTTCAGGGCAAGCGCGTGCTGATTGTGGGCTGTGGCAATAGCGCCTGCGATATCGCCGTAGATGCCGTGCATCACGCCAAGTCGGCGGATATCAGCGTGCGTCGCGGTTATTACTTTGTTCCAAAATTCATCCTCGGCAAGCCGGCGGATACGCTGGGCAAGCTGAAGCTGCCACGTCGCCTTAAGCAATTCCTGGACGGCATCATGATCCGCATTTTCATGGGCAAGCCCAGCGATTACGGCCTGCCCGATCCGGATTACAAGCTCTATGAATCGCACCCGGTGGTGAATTCACTGGTGCTCTATCACTTAGGCCATGGCGATATTCACCCGCAGGGCGATATTGCCTCGGCGAATGGCAAGACCATCACCTTCAAGAACGGCAAATCTGCCGATTACGATCTGGTGCTCATGGCCACTGGCTACAAGCTGCATTACCCCTTTATCGAACAAGGGCTGCTCAACTGGCAGGGCGCGGCGCCTGATCTTTATCTCAATGTTTTCCATCCCACTTATGACAATCTTTTTGTCATGGGCATGGTGGAAGCCACGGGTCTGGGCTGGCAGGGCCGTGATGAGCAGGCTGAAATGGTGGCGCTCTATATCAAGGGCATTCAAGAAAAGAAGACCTCTGCACTGGAGCTGAAAAAGACCAAGGCACGTGTACATGGCGAAGCGCTGGATGGTGGTTACACCTATCTCAAGCTGGATCGTATGGCCTACTACGTGAACAAGGATGTATATCGCGGACGCGTTAAGCAGCATCTGCATGAATTGCAGTTTCAAGGCTGATAGGGAGACGATTTGTGGAACTGAATGAAGTAAGAATTGCTTTCAGTACCGGTGGCGTGATCTTTATGGACACGATACTGGCGCTGGTTTTGTTTGGCATGGCGCTTTCGCTGAAGCTCAGTGATTTCACGCGCATCATCAAGGCACCGCGCGCCCCTTTGACCGGCATGGCCGTGCAATTTTTCGTATTGCCGGCTAGTAATTGCCTGTTCTGCTGGATATTCAAGGTAGATCCTTGGCTGGCCTTGGGTATGCAGCTGGTGGCGTCTTGTCCGGGTGGCAGTTTTTCCAATGTGCTCACTTTTATGGCGCGCGGCAATGTGGCCTTATCCGTGAGCATGACCGCAGCCTCCAGTCTCGTGGCGACCATCGCAACCCCGCTGAATTTTGCCTTTTACAGCTGGTTGAATCCATTCACGCGCAGTCATTTGCAGAATATACAAATAGAGCCGCTGCATGTGCTCTTGCTGGTGCTGCTGGTGTTGGCCTTGCCGCTGATTGCCGGCATGATGGTGGGCAAGCGCTGGCCTGGTCTGGCACAGAAAATCGATAAGCCACTGCGTATCGGCGCACTGGGCGTTTTCATTGTTTTCATCATCGGCGCCTTTGCCAATAACCTCGATATCTTCTTCAAATACTTCCAGTACTTTGTCTGGCTGGTGTTGGCGCAGAACGCGCTTTCTTTGGCGCTGGGCTATTTCGTGGCCTCCCGCATGAAGTTGCCGGAAGCTGATCGACGCGCCGTTACCATCGAAGTGGCCATACAAAATGCTTCCTTGGCTTTGGTGATTCTGTTCACGTTCTACCCGCAAGCCGGCGCCATGACCTTGGTCGCTGCCTTCTGGGGTATCTGGCATATGGTCAGCGGCACGCTGCTGGCGCAGTGGTGGGCACGCCGCAAATTGCCGGAAGGCGAGAGCGTTGCCGAAATGGCAGTGCAGGAGAGCTGATATGACAATGCGCATCCTGATTACCGGCGCGGCCGGCTATCTCGGCAGCCAGCTCGGTGAGCGTTTGGCACGAGAGAATGAAGTGTGTGGCGTAGATATTCGTGCAGGCAATGCAGCTTTCCCGGTGACGGTGATGGACGTGCGCGATAAGGCCCTGGCCGTCATGTTGCGCGACAAGGCTATTACGCATGTGGTGCATCTTGCCTCTATCTTGCAGCCCGGTCCTGATCGTGAGCGTGATTACGATATTGACGTCAATGGCACGCGCAATGTCTTGGATGCCTGCCTTGAAGCTGGCGTGCAGCACTTCACCTATACCAGTAGCGGCGCTGCCTATGGCTATCATGTGGATAATCCGGCGTGGATAGATGAGCAGGATGCTCTGCGTGGCAATACCGAGTTTTCCTATTCCGATCACAAGCGCCTGATCGAAGAAATGCTCTTGGAATATCGCCAGCAGCATCCGGAACTGAAACAGCTGATTTTCAGGCCGGGCACGGTGCTGGGCGCGTCCACGGACAACCTCATCACCAATCTGTTTCGCAAAAAGCGCTTGCTGGCGGTGAGTGGTTCGGCCTCGCCTTTTGTGTTTATCTGGGACCAAGATGTGCTCAATGCTATTGAATCCGGCATAGAGCGCAGCAGCACCGGTCTTTTCAATATGGCGGGCGATGGCGCCCTTAGCATTGACGAGATTGGCGCCATTCTCGGTAAGCCTGTTTTGCATGTGCCGGCAGCGGCTATTGCTACAGCCTTGTTCGTGGGCAAGCTGCTCGGTCTTACTCGTTATGGCCCGGAGCAGGTGAATTTTCTGCGTTATCGCCCGGTGCTGTCCAATCGTCGCCTCAAGGAAGAGTTTGGCTATCAGCCGGCAAAGAGCTCGGAAGACACCTTCCGTTATTTTGCCCGGCATGCCCTCAACATTCCTGTCTGAGGTTTCCATGAAAATCGTTGTCATCACAGGCGCCGCCAGTGGTTTGGGCTGGGCGCTGGCGCAGCGCTTTTTCGCACGCGGCGATCACATTGTGCTGGTGGATTGCAACGCCGCTTTGCTGGCCGAGCGTGAACAAGCATTGGCAACGCCAGAACGCGTGAAAACGGCAGTGCTGGATTTGACGGATGCCGCGGCGCTGGTGGCTTTTGCCGATAGCCTGTGTCGGGAGTTTCCGCAGATTGATGTGCTGGTGAATAACGCCGGCATCACGCATCGCAGCCCGGTCATCCTGACGCAGCCCTCGGTGCTGCATCGCGTTATGCATGTGGACTATCACGCCGTGGTCAATCTTACGCTAGCCCTGTATCCCGCTCTCGAAGCCGCCAAAGGCAGCATCATCAGTATCGGCTCCATGGCAGGTTGGATGCCGGTGCCCGGCCGTGCAGCTTATTGCGCCGCCAAGAGCGCCCTGCACCAGTTTTTTGAAACCTTTCGTGCCGAAGTGCGGGCTCGTGGTGTGAAAGTTCTGATGGTTTATCCCTCTTTCCTGGATACACCCATAGAGAAAAATGCTCTGGGTGCTGATGGCAAGCCGGCCAGCCATGCACGCAGCACCATAGGCAAAGTGCGCTCGGCGGATTGGATGGCTAATAGCATCGTGCAGGCGCTGGAAAGCGGTCGCGAGCGTTTGTTTCCGGATCGCTTCAGTGCACTGGCCGCCATTCTTTATCGGCTCTGGCCTACATTTTTTCATCGCCAGATTGCTCGCCGCTTTGCTGGAGAAATGCCGACATGACGCTGGCCGCAGCATGGCTGGGAGCCTGCATTTTTCTGGCCTGGACCATAGAGGCCATGTCGGGTTTCGGTAGCATCGTGATTGCACTTTCCTTGGGTGCCTTGCTGCTGCCGATTGAAAGTATGCTGCCGGTTCTGGTGACGCTGAATGTCATCACCTCGAGCTGGCTGGCTTGGCAGCATCGCCGGCATATTGATCGTGCTTTGCTGTTGAAACGTATCCTGCCCTGGATGTTGACGGGCACGCTGGCTGGCGTATTGCTGCGTGATGTCTTGCCAGCGTTCGCACTCAAGACTGGTTTTTCTCTGCTGCTGCTCTGGTTTGCCGGTAAAGAACTGCTGGCCATTTATCGCGGCCGAAAACTACGGCCACATTCGCCGGTTATGACACAGGCCTTGCTGAGTGGTGCGGGCATCACCCACGGACTTTTTGCTTCCGGCGGCCCCTTGCTGGTGTATGCCTTGGCTGGCGGCGGTGTGGACAAGGCGAGATTCCGCGCCACTTTGATATCGGTATGGCTGCTCTTGAATGGTGTTTTGCTGGGGTTTTTTCTGGTGCAGGGAAAGATCACAGCGCATGTCGGTGAGATTGCGATGTATCTGCCAGTGGTGCTTGCCAGCGTTCTACTGGGTAACCGCCTGCATCACGGCCTTAAGGAAGAAAAATTCCGGCATATGGTGTTCTGCTTGTTGGCGGTGGTGGGCGCGGCCCTACTGCTATCACAACTGCGTGCGTATCTGGCCTGAGGCGGCCAACAGAAAAGAATTTAAAACAAAAAGTTTTATTGCGCGGGCCGGGGCAGACTTTTGCTCCGGCCCATTTTTTTGGGCGAACTCAGGAATTCTCCTCCCTGCGCCGGCCTAAAGCCCGACCTACGAGGCGGCCAGAAAGAGAATAAGAGCCAAAGAAGGAAAAGGCGGCGCAGAGAGAAGGCATGACGCATGCGGATAGTGTCTTAGTCGAAAATCTTGTCCTTGAACTCACACAAGTCTTCGATAAGACAGCTTCCACAGCGCGGCTTGCGTGCGATGCAGGTATAACGGCCGTGCAGGATGAGCCAGTGATGCGCATCCAGTTTGTATTGCGCCGGGGTGAATTTCTCCAGCTTCCTTTCCACTTCTACTACATCTTTTCCCGGAGCCAGCTTGGTGCGGTTGGAAACCCGGAAAATATGCGTGTCCACCGCAATGGTGGGATGACCAAAGGCGGTATTGAGCACCACATTCGCCGTCTTGCGGCCGACGCCGGGCAGCGCCTCCAGCGCCTCGCGTGATTCCGGCACCTGACTACCGTGCAGTTCGATCAGCATGCGACAGGTCTTGATGACGTTCTCGGCCTTGCTGTTGAAGAGGCCGATGGTCTTTATATATTCCTTGAGGCCGTCCACGCCCAGTTTCAGGATTTTCTCCGGCGTGTTTGCCTTGGGATACAGCTTGGCCGTGGCCTTGTTCACCCCCACATCAGTGGCCTGCGCCGAGAGGATGACGGCGATCAGCAGCTCGAAGGGCGTGCTGTAGTGCAGTTCGGTGGTGGGCGAAGGATTGGCCGCCTGAAGGCGGGCGAAGATCTGCTGGCGTTTGGCGGGATTCATGCGTTGGAGTCGGGTCGGCTGGTCTTGCGATGCCCGGATTCTATGCCTTCTGGCAGGCGGGCGGAATTTGTGGCGCGCTTGTAATTGCCGGACAGCTGACATGGAGATGGTCTTTTGCCTGAGGCAAGATGCCGCCGGCCCTAAAGCCTGCTGCGCGTCGGCCCTGCGCCGTTTACCCCGTAGGGGTATCGAGAAAGAACGACTTCGGAATGCTCATTTACTGCCAGTAATCTCCGCTTCCTCAGTCGTTCTTGCCTTGCCTTGCATGGCTCTAGCTCGCCAGGCTTTTGATTGTGGGTTTATAGGGGCGAGCGTTTGCCGGCTTTTACCGGAGCGCTGGGTTTCAGAAAGGGATTTTTCTGCAGGGTTTTTCATGTCACTGATTCAACTGGATGCCGGCCTACTGCATGTGGATGAGCAGGGCGCGGGCGAGCCGCTGCTGCTGCTTCATGCCAATCCCGGTGATCCGCGCGATTACGATGCCGTGCTGCCCGCGCTTTCTGCCCACTACCGGGTCTTGCGCGTGAGCTGGCCCGGCTATGGCTGGAGCCCGGCGCCGGAGCCACCGTCATCCGCCACGGCCATGCTGTTTGCTTCGCTGCTGGAACAGTTGGTGCTGAAGCTGGATTTGTCTGGCGTGCGCCTCATCGGCAATTCCGTGGGCGCTTATGCGGCCCTGCGCTTGGCCTTGGCGCAGCCGCAGCGCATCAAGAAGTTAGTACTGGTGTCGCCCGGCGGCTTTACCGAGCACACGTTTTTCACGCGCGACTTCTGCCGCTTCAAGGGTCGGGAATATGTCACGCGGGCGCTCAATGGCGTTTTGGCCTGGCGCTATCTGCGCCATAAAACACCGGTAACGAATGCCATGCGCGAACGTGCCCGGCGTGAACAGCGCAGCCCGGCAGCCGTGGCGGTGAACGCTGCGCTCTGGCGCAGTTTTATTACGCCAGAGCACGACTTGCGTTCCGTTGCGCCACAAGTTTCTGTGCCGACTCTGGTCTTGGCTGGCCGCTATGATCCGCTGATTCCGGCAGCGGAAAGCCGGCGTGCCGCGGAGTTGATTCCCGGCGCACACTGTGTGGTCCTGCCTTGTGGCCATGCACCGTTTGCGGAAATTCCCGAGAGCTTTCTGGCGCTGGTTGAACCTTTTCTGGCCTAAGGCGTTTACCAGCGCGCTTTTTGCCAGTAAGTCACATAGCACTCGCCATTCAGGCACAGCATGGGATCACGTGTTTTCGGATGATTTCTTTTTTCCAGCTGATAGCGCGTGGTCTGGCCGTTGGCTGATTGCGCGGTGAGGCTGCCTTCGGTAGCGCTCCAGCGGCCGCTGTCGCCACTGGATGAGTTGGTTCCTCCCCATGCGCCACCGCCATAGGCATCCATGCTGCGTTCCGCGGCATAGCTATAGCTGCCGTTTGCACGTAGTTCGAAGCAGGCCGAGCTTTGCGAGCCACCCCCGCCATTGGCCATAAACGTAGATGTCTGACACCACTTGCCCACGAGTTCAGGGCGTATGCCGCCGCTACTATTGCCGCTGCTTTTATGCGCTGGCGCGATTTCTGTTTTGGCCGCTTTGCTTTTGCCTCGTGTCAGTGTGACAGGGGCAGGCAGATCGCCGCCGCTCACCACCAGCGTGTCGCCCTGCTGATTGAACTGGTAGGCATTGATATCGCCGGCATCGTCGATCAGCAGGGTATTGCCCATGACTTGATAGCGTATGGGCGCATCGTCCAGCACGCCCTGACCATTGCCACCCAGCGTTAGTGTCAGCGGCTGGCCCATCAGCTCGCCTTGCCAGCTGCCGGTGAGGTTGGCCGCGAAAATCGGAGCGCAAAATGAAAAAAGAAAAAGCAGAAGAAAAGAACGTAGTGGTGTCATGACGCATCCCTCGCGTGACTAATGTGATTTAAGCAGTAGGGTGTGCAAGCCTGCTTGCGCACCGCTAGTGACAGCCTCTGCCGGGTGCGCAAAACAGAATGTTTTGCACACCCTACGCTGCATCGAATCAGGAAAGCCCTGCCACCTCTTCCTTGAGTCGTTCCACTTCTGCCTCCAACGCATCCAACGCTTCGCCATTTTCCTGCGCTGCTGCCAGTTTGCGTTCGGCTTTCTTGAGATTGGTGCGTGCCATGGCGGCAGCAATCACCCGTGATTTATCGGGAGCAGGGGCGGTTGGCGCTGCCACGACTTCGGTCGAGATAAGGGCAAGGCCGGGTTCTTCGGGCGTGTCGCTAGCAAGGCGCAGCTTGCGGGCTTCAAAGCGCATGCGATTGTGGGTGGCCACGGCCTGCTTTTCTGCAGTGTCCGTGATCTTGGGGAAGTCATGGATTTCGATGCAGTCCACCGGGCAGGGCGGAATGCAGAGATCGCAGCCGGTGCATTCGTCCGTGATGATGGTGTGCATGAGTTTGGCGGCGCCGACGATGGCATCCACCGGACAGGCTTGTATGCACTTGGTGCAGCCTATGCACTCGGCTTCACGTATGAAGGCCACGCGCCGGGTGGCGGGCTCCACGCCATAAGTCGGGTCCAGCGGCAGCATTGGTTTTGCCAGCAGGGCCGCGAGTTCGGCAATAGTGTCGGCTCCGCCTGGCACGCAGCGGTTATGTGGCGCGCCAGCGGCAATTTCCTCGGCATAGGGTCGGCAGCCCGCCGTGCCGCATTTTGTACATTGCGTTTGCGGCAGCAGGGCGTCGATCTGGTCGACAAGGGGAATGCGGGCGGAGGACATGGGTAATGCGCTGGCTGGCTTGGGGGCTGATTATCCGTGAACTTGCCCGCGCAATGTAAGGCCATTGCAACATCTGTAAGCCATGGGCTTTGTAGGGCAATATCGGGGGCTTGGTCGGGCTGGTATTTTTCCCGCCACTTCATTCCAGAGAGGCCGGCACACCGGCCCGTTTTGCAGAGGGACTCATGCTCAAGGACTCAGCGCTGGCATTGGCAGCCGCTATTCGTGAAGGGCGCACATCTTCCCGCGCGGTGGTGGAAGCCCATATCCAGCAAATGGAACGGGTGAACCCCCGTCTCAATGCAGTCGTGCATATGCGTATAGAGGAAGCGCGTGCCGAGGCGGCTTATGCCGATGAACGTTTGGCCGAAGCGCGGGAAAAGAAGCAACTGGATCGTCTGCCGCCGTTGCTGGGCGTGCCCTGTACCATCAAGGAAAATTTTGAATTTGAAGGCACGCCGCAGACCTCGGGTCTGGTGGCGCGCAAACACATCATCAATGAGCGCGATGCGATTACGGTGGCGCGCCTGCGTGAGGCCGGCGCCATTCCGCTGGGCGTGACCAATACCTCTGAGCTCTGCATGTGGATGGAGAGTTATAACGAGGTCTACGGCCGCAGCAATAATCCTTACGATCCTGATCGCATCGTCGGCGGCTCTTCCGGGGGCGAGGGCGCTATTGTCGGCTCTGGTGCGTCACCGTTTGGTTTGGGTGCCGATGTTGGCGGCTCTATACGTATGCCGGCTTTTTTTAACGGCGTGTTCGGTCATAAATGCTCGCCGGGTCTGGTGCCCAATGCGGGCCAATATCCGATAGCCGAAGGCAAGGTGCAGGACTATCTCTCCACCGGTCCCATCTGCCGTCGTGCAGAAGATCTGGAGCCTTTGCTGCGTATTTTGGGCGGCGCTTCTGCTGCCGCTTTGCAGTCTGCCGACAGCGTGGATTTTGACAAACTGCGTGTGTTTTCTCTCAGCCCTGATCGTGGTCCGCGGGCACGGCCCGATATGCTGGCGGCGCAGGCGCGTGCGGTGGAGGAATTGCGTAAAGCGGGCGCGAAAGCGCACACGGTAGACCTGCCACTGCTGGATAAGGGTTTTGATATCTGGTCGTCCATGCTGGCCTTGGGCAATAGCCCGAGCTTTGCGGAAATGATGTTCGGCTCGCGCAATCCCGTGTTACCGGCCGTGGAGTTGGGGCGCTTGGCCTTGGGGCGCTCCACGCATACCTTGCCGCTGGTGATTCTGGCGTTGCTGGAGCATGTGCCTGAGCTGGCACCCGGTCGCGCCAAGAAATTTCTGGCCCTGGGGCAGCAACTTAAGCGTCAGCTGGAAGACACGCTGGGCGACGACGGTGTGCTGGTCACGCTGCCCTATACCGAAGTGGCGCCTTTACATGGCAAGACCATGTTCCCGCCCTTTAACTGGGTGCGCTGTGCCATTTTCAATGTGATGGAAGTGCCGTCCACTTCGGTGCCCATGGGTCTCAATACGCAGTCTTTGCCCTTGGGTGTGCAGATTGTGGCGGCACAGAATCAGGATCATCTCGGCATCGCCTGCGCTATAGAGCTGGAAAAGCGCGTGGGGGGTTGGGTGCCGCCTTGGGCGGCCGTGGGTTCGCGCGCCATCAGCGCTTGAAGTCCTGCTCTTATGACTGGCCTGTGATGACAGAAGCCTGTCCCGCTTGCGGCCCTGCTGCGGCCGCCTGTTTTGGCTACTATGACCATCTTGTTAAGGCCCGCCCTGATGGTCAACCTTATTGTTGCCGCGTGCTTCGGAGTTGCTCATGACTGCATCTGAAAAAATTCCTGCCACCGATATCGCCATTCGTTCCGGTATGGCGCAGGTGGGGGAAATAGAAATTTGCTACGAGGACTGGGGTGACGAGAGCGCGCCGCCTTTGCTGCTCATCATGGGTTTGTCGGCGCAGATGCTGCTGTGGCCAGATGGCTTTTGCCGCGAGCTGGTGCAGAAGGGTTATCGCGTCATCCGTTTTGATAATCGCGATATCGGTCTTTCTACCAAGGTGAAGTTGAAGACACCGAAGATGAATGATTTTCTGCGCATGGCGCGTTTTTCGCTGGGCCTGAAAAGCCCGGCGGCTTACACGCTTTACGATATGGCGGCTGACACGATCGGCCTGCTGGATCATCTCGGTATTACCCAAGCGCATGTAGCCGGCGCCAGCATGGGCGGCATGATTGCGCAGATCGTGGCGGGCAAATATCCGGAGCGTGTGAAATCGCTGGCGGTGATTTTCTCCAGCACCAACCAGCCTTTGTTGCCGCCGCCCAGTCCTGCGGCTATCGGTCCGTTGATGAAAGGGCCGGGCAAGGGTGCGAGCCAGGAAGAGCTGATTGCGCATAGTGTGAAGCTCATGAGCATCATCGGCAGTCCGGGCTATCCGCATGCGCCGGGTGAGCTGGAGGCGCAGGCCCGGCGTCTGGTGGAGCGCAGCTACAGCCCCGCTGGCGTAAAGCGGCAATTCACCGCTGTGCTGAGTTCGGGCAGTCTCAAGCCGCTGGCCAAGCGCATCAAGGCGCCCACGGTAGTGATACATGGCACCGATGATCCGCTGGTACGCCCGGGCTGTGGTAAGGCCGTAGCGCGAGCCATCACGGGTGCAAAGCTGCAACTGATTCCTGGTATGGCCCATGATTTGCCACCGGGCCTGTGGTCGAAAATCAGTCAGATGCTGCATGAAAATGCGGCCAAAGCACGGTAATCTCCGGGTTCTGTCCGGTCTTTAGCGCCCCTACTCGTGGGGATAAAAAAGGCAGCCGCTATTTACGGCTGTCTTTTTGCTTTCAGGTTGTTGCTCATGGGAAAAGGATTTCTCCGTTGCGCGTTTCTGCTTTTGCTCCTGCTGGAGCCGACGCTGCTTTTCGCTCAGACGCGTGAACTTTCCATTCTCACTCCCAACGGTTATCGCCGCGCCGTTCTGGCCGAGTCCAATAAACCGGCGACAACGCCGCGCCCGCTTGTGCTGATCTTGCATGGGCACACCGGCAGTGCTGATCAGGCACTAGGCCTGAAACGACAATCGCCCTCGCCACTGGCACAGTGGGTAGATATTGCCGAGCGTGAAAACATTCTGGTGGTAGCGCTGGATGGTGCACGCGGCAGTGATGGCGAGCAGGGCTGGAATGATTGCCGCAAGGATGCTGTCAATAATCCGCAAACCGATGATGTGCTGTTTGCGCGTGCCACCGTGAAAAAGCTCGTGGAAGCGGGTCTTGCCGATCCGTCTCGTATTTATGCCATGGGCATGAGTAATGGCGGCATGATGGCTTTCCGTCTGGGCGTGCAGATGCCGGAGCTGGCCGCGTTTGCCGCAACATCGGCCTCCATGGCAGCGGATAGTGTTTGTGCGGGCAAAGTGCCGGACAAAGTGTCGGCCCTGATTATCAGTGGCGATGCCGATCCGCTGGTCCCTTGGCGTGGCGGACAGGTGAAGTTTGGTCAAAGTGCGGCGCGTGGCGGTGTGATGCCGGTGCCCACCAGCTTTTCAATATGGGCGGCAGCTCATCAGCTGGATGCGCGCAAAGCCCTGCAGAAAGACCTGCCGGCGCAGTTCCGCAATGACAAGACACGCGGCAAGCTTTTTTATTTCGGCGCCAGTGCGGAGGCTTCGCCGGTCACCTTGCTGGCGGTGGAGGGTGGCGGTCACGCTGAGCCCAGCCTTGAGCACCGCTATCGCACACTATACTTGCGCCTCATGGGGCAGCAGAGCTCGGTGGTGGAGTCTGCCGAGTTTGCCTGGAGCTTCTTTCGCAATAAAAGCCGAGCCGTGGCCAGTAATCAGTAAGCTTTCATTTGCCCAGCAATAATCAAGAAATGGCAGCACATCAGCATGCCATCACGCACAAATCACACAGGAGCCCGCCATGACAGCCGGCAATGTACGTGCCCAGGTTTCAGCCGAAGAATGGAAGACGCGCGTCGATCTTGCCGCCGCCTACCGATTGGTCGCTCTCTACGGCTGGGACGATCTCATTTTCACGCATATCTCCGCGCGTATCCCCGGCCCGGAGCATCATTTCCTCATCAATCCCTACGGCATGATGTTTGAGGAAATCACCGCCTCCTCGCTGGTGAAGGTGGGGCTGGATGGCCAGAAGGTGATGGACTCCGACTACCCCATTAATCCGGCCGGCTTCACCATACACAGTGCCATTCATGCCGAGCGTGAAGATGCGCAGTGTGTGATGCACACGCATTCACTGAATGGTGTGGCGGTGTCGGCACAGAAAGAAGGACTGCTGCCCATTTCCCAGCAATCCTCCATCGTCATGTCTTCACTGGCTTATCACGATTATGAAGGCATCGCCCTGCGTGATGATGAAAAGCCGCGTCTGGTGAGTGATCTGGGCGACAAGATGTTTTTCATGCTGCGCAATCACGGCCTGCTCACCGTAGGCGGCAGTGCTGCTGATGCTTTTCTCGCCATGTATCTCTTTGAAGCTGCCTGCATGATTCAGGTGCGCGCTCAGTCCGGCGGCGGCGAGCTCATACGCGTGGGCGCACAGGTGCAGGCCGACAACAAGATGATGGCCCAGGCTGTGTTGCGCGGCATGGGTGGTGCGCTCGCCTGGCCCGGTCTCCTGCGTAAGCTGGATAGAAAAAATCCGGGTTATGCGGAATAAAGTGCGGCGATTTCTGAGAGATACCATGAAAGAAAAATCGGCGTTTTTGTTGCTGGCCTTTTTCATGTTGACGGCGTGCTCGCGTGAAAATCCACGGCCTCTTGAGGCAGTGGAAGCTGCGGCACCGGTAGCCAATGAGTCGGTGCTAGCGCCTGTCGATATGCCGGTAGCCGAAGCACCAGAGCAGACGCCACCACCCGGCGAGCCCTCAGAAGAAGTACTGCGCAAGCTGGAGTTTCAGCGTTATGAGGCCATTGAAGCGGCTGGGGGCTTGCCCGTGACGGTCTCGGCGACGGGACGTCAACTGGTACTCAAACCCAAGCTCTACAGCGTGCGCAAGGAAGGCTGCAAGCCTGTGCCACAAGCGCCCGTGGGCTGGTACGAATGCTCCCTCATCATTAGCCTCAGTCTCGCCGCTGACGGCAGCGATCCCTCCGAGCAGGGCGAGCGGATAGGGGTGAAATGGGACGGTCGTAAAGAAGAGTGGGTGCTGCAGTAAGTGGCAGCTTCCGCAACAGATTTCTTATGGGTGATATGAGCGTGCTGGATAAATTGAAAGGTGTATTTCTAACGCCTGTGGCCTATGTACAGATTTTCTCTAATCGTTTGCTAGTCAGTATTCCGGCGCGAGGTGTGCGTGTGGAGGGGACGGCAGATTTTTCCCATCCCCGGATGCTGATCGGAAAGTTTGTCGAGGCAGAGCGCTTGCTGACGGAGTTGCTGAAAGAGGTTTATGGAAAAAGTCTGTTGCCTCAGCGGCCGGTTGTTATCGTGCATCCCAAGGAAATACTGAATGGTGGCTTGGCCGATATCGAGGAGCGGGCGCTAATGGAGCTGGCTCTGGGGGCGGGCGCAAGACAGGCAAAAATCTGGCAGGGCGAAGACCTGACTGTGGAGACGATTTCGAAAATCAGGCCTTGAGTGCTTTGCGCATCAGGCTCACGGCTTTGCCTTCAAAATCCATGAAGTGAAATTCCTGCCAGCCACGGCGTTGATACAGCGCCTGCTGGTCTTCTGTAAAAAGATGCAGGACGGGAAAGCCCAGTGCTGCCGCTTTTTCTTCAATGGCGCTAATCAGTTTTCCACCCACACCGGAGCCACGCGCGGCTGGCAGCACCAGTACATTGGCCAGCCAAGGCGTGTAGTTGGTGGCGCCGTTCATATCGTCTTCCTCCAGACTGGCTGAGCCGAGTAATTCACCCTTTTCACTTAGGGCGAGCAGCGTGTGGGGGAAGTCGCCGAGATGGCGTGTGAATTCTTTTTCCCAATCGGCGTGTGTCCAGCCTGAATGCGCCGCCTGCCATTGCGGCAGATGCAGCGCGGCCAATACGGGAATGAGATCAGGGCGTTCGCGCAGGCCGAGAATGCGCATGATGGTCAGATGTTCTCGCCACGGGCGCGGGCATGGCGCAGCTTCATGCGCCGCAGCATATGCCGTAAGCCTTCCGCCACCGCCATCATGCCCATGGTGGATGTGACCATGGTGATGGAGCCGTAGCCTGTGCAACTCAAATCACCGGCATCGCAGCTTTCACCCTCGGGTGTGATGACAGGCTGATTGGACCAGACGCAGGGAATGCCGAATTTTTCATCCGGGTTTTTCGGGAAGCCACAATCGCGGCGCAGCTGACGGCGAATTTTTGCCAGCAGCGGATCGCGATGCGTGCAGGTCAGATCAGTAACCTGTAGTTGTGTGGGGTCGGTTTTACCGCCTGCGGCGCCGGCGACCACGATGGGAATGCGGCGACGACGGCACCAGACCACCATGGAGATTTTTGCGTCCACATCATCGGTACAGTCCAGCACGAGATCTGGTGTGTCGGCGAGTAGGGTGGCAATGTTTTCACGGGTGAGAAAGTCATCCACCAGAGTGATCTGCAGGCGTGGGTTGATGCTGAGGGCGCGTTCGGCCAGTACCTCGATTTTGCCGCGGCCGAAGGTTTCGGTGAGCGCCGGCAATTGGCGATTCACATTGCTGGCGACCAGCACATCCATATCGATCAGTGTGAGCCGGCCTATGCCGCTACGGGCCAGCGCCTCTATGGCCCAGGAGCCCACGCCGCCAGCGCCGGCCACCAGCACATGTGCCTGTTCGAAAAGGGCGAAATTATCGTCGCCATAGAGACGGCGGCTGCCGGCAAAGCGGCGCTCGTAGTCATCGTCATGCAAGGTATTGGCGGTATCGGGCTGGGAGCTCATGACATGGCTGGCAGTATCGGGCCGCAGATTATAACGGGCTTAGGGGCAGGATTGTGACGCCGAGCTCTGCGCTACAAGGGGCTTGCTGACAAGAGGGTGAACAGGCCCTAGGATGGTGAAAAAATTGCGGGAAAGCCCCATGTCCCTCACTGTTCCTCTTGTAACCACACCCGCCGTCGGCAATGTCGTTTCCTTCATACAGTTGGCGGTGGCGCCGGTGTTTCTGCTCACTGGCGTGGGCGCCATGCTGGGCGTGCTGACGAACCGACTGGCCCGCATCATAGATCGCGCGCGCAAGCTGGAAGACCGCTATCAGGCCAGTAGCAGCGTGAATGAGCGTGCGCGTCTGCATGTAGATCTTAAATCCCTGTCGCGCCGGGCGCGGCTTACCAGCTGGTCCATCAGCTTTTGCACCTCCTGCTCCCTGTTTGTCTGCGTCATCATCATGGCGCTGTTTCTGGAGTCCCTGCTGGATGTGCATTTTCGTGGCGTGGTGCCCCTGCTTTTCATCGTGGCCATGAGTACCTTTACTGTTGGTCTGCTGCTTTTTCTGCGCGAAATCTATCTGGCCACGGCGGCCCTGCGCATAGGCCCGCCCGATGACGAGGCCTCCTGATGTATCTACTGCGGGCGCTGGCCCTGGTGGTGCTGCTTGGCAGCACTACGACTCGTGCTGCCGAGTGGCAGGTGGTTTCGCATGAGCCCGGTTTTACGCTGTATACGCGCAGCGTGGCCGGCCAGGATCTCAAGGAATTTCGCGGCGTGATACGTATCAAGGCCTCCATGCGCACGGTGCTGCCCATGCTGGTGGATGCGGATCATATGCCGCAGTGGTTTTTCAATATGAGCGAGGCGCGCTTGCTGGAAATCGGCAGCAAGGACGGCAGCTTTCTTTATTTCGTTATCAAGGGTATGTGGCCGGTGAGTGATCGCGATGCCGTGGTGCGCCTGCAGCTGCATCAGAATACAGGCACCTTGGCGCTCAATATTGCCGCCAGCGCCGAGCCTGAACATACGCCGCTCATGCGCAATCGCGTGCGCATTCCGCGTCTGCGTGCCGTGTGGACGGTGACGCCGCTTTCTGCGACGGAAACCGAGGTGAAGCTGGAGGGCCATGCTGATCCGGGGGGCTCCATCCCGCTATGGATGGCCAATCTTGTGGTGGAGCATTTGCCGGAAAGCAGCCTGCGTCAGCTGCGCGAACGTATTGAAAAAGCCCCCGCAGATGCAGAGGCATTGCATGCCGATCCACGCATCAGCCGACTTTTGTCTGGCATCAGATATCCGGAGTCTGCCCCATGAGGCTGTTGTTACTTTTCTTGCTGGCAGGAATGGCGTCTTTTCCACTCCGGGCCGAACCGGCGGCGGTATTTGATTACTACACCTTGGCCGTGAGCCTGACGCCGGCTTTTTGTGACCAGAATCCCAAGTGGCGGGATAGTCGCCAGTGTCGAGATCGCTTTGCTTTGACCGTGCATGGTCTCTGGCCGGAAAAATCGCAGGGGCGGGCTCCATCTTCCTGTGCCGGCGGACCGCTCAATCTCTCGGATGTGCAGCAGCGTAGTCTGCGTGACATCATGCCCGATGCCGGTCTGCGCGAGCATGAGTGGAAAGCGCATGGCCGTTGCAGTGGCCTCGATGGTGAAAGCTATTTCGCACGCACCGAGCGTTTTTATCGCGCGCTCAAATGGCCGGATACGCTCAAGCCCGTAGGCCGCGACAATCTGCTGGAGCGAGATGTACTACTACGTGAGATTCGCCGCCTGAATCCGGCCATTCCCGAGCGTGGGCTGGTGTTGCGCTGCGAGAAAAATGGACGGCCGCCCCTGCTCACGGAAATCCGCATCTGCCTGTCGCCGGTAGGCCGGCCGGTGGAGTGCGTGAGCAACTTCAAGCCCAACTGCCCGGTCGCCGTCAAAGTGCGGGCACGCTGAAGGCCGCCATTACGGAGGTTTTTCATGTGGGAAAAAATCGAAGTCTGGCAGGGTGACATCACTACGCTGGCAGTAGATGCCATCGTCAATGCCGCCAACGCTTCCTTGCTGGGTGGCGGTGGTGTGGATGGTGCCATCCATCGTGCCGCCGGCCCTGAGCTGCTGCTCGAGTGCCGATTATTGCGTGGCTGTCATACGGGCGCGGCCAAACTTACCCAAGGCTATGCCTTGCCGGCCCGTTTCGTGATTCATACCGTGGGTCCGGTCTGGCATGGTGGTGCGCAGAAAGAACCGCTGTTACTGCAAAGCTGTTATCGCCAGTGTTTTGCTCTGGCACATGAGCACGAAGTGCGCAGCATCGCTTTTCCAGCCATCAGCTGCGGTGTTTATGGTTATCCGCATGCGGCGGCCTGCGGCATTGCTGTGTCGGAAACCCTGCATGCCCTGCAGCAATATCCGCAGATAGAGCGCGTTATCTTCAGCTGTTTTTCCGATGCCATGGCCGTGCTGTATCAGGACACTCTGGCGCGTCTGCGCGCGGCCATGCGCTGAATATTTAGCGTTGTGTGAACAGCTGGCTGTCACGCGATTTCAGCAACAAGCCCCATAAATCCAGTTCACTCATGCCGCGTTGCAGACGACTGGCCATGCGCAGCAGGCCGCGGCCCTGTGGCTGCCAGCTGCGCATACCGTATTGATACAGGCCTTCCTTGAGCGCGATCAGGGCCGGACTGGCGAGCGCCTGCTGCTCAAAAAACATGACACCGTCGCGGTCACCGAAGGCCAGCAGTGAGGGTTTGTGCAGGGGCCGGAAATCCTGCAGCGGCTGTCCTTGCAGCAGGCGCTGCATATTGGCCGCGGCGTGGGCACCCATGGCTTGCGCATAATGCGCCTGCTTGTCCAGTGCGCGCGGCAGGGCGGCGGCATCGCCGGCCACGAAAACATGTGCATCGCTACGGCTCTGCAGACTGCTGTGTACAGCCACATCGTCCCCGTTCGTGGCCAGACCGGCACGGCTGGCCAGCTCCTGACCACGGCGACCGGCACTCCATATGGTGAGACGGCTGGGCAGCAGACGGCCGTCATCCAACTGCACACTGTCGGCATGGACGGCGGCGATGCGGTGGCCGCTATGTATCTGTACTTCGCCGCGCATCTGCTCAAGCAAGCGTTCATGCAGGCCGGGAAAGCGCGGAAAGAGTTTGGTTTCTTGCTCTACCAGATGCAGATTGAGGCGGCCTTCACGGCCGAAGCGCTGCAGAATTTCTCCCAGCATTTCCAAGCCTTCGAGACCGCCACCGACAATTACCACATCGCGCCCGGCAGGCAGGGCAGCGAGCCGGGTGAGGGCGTTGCTGATGCGCAGGCCCTGTGTCACCGAGCGCGGATGCAGGGCATGTTCGGCCACGCCGGGAATGCCGTGATCATGGGCACGGCTGCCGCTGGCCAGCAGCAGGAGATCGTAATCAAGGCGTTCGCCCGTCGTGGTGACAAGACGCTGCTGCGCGCACTCCAGTGTTGCCACTTCCGTCTGCAGGAAGTTATGACCCCAAGCCTGCAGCAGGGCCTGCCGGCCCGACTTCAACTGCTCAGCGGTTTTTCGCCGGGACAGCAACTCGTGCACATTGGGCAGCCATTCCGCATCAGGGCTGCGGTCAATCAGGGTGATATGGGCCGTGCTGGACGAGAAAGCACGGGCTGCCGAGAGGCCGGCGAAATTGCCACCCAGAATGACGATGCGGTGACGTGGGCCGCGGGCCAGAAAGCGTCGGGACAACAGGGCCATGCAGGGTTTCCGGAGTGCAGAGGGGAGACGGGGCAGCAATTCAGCCCGCAGTTTCCGGGAGTCGTCGGTTTGTCACAAGCCTTTGCCTTGGCGCATGGTGCCCAAACCGTTAAGGTTGTCCAACACTGACTGACGCTGCCTGTGCGGGCAGTGGCCGGGAAAAAAATAAAATGACGCATTACTGCAAATATCATGTGCTGGACGAGGCCGACTGGCATTGCCCGCAGTGTCGTGTGGAGTTCTGTCCCACCTGTTCGCCGGATCTGCCTGGGCAGGAGCTGCCGGTGCATTACTGCCCACTCTGCAATGGCGAGCTCAAGCGCCTCAATGCGGCAGATTCGGCTACGCCGTTCTGGCAGCATCTCACCGATTTCCTGCGTTATCCCTTCTCGCCTTTGGGCCTGGCCCTGCTGGTACTGGCTTTTGTGGTGCCGGTCGTAGTGGGTGCGGGTATTCCGGCTTATATCGCCGCTGCCGTGGTGCTGCTGTTGGTCGTCAAATTCGCCTGGACGGCACTGGAGCAAACCTCGGGTGGGGTGTTGGAACCTCTGGGTATGGACAAGCTGGGCCAGGCCGATAACAACGAGCTGGTCGGTGGCGTCGGCATACTCCTGATTGCCTGCTGTGGGGCTACCGGCTTTCTTTATCTGCGGGCGCCGGTTTATGGCACGGCACTGGCCGTGCTGGCATTGCTCCTGCTGCCGGCTTTGCTGATTGCCGCCGGCACTAACCGCAATGTTACGGCGGCACTCACTGCCGACGGTATCAAGACGGCACTGGCTGGCGTCGGTCCGGTTTATGCCGCCGTGGCCTTGCTGAGCGTTTTGCTGTTTGCGGCCCTGCAATCCTTGGTCAGTATTTTTGCCGACATTCTCCCCGAGGCCTGGGGCAATGCCATGGCACTCACGGCCTATAGCTATTTCGTGATCGTGCTCTTCGTGCTCTGTGGTTATCTCCTGCTGCAGTATCAGGAAAGTCTCGGCTTTACGCCGGTCAGCGGTGTGGGCAAGGCCAAGCGCGCTGCCCGCAAGGTGGATCCGGCGGTCATGGCTGTGGAGATGTCGCTGAAAGAAGGCAATTACATGCGTGCGCTCGGCATCCTGCGCAAAGAGAGCGAGAAAAAGAACGCCGCCTTCAGCACACATGAGCGCTATCACAAACTGCTGGTGCTGATGAATGACGAGACGGGTCTACGCAATCATGCCCAGCATTATTTCAAGATGCTGCTGGAGGCGGGTCGTGATACCCAGGCCCTTGCGCTGATCCGTGAATACAATCAGCGCCTGCCCGGTTTCCGGCCGGAAGATCCCGAGGTTTGTCTGGATCTGGCGGTAGCCTTCGAGCGTCTCGGTGATTACAAGCTGGCCGTGCATGTACTGAACGGCATGCACAAGGACTCTCCGCATTTTGCCCGTCTGCCCGAGGCCTATCTGCTGGCAGCGCGTTTGCTGACCGAGAAATTGGCGCTGCCGCAAAAAGGCCTGGCGCTGGTGCAGTTCCTGGATGGGCGCTTCAAGACACACAAAAGCTATCCCGAGATCCAGAAAGCCATGCGCGAGATTTCGGCACAGTTGCGACCGGCCTGAGGATTTTCCGGTCTGCCACGGCAGATCTGCAGGAGTGCACAGGGACGTGGTCATGGTGCAGCAAGACATCAGTCTTTTCCCCATGCTGGCCGCGCCGGGAAAAATCCGCGTATGGCTGGGCCTGTGCACACAAGGCCCCGCACCGGCACCGCTCTGGTTGCTGAACGGCCAGCCTGTGCTGGCACAGGTACAGCGCCCTCTCTCTCCACTTCGTTCCGGCCAGCGCTGTGTTTACAGCGGCATTTTCGAATTTGATGCCGCCGCAGTCAGCGGCCGCGCAGCCTGTCGTCTGCGTGTCAGCTTTGCTGATGGCGGTTTTCAGGAGCTGGAGACACGCCCGCTGCCGGCCTCGGTGGCGACTGCGCCTTTTGGTGAGTTCAATGTTCTGCTCGTGTCTTGTTATGACCAGAGTCAGGATGCCAGCGGCCGCATTGTGGATGTGCTTTTGCGCCGTGGCCTGCGGCCTGATCTCACGCTACTCATGGGCGATCAGGTGTATCTGGATATTCCCACGCAGAAAAACTTTCCGGCAGACAGTGCAAGTCTGCTGCGTATTTTCGAAAACAATTATTGGAAAAACTGGACGCGCTTCCGCCAGCCCGATACGCGCACGGGATCGGCCTATGGCCGTTTGCTGGCTATGGCGCCATGGGCGGCAGTGCCGGATGACCATGAGTACTGGAATAACGCGCCGCACTGCAGCCCGGTAGTGCAGAACTCGTGGACGCAGGCCGGTCGTGAGGCCTGGAAGACGGCGGCGGAGGCTTGCCTCAAGGCTTTTCAGTGGCCGGCGCAGCATCTGGATGGTCGTGCCTTCCAGCCCGGCGATGCCCTGGTTTTTGATATTCCGCCGCTTTCCTTTTTTCTCGCCGACACGCGCAGCCAGCGCAGTGATGCCACCGGCAATGGTAGTCGCAGCATGTCGGCATCGGCCTGGCAGCAATTCACCGCTTGGCAAAAGCATGTGCAAGCCACGGGCTATTACGGCGTGATTGCCAGCGGTCAGCCCTTACTGGATGAAGCCGCCGGAAAAATTGCAGGCCGCGTGGCGGATTACACCCTGCCGAATTACGGCGACTGGCCGCGCTGGAGTCAGGCGCTGGAAGACATGGCGGCAAACAACAGTCCCTTCTTGCTGCTTACCGGCGATGTGCACTACGGACGTCTGAGCGATGTCGCGGATCGCCGGCAGCGCAGTGAACGGGCTTTTCTCGAAGTGATTGCCTCGCCCATGGCGCTGGTGCAGAGCGTGGGGCTTGATACCTGGGCTCGCCTCAATCCTTTTCGCGATCGTCTGTGGCCGCGGCACGACGATCCGCGCCCTGCGCCCGTGCTCATAGGGCCGCACAAGGCGCTGGCAAGTACTTGTTGTTATGGCCAGAAAGGCGATCACGTCGCTTTGCTGCGGTTTCGCCATCAGGCCGGGCGGCTGGATGTATCGGTAGAGCATCATCCCCTGCATCCCGATCAGCCCGGCATGGCGGGCAGCAGCCGGAGTTTCAGTTTGCGTCCGCGCGTTTGAGGCGTACGTTTTTTCGCTCAGGAGGTCTTTGTGTTCCGTTATCAGAATGCTCCCGAAGTCAGTACTGCGTCGGCACCCAGAAAAAAGCAGCTGGATCAGTCCGAACTGGTACGGCGCAGCAGTGAAGACAATCTGCAGTGGTTGCAGCGTGCGCTGGACAAGCTTAAGCCTGCTAGTGAGGAAACGGCCTTGCTCTTGCTGGGCGGTGATGATCGGCTGTCGCGCCGTCTGCGGCAGGCGCAGGCGCGTATGCGTAACGATCTCGCCCCGAGCTGGTGGTCACATGCGCTGTGCTTGCCGCAAGCACAGGTCTTGTCGGCCGACAGCGAGCTGTGGGAGATATCACTTAATCCGCAGCAGGGTTTTGGTTTTCCGGCCTTGGCCAATGGCATACAGCAGGGCCGGCTGGGCCATTACCGTGAGCGCACGGTGTCGGCCGATGCCAATCTGAACAGCTATCCCAATATCGCGCTGCTCATGGTGCCGGTGGCGGGAGACAAGGTTGCCGAGGCGATAGCGCAGCTGCAGAAACAGCGCCTGCAACAGGACTTTCCGGCGCTGGTATTGCGCTGGCTGGCTTGGGCCTGGGGCACGGGAGCGCAGGATAATCCCTTGCTGGAGGGGCTGGGTCTGCCTTCGGCGGTGATGCTGGAGGCGGCATTTGCCGCCGCGGATTACGATCTCACGCCGGGCCTTGAAAGCCGTAGCTGTTGTCCGGAGGCCATCTGGCAGGCAGCGCGCTGGTGGCAGGATTACCAGCGGGCACGTCCGGATGGCAAGCCCAGCATACGCAGCCGTTATTGCGCGCCGCACAATCTCTGAGGGCGATTTTTTTCAGAGATTTTTTCAGCGGTAAATGGCGCGAAAACCTGCCGGGCTGAAGCCGTCCATGCGCTGTTGGCCGACCAGAATCACCGGCACTCCCCGGCCTCCCATCTGCTGCCACTCCTCTTTGGCCTGGCTGTCACTGTCCACATCCAGATCGCGGTAGGGAATATTATTGGCCTGGAAATACTGCCGTGCTTTTTTGCAGTAACCGCACCAGGGCGTGCCATAGAGGGTGACATGGCCACGCGCGGCCGCGGGTAGCGGGATTTTCACCGGTGTGGTTTTCACGAAGCTATAGGTGACGACTTCAATCTTCACCTTTTCCACTTTGCTCTGGGGCTTGGCCGGCTGCTTGTCGCTGAACTGTATGGCGCCGTTGGCATCCACCCATTTATAGACTTCGGCCAGGGCAGGGGCACTGGCGGCCAGCAGCAACAGGGCCTGAGCGAGGCGCTTAACCCTGTTTGGCAATTTCACGGTATTGCTCGGCACGGGCCGTGTCCTGCAACTGCTCGCAAGCTTGCGCGAGCGCATGGGCGGCCTTGGCCAGCAGGGGGTGGCTGGTCTTGCGCGCAATCACACTGCGTATGATTTTTTCCGCATCCTTGATTTCACCCAGCTTGGCAAAACGTATCACCAGTCTGAGGCAGACCTCGGTATCCAGTGCCTTTTTGTCCAGGGAAGTCTTGTCATAGTCGCGATACACGCTCAGGGCGGCGCGGCCACCGCTTTCACCCTGCGTGGAAAGAATGAAAAAGCGGCGGGTTACCGCATCAAACGTGGTACTGGCTGGCTGCAGCTTTTCCAGATGATAAAGCTGTTCCAGCACACGCAAATCCTGTGGCCGGCTTTTCACCAGCTCGCGCAGGCGCTTTTGCGCGGTGACGAAATCCATGGCGGCGATAGCATCCAGCGCCTGCTGCAAGTGCTCGCGAAAAGAGTGGTCCAGCTCTTCGGCACTGGCCTCGGGCAGCACGGCCACCACTTCTTTGTCGCTGGCAAACCAGCGCTGGTGCACCACATACCAGAGCGGGCCGGAAGCAATGCCGGCCAGCTGTGCGGCCAGCTCGGCGGGGCGCAGACCATCCACAAAATATTCCGCGACCAGCCACGCTGCCCAGAGCACCGGGATGATCAGGGCAGGGAGTTCGGCGGCCCCGAAATATTTCAGCTTCTGGGTGCGGAAATGCATGAGGAACATGCCCACCACGCCGCCTATGCCGGCGCCAGCGCCGGCCAGAGGCAGTACGCCGCCGCCATTGGCGAGCAGATAGACGATGGCGCCGGCCAGGCTGCCGCCGAGAAAGGAGGCGAGTACGGCACCGCTGCCCAGCGCAATTTCCAGCGCCATGCCGGCGCTCAGCAGTAGCAGAAGGGCGCCGAGGAATTGCATCAGTCCGGGCTGGACAAGATTGAAAGTGAGAAAGGTGATGGGACGGAAATGTTGTGGATCAACGCCTAGCGCCTCCTGACTCAGCAGCCGGTGCTGGGCATCGAAATCGCGCCGTGCGCTTTGCCAGTTGGCCAGCACTTCCGGCGGCAGATAGTCCGCGCCCTGTTTGCGCACGGCGTCCACGAAGGCGTCATCGGCACCGATATAGTCAGCCAGCGTGGCGCTATCACCATTGGCATGGGCGGCTTTCAGGCGTTTCAGCGTGCTGCCCTGGCCGGCTTTCAAGAGATGCGTATCGTAGAGCTCCCACTCAATTGACAGCAGATCCTTGGCATAGCGCTCGTGCAGCTCCTTGCTGCGCTGCACATCCGCTCCGTGCCAGAACATGAAGATGAGGCTGAGCACGATGGCCAGCCCGAAGACCAGGCGCGGGGGCTGTTTCCAGTTGAAGCTGTGATCGCTGGGCGTAAGGAACATGGGAGCAGGCTGGCAAATGAGTTGGGACCGATGATAACCACAGCGCCGGGGCGCTTCATCTGCTGTGGCCATCGCGATGCCGGGGTATTCCTGTCTGCTGCGACCGAAGGACTGCTGGCGAGGATGAGCGGCAGAGCCCAAGCGTGGTGTGCAGCTGAGTGGTCGGCCGCCATGGAATGCTGGCCGGAGCTTTGCCAAGGTTGAGTTGGCGCACGCTGGTTGTTATAAGGTCCTGCCCGAAAATCCGCGCGCGCCCGCGGTCTTTAGCAGCCGATCAGGATGTCTCCATGTTGCACCTTTCAAGGCCCTTGCTGCGCCTGCTTTCCCTGTGCCTGCTAGGCGCCCTGCTGGGCGGCTGCGGCGGCCTGTTCGAAGAGACCGGCCGGCGCTTTGCCAGCAATCTGTCATCGGCCATTTCCGATAATGACGATCCGGAAATCGTAAAGGCCGGTTCGGCCTCCTATCTCCTCTTGCTCGATGCCTTGGTGCGTCAGGAGCCGGAAAGCCCGGCTTTTCGCCAGGCCGCCGCCGCACTCAATTCCGCCTATGCCGGCGCCTTTGTGAAAGAGCCGGCGCGTGCCGCTGCACTTTCCGACAAAGCCCTCAATTATGCCTTCGAGGCCATGTGTCTCTCGCAGGACAAACTCTGCAAGCTGCGCGAGATGCCAGTGGCCGATCTGCAACAGCAGTTGCTGGCGCTGGAAAAAGAGGATGTTGCGTTGATCTATACCACCGGCGCGGCTTGGGCGGGCTGGATACAAGCGCATAGCGAGGATTTCAATGCCGTGGCTGATCTGCCGCGCGTGGAGGCCCTGATGCAGCGCGTGGTGGCACTGGACGAAAGCTGGCAGGGCGGTGCGGCCCATCTTTATCTGGGCGTGATTGCCACCGCCATTCCGCCCGCCTTAGGCGGTCGCCCGGAAACGGGCAAGATGCATTTTGAAAAGGCCATCAAGCTTTCTGCCGATCACAATCTCATGGCCAAGGTCTATTACGCCAAGAATTACGCACGTGGCGTGTATGATCGCGAGCTGCACGACCGCCTGCTGAACGAGGTGCTGGCGGCAGACGCCCATGCCCCGGGCTGGACCTTGAGCAATCTGTTGGCGAAACAGGAAGCCACCGATCTGCTGAAGTCGGCTGATGAGTATTTCTGACGGCGTTTATTGCTGAAATCTTTGTGCTTCAAGCTATGTCCTGCCTGCAGGCGGCGGGAGCCAGACACACAGTGCGCAGCTTCACACACTGCGCAAGACATGACAGGGCGCAGCAACTGCGCGCTCTGCAAAAACAAAGGAGACTTCCATGAAGTGGGAGCTGAAGCGGAATTTGTTGGCGGCCTTGGGCCTTGGCCTCACGTTGGTGTTGCCGGTTACCGCAGCGAATGCCGCAACCATCAAGATTGCCACCCTGTCTCCGGATGGTTCCGGCTGGATGACGAAAATGCGTGCTGGCGCCGCTGATATCAAGACGCGCACCGAAGGCCGTGTGGAGTTCAAGTTCTACACCGGCGGCACCATGGGCAATGACAAGGCCGTGCTCAACAAGATCAAGATCGGTCAGTTGCAAGGTGCTGCAGTCTCCGGTGGCAGCCTGTCCGATGCCGCGCGCGATATTCAGGTGTATTCCCTGCCGCTGAAATTCCGCAACTTTGATGAAGTGGATTATGTGCGCAGCAAGATGGACGCCGGCCTGTCCAAGCAACTGGAAGACGGTGGCTTCGTGAATTTCGGTTTTGCCGAAGGCGGCTTTGCCTATGCCATGTCCAAAAATGCGCCGGTGTCTTCCATTTCCACCCTGCGCAAGCAGCGCGTGTGGATTCCAGATAATGATCACCAGTCCGAAGAAGCCATGAAGGTTTTCCAGGTCACCCCGGTGCCGTTGTCGCTGGCTGATGTGCTGCCCAGTCTGCAGACCGGCATCATCGATACCGTTGCCTCTTCGCCCATTGCCACCGTGGCTCTGCAGTGGCACACACAGGTGAAATATTTCACCGATCTGCCGCTCAGCTATTTCGTGGGCACGCTGGCCATCGACAAGAAATCCTTCGCCAAACTTAGCCCGGCGGATCAGGCCGTGGTGCGTGAAGTCATGGGTAAGGTTTTCAAGGAAATCGACGTCCAGAACCGCAAGGACAATGTCTCGGCCTATAACGCGCTGCTCAAGCAGGGCATCAAGCCGGTAAAGCCGACAGCGGCAGAAGTGATCGAGTGGGAAAAGATGGGCGCCGTCGCCAGTGTGCAGATGGTCAAGGACAGCATTGTCAGCCAGCAGTCCGCCACCCAGCTCGACAGCCTGCTGAACGCGGCGCGTGCCGGCAAGAAATAAGCAGGAATAAAACTGATGCGGAAATTTGCCTCCGGCCTGCTCAAGGCGGTGCACTGGCTGGAGGATGCCTTTCTGGTCAGCCTCCTGTTGACGATGATAGGCCTTGCTGTGGTGCAGATTGTTTTGCGCAACGGCTTTGACGGTGGCTTTCTCTGGGCCGAATCCTTTCTGCGCGTGCTGGTGCTGTGGATAGGTTTGGCGGGCGCCATGGCCGCCAGCCGTACTCACCGCCATATCAATATCGACATCATTGGCCGCTTCCTGCCACCGACCACGGCCAAAGTAGTGGCGGTTCTGAATGCCTTGTTTACGGCCGGCATCTGTGCGGCGCTGGCGTATTTCAGCTTTGATTTCGTGCGCGTGGAATACGAAGCGCCCAGCATGGCGTTTGCCAATGTGCCCACCTGGGTCTGCGAAAGCATCATGCCTTTTGCTTTCAGCGTGATTGCCCTGCGTTATCTTTTGCTGGGCGCGCTCACGCCCTGGCGTGCCTTGCCGCAGATGGCGGCCCACGGTATCGCGCTCCCGGATGCACCGGCTTCTCCCGAAAATAATGCGGAGAACGCCAAGTGATTCTGCTCTGTGTTGCCATCATCATTCTGGCGGCCCTGATGGGCTCGCCCATTTTCGCCGTGATTGCCGCTGCGGCCATGCTGGGCTTTTACAGCGTGGAAACGCCACTCACGGTGATTGGTGTTGAACTGTACCGGCTGGTGGATACACCCCTTTTGCTGGCATTGCCGCTCTTCACTTTTGCCGGTTATCTGCTGGGCGAATCACGCACCTCGGATCGTCTGGTGCGTCTGGCACGTGCCGGCTTGGGCTGGATGCCGGGCGGCTTGCCGGTGGTGGCTTTTCTCACCTGCGCTTTTCTCACGGCGTTTACCGGCGCATCCGGTGTCACCATCGTGGCGCTGGGCGCCATGTTGTATCCGGCACTGACCAAGGCCGGTTATCCCGACCGCTTCTCGCTGGGTCTCGTTACGACCTCGGGGGCGCTCGGCCTGCTCTTGCCGCCTTCGCTGCCGCTGATTCTGTTTGCCGTGATTGCCCAGCAGTTGCCATCAGGTGCGGGCGTCACCATACAGGCGGTATTCACGGCCGGCCTCTTGCCCTGCCTGCTTATGGTGGTGGCCTTGTCGCTTTTCGGTCTGCGTGTGACCAAGCAGAACAATATCCCGCTGCAGAAATTTTCCTGGGGTGAGCTGCGTGCGGCCGCCTGGGAAGCCAAGTGGGAGCTGCCGCTGCCTGTTTTCGTGTTTGCCGGCATTTACGGGGGCTTCTTTGCTGTTTCGGAAGCAGCAGCGGTGACAGCGCTTTATGTGCTGGTCACACAGATGTTCCTCTATCGCGAAATCACGGTGAAGCAGCTGCCGCGCATCATGCGCGAAGCCATGATGATGGTGGGCAGTGTGCTGCTCATCGTAGGCGTGGCCATGTCCTTCACCAATTGGCTGATAGACGCAGAAATTCCGACGCGCCTGTTTGATCTGGTGCGCGGCCATATCCACAACAAATACGTTTTCCTTTTCCTGCTCACGATTTTCCTGCTGCTGCTGGGCATGATGCTGGATATCTTCTCGGCGCTGGTCATCATGGTGCCGCTGATCCTGCCTATGGCCGTGGGTTATGGCGTGCATCCCATACACCTCGGCATCATTTTCCTGGCCACCATGGAAATCGGTTACTGCATGCCGCCGGTGGGCATGAATCTCGTTATCGGCAGTTTCCGTTTCAAGAAGCCGGTCATGGAGCTGGCGCGCGCTTCGCTGCCTTTCATGGTGGTCTTGTTTGCCGTGGTGCTCATCATCACCTACGTGCCTTGGCTCAGCCTGGTGTTTGTGGAATAAGCCATGCACAGCGGTAGCTGCCTCTGCAGTGCGGTGCGTTACGAGGTGGATGGCGACATCCGGAATGTGACGCACTGCCACTGCAGCATGTGCCGCAAAGCGCATGGCACGGCTTTCGCCAGCTACGGCGCCGTCAAGCGCGAGCAATTCCATCTGCTGCAAGGTGAAGATCACCTTGCCTCCTATATTTCTTCCGAAGGCGTCACCCGCCGTTTCTGCTCTGCCTGCGGCGCCAATCTTTTGTGGTTTAGCGAGCAGCGTTTTCCCGAGTGGCTATCGCTGGCCATAGGCACGCTGGATACGCCGTTTGTGCCGACCAAGCAGCGCCATATTCATGTCGCCTCGAAAGCAGATTGGCATGTCATTAGGGATGATTGGCCACAGCTTTTGGATTAAGAGCGGCAGAGCTCTTATTTTTTCTTCTGCTGCTTATTTGATAGGGCGCGTCCTCGCCGGACAGGCCCAAAGGGACCGCGATGCGGCGGCCCCTCTGGACTCCCGGCGCACCCCGGTCGCCTGCCCGGCTTTGCCGGGTTCCCTCCTTCCACAAAACCGGCGTCGAAGGGTCGCTCAGATTCGGCATCCCTGCCTCACCTGCGCTAATGCGTACATCCCTGTACGCATTCCCCTTGGCCGGCTTTGTTCCGGTCGGCAGGCTCTATGGGGCCTCAAGAGCAGAACAGCGGTGTTCTTTTCTTCATCTGTGAAGTCAAAGTCACTGGGTCCCCGCCTTCGCGGGGACGACAGAGTTAATTTCTAGAGATTCGTCGCCCCGGCGTAGGCCGGGGCCTATACGAGGTGAAATTGCTAACTCAGTATGGGTGCCGGCCTTCGCCGGCATGACGAGGAGAGAGGGTGATTTTTCCTAGGGTTGGTTTTGCTTGGCGCGAGCGTAGCAATGCGTGCTTTTCGGTTTTGGATTGCGGCACCAAACGAAAGAGTGAAGGGCAGAAATAAAGTGCAGCGAAGGTAGCTGCTTATTAAGCACAGGACTTCTGCACCTACGGCCCCGACAGCGGCAAAAGCACAGAAACCCATCGCGACGCTGGGCAGGATGCCCTAGTGTCACGAAGGCCATGGATGGCCGAGAGTGACTAGCGAACGCGCGAGCACCGCCCAGGCGCTCTCAGCGATAAGAGAGGACAGAGCCAACTAACCGGCTCTCCGCAGAGCCTGCCCCGGAGGGTTCTAGTCCGGGGAGTCGCCTTTCCTTTGCTTACTTTCGTTTGGCGATTCAAACGAAAGTGAGGCCCGGTGCAGCCGCAATCCCGTTATGGAATAAACAAAAGAAGCAATCTCATCGGAGCACCTCACCGAATCCCCGACAGTGCCAAAATCCCCGCATTCCCAAGTAAGGCCCAAAGCAAAGAAACAGCCGGTGCAGCCCAGTCTGAGTGTTCGCCACTAGTCCAGTGAGTACGGAATTTTCTTCAGCTATTGGCTGCCGCCAAGCGCTGCGCCCGCATCCGCCGAAAATGCAAAGTGGCCAAGGTCAGCGCCACAATCTGCAAAGCCGAACAAGCAAAGAACAGCGAGCCAATCCGCCAATCATCCGCCGGCAAATGCGCCGCCAGTGCCAGCAAGGGCGTGCTGATCAGCGGCGCTAACAGTGTCATCAAGCTATTGATGCCATTGATGGCTCCTTGCGTAATGCCTTGTTCACGCACATCCGCCGCCTGCGAAATCAATGACTGCAAGGAAGGGCTGGTGGCAAAAGAAAGACTGTTGCAGAGGATGAAGACATAAAGCAGCCAGGGCTGGGTGGTGAGGCCGTAGCAGATGAAGACAATGGCCGCCGAAGTCATGCCGGTCAGCGCCATGCGTTTTTCGCCAAAGCGCTTGAGCAAGCGCCCCAGCAATACGCCTTGCACCATGGCCGCCGTGAGGCCGACCACAAACAACGCCATACCGTTTTCTTTCGGGCCCCAATCAAAACGGAAACTGGTGTAGAGCACCCAGCCGGTTTGCAGTACCCATTGCGAGAGCATGCTGATGGCATACACCAGCACGATCAGGCCGGCGCCGGCGCGCAACTGCGCCGCGTGTGAGAGAGAACCTAGGGGATTGGCGCGGCGCCAGGAAAACGGCGAGCGCTTTTCTGGTGGCAGGGATTCCGGCAGCACGAAAAATCCGTAGAGCCAGTTCAAGAGCGAGAGCGCTGCCGCCACCAGAAAAGGCAGACGCAAATCATATTCACCGAGCAGACCGCCCATGGCCGGGCCGAAAATAAAGCCGATGCCAAAAGCCGCGCCCACCAGACCAAAACCTTTGCCACGCGTTTCCGGGGTGGTGATGTCGGCCACATAGGCCGAGGCCACGGTAAAGCTGGCGCCCGTGGCGCCGATGATGACGCGCGTGAACAAGAGCATGGGCAGGGAGTAGGTGAAGGCTGTGATGATATAGCTCACGCCCAGACCAAAAATGGAGAGCAGTAAAATCGGCCGACGCCCGTAGCGATCACTGAGTGCGCCCAGCAAGGGCACGCAAAGAAATTGCACCAGGCCGTAAGTGGCCATGAGGGCGCCATACCACCAGGACTGTGCTTGGGCTGAATCGGTGAGTGTGCCTATCAGCGCCGGCAGCACAGGAATCATGAGGCCTATACCCAGCACATCGATAAAGACGGTGGTGAGAATGAAGGGCAGGCTGGCATTACTGCGCATGGTGAGCTCGGCTGTTTTTCTGGGGCGTGTTCTTGTTTTTGGGGGTTTATGCGGCGCGGGCCGGGTTCGCAGGGTGCCAGATTTTTAAGCAGGCGGGGAGGTGTGAGCAGCGGTCATTCCTTGTGCGCAAACGGTCATGCGTGAGCGGGTAGAGCCGTCAGCGCAGCGGGCACTTCAGAACAAAGCTATCGAAGCTCTGGCCGATATAGAGAGCCTGTTTGACGACCAGGGCATGGGCCATGGCACTGATGCGGCTGCCGTCGTCACTGAAAAAGGGGCGAGCCTGACCGGTATCCGGATTCACGTTGTAGATGATGCTGCCGGAGCGATGGCGGCTGTCATTCTGGTGGCGCAGAAAATCCAGCAAGGGCCCGTGTGAAACCACCAGATAGTGGCCGGCATCGGGGCTGCTGCCCAGACTGTCTAGCGCCGGCAGTTCCAGCACGGTTTTGGCGGGACCCAGTGTGCCGTCGGCACGGCGCGGAAATTCCAGCAGGGCATTGCCGAAGGACAATACCGCCAGCACGCGTTTTTCTTCCGCCTGCACACCATTGGGAAAACGCAGCCCGTCCGCCACGATTTTCCAGCCGCGCCCTTCCTGCCAGAGCACGATATTGGCCTTGCTCTGGCGCAGGGCCAGCTCCAGCACACTGCTGCCGTTCTTGCGGTCATTGCTCACATAAACATCGCCATTGCGCGCGACAGCAACATGATTGGGCGAGCTCAGCAGAGGGTCACTCAGGCGCCGGCGAAAACTGAGGCCATCCGCGCTCAGCGCATACACCAGCAGGCTGTGATGACGGCTATTGGGCGTGTCTTCATCGTGATTCACCACCCACAGCAGGCTCTCGCCGTTTTTTTCCTGCAGCGCGATATGGTGCGGACGGAACTGCAGCTCGATGGGCTCACCTCGACGGGCTAGCGTGCGCAGCTTGCCGGTCTGGCTGTCGTATTCCTGAATGGCGCCGGTTTTCTCAAAGTGGCGCCGGTCATGGCTGCTGATGAGTAGATGGTTACTACCCGGCAGGGCCAGCAGACTGTGCGGGCCGGGGCCGGTGTTGATGCGCTGGCAGGCGGCGCTATCCACGCGTGGATCAGGCGGCGGCAGGGCTTCGCCGGCCTGCGCAAAAGCAGCGCTTAGCAAAATGAGAAAACAGCAACGAGATTGAACAGACATGAATGCCACTCCCTGTGGCCTTCAGGCTAGCGCATGGTCTCGGGGCTGCAATGCCACAATCCCGTGACAGAGCAGATGGCTGCGCTTCAGGCCGCCCAGAGTTTACGCAGCGGAAAACTGCCGCGGTAATAATTCTCGGTTTGTTGCAGGGCTTCTTTCAGCAACTGGTCGGCACGTCCGCGGCTGAGGAATTCGCACAGGCCCGTATGCACCAGATGCACGATCTCGCGGAGCGCGCCTTCGGCAATGAAAACATTCTCAGGGCCGGGAGCGCCTTCACTGAGCCAGGCCTTGATGGCATTTTCCGCCGGCAGGGAAAGATCCAGCTGCGGCATTTTTTCCAGCAGGATTTCCCGCATGCGTGCATTCATGTCCGAGGGGGTGCGTGCAAACACGGTATTCACCAGTTGCACGCAGCCGGCCAGTGCCTCTTCTTCCTGCGCAGACAGACGATCACGAATCATGGGCTTGCGCAGTACCGGGGCGGGCACGGCTTCTGCTGCCAGTGCGGCTGTGGTCAGGACGCCGGGGCGCGGCTCCTTCAAGAGCTTGCCGTCTTCACCGGTGAGCGCGCGCAGCAGGCTTTGCAGTATGCGTGAGCGCTGTGCCGTGAGCGCGGGTGTGGTGCAGATTTCACTCAGGAAACCCTGAAAGGCGAAGGCGGGCTGACGTGAGTAACGCAGCTCCCAGATGATGACGGCCTCGATGAGATCGTCGCCATGAAGGTAAGACGAAAGCACCTGCTGGATGACGAGCTTTTTCTGTGCAATATCCATGTTCGGTCGAATGTTCTTCTACGTTGGCCGGGCAAGAGACATGCGCTGGCGCCGACGGTGGCCATAGAGGCCGCAGGGGCGACAGGCATACTGGCCTGCTGCTGCAGGCTCTGAGACGGAAAGAGCAATGTACATGCCATGCGTGATGTTGGGACGCAATCGCCTCTGCTGCGGCCTGCAGTGGACCATGGCGAGTCGGTCGGCACGATCGTGCCTTGTGTTGGTGCTTGCCTGCTGTTTGCCTGTGCATGAAGTGGGCATGCCTGAATTTAAATGGCGTGAAATGAGGGGCCACAAAAAGACCTGACATAAAAAGGCCCGCACAAGGCGGGCCTTCAGTAGCAGGAGAGCAGGCTGGTTTACTTTTTCTCGGCCCTGTCTTTCTTGAGCTGGGCTTCCAGCTCCTTGATCTGCTTTGCCTTCATGGCGAGCAGCATCTCACCATCTTTCACCTGTTCTTCCAGATCGGCTGCACGACCGGCCAGCTCGTCTTGTTCGGCCTTCGCCTTGTCCAGTGTTTCCTCGCTCAGGGCCACGGCATCAGATTCCGGGGCCGGGCTCACGATGACAGGCGCGGGCGCTGCGCTGACGACAGGTGCCGGCGCGGGCGCGGGGGCAGGGGGCGGCGTTTCCGGATCGGAGCAGGCGCTGAGGCAGACCATGCTCATCACTGTCACCAGAACGCTTTTCTGCATGGCGCCGTACCGCATTTTCATTCCTGTCTCCTTAAGCTCGGGGGCTGGCTTGCATCGCAAGCAGACGCGGCGGACACTCGCCGCCGGTATCCGGGCCGGCAATGGTGCTGAGCCCGACATGCTTCTGTCAATTTGTGAAAACCCGCACGGCGGGAAATCCGGTATGACAGGCTCGCCATGAGGACTTCTGATGTTTTTTCCGCAACTGCGGGCCAGCCTGCGTTTCTTCTGGCAATACCTGACGCCGTTGCTGGGGCGCCTGCTGCCCGTACTGCTGCCCCTGCTGTTGGCCTTCAATTACCGCTTCTTTTTTCTGTTTGGCGCCGATGCTGAAAAAGCCATGCAGGACCCGCTCTCCCTGCTCTTGCAACTGCTCGTGGGGCTGGCCGCCAATACGCTGACCATTCTCTATACCGTGGCCGTGCTACAAGGCGGCGACACGACCCTGCCCACGCTCTGGCGCCAAGCCGTGCTGCGCCTACCGGCGCTGTTTTTCCTGCAAATCCTGGTGGGCCTGGCCATCATTCTCGGCCTGCTCGCGCTCATCCTGCCCGGGCTTTATCTCATGGGCGTGTTACTGCCGGCCTATGTGCTGGTGGTGTATGAGAAGCAGTCGATACCGGCGGCGCTGCGTGATGCCTGGCAGCGCTTTCGCGGCCGGCCTTGGGAGCTCAGTGCCAGCTTCCTGCTCGTGCTTTCGGGCCTGCTCATCGTGGTGAGCGGGCTGAAATCCCTGCAGGCACTGCTGGATAGCGCCGCCCTGCCACTGCGTGTGGCAGCAGCGGCCGGCCTTGATCTGGTGGGCGTGCTGTTCATGCAGCTCTTGGTGATTCTGCTGGTGCACACCTGGTACGCGGTGGGTCAGGATGCGCAAAAAGACAAGCAAAAGAGCGAAAAAGGCGAGAGCTCTGTCTGATTTTCGGCCCGGCCCGGTTGCCCCGGAACTGCCGGGTCGCTAAATTCTCGCGGCTTTTTTTCTCTGCTGCGAGAGTTTCATGGCTGCCGATTTTCGCCTGCCCGACCGTGACCAGGCTCAATTTTATTTGCGCGTCATCATCACTCAGGTGCTGCTCTTTGCCGTGATTTACGGCGGCAGTAACTGGCTGACAGCGCATCGTGAGCAAGTGGGGCATTACTACTTTGCCTGGGAGCTCACGATCCCGCTCTTCCCGCGCATGATCTGGGTTTACCACTCCATTCTGCTGCTGTTTCTGGTGCCCATGTTCCTGCTCACGCGTGAACAGGTGAGTGCCATAGGCCGGGCCTTTGCCTGCGTTACCTTGCTGGGCGGGCTGTGTTTTCTGCTGTTTCCCGGCGTGGCCGGTTTTACGCGGGTGGATTACGCCAACGAGAGCGGCTTGCAGGCGCTGGCTTTCAGCATCCTGTATCACGCGGATAATGTGCATAACGTGATGCCTTCACTGCACGTGGCCTACTGCACGCTGGTGATACTGGCCATCCAGAAACAGCTGGAGGCACGCAAGATCCGCCTGCTGTTCTGGGGCTGGCTGCTGGCCATTGTCACGTCCACCGTGCTGGTGCATCAGCATCACCTGATCGATCTGCCCACCGGCGCCATTCTTGGTTATGCCGGCTACCGTTTTTTTCTGCGCTGGAGTGCCGCGCCGACCGCACAAATCGCGACAGTCTGAGCCGCTTCAATACGGGCTCAGTACTCGGCCGGTAGCGCCACTTCCACACGGTTGCGGCCGTCTGCTTTGGCGCGATAAAGCGCGTCGTCGAGCCGGCAGAAAAAAGCGTTTTCATCTTCACCCGCGCTGATCTGCGCGACCGAGAGGCTGGCTGTCACCGGCCGGCCAATGCTGAAATCGTGGCTGGCCAAACGCATGCGCAGATTTTCTGCCAGCGCCTGTGCCTGCTGCTGTGCACAATCCGGCAGCAGCACCATGAATTCCTCACCACCCCAGCGCGCCACCACATCGCTGTCACGCAGGCTGCCCTGCACCAGATGCGTCAGCGTGCGCAGCACGGCATCACCCACCAAATGGCCGGCATCGTCGTTAATGGCCTTGAAGTGGTCGATATCAAACAGGATGGCGGAGAGCGGTTTGCGTGAACGCTGCGCCTCGCGCACAAAACTTTTGAATACGATTTCAAAAGCCTGACGGTTGAGACAGCCGGTGAGCGCATCATGCGCGGCCATACGTTCGAGCTTGGCCTGATAGCGGCGCACCGCCAGCCAGGCAATCAGCAGGACCAGCACGGTAATAGCCACCGCTACTGCCAGATTGAGCAGCAATACGCGCTGTACCGGCTGCATGTCTTCGGCCTCGCCTTGCTCCACCACGAGATACCAACCCAGCTCAGGAATAAAGCGCGAGCTCACCTGTACGCGGCCGCCCTGGCTTTCATAGCTGAGCTGGGTGGGCACGGCATTGCGATTGAGGATTTTTCCTTCCAGCGCACCCAGGCCGGGAATGCCGCGCAAAAAGCCGCGGTTCTGGCTCAGGGATTTGCCGGCCAGCATCACGCGGCCATCGGTATTGGTGAAATAGATGATGCGATGAAAGCGCCGCTGGTAGCTCTCTATCAGCTGCGACATGCTGTCCAGCGTGAGGCCGACGCCGGTCACGCCGATGAAATTGCCTTGGTAATCTTCAACGCGGTGATTGATGAAGATGGTGATGGTGTCGTGATTGGCCATGTCGATATCGACATTGGTCTCAAAATCTTCCTTTAACTGGCGCACCCGGAAAAACCAGGCATCGCGCTTTTCGCTTTCGTCCACGATCTTGAGCAGGCCGTCGGCATAGTAATAACGGCGGCTTTGTTCCGAGATCAGAAAACTGGTCATCGTGCCGTACTTCATTTTCACTTCGGCCAGATAGCGCACGATGGAATCTTGCTCGGGCTCGCCCGCCAGCAGCCAGTCGCGCACAAAGGTGTCATGAGCCATCAGCGAGGAAATGAACACCGGGCGCAGGATGTCTTTCTGGATTTCGGAATAGATATTGTCGCTGGTCAGCGGGAGTGAGTTGGTGGCGATATTATGGCGTATGTAATCGCGCGAGCTCATATAGCTCACGAGGCTGGTGCTGACGAAGCCGGTCAGGAGCAGTAGCGAGAGCCAACCGAGCAGGCGGTATTTCTCGGGGAAGATGTGCAACATGCGGGAGTCACCAAAACGGTGGAAAGGCAGGGCGAAAGAGAAAGTGGTTAAAAGTGCGACGCTGGTCAGCGGGCGAGGCCGGATCATGGCAAGAGTGGCGGTTGGAGACAACGGCAGTGGCCGCAGGCTTTGTAAATCAGGCGGCGGCGAGGCCGTCGCCATTAGGGCTCAGGTCGGTGTTGAACCGTATATTTAGAAGGAGGCGATATTAGCGCGGCATTTCACCATTTCATGCGCAGACGCAGGGTCACACTGAGGTCTTCATGCACGCTGAGGCCCCAGCGTGTGTCATGGCCCATGGCGTTGAAGTGGCCGCTGGGCAGGAATTGGGAGAGGCCGATGGCATCCAGCAGATGTTCGCGCATGGCGGCGCGGCGTTCGCGGTTGAGTTCGGCGGGGGTGGCGCCAGCGTTGGTGAGCTGAAGTGCTTCGGGGGTCAGAGAATCCCCGTCGGTGAGCATGGCGGAGTTCTGTTCTAAGTTGAAATGGAATTCCGGCAGCTCATCAGCGCAGGCGCTGGCGCAGAGCAGGATCAGCAAGAGCGAAAGTGGCAGGCGCTGCATCGCAGGTCTCCCGGTTTGTTTTATGGAGCCCGGTCCCTGGGGGGTTCTTTTTGTAGTGGAGTCAGCGTGCGCCTTGGCGGCGTGAGTGGCAAATACACAAGTGCTTTCTGGGAGCGGGTTTGCTGTGATGTTTGTGAATAAAGCGTGGGAATGATTCTTGTTTTTGCTGGTCGTCGGGTTTAATCGGCCGTTCATTTTCTGGTGATGCTTTTGTGATGGGTGTTTTGTCGGGGACGGGCGGGGATTTTTGTACTGTCGGGGATTGGTTGAGGCCCGGTGCAGCCGCAATCCCTCTGCTAAAGAGACAGCAGAAGCAACCCCGCCCAGCTCACCTCACCGAATCCCCGACAGTACAAAAATCCCCGTACTCCCGGGCAAGGGCCAAGCAAACGCTCAGGCCGCGTATGCCCCGGCAGTGATTCAGTGATCGTAGGGTGTGCAAAGACGAAGCCTTTGCGCACGCGTCCGTCATATGGCGCAACGATGCGGGTAATTTCGAGAGCAGTCCGCGTGGGTAAATGGGATTTACCCACCCTACGTTTGCTACGTGAGGTTCGGTTCGCGCTTGCCTTCAGGCGAAGGCGGAAAGAGAGAAGGGTTGGCCCATCAGCGACAGCCAAAACAGCAAGCATTTCTTGCGAAAGACCGCTCCACCTACGGCCCCGACAGCGGCAAGAAAATCGAAGGCAGTTGCGAGTCGCGAAAGCGCGAGCATGGCCACAACGAGGCCAGAAAAGAGAACGGTGGTCATCAAATGAAGGGCAGCCCGCAGGGCTCGCCTTTCCTTTGCTTACTTTCCTTTGGCGATCCAAAGGAAAGTGAGGCCCGGTGCAGCCGCAATCCCTCTGATAAAGAGACAGCCGGTGCAACCCAGTCGGAGCACTTCACCGAATCCCCGACAGTACAAAAATCCCCGCACTCCCGGGCAAGTGCCAAGCAAACGCTCAGGCCGCGTATACCCCGGCAGTGATTCAGTGATCGTAGCGTGGGTAAAGGCGATCAGCCTTTACCCACGCGTCATGGTCATAATTCAACGATGTAGGTGATTTCGAGTTCAGTCCGCGTGGGTAAATGGGATTTACCCACGCTACGCTTGCTTCAGTGCAGTAGGGTGGAACCGCGAAGCGTTTCCGCCGAATGTCCGGGTTTAACTCTGAACTCTGCATGCGGCGGAAACGCTTCGCGGTTCCGCCCTACGTGAGATTCGGTTCGCGTTTGCCTTCAGGCAAAGGAGGAAAGAGAGAGGCGCCGGCCCATCAGCGACAGCCAAAACAGACAGCATTTCTTGCGAATGACCGTTCCACCTACGGCCCCGACAGCGGCTGAAAAGCCGAAGGCAGTGGCGAGTCGCGAACGCGCGAGCATGGCCCGGCGGAGGTGATTAAAAGCGCAGCCCCAATCAAATAAAGGGCTGCCCGCAGGGCTCGCCTTTCCTTTGCTTACTTTCCTTTGGCGATTCAAAGGAAAGTGAGGCCCGGTGCAGCCGCAATCCCATTAGCAAATTAACAGCCGGTGCAACCTAGTCGGAGCACCTCACCGAATCCCCGACAGTACAAAAAGCCCCGCACTCCCGGGCAAGGGCCAAAGCAAATGCTCAGGCCGCGTATACCCCGGCAGTGGTTAAGCTTTTTTGTGATTGGTTAGGCGTCAAGACGGGTAACAACTTCGTTCATGGTGTAGTGGACGAACTGTTTTCCAAGTTCAGTTAAAACATATGGCTTTGTGGTTTCAAAAGAGGATTCTGTAGTTGTGGTGGAGTGGGATGGCTTTTTAGGGGGCTGAGCTTGTTTTAGGAATTTACCCTCATATGTGGTTTCTCGACTTTGTCTAATTACGCCGCCCGTACTTAAGTCCCGAATCAAAAGGCGGTATAGGTCAGCTTCAGCAGAGTCTTCTCTTGGTATTGCGCCGTACAGATCAGACCATATCCCGTGGCGAGTTATGCCGGGGCTCTTGAATATCTGCTGTATTACAGCGAAATGGGATTCATGGTAGAGATCAAGCCAGTCAATAAATAATCGAACTACGTCGTCAGAACACACCCTTGTTCCGGCCGCATTGGTTACCAAATTAGAGGCGTACTTTCTTTTTTTGTCTGTGTCTGCTTGGTCCCATGACCTAAATGACTTTCTTACAATATCCAAGTAATCATCGCTTTGTATGCGCGTATTAATGTCGCTTCCTAGGGCCTCGAATCGACTAGCGATCTCTGTCAGCGCCTCTCCTAGACGAGCCATTTTTTTATGATGCTCCTCAAGCCACTTTGTTTGGAGTAGGTCTGTTTTTAGGCCGCCTTCTTCTGTTTTTATGTTTGCCGCCGCGCTTAAAAAGCCACCTACCCAAGGAATACTGCCAAGAGCAGCTAGTGCAAACTTCTCCAATGCTCTTTGTTTTAAGTCTGGGTTTAGTTGCTCTAGTTCTGTGCGTATTCCATCAATTACATCCCCGCTACTGGATGCTGGAAGGTTTGGGCTATTTGTGGGCATGTTTTTCTCTAGGATATTTTTGGTTGTTAAAAAGGGCCATCCCGGCCCTTTTCTTGCTTTTATGGGCTCCTAGTGAGCGGTTAGCGTTCTTTATTGGCCTGAGAGAGAACGGATGCTGCAAGGCTCTTTGTCTGATCACTATATTTCGGGCTATTTAGAACTTGAGATGCCTTGGACTCCATTTCTGCACTGGTCTGCTTTGAGCCTTCTCTTTGAGAAAGAGCAGAGGCGGCCAGACTCTTTGCAATCTGGGATGCACTCTTGTCTTGCAGGACTCCGGCGGCTTTTGATGCCAGCCCTTTCGATGTTTGCTTTGTGTTCTTAGACATAATTTTCACCTTAACGCTACGTAGTTGACCCAAGTCTCCCTGGGGTTTATCAGGTTTATTGATGCGCCTGAATTCTAATGTTCACAAAAAAGGGAGCCGTTTAGGCTCCCTTTTTTGGCGTTACCAGCTGAGTGCCCCACCAGTCTGATACTCCGTAACTCGCGTTTCAAAGAAGTTCTTCTCCTTACGCAAGTCCATGATTTCCGACATCCACGGGAAGGGGTTCTTCACGCCGGGGAACTGCTCGGGCAAACCAAGCTGCGCCAGACGACGATTGGCGATGAACTGGAGGTACTCCTCCATCATGGCCGCATTCATGCCCAGTACGCCGCGCGGCATGGTGTCGCGCGCGTATTCCACTTCCAACTGCGTGCCTTCCAGAATCATCTGGATGACTTCCTGCTGGAACGCGGTGCTCCACAGATGCGGGTTTTCGATCTTGATCTGGTTAATCACATCAATACCGAAATTCACATGCATGGATTCATCGCGCAGGATGTACTGGAACTGCTCGGCAACGCCCGTCATCTTGTTGCGGCGACCCATGGAAAGAATCTGGGTGAAGCCGCAATAGAAGAAGATGCCTTCCAGCACACAATAGAAAGCAATCAGATTGCGCAGCAATTCCTGATCGGTTTCCGTGGTGCCGGTGGTGAAGGTGGGATCACCCAAGGACTGCGTGTACTTGAGGCCCCACGTGGCCTTGCGTGCCACGCTTTCCACTTCGCGGTACATATTGAAGACTTCACCACCGTCCAGACCCAGCGATTCGATGCAGTACTGGTAGGCGTGGGTGTGAATGGCCTCTTCAAACGACTGACGCAGGATGTACTGGCGGCATTCCGGATTGGTAATGAGGCGGTAGATAGCCAGCACGAGGTTATTCGCCACCAGTGAATCGGCGGTGGAGAAGAAGCCCAGGCTACGCATCACGATGCGGCGCTCATCTTCAGAAAGCTGACCATCGTTGGCGCGCCACATGGACACGTCCTTGGCCATATTCACTTCCTGCGGCATCCAGTGGTTGGCGCAGCCATCGAGATATTTCTGCCAGGCCCATTCGTATTTGAAGGGCACGAGCTGATTGAGGTCAGCGCGGCAGTTGATCATGCGCTTGTCATCGACCTGCACACGGGCCGCGCCCATTTGCAGTTCTTCCAGGCCGGGAGCCACATCCAGCTTGGCGAGTGCAGCAGCGGCACGGGCTTTCACATCTTCCGCGTTCAGTGCGTCTTCGGCATTGAGCTGGCTCAGGGCGCCGTCGATGACGGCGGCGGGGTGAGCGACGGAGGCGGAGCTTCCCGAAAGGGTGGCCAGAGCGGGGGCAGCAGGTGCAGCTCCAGCTGTAGCTTGCTTAGCAGGTGCCATTGCTGGTGCCGGCGCAGCTGCTGGCTGCGCAGCTGCTTGCGTAGCGCTTGCCGGCGCAGGCGCCGGTTTAGCAGAGGGGCTTTCGTCCGCATCGAATTCATCCCAAGAGATCATCTCTCATCCTCACATCATTTATGGGTCACGTGTCGCGTCGCCTGACATTTGCACTGCACAAAGATCACTCCCTGTGCAAACCGCGCGCTGACTACTGCCGTGTTTGTTGTTGCGTTCTGCTTTGAATCTTTGCTCCGAATCGACGCGGTGTTGACTCGGAGAACGGTGGGTTACGCACTTTGCGCTAACCCACCCTACGTTCTTTGCTTTTGCACCTTGATGCGTTGAGCGGCATCAATGGTGTTTTGCTTTTACCGCTCTTGAATCGTGCCACAGCTGAAAGTTTGACTGCGGGATGGATGGCTAGGCGCGGCTTGCTTGGACGGCCGCAGCATACAAATAGTATGTGAGGACCGGCCGACCAAGCCGCAACAACGCCAGGCGCCCGCAGGCGAGCTTTCAATTATTGGCAGGCTTCGCAGTCTGGGTTATCTATCGAACAAGCCAAGGGAACCGGTGCGGCGACGGGAGAGGCTTCCACCAATTCCGTTACCGTGGCTTTCACCGCATTCAGCGCGCCATCGGAAATCGTGGATTTCTCGGCGGCGGTGGCACCAATGGCACGCAGGTAATACGTGGTCTTGAGACCGCGATACCAGGCCATGCGATAGGTGACATCGAGCTTCTTGCCGGAGGCATTGTTGATATACAGGTTCAGCGACTGTGCCTGATCAATCCACTTCTGACGACGCGAAGCGGCATCTACCAACCAGCGCGGTTCGATTTCAAACGCGGTGGCGTAGATGGCCTTGAGATCGGCCGGAATGCGGTCGAGCTTCTGCACGGAGCCGTCGTAGTACTTGAGATCGTTCACCATCACATTGTCCCAGAGGCCGCGTGCTTTCAGCTCGTGCACGAGGAAGGGATTAACCACGGTGAATTCGCCCGAGAGATTCGATTTCACATACAGGTTCTGGTAGGTGGGCTCGATGGACTGAGACACACCGCAGATATTGGAAATCGTGGCGGTGGGGGCAATGGCCATGACATTGGAATTACGCATGCCCTGGGTTTGCACACGGGTGCGCAGCGGTGCCCAATCGAAAGTCTGCGACAGGTTTACGTCCACATAATTCTCGCCACGGTTTTCGGCGATGCTCTTCACGGAATCAATCGGCAGTATGCCCTTGCTCCACAGCGAGCCTTCATAGGTGGAGTAGCTGCCACGCTCTACGGCCAGATCCACCGAGGCTTCAATGGCGTAGTAGCTGATGGCTTCCATGGAGGTATCAGCAAACTTCACGGCGGCATCGGAGGCGTAGGCAATATTCTGCACATACAGCGCATCCTGGAAGCCCATGATGCCCATGCCCACCGGACGGTGACGCAGATTGGATTTACGCGCCTGCGGCACGGCGTAGTAATTGATGTCGATCACGTTATCGAGCATACGCAGCGCAGTCTTCACCGTGGCTTTGATCTTCTCGATATTGAGGCCATTGGCATCAACGTGGTTGACGAGATTGATGGAGCCCAGATTACACACGGCGATTTCTTCAGCCGAGGTATTGAGCGTGATCTCGGTGCACAGATTGGAAGAATGCACGACACCGACATGCTGCTGCGGCGAGCGCAGATTGCAGACATCCTTGAAAGTGATCCACGGGTGGCCGGTTTCAAACAGCATGGACAGCATCTTGCGCCACAAATCCTGGGCACGAACGCGCTTGAACAGCTTGTGCTTGCCTTCACGAGTGAGCTGCTCGTATTCGCTGTAGCGTTTTTCAAACGCAGCGCCGTAAAGATCATGCAGATCAGGCGCATCGGCGGGCGAGAACAGGGTCCATTCGCCGTCGTCGAAAACGCGCTTCATGAATAGATCAGGCACCCAGTTGGCGGTGTTCATGTCGTGGGTGCGGCGGCGGTCGTCACCGGTGTTCTTGCGCAGCTCGAGGAACTCTTCGATGTCGAGATGCCAGGTTTCCAGATAGGAGCAGACAGCGCCCTTGCGCTTGCCGCCCTGATTCACGGCAACAGCGGTGTCGTTGGCCACTTTCAGGAAGGGCACAACACCTTGCGACTTGCCGTTGGTGCCCTTGATGTAAGTACCGAGCGCGCGCACGGGAGTCCAGTCGTTGCCGAGACCGCCTGCCCATTTGGAAAGCATGGCGTTGTCTTGAATGGCGCCGAAAATGCCGTGCAGATCATCAGGCACGGTGGTCAGGTAGCAGCTGGAGAGCTGCGGACGCAGGGTGCCGGCGTTGAACAGCGTCGGTGTTGAAGCCATGTAATCGAAGCTCGACATGATGTTGTAGAACTCGATGGCACGCGCTTCGCGATTTTTTTCCTGCATGGCGAGGCCCATGGCCACGCGCATGAAAAACACCTGCGGCAGTTCGAAGCGCACATCATTGGAGTGAATGAAGTAGCGGTCGTAGAGCGTTTGCAGGCCGAGATAGGTGAACTGGAAATCGCGCTCAGGGCGGATGGCGCGGCCGAGTGCGGCGAGATCATAGGTGGCCAGATCCGGTGACAGCAGCTCCAGTTCGATGCCCTTGGCGATATAGGCAGAAAGCGCGTTCGGGTAATGCACGCTCATATCGCCCTGAGTGGCGCTTTCGGCTACCCCGAGGAAGGACAGGGCTTCGCTACGCAGCTGATCCATGAGCAGACGGGCTGTGACGTAGGTGAAGTTCGGCTCCTGCTCGATCAGCACGCGGGCGCACATGACCATGGTGGTGTTGATGTCGGACTCTTTCACGCCGTCGTAGAGATTGCGCAGCACGTCATCGACGATAAGGCCGGCATCCACGCCTTCCAAGCCTTCGCAGGCATTGCTGACCAAGGCCTCCAGGCGGGCGAGGTTCAAGGGCTTTTTCTGGCCGTTGGCATCGGTGACCTGCAGGCTGGTCTGGGCGCGGGCGCTGGCAGGCTGCTCGGTTTCACGGGCGCGGCTGCGTTCGTCACGGTAGATCACATAAGCACGGGCAATCTTCTGCTCGCCGGAACGCATCAGGGCCAGTTCAACCTGGTCCTGGATTTCCTCGATATGCACAGTGCCGCCCGTGGGCATACGGCGCTTGAAGGTGCTGGACACCATGGCGGTGAGCTGGGCCACGGTCTCGTGGATACGCGAGCTGGCGGCTGCCACTCCGCCTTCCACGGCTAGGAAGGCTTTGGTGATGGCGACGGCAATCTTGCTGTCGTCATAGGGCACCACAGTACCGTTGCGCTTGATCAAGCGCAGGGTGCCGG
>JBOICI010000056.1:0-1609 GCA_050739955.1 Moraxellaceae bacterium
CCTCATGCCCGCCATCGCCGCCCTGCTGGAAAAAGTCCGCACCCATCGCTTGCTGCCGCTGCTCATGCTGCTGCTGGGCTTAGCCACACCGTTTTCTTTTGCCCCCTGGAGCTTGTGGCCCGTAGCCCTGCTCTGCACCGGTCTTGCCACTGAGCTTTTGCGCGGCCACACAGCACGCCGCACCGCCTTTCTGGCCTGGTGTCACGGCTTCGGACTCTGGGTTTACGGCTCGTCCTGGCTGTATGTCTCTATTCATGATTACGGCTACACGCCGCCTTGGCTGGCCGTGCCCATGGTGGCCGCACTTTCCGCCGTGATGGCGCTGTTCTTTGCGCTGCTGGGTTATGTCTACGGCCGCTTCCAGTTGTGGCAGCGTGCGGCCCTCACCTTGCCGGCGCTCTGGGTAATCGGCGAATGGCTGCGCTCCTGGGTGCTCACCGGCTTTCCTTGGCTATTTTCCGGCTATGCCTTTATCGACACCCCTCTGGCCGGCTATGCGCCGGTACTGGGTGTTTTCGGCGTTAGCCTGATTGCTGTTTTCTCGGCGCTGGCCATTTTCCGCCTGCTTGCCGAACGTAAAAGCTGGCCGATTTTTGTCAGCGCCGTCGCGCTCTGGCTAGGTGGCTGGGCGCTGCAAGAGGTGCATTGGACACACCCCACCGGCGATGAACTTTCAGTGAGTATTGTGCAGGGCAATATTCCGCAAGAATCCAAATGGCAGCTGGAGTGGCGCGATAAAACCATAGCGATTTATCGCGAACTCTCGGAGCAGGAATGGGGTCGCGATCTCGTGATCTGGCCGGAAGCGGCCATTCCCATGTTCTATCACGAGGCCATAGACGTACTGACCGAAATGCAGGACAAGGCCCTCACCGGCCACTCCGCTTTTGTCACCGGCATTCCCACCATGATCGTTGATGAGGACGCGCGCGAATTCCGCATCTACAACAGCATCATGGCCATCGGTGAAGGCGCCGGCACCTATAACAAACAACGCCTCGTGCCCTTTGGTGAATACATTCCACTGGAAGCCTGGCTGCGCGGTGCCATTCCCTTTTTCGATATGCCCATGACCAGCTTCACCATAGGCAGCCCGGATCAGGCACCGCTGCAAGTGCAGAAGATGCTGCTCGGCCCCATGATCTGCTACGAAGTGGCTTATCCGGATTTAGTACGCCGCATCGTGCCCGCCAGCGATGTACTGGTGACAATTTCCAATGACGGCTGGTTCGGCCATTCCATAGGCCCGCATCAGCATTTTGAAATGGTGCGTATGCGCGCCTTGGAAAGTGGACGTGAAGTAATACGCGCCACCAATAACGGCATTTCCGCCATCATCGATGTACATGGGCAGGTGCGCAGTGTGGCGCCGCAATTCCAGCGTCTGGTGCTACGCACTGAAGTGCGCGGCTATCAGGGCCTCACACCCTATGTGGTGCTGGGCAACTGGCCGGTATTGGCCGGCGTGGTGCTGATGCTTTTATTGGGCTACCTCCGCAAGGTCAAAGCCTGAAAATGTCAGCTAGGTCGGACTAAAGTCCGACCTACAAAAAGCATCCATAGAGACTCACAAAAAGAAAACGGCCCGCGGGCCGTTTTCTTTTTTGCA
>JBOICI010000057.1:0-38377 GCA_050739955.1 Moraxellaceae bacterium
CCTTGGGAGAGGGTTGGGGTGAGGGCTCATAGGAGCGGCTTTAGCCGCGATGCCCTTTACAGACTCTGATGCTTAGGTCTAATGCCGATTCACGATTCACGATTCACGATTCACGATTCACGATTCACGATTCACGAGGACCCAATGATCAAGCTGCTGACTTTTGATCTCGATAACACGCTCTGGGATGTAGATGTCGTAGTGCTGCGTGCTGACAAGGCCATGCGCCAGTGGATACGCACCGAACATGCAGACTTTGCGGCAGATTTTGATTTTCGCGAGTTGGGTCGTCTGCGCGCCGAGGTCATGGCGCAGCGCCCGGACATCCTGCATGACCTGACGCAGTTGCGTATCGAAGTCTTTCGTCGTGCCTTTATCGAGGGCGGCTATAGCGAGCCTAAGGCACTGGCAGCCTCCGAAGGCGCTTTCGAGGTGTTCTATCGCGAGCGCAATACTGTGGAGTTTTTCCCGGATGTACTCAGTGGGCTGGTCGGGCTCAAAGCCGATTACGCGATGTACTCCATCAGCAATGGCAATGCCGATATAGAGAAAGTGGGCTTGGCCCATATTTTCAGCCGGCACTTCTCCGCCATCAGCGTGGGCGCGGCCAAGCCGGATCCGCGTATCTATGAAGCCGCGCTCCAAGCGGCGGGCGTGCAGGCGAATGAAGTACTGCATGTGGGTGACGACCCTGAGCAGGATGTGGCCGCCGCCGCGGCCGTGGGTATTAAGACGGTCTGGGCCAATTATGGTGACCGCCTCTGGCCGGATAATCTGGCCCGGGCCGATGGCGAGATAGGCGCTTTTGCTGAACTGCCGGCCTTGGTGCAGCGTTTAACGGCGGCGTAGTCCGAGCTCTTACCGTTCGCCCTGAGCCTGTCGAAGGGCTGGTTTTCTTGGCTCCTGTCCTTCGACAGGCTCAGGACGAACGGAAGTCGACATTGAACAGGTTTATAAATGCGGCTAATCCCTCCGATCTGGCCAAATCGGTCACCTCCTGCGGTCATGGACAGCCCCGACCGGCTTCCTTAAGCTTCCCCGTCTTTGCGACCGGCTGGTTCCGTCGCCCTGCCTTTTCTCCCCCCGTTATGCCTGCTGGAGGCCCTCATGAGCTCATCTCCCTTCCGTCTGGATGGTCGTCGCGCCCTTATTACCGGCGCTTCTGGCGGTCTCGGTCTGCATTTCGCTGAAGTTCTGGCGGCAGCCGGTGCCGAGGTCGTGCTGGCCGCCCGCCGAGCCGAGAAGCTGCAGTCTGAAGTGGAAAGGCTGCGTGCGACAGGTGCGAAGGCTTATGCCGTTTCCATGGATGTGACCAATGAAGCTTCCGTGCGCGCTGCCGTGGCCGAGGCCGAGAGCCTGTCCGGCGGCGTCATTGATACGCTGGTGAATAATGCCGGTGTCTCTGGCGAGAATTTCTTCCTCAAAGTGGAAGAGGCGGAATGGGATGCCGTGCTCGATACCAATCTCAAGGGCGCCTATCTCGTGGCCCGTGCCGTGGCACAGCGTATGTCGGCCACGGCAACACCGGGCAGCATCATTAATATCGCCTCGGTTCTGGGTCTGCGTGTGGGCGGAGCCGTGACGGCGTATTGCGCCTCCAAGGCCGGCCTGATTCATCTCACCAAGGCCATGGCTTTTGAGTTAGCGCGCAGCGGTATCCGCGTTAATGCGATCGCGCCGGGTTATATCGAGACTGATTTCAATCGTGATTTCTTTGAAAGTGATGTTGCCAAGAAAATGATTGCGCGCATTCCTTTCCGCCGTCTGGGTCTGAAAAACGAACTGGATGGCCCTTTGCTGCTGCTGGCTTCTGATGCCGGCAGCTATATGAGCGGTAGCGTCATCGAGGTTGATGGCGGGCATCTCTGCTCGACTCTTTGATTCTCAGTGGGAAGTGTTTTAGCCGCGATGCTTTTTACTGCAGCTAATTGCGGCTAAAGCACTTCCCGTAAAACCCTGATTTAACTGGAGCTGATGATGGATTTCTCCCTGTCCCCCGAAATTGAAGATTACCGTCTGCGCGTACGTGCTTTTGTAGAAAAGAATGTAATGCCCCTGGAAAAGCAGCCAGAAGTTTTTGACGAGCATGAAAACATTCGCGAAGACGTGGTGGCAAAAGTGCGCGCCATGGCGCGCGCCGAAGGTCTGTGGGCTTTCCAGATGCCGAAGTCGCGTGGTGGTCAGGGCATAGGCGTGGTGGGTATGGCGGCTTGCTATGAAGAGGCTGCACGCTCGCCTTTCGGTCCGGTAATTTTCAATGCCGCGCCGCCTGATGACGGCAATATGATCTTGCTGGAAAAAATCCTGAAGACGGAAGAGCTGAAGCAGCGCTGGTTGCAGCCGATTATCGACGGCAAGGTGCGTTCTGCTTTTGCCATGACCGAGCCCAAGGGCTGCGGCTCTGATCCTTCGCTCACCTATACCAAGGCCGAGAAGAAGGGTGACAAATGGGTCATCACGGGGCGCAAGTGGTTTATCACCGGCGCTGAAGGCGCACAGCATTTTATTCTTATTGCACGTACGTCTGATGATGAGCGTAAAGGTCTGACCGCCTTCCTGTTTGATGCTTCGCAGCCGGGCTGGCGTATCGAGCGCCGCATTCCCATCATGGGGCCGGAAGAGCATGGCGGACATTGCGAAATCGTTTTCGACGGTCTGGAAATTCCGGATGAATGCCGTCTGCTGGAAGTGGGTGACGGTCTCAAAGTCACACAGATTCGTCTCGGCACCGCGCGTCTTACGCATTGCATGCGCTGGCTGGGTCTCTCCAAGCGCTGCCTGGAAGAAGCGGGTGAGTATGTTTCGCACCGTATGAGCTTTGGTGAAACCCTGGCTCAGCACGAAGGTGTGCAGTGGATGCTGGGTGATGCCGCCAAAGATATTCATATTGGGCGCCTGCTCACCATGAACGCCGCTTGGAAACTGGATCAGGGTGATTTTGCCCGTGCCGATATTTCCATCGCCAAGATTCATGTGGCCGATACCCTGCACAAGGCTGCTGATACAGCCATCCAGTTATTGGGTGCGCGCGGTTATTCCAAGGACAGCATTGTCGAGTGGATTTACCGCTATGCCCGTCAGGCTCGTCTTGTGGATGGCGCCAGCGAAATTCACAAGATGGTGCTTTCACGGGCTTATCTCGGTGAAGGTCAGGAATTCTTCAAATGGGGCGTGTGAACGCTTGATGCTCGGCGGGACTTCCTGCGGGCGTAGGTCGGGCTTTAGCCCGACTATGAGTTTTTAACTGAAACCGGATGTCGGGCTAAGGCCCGACCTACATGGATTCTGATTCATGCAGGAAGAACAGAAAAAAGCGATAGAGAAATTCCTGATCGCCAAGACGGGGGCGCTGGGTGTACGCATTGATGATGCGCGCCTGCTCTCCGGTGGCGCCATACAGGAAAACTGGTTGCTTAATGCCACGGTGAGCAGTGGTGATTTTGAGGGCGCACTGGAATGTGTGCTGCGCTCTGATGCGGCTTCCGGAGTGGCCGTTTCGCACTCGCGTGCACAAGAGTTCACGCTGTTGCAGGAAGCCTTCAATGCCGGTGTGACTGTGCCTGAGCCTTTGTGGCTAGGCGATAAATCGGTCTTCGGTCGAGATTTCTTTGTGATGCGTAAAGCCAATGGCACTGCCGCCGGCTTCCGCTTAGTCAAGGAAATGGCCCTGGGTGGCGACAGAGAAAAGCTGGCTGAGCGCATCGGCGAGGAAATGGCCAAGCTGCACACCATACGTCCGCCGGTGGCGGCGCTGGATTTTCTGAAATCTCCGCAGCTCTCGCCGGCTTTGCAAGGCGTAAAGGAGTTTCGCGAATTTCTGGATGCCCACCACACCGCCTTTCCGGCACTGGAGTGGGGTATACGCTGGCTGGAAAAAAATGCGCCGGAAACTTCCGCGCTGGTGCTCACGCATCGTGATTTCCGCACCGGCAATTATATGGTGGATGAAGGCGGTCTCACTGCAGTGCTGGATTGGGAATTCGCGGCATGGTCCGATGCCTTGGAGGACTTGGGCTGGTTCTGTGCACGTTGCTGGCGCTTTGGCCAGTTTGAAAAAGAAGCGGGCGGCATTGGTTCACGCGAGGCGCTGTATCGTGGTTATGAGCGCATCAGTGCTAAGCCGCTGAATCGCGATGGCGTTTTCTACTGGGAAGTTTATGCGCATGTGCGCTGGGCCATTATTGCCCTGCAGCAAGGTGAGCGTCATGTCTCCGGACAAGAGCCTTCACTCGAGCTCGCCCTGACGGCGCATATTGTTCCTGAGCTGGAACTGGAAGTGCTTTATATGACGGGGGTGCAGCATGCGTGAACATCCGGATGGCGCGCAATTACTGGCGATTGCCCGCGAAGTACTGCGCAAGGAATTACTGCCGCTGTTGCCTAAAGACAAAGCTTACGATGCGTTGATGATTGCCAATGCCATGGGTATTGCTGAGCGTCAGCTGCAACAAGGTGATGTGCCGCAGCAGCAGGAAAAAGCAGGGCTGTCCGTCTTGCTCGATAGCCAGCAGGATTTAGCGGGGCTTAATCGCGAATTTGCACAAGGCATACGCCGTGGTGATTTCGACGAAAATGCTCAAGCCCGCGAGCTGCTCTGGGAAGCGACCTTGCAGCGTGTGCGCGAGAGTGCGCCCAAGGCCTTGTCGGCCTACAAGCTGAAATAAGCACAGGCTGCAGACATGAAAACGGGGCGAATGCCCCGTTTTTTTATGGGAAGTATTGGGTGTCATTCCGGCTTCGGGAGTCAGCCGGGTAGCCTATCCAGCACACGATAAGCCAGTGCCTCCTGCAGTTGGGCTGATCCTATCTGCTTGGCCCCATCCAGATCAGCAATCGTGCGCGCGACGCGCAATACGCGGTGATAGGCGCGCGCGGAAAGTCGCAGGCGGCGCATGGCCTGCTCCAGCATATTGGCATCATCACTTTCCAGCGCGGCATGGCGGCTGATTTGTGCCGGTGCCAGCCCTTCATTCAAATAGCCCTGACGCAGCTGCTGCAGTTCACGCGCGGCCAGCACGCGCTGTTTGACGCTGGCCGTGCTTTCTCCCGGCGTGCCGCGATGCAGCACTTCGGCCGGCAGTGATGGCACTTCCACATGCAGGTCGATGCGATCCAGTAAGGGGCCAGAAAGGCGCGAACGATAACGCGCAATCTGATCTGGTGTGCAACGGCAACGTGCGGTGCCATCGCCCAGATAACCGCAAGGGCAGGGGTTCATGGCCGCGACCAACTGAAAGCGCGCGGGGAAACGTACCTGACTGCTGGCGCGAGAAATCACGACGTGGCCCGACTCCAGCGGCTCGCGCAAAACCTCCAGCACTTTTCGATCGAACTCCGGCAATTCATCCAGAAATAAAACGCCGTGATGCGCCAATGTGATTTCACCCGGGCGCGGATGCGAGCCGCCGCCGACGAGTGCAACAGCGGATGCCGTGTGATGGGGCGCGCGAAATGGAGGCTGCCGACTAATGCCATCGCGATGTCCCAGCAAAGAACGTATAGCGGCCACTTCCAGCGCCGGCTGTTCATCCAGCTCCGGCAACAGGCCGGGCAGGCGTGAGGCTAGCAAAGTTTTGCCAGTACCGGGCGGGCCCAGCATCAGAAGCGAATGGCCGCCGGCGGCGGCAATTTCCAGTGCACGTCTTGCCTGGTGCTGACCTTTCACATCGCAAAGATCGGGATAGGTCTCGCCGGCCGCGGCGTTTTCGGTAGCGCTGGCGCGGCTGATTTTCTGCTGGTCATTGAGATGGGCATAGATGGCCAGCAAATGGTCGCCGCCATAGATTTCCGCACCCTGCGGCCGGGCTGCTTCACCGGCATTTTCTGCCGGCACAAACAGCGCACGACCGACATCGCGTATGGCCATGCTGGCCGGCAGTACGCCGGTGACCGGACGCAGTTCGCCAGAAAGCGCCAGCTCTCCCAGAAACTCACAGTTTTTTAGTGCCTCGGTGGGCAGCTGGCCGTTGGCGGCGAGGATGCCGAGGGCGATGGGCAGATCAAAGCGTCCACCGTCCTTGGGCAAATCGGCTGGGGCGAGACTGATGGTGATGCGCCGTTGCGGGAATTCGAAGCCGGAGTTGATGAGTGCCGAGCGCACGCGGTCTTTGCTCTCACGCACCGCCGCTTCCGGCAGGCCGACGATAGCCAAGCCCGGCAGGCCAGCACTGAGGTGGACTTCAACGGTAACGGGTGGCGCATCCAGCCCGAGCTGGGCGCGGGTATGCACCAATGCGAGAGACATCCCTGTTCTCCTGAGAAGTGAAGCGCTACGGCATCCTTGCCGTGTTCAAGCTTTGTAGCAGTTGGCGAGCTTATTTGCTGCTGCGATTTTCCAGGCCAGAGACGCGCTGCTCCATGGCGCGCAGCTCGGCCTCCACCGCCTCAAGACGGCTGCGTGTACGGGCCAGCATGGCAGTTTGCACATCAAATTCCTCGCGGGTGACGAGCTCCATGCGAGCCAGAGCCTCGCGCAGCACTGCCTTGATGTTTTCCTCCAGATCGCCGCGCAACTGACGCACGCCGGGGGGCAGCACTTGGGAAAGCTGTTCGCTGACGCGGTTGACGATTTGTTCCAGCGCCATGGGCAGGCTCCTTTTCAAGGCTTAGGGGAGGGTGGGAAGCACCGGATTCTAGCACTGGGCCTGTTCATCCCGCATAGAGGCCATCTATGCACTATGTTTGTGCACCAGAATAGGGATTTGACGATTTTTTATGCACCAGACGAGGGATATTTGCAGTTTCCGCGCGCCGCGATACGGCTCTTGGGGCCTTCGAAATGTGACAGCTCTGTTGAATTGTACGGATGCCGTAAGCGTTGGCATGGCTTTCGCAAAGTGCAGGTTAAGTTCTTCACAGAGCTTTGCAGTTTTAACTTCCAATGAGTCACCACAGGGTTTTTTAGGAGTCGCACCAATGAAACTGAGCAAACTCTCTTCTGCACTTCTGGCTGGCGGTCTGCTGATGTCTGCCGTGTCTGCACAGGCTGCTGATGAAGCTGCTGGTCCCGTTACCACCACTGGCTATGTGGCCATGACTACGGATTATCTTTACCGTGGTATCACGCAGTCTGATTCCGCTGCCCTCCAGGGCAACATCTTGGTCAGCCATGAGTCCGGTGTTTACTTCAACGTTTGGGGCTCCAGCATTGCCTTTGACAGCGGCTTGGAACTCGATCCTTCCATTGGCTTCACCGGTACAGCCGGTGATGTGACCTACGACGTTGGCGTGCTGTATTACGGTTATCCCAACTCCTCTGCCATTACTGCGCCGGTGAAGGATGATTTCACTGAAGTTTATGGCTCGGTTGCTTTTGCTGGCGCCAAATTCGGCTTGGCATATGCTCCAGATTTTTATGCTGAAACAGGCAAGTCGATCTATCTGAATGCCAGCTATGGCATGGAAGTCGGTGCTGGTTTCACTGCATCGGCCTATCTCGGTTACAGCTTGCTTGATGACGAGTATTACACCGAAGACAAGTACATGGATTACAAGGTTGCTGTCAGCAGGGGCTTCATTGGCTTGACCGGTGAGCTCGCCTATATCGGTACAGACCTTGATGACTCCGATGCCTCGGTTGTCTTCACCGTCACCAAGGCTTTCTGATCCCGTTGTAATCCGCGCGCGCTAACCACGCGCGCGGTTCTTTCCGAAACAGGAGTGCGTGCAATGAAACTGGTTACCGCGATTATCAAACCCTTCAAGCTGGACGATGTGCGCGAAGCGCTGTCGGATATCGGCGTGCAGGGCATTACCGTCACGGAAGTGAAGGGTTTCGGCCGCCAGAAAGGCCACACGGAACTCTATCGTGGCGCTGAATATGTGGTGGATTTCCTGCCAAAAGTGAAGATCGAGATTGCCACCAGCGATGATTTGCTGGATCAGGTTATCGAGGCCATCACCAAAGCGGCCAACACCGGCAAGATTGGCGACGGCAAAATTTTCGTCACCGCGCTGGAACAGGCCATCCGCATTCGTACCGGTGAAACCGGCGTCGACGCGATCTGATTTTCTTTACCTCGCTGCCAATCGCGTATCCAACGCGGAGGAGTTCTTCGTGAAAAAATTTGTTTATGCCCTGATGTTGGGTAGCGCCCTGGTGGCCAGTACCCCGCTCTTTGCAGAGGATGCAGTATCTGCTGCGCCCGTGGCGGCTGAAGCTGCTGCACCTGCTCCCGAAGCTGCTGCAGTGGCGGTTGATGCCGCTGCTCCTGTTGTTGCTGAAGCTGCTCCTGCAGAAGAAGCTGCCCCCGCAGCGCCGCCTGCATGTGGCGACAAGGGCTTCGAATGTAACAAGGGTGATGTGGCCTGGATGCTGACCGCCACTGCCTTGGTTCTGTTCATGACGGTTCCCGGCCTGGCTCTGTTCTATGCCGGTATGACCCGTTCCAAGAATGCACTGTCCACCGTGATGCAGAGCTTCACGATTTTCTGCGTGATCGCTGTGCTTTGGGTCGTTTACGGCTACAGCTTGGCTTTCACCACGGGAAATGCCTTCATCGGCTCTTTCGACAAGCTCTTCATGGCTGGCTCCAGCATGTCGGCGCCGTCGGCCACGTTCAGCAAGGGTGTTTACATTCCTGACTACGTGTTCGCCGTGTTCCAGCTGACCTTCGCTGCTATCACCGTGGCCCTGATCACCGGTGGTTTTGCCGAGCGCATGAAGTTCTCCGCTGTGCTGATTTTCAGCGTGGTGTGGTTCACCTTCGCCTACCTGCCCATGGCTCACATGGTCTGGTTCTGGGATGGTCCCGATGCCTATATGGATGCCGCTTCTGCTGAAACCGCTGCTACGCACGCTGGCTTCCTCTTCGGCAAGGGCGCGCTCGACTTTGCTGGCGGCACCGTGGTGCACATCAACGCCGGTATCGCTGCTCTGGTTGCTGCCATCGTGGTTGGCAAGCGCAAGGGCTACGGCAAGACCCACTTTGCTCCGCACAGCCTGATGCTCACCGCTATCGGTACCGGCATGCTGTGGATGGGCTGGTTCGGCTTCAACGCCGGCTCTGCTCTGGAAGCAGGTACTTCCGCTGGCCTCGCCTTCTTCAACACCCTGTTCGGCACCGCCGTTGCTGGTGTGGCTTGGGTGGGCACTGAGTGGATACTCAAGGGCAAGCCTTCGCTGTTGGGCGTTTGCTCCGGCATCGTGGCAGGTCTCGTGGCCATCACTCCGGCTGCCGGCTTTGTCGGCCCCATGGGCGCACTGGTCATCTGCGGCACCGCCGGTGTGGTGTGCTTCCTCGCTGCCACCAAGCTCAAGTCCATTCTCGGTTATGACGATTCGCTCGATGCCTTCGGTGTGCACGGCGTGGGCGGCATCATCGGCGCTCTCGGTACCGGCATCTTCGTGAACCCGGCTCTGGGCGGCACTGGCGTGTGGGACTATGTGTCCAACAGCGTGGCTCCGTTTGATCCGGCTGCACAGTTCATCGCCCAGCTTTGGGGTGTGGGCACGGCCATCGTGGTCTCCGGTACGGTTGCTGCGGTTGTGTTGCTGGCTCTCAAGTACACCATCGGTGTGCGCGCCTCCGACGAAGCCCAGGAAGAAGGTCTGGATATCGCGGAGCATGGCGAAAAGGCTTACAACGGCTGATCGCTACTGCAAAGAAAAAAGGGCCCTCGGGCCCTTTTTTTATGGGCGCTATTTCTGGGGGAAGGTGTCGGTCCTTGGTCCTATGTGTTGGCGCTATGTGTTGATGCCGTGTGATGGCGCTGTGTGATGGTGCGGTGCAGACCGTAATCGTGCACAAAACGCGATGAGGTTTTTCCAATGCTGAAATTTTTCTTGGATACATTCTTGTGTGCACCATGACTATGCCTGTTTATGCGTGGCTTCACATGTTTGTAGAGGGTTTTGGTGCAGCTCGCCGATGATCGCTTCATGACTGTTGTGCTTTTGTTTCCCTTGGCACGGCTTCTGCACAGTTTAAAGGCGAGAGATGGACGTCCTCGAAGCTGCGATTGCTGCACCAAGGTGCATCGCAACTTCCCTTACAGGAGTATGTGGCGGAATTTTCTGCAGGAGCACCACAGGGTAAGGGGTTCTGGCAATGAAACTGATTACAGCAATTGTAAAACCGTTCCGGGTGGATGATGTGCGCTATGCACTGGCTGCAATGGGAGTGCACGGTATTACAGCAACGGAAGTGAAAGGCTTCGGCCGACAGAAAGGCCATACCGAGCTTTATCGCGGTGCCGAGTATGTAGTGGATTTCCTGCCCAAGGTGAGGCTGGAGATTGCTTGCAGTGATGATTCGGTTGATGCCGTCATCAATGTGATCGTGGCATCAGCCAGAACAGGAAAAATTGGTGACGGAAAAATATTCGTCACCGCCATGGAGCAAGCCATACGTATACGTACTGGCGAAACCGGCAACGACGCCATCTGAAATCCTGTTTCCCTTTTTGAAATTTTGCGCGGAGAAAGCCGTGAAGAAGATGTTTTGTGCCTTGATGATGGGCGCATCCTTGCTGGTAATGGCGCCAGTGCATGCGGAAGATCTTGCTATCCCTCCTGCAGCGACTGCAGCAGAAATAGCCACGACAGCAGAAATTGAAGCTGTAGCGCCAGACCCTGCGCTGGCGGATAGCCGGATTACAACCACCACGACAACGACTGTCACGACCACCACCACTAGCAGGGAGCCGCTAGCCGCTGCAGTGGCCGATGCTGAGCCCAAGATAGATTCGGGTAATACCGCGTGGATGTTGGCTTCTACAGCACTGGTCTTGCTGATGACCATTCCCGGCCTCGCGCTGTTCTACGGTGGCATGGTGCGCAAGAAAAATGTGCTCGCCACCATGATGCAGAGCTTTGCCATCACGGCGCTCATTACAGTGCTGTGGACGGTGGTGGGTTATTCGCTGGCCTTCTCCGAGGGCTCGCCCTATGTCGGCGGCCTCGGCAAAATGTTCCTCAAGGGCATAGGCGTGAACACGGTGATCGGCAGCATTCCCGAAACCGTCTTTGTCATTTTCCAGATGACGTTTGCCATCATCACCCCGGCGCTGATTTGTGGCGCTTTTGCTGAGCGCATGAAATTTTCTTCCATGCTGGTGTTCATGACGCTGTGGAGTTTGCTGGTGTATGCACCGGTAACGCATTGGGTATGGGCAGCAGATGGCTGGCTCTTCAATTACCACCCCGCCATTCTGGATTACGCCGGCGGTACCGTGGTGCACGTGAATGCCGGCGTGGCCGGCATTGTCTGTGCCTTCATGTTGGGCAAGCGCGTCGGCTTCGGTCGTGAAGCCATGCCGCCGCACAATCTGGTGCTCACGCTCACCGGCGCCTCACTGCTCTGGGTAGGTTGGTTTGGCTTTAATGCCGGCTCTGCTTTGGCGGCTGATGGCCGTGCGGGCATGGCCATGGCCGCCACACAGATTGCCACCGGCACGGCGGCATTGGCCTGGATGTTTGCCGAGTGGTACCGCAAGGGCTCGCCCTCGGTGCTGGGCATTACTTCGGGTGCGGTGTCGGGTCTGGTGGCCATCACCCCAGCGGCAGGTTTTGTAGACCCCAAGGGCGCACTCATCATTGGCGCTATTGCCGGCGTGCTGTGCTACTGGGGCGCAACCGGTCTCAAGCGCATGTTGGGTGCTGATGATTCGCTGGATGCTTTCGGTGTGCACGGCGTCGGCGGTACGGTGGGCGCCATCCTCACCGGCTTTTTCGTGAGCAAGGAAATCTCTGGCGTGGAGCCTGGCCTTAATCAGGTGCTGACGCAGTTGGTGGGCGTGGGCTCGGTGGCGCTTTATGGTGCCGTGGTCACCTTCATCATCCTCATCGTGATTGATCTGGTCATGGATTTGCGTGTGCCCGAGGACGATGAGCGTCTGGGCCTGGATTTGAGTCTGCACCGGGAACGTGTGGAATGATTTTCTGAGAGGGATTTTGTTTGGAACTTGGGGGCCTTCGGGCCCCTTTTTTTGTGCGCCAGGTGGTCGCAGCGTGCGTGGGCCGCCGCCCCAGCCGGGCCTTTTTCTATTGTCTGGCCAATAAGGTGAGCGACCGGGCCGGAAGTGCGGGGCCTTTCTTGGTAATGCCCGACGCAGACCGGTATCATCCCGCCTCATGAAAACTCCCCAGACACTGCTGCGGCAGCTGCTCAAGCAAGGACGCGACCTGTTGCCGGATCTCGGCAGCGGACCACAGGCGGGCGAGCAGGAATACACCATCGACGAGCTGGCCCGTGTGGCCGGCACCACGGTGCGCAATGTGCGCGCCTATCAGGATCGCGGCCTGATTGCGCCGCCGGTGCGCCGCGGCCGGGCCGGCTTTTATAACGACAATCATCTCGGCCGTCTGCGCATCATCAACCAGTTGCTGGAGCGCGGCTTCACCATCGCCAATATCAAGGAACTGGTGGATGCCTGGGAGCAGGGCCGTGATCTCGATCATGTGCTGGGTCTGGACTCGGCGATTGCGGGCACCTGGAGTGTGGAGCAGCCTTCCTATCTCACGCCGGATGAAGTGGCCGAGCTTTTCGGCGAAGCCCTGAACGAGGAGACGCTGACGCGCGCCCTCAAGATTGGTCTCTTTGAAGTGGAAGGTGATCGCATCAAGGTGGCCAGCCCACGCATCCTGCAGGCCGGTATCGAGTTGTTCCAGGCCGGCATTCCTCTGGATGCCCTGCTGCGCCAGATTGAAGTGCTGCGTGAAGACACCGACCGCCTCACCCGCAGCTTTGTGCAGCTCATTGCCAATCATCTGGTTGAGCCCATCAGCCATAACAGCCTGCCCAGCCCCGAGCAAATCGCCCAGATCGGTCAGGTTATCGAGCGTCTGCGTCCGCTGGCGGAAAGTGTGGTCAATGCCGAGATGGCCAAGGGCCTGCGCCGCCATGCCAATGTCTATATCGGCGACAAGTTCCGCGAAATCCTCAAGCACTATGATGGCGACGTGCCAAGGCAGCAAAGGCCTCTGAAGTAAGCGAGTGCCCACCTCTTGGCAGCCCTGCAAGGCGGGGCGCCCTGTCATCGGACTGCAAGCTTTCTGACACATTCCGCAGCCGCGCTGCTAAACTCCGCGCCTCGAAAATGTAGCCAGGAGTCCGCGATGTTCGGTCGCTTCATGCCCAAAGAGGGCAAGTTCTTCGATCTCTTTAATGCGCATGCCAAAGAAATCGTACGCGGCGCTGATGCGCTGGTAGCTTTGATGGCCGCTCTCAATCGCAAGCATGAAGAGGCCGTAGCCCATGCTGATTCGATTGATATCATTGAAGCCCGCGCCGACAAGGTCACGCACGAGACCATCGCGCTGCTGCACTCCACCTTCATCACCCCGCTGGATCGCGACGAGATTCACAAGCTGATCTCCACCATGGATGACGTGCTGGACACCATTCAGGATTCTGCCCAGACCGTGGCCATGTACGACATTCGTCGTGCCACGCCCGAAGCCATTCGCTTTGCTGAAATCATCCGCGCCTCGGCAGAAAAAGTGTCGCAGGCCGTTGGTTTGCTCTCGGACATGGATAACGGCCCGGCCATCCTGCAAGCCGCGCGCGAAATCGACAAACTGGAAAGCGAAGCGGATCAGGTGCTGCGTGAGGCCATGTCGCGTCTTTTTCGCGAAGAGTCGGATGTGCGTGAGCTCATCAAGATGAAGGCCATTTACGAATTGCTGGAAACCGTCACCGATCATTGCGATGACGTCGGCAATCTGCTCGAAGCCATCGTCCTCGAAAATTCCTGAGGCTGGAAAGCATGGATAACTTGTCCATGACCTTCGGGGTCATCGTCTTCCTTATCTTCATGGCACTCGCTTTCGACTTCATGAACGGTTTTCATGATGCAGCGAATTCGATTGCCACGGTGGTTTCCACGGGCGTACTAAAACCACAGCATGCTGTGGCGTTTGCAGCATTTTTCAACTTCGTTGCCTATTTCATCTTTCCGCTGAAAGTGGCCGCCATGATAGGCAAGGGCACGATTGATCCTTCCATCATTGATCACTATGTGATTTTCGGCGCACTGGTCGGCGCGATTTCCTGGAATCTCATCACCTGGTATTTCGGTCTTCCTTCTAGCTCATCACATGCTCTCATTGGTGGTCTGGTTGGTGCGGCCTTGGTCAAGGCGGGTCCAAGCTCCCTGATCTGGGGCGGCCTGGGAAAAACCATCGCCTTTATCGTGATTTCTCCGCTGCTGGGTTTCCTCTTCGGTTCTTTATTGATGCTGAGCGTGGGCTGGATATTTTTCCGCTTCAGTCAGCGCCGCGTGGATAAACATTTTCGCAAGCTGCAGCTATTTTCTGCGGCGCTCTACAGTCTGGGTCACGGTGGTAATGATGCGCAGAAGACCGCCGGCATCATCTGGATGCTGCTGATTGCTGCCACGCTTTCCAATCCGGAAGTGGTGCCGCACTGGATGCAGGCGCATGCCGATCACCTGCCGTCATGGATTGTGGTGGCCTGCTTCGTCACCATCAGCTTTGGCACCATGTTCGGCGGCTGGCGCATCGTGAAAACCATGGGCCAGAAGATCACCAAGCTGAAGCCGGTAGGCGGCTTTTGCGCGGAAACGGGCGGCGCCATGACCCTGTTCATCGCCACCGCCATGGGCGTGCCGGTTTCCACCACGCACACCATTACCGGTGCGATTGTGGGTGTCGGCGCCACCAAGAAACTCTCGGCCGTGCGCTGGGGTGTGGCCGGTGGCATCGTCTGGGCCTGGATACTCACCATTCCGGCCAGCGCCCTTATTGCGGCTATAGCCTGGGCGATAGGGACGAAAATTCTCTAAACCGCCACGCGCAGAAAAAAGCCCGCCCCTATGGCGGGCTTTTTTCTGCCTGAGCGGAATGCTCAGGCCGGCGCATGCTTGCCGCACTACACCTCGCGTGGAGCGCAGGCTAAGATGCCGGCTGTCGTCGTGACGAGACTGCGATGAGCGGCCTGCCTCCTCCCTCCGAAGAAACTCCACTGATCCTGGCGCTGCCCCTGCGTTGGGCGCTGATGATTTTTGCCGTGCTCTGTCTGGTACTGGCGGTGATAGGCGTCATCGTGCCCGGTATGCCGACGACGGTATTCGTGCTGATGGCAGCTTGGGCGGCAGCGCGCAGTTCGCCGCGGTTTTCACAGTGGATGGAAAAACACCGTCTCTTCGGGCCCATGATCCTCGATTGGCGTGCCGGTGGCTTTGTCAGTCGCCGCGCGAAATGGAGCGCCGGCCTCATGATGGGCTTGTGCGCCATCATCCTCTTTGGCACGCACACACCGCCTGTGGTGGCCTTTACCGCCAGCGCCATCATGGCGGTGGTGCTGCTCTGGCTCTGCCAGCGCCCCGAGCGCGAGAAAAGCCCGCTTTCCTGAGCGCTTAACGGTTGTCCTGCCGCCGGCTGAACATGAAGCGGCCGGCAATCAGGGTGAAGCTTGCCACTATCGCCACCACGATCCAGAAACCCACGCCATCATGTGCGAGCGGAATGCCGCCCACATTCATGCCGAAAAGACCGGCGATGATATTGATGGGCAGGGCCAGCACCGACACCGTGGTCAGCACAAAGAGGCTGCGGTTGTCCTGCTCGTTGATCTGCGCCGCGATTTCTTCCTGCAACAGTTTGATGCGCTCCTGCAGGGCCGTCATATCGCTCAGCACATTGGAGAATTCTTCCGTGGACTGGCTCAACTCCAGTACGTCTTGCTCATCCATCCACTGCGGTGGCCGGTTGAGCAGGCGGAAAAGCGCGGAAGGCTCGGGTGCGAGCAGACGTTGCAGTCGTATCAGTAGACGACGATAAGCCCCGAGATGGCTGCGGTTGCCATCCAGCCGGTTCAATAAAAGGCTGTCTTCAATACGGTCTATCCGCGCCGCCAGATCACGCACGATCTGTATGAGTACATCAGCCTCGTCACGCAGCAGATGTATCAGCAATTCGGCCGGCGAGCGCAGATTCTCGCCACGCTTCACGGCCTCGCGCAGGCGATCTACCGAACGCAGCGGCTTGCTGCGTGCCGTCACCACCTGACGCTTGTCCACGCTCAGGCAGAGCGTGGAAATATCGGCGGCATCAAACGAGAAATCGAAGAGCACATCATTGAGCACGGCGATGAGCTGGTCATCGGCATAGTCGATACGAGTGGAGCGCGTGCCCTCATGCAGGGCGGCATAGAAATCAGGCGATAGCGTCAGATGCTGATGCATCCAGTTTTCAGTGCCGGCATTGGCCAGATTGAAATGCAGCCAGATGAATTCCTCGGTCGGGTTTTCCTCGGCCTGCAGCCAGTGTGCGGCCTCTGCCGGCGTGAGCAGGCGGGAGCCTGCGCTGGGCGAGAACACATAGCAGCAGATAAGGCCGGTGAGGTCGGCGCTGTAGGAGGGAGCGGTGTGCATGACGAGCTTCGCGAGCCGAAAAGCCGGCAATTTTCTTGCAGTTCCGTGACGCTGGCGTGACAGCGCCGCCGCATTCCTTTTCCTGGGTCGGGCTTTAGCCCGACAACATCGGTCGTAGTCTGGTGCTTGGCTTGGTGTGGGCTGTTTTGTCGGGCTAAAGCCCGACCTACGGGCGAGGCAAAGAAAGCCGTTCACTTGAGCGTGTTCTGAGAGCAGAGTTTGCCGCCATAAAAAAACGCCCCGCTTTTTAGGCCGGGGCGTTTTCTGGTTTTGTGCAATCAGGCGCGATCAGCTAGGCCGAGGCGCCGGTTTGCGGCGTCGACGTGGTGCACCAGCCCCGGGGGCTGTGTTGCCGTTGCCGTTGTTATTGCTATTGCCATTGGCCGGTTTGGGCGCTGACGGAGTGCGATTACCGCTAGCGGGTTTCTGGCCGGCGGGTTTGCCGGAAGCCGTACCACTTTTTCCGGCGGGCGCATTACGGCCACCCGTTTTCGCGCCGCCCTCAGCCTTGCCGCCGCTATTGCGCGGAGCACGCGGGCTGCGTGGTGGCGGTGTTTTGCGTAAGGGTTCGGGCGCGATGGTGAGATCAGGCTCGAAGCCGGGAATCACCACGGATTCCAGTTTGCGCTTCATGAGTTTCTCAATGCCGGCCAGCAGCTTGAGCTCGTCCACGCAGACCAGAGACACGGCTTCACCTTCGCTGCCGGCACGCCCGGTGCGGCCGATGCGATGCACATAGTCTTCGGCCGTCATGGGCAGTTCGTAATTCACCACATGTGGCAGGGCGTCGATATCAATACCGCGCGCGGCGATATCGGTAGCGACCAGCACGCGCAATTTTCCGGCTTTGAATTCACTGAGCGCGCGTTCGCGGGCCGGCTGGCTTTTATTGCCATGAATGGCCATGGCGGAAATGCCGCTGCCATCGAGCTGTTCGGCAAGACGGTTGGAGCCGTGCTTGGTGCGCATGAACACCAGAACCTGCGTCCACTTGCCATCACGAATGAGCTTTTCCAGCAGGGCGCGTTTTTTCTCGCGGTCCACCGGATGCACAACTTGCGTCACCAACTCGGCCGGGGCATTGCGACGTGCGACTTCGATATTCACCGGGTCGTGCAGGATGCCGGCGGCGAGAGTTTTGATCTCGTCCGAGAAGGTGGCGGAGAAAAGCAGGTTCTGTCGTGCTTTGGGAAGCAGGGGCAGGATGCGGCGGATATCACGAATGAAGCCCATGTCCAGCATGCGGTCGGCTTCATCGAGCACCAGTGTTTCCACGCCGGAGAGGTCAATCGTTTTCTGGCCGACATGATCGAGCAGGCGGCCCGGTGTGGCGACGAGAATATCCACACGACGGTTCAGCTTTTCTTTCTGCGGATTAATGTTCACGCCACCGAACATGACCATGGATTTCACGTCGACGTATTTGCCATAAACGCGCACGGATTCTTCCACCTGCGAGGCCAGCTCGCGTGTGGGCGTGAGAATGAGCACGCGGATTTTTGCCTTGCCGTTCTGGCGCGCGAAATCAATCTGGGAAATGCGCTGCAGGATGGGCAGGGTAAAGCCGGCGGTCTTGCCGGTGCCGGTCTGAGCAGCGGCGAGCAGGTCGCGGCCTTTCAGCACGGCCGGAATGGCTTCCTTCTGAATGGGGGTGGGCTGGCTATAGCCGTGTTCTTCGATGGCACGGACCAGCGGGGCGCTAAGGCCCAGTTCTGCAAAAGCTGAAGACTCTGAAGCTGAGGACAAGGGGAGTTTCCGGGGTAGGGCAGGAGAGGCGGCGATTATCGGGCCTGGGCGGCGCTTTGTCCCGCGTGATGTGTGGGCTTTGTCGCGGGGGATGCCCTCGTAGGAGGGGCTTTAGCCGCGATAGGGGCCAGAAAAAAGCATCGCGGCTAAAGCCCCTCCCACAAGAAAGTGCAAAGCGCCTGCGCCCCCCATGGAGGTGAGGAGTGCCACTAGATGCCGGGAGCATCTAGTGGCCGGCTGAGCGCAGCCAGGCTTCACGTCGGGCCTAGCGTGTTTCCGGCGCAATCAGCGCCGGAAATGCCATCAAGAGGCCACTACCTGCTCGGTCTCGACACGCTCATGCGCCAGCGGCCAGCCGCGCTGGGTGGTGAAGTCGGCGCGTTTGCGGTTGGGGCTGACTTTTTTCACCGTGGTGATGGTTTTCAGCGGCGGCCGCACTTCCAGGAACTTCAGGCCCACCTGCGGGAACATGATGTAGGTGAGTACATCGTCCACTTCGTATTCACCCACGGCGAGACGGAAGCCCTTATTGGTAGCGGCTTCGTGCAGCTCGGCCGTGTGCTTTTCCAGCTCGGGTGCGAGCAGATCAGCCGGGCGACAGGTGATGGGCGCGGCGCCGTTCAGGGCACGCTTGAGCAGCTCCGGCTCGAAGGGGTAGGGAGCGGCGCCGTACTCACCGCGCAAGAGGCCGCGGGTTTCGTTGGAGATGATCTTGTAGCGCGAGCTGGAGACCACATTCATCACGGCCTGACTGCCCACAATCTGCGAGGTGGGCGTGACCAGCGGCACATAACCCATGTCTTCACGCACGCGCAGGATTTCCGTGAGCACTTCGTCAAAGCGGTGCAGGGCGCCCTGCTCTTTGAGCTGGCTTTCCATATTGCTGAGCATGCCGCCCGGTACCTGCGAGAGCAGGATGCGCGCATCAATACCTTTGAGCGTGCCTTCGAATTTTTCGTATTTCTTGCGCACTTCGCGAAAGTGATCGGCAATCTCGCGCAGCAGCAAGGGGTTCAGCCCGGTGTCGTGCGGTGTGCCGTCCATGATGGCGGCCACGGCCTCGGTGGCGGAGTGGCCCGAGGTCATGGACATGGTGGAAATGGCGGTATCCACGATATCCACGCCGGCTTCCACGGCCTTCATGATGGTGGCGGTAGAAAGCCCGGTAGTGGCGTGGCAGTGCAGATGCAGGGGCAGTTTGGTGATTTGTTTGAGGCGAGTGACCAGCTCGAAAGCGTCGTAGGGACGCAGCAGGCCGGCCATATCCTTGATGCAGATGGAGTGCGCGCCCATGTCTTCAAGACGGCGGGTGAGATCAATCCAGGTCTGCAGGGTATGCACGGGGCTGGTGGTGTAGCAGAGCGTGCCTTGCGCATGTTTGCCATTGGCCACCACGGCGCGCATGGGGCGCTCCAGATTGCGCGCGTCATTCATGGCATCGAAAACGCGGAACACATCCACGCCATTGAAGGCGGCGCGTTCCACGAATTTATCCACCACATCATCAGCAAAATGGCGATAGCCCAGAAGATTCTGGCCGCGCAGCAGCATTTGCTGCGGCGTATTGGGCATGGCTTTTTTCAGCTCGCGCAGGCGCTCCCAGGGGTCTTCGCCGAGATAGCGTATGCAGGTATCGAAAGTGGCTCCGCCCCAGGATTCCAGCGACCAGTAACCCACTTGATCCAGCTTGGGAGCAATCGGCAAGAGGTCTTCCAGCTTTAGGCGCGTGGCCAGCAGGCTCTGGTGGGCATCACGCAATACCACATCGGTAATGGCGAGCTTGCGCGAGCCGGTGGCGGCGGTACGTGGCTTGAAAATGGGGGCCATGATTCTTCCTCTGCAAACACTTGCCTGATGCGGCAATAGCGGGCTGCAAATGGGCAGGCGAGGGTCGCTCGCACTGCCCCGGGGCACAGCAACCAGACAGCTTGTGACCATTCAGTCTCTGGCGGCGCGCAATCTACCCAGATAGCGCCTCAGGCTCAACCGGAAAAGCAGAAAAGGGCCGGGCGGGCAGAGGCGAAAGCTGCGCTTCAGGGCTTTGATAGCAGCCCGCGTGCCAATCCGTGGCTGGCGGGTCATGGTGAGAATGAAAAAGAGGATTTAGCGAGCGGGAGCGACGAAGTTCTAATTCGGCAGCGATGGAGGTCTGCTTTCTTAGGCCTCATCCAGGCGCTTATTCCTGATCGCCTGGCGATCGCAACAAAAGGTTCACAAAAAGTCTGCGTCCGCGGGCCAGGCTTTGCCGTAAAGCGGATGGGCAGACAGGAGTTTGCCCTGACCTCCGGAGATGAGCCCCATGAAAATCGTCAAACCCCGCTTTGTGCTGCTGCCCCTTATGCTGGGCAGCGCTCTTGTCCTCAGTGCCTGCAGCCATATGCAATCCGCGCCGGCTTATAGCCAGGCCGCCCTGCCCGATGCCGTGAAAGTGCCCGATGGCCATGCCGTTGCCATGGAAACCGTCGGTGTGGGTGAAATCACTTATGAATGCCGCGCCAAGGCGGATAACGCGGCTGTCACGGAATGGGTTTTTGCCGGCCCCAAAGCCGAATTGTTGAATCGCAAAGGCAAGAAGGTTGGCGATTACTTCGGTCCACCCGCCACTTGGGTATCGGATGACGGCTCCAGCATCACCGGCACACAACAAGCCGTAGCTCCTTCTGGTGCAGGCAATATTCCCTATCAGTTGGTAAAAGCGAATGCCTCGGCCAAACCCGGTGCACTTTCCGGTGTGACTTATATCCAGCGCGTGGCGCTGCAGGGCGGCGTGGCGCCGGCCAGCGTGTGCACACAAGCCACCAAGGGTAAGCGCGAAGCTGTGCGCTATCAGGCGGATTATATTTTCTGGAAAGCCGTTTGATGGCACCTTGAGCGGCGTGCTGGATATCAGCTGATTTACGTTGCTCGTTTATGCCAAAGCACAGACTCTGCGTGATGGAGTCTGTGCTTTTTTATGCGCCTCATTCGGGGCTCTGAGCCAGCTTGGGGGAGAAGGCTGGCGGCATAGCATATTAGGCATTCCAGTGATGCCCTCCGCTGCGCTATGGTTTGCCCCACGTTTTCGCCTGCTTCAAGGAGCCACTATCATGCCCAGCCTGAAAGCCACCGCCACACCGCAAGTGCACGATGTCATCGTGATTGGAGCGGGCTTCTCCGGCATCGGCATGGCCATCAAGCTGGACGAAGCAGGCTTTCGCGATTTTCTGGTGCTGGAGCAAGGCGACGGTATTGGCGGGGCTTGGCATTTCAATACTTATCCCGGCGTGGCCGTGGATATTCCCTCGCTCAGCTATTCCTTTTCCTTTGAGCGCAATCCGAACTGGTCGCGTGTGTTTGCGCCCGGCGCCGAGCTCAAGGCCTATGCCGAGTACTGTGTCGACAAATATTTCCTGCGCTCACGCATACGCCTCAATACCTGCATCACCCGCGCTGATTTTGATGAGGCCAGCAGTCTCTGGTGCCTGCAAACCGAAACCGGCGAAGTGCTGACGGCGCGTTATGTAGTGGGCGCCACCGGCGTGCTCACCCAGCCCAAGAATCCGGATATTCCCGGCATTGAAAGTTTTAAGGGCCAGCGCATGCACACGGCACGCTGGGATCACGATATCGATTTGCGCGATAAGCGCGTTGCCATGATTGGCACCGGCGCATCAGCACTACAGGTCATCCCCGAGATTGCGCCAGACGTAAAAAAACTCACGGTCTTCCAGCGCACGCCGATCTGGGTGCTGCCCAAGCCAGATTCCGCCATTAGCCCGCTGGTGCAAAAGGTGTTGGCAACATCAAAGGCGCTGCAATGGTCGGCGCGCATGGTTAGTCAGGCCGTGGTGGAAGTAGGTTTTGTGATTACGGCGCAATACCACCGCTATCTGCCGGTTGCGAAAGTGTATGAGCGCGTGGCTCTCGATCACCTGAAAGAACAAGTGCCCGATCCGGTGCTGCGCGAAAAACTCACGCCGCGCTATGGCTTTGGTTGCAAACGCCCGAGCACTTCTAATACCTATTTGCAGGCATTCAATCGTGAGAACGTAGAGCTGGAAACCACCGCCATTGAAGCCATTACTGAAGCCGGTGTGCGCACTCGCGATGGCCGTGTGCACGCGGTGGATATCCTAATCTGTGCCACCGGTTTCAAGGTATTTGAATCTGGCAATATGCCGCCCTTTCCTATTGCGGGTGTGGCGGGTCTCGATCTGGAAGCGTGGTGGGATGAACATCGCTATCAGGCCTATGAAGGCGTTTCCGTGCCGGGCTTCCCCAATTACTTTCTCATTCTGGGGCCGAATGGCTATAACGGCGCCTCGTATTTTCAGCTGATTGAAATGCAGAGCCGCCATATCCTGCGCCTCTTGAAAGAAGCGCGCCGTAAAAGCCTGCCACGTATTGAAGTGAAGGCAGAAGCCAATGCGCGTTATTTCCGCGCCATGAAGGCGCGCACGGGTAATCAGGTTTTTTTCAATAATGGCTGTGGTTCCGCCAATAGCTATTATTTCGACAAGCATGGCGATGTACCTTTCCGCCCGGCCACCAGTGTGGAAGCGCATCTGCGCAGCGTGACCTTTCCCTTGAGTGACTATCGCTTTTACTCGGCGTGATAGTTCAATGTTGCCGTATAAAAAAGGGATTTATAGACCTCACTCCCTAAATGCTCTGTCATCCCGGCGTCCCACGGGATTTCCTTCGGTCAAGGCCGTGGCGACAATGGCGAAAGCAATCCTTAGGGATTTAAAGATGTAGATCCCATAAAAAAGGCCGGCATCATGCCGGCCTTTTTTATGTTCTGCCGATTACTTCCCGCAAGGCTCCAGATGTTTACGAGCGGGCAGGGCCAGCAAAGGCAATTCAGCGGCGGGTGCGGCCTTCGGCTGCCAAGTGGAATACAACACGCCGCCCACCACCAGTATCGCGCCCATGATTTGCGAACCAGCCAGATGCTGGCCCATGGCAATGCCGATTAGCGCAGCAAACACCGGCACCAGATTCATGAACAGAGATGCGGTGCCGGCGCCCACTTCTTTCACGCCATCATTCCACCAGAGATAAGCCAGCACCGAGCCCAGCAAGCTCATGGTGAGCACGGCCAGCGCCACACTCATGGGCGGCAGCGTGAAGAAATCATGCTGCGTGCTCATGGCAAAGCTACTGATCAAAACGCCACCCAAAGCAATGCTGCCTGTGGTGATTTGCAGCGGCGGCAGGCCGCTGATGAAACGGCGCGGAATGGTGGAATACACGGCCCAGCTCATGGCGGCCATCAACACCAGCAAATCGCCAATCTGGAAAGAAAGAGACAGCAAGGCGTGCAGCGAACCATGGCTCACCACCACACCCACCCCGGCAAGACCAAGGCCGAGCCCGGCTAACTGACGCGCACTCACACGTTCACGCATCAAGAGCGCAGAGAGAGAAGTGATGAGCGCGGGGCAGAGCGCCATGATGAGCGCGCCATTCACTGGCGAGGTGTGCTTGAGGCCGTAAAACAGAAACACGTTAAAGCCGCCAATCCCAATCACCGCCATGGCAGTGAGCGGCAGCAGATTGCGGCGCAGGCCGGCCCAGTCCAAGCCGCCATCTACACCCCCGCGCAGGCTGACTAAGGGCAACAGCACGAGGCCGGCAATCAGGAAGCGCCAGCCGCCTATGGATTCCGGGCTCATGAAGCCCACGGCGTATTTGCCCAGATGGAACATCAGCGCCCAGAAGAAGGCGGTGAGGCCCAGCTTGAGCCAGGTGCTGCTTCGCGTGGTGCCCGTGTTCATGTGCTGTCTCCTTGGGGCTGGGGCCGCAGCGGGAAAGGGATCCCGGCCGCCATGAGGAGAATGCTAGTCTTCCGCATATGCAAAGAAAGCCAATGCTTTGCAAAACCATTTTCCGGATATGGAAAGAAGGCCAGAGAGGGCGAAGGCAAAAACCATGAGCGAGCTGCGCGACTGGAACGATCTCAAATACTTTCTGGCCGTGGCCCGGGCGGGTGGTCTTTCAGCCGCCGCCGTCGGCCTCAACACCAGTGCCTCCACGGTCTCCCGCCATATCGACGCCATGGAAGCCCGCCTCGGCGTGCGCCTCTTTCTGCGCCAACAGCGCGGCTACCAACTCACCGATAGAGGCAGCGAACTCTTCGCCCATGTGGCCGAGGTAGAGCGCGCCATGCAGGCGGTGGAGCGCCAGAGCAGCGTGAGTGGCGAAGTCAGCGGGCAGGTGAAACTGGCCCTGCCCGAATCCCTGGCTAATTTTCTGATCGCTCCCAATCTGCTGGCCTTTCGTGAGCGTTACCCGCAGCTGCAGCTGGAGCTAGTGGTAGGCCGCAATCTGGCCGACCTTTCCCGGCGCGAGGCCGATCTCGCTCTGCGCATCGTGAATCCCGCACAACAGGCCCACGCGCCGGACTACATCGCCCACCGTGTTGGCAGTCTGCATTTCGGTCTCTACTGCACGCCCGCCGCCCTGCAAAAGGCTGGCGATTGGAAAAATCTGGAAGTCGTGAGCTGGGATGATTCCTGGCTAAAGCTGCCCATGGTGGAATGGCTCGCGCAGTTATTCCCCGGTAAAGAGCCCGCGCTGCGTACCAACAGCATGCAAACCCAATACGCCGCCGTAAGCGCCGGCCTCGGCACTACCTTCCTGCCGACGTTTATCGGCGATGCCGATGCCGCACTCACGCGCGTGGATATCGGCCCCTTTGAAACCGAGCGCCAACTCTGGCTGCTGTATCACCGGGATTTGAAGGGAAGTCAGAGAGTGCAGGTGGTGAGGGAGTTTGTGGGAGAGGTTTGTCGAAGTCTCCTTAGCACCCCTTAAACTTGCCCACCCACGCCCTTGAATTTTTCGACAAACAGGGCGATTTTCTGAAAAACGCTCTGCTTTTTTTTCAGGTATTGCGGATTAAGTGGGCTCATCTTGGGCAGGATGGCATTGAGCTCGGTGCCATTGTCACTGGCAAATTCCCGTTTCAGTGAAGTGGTAATGTAGCGTCGCGCTGCCTCGGCATTAAGATTTTCACCGGTGATCAATTCCTGCGCCTCACGCTGCTGTTCCGCTTGGGCAAAGCTGAAGAAGGCGTCAATCACACTGGCTTTGTCGCCAATTTTGTCCAGATCGGTCTGATTGATAAAGTCCACCAGCAAGCTCTCTTTGGCACGGTTGCCCAAGCTCGCGCGAATGACTCGGCGTACTTCATTCACCAGATCTGATTTGCTTTTGACTTTTTTGTTGTGCTCAAAAATAAGCTCAAGAATATAGTCCAGATTGATTTCCTGCGATTTGAGCAGGTCCACCTCAAAGACCACGTCATCCCAGTCGATGGTGGATTTTTCCTTCTCCGCTCCCGCCTTTTCACGGCGTAACCAGTCGCGTACGTCGTTGTAGGTGGAGCGGTAATCCTGAATTTTCCGATCAGCAGGCAGCGTGATGGCTTGCAGTGCGGTCAGATCGTCATCACTCAAATAGTGTTGGGTCTTGAACGCCTCAACCGCCGCCGGGTCGTTCATGTCCACGCTTTGCAGCGCCTTCAGGCTGACGAACTCGTCATAGTTCTGTAGCACGTTCTCAACGCGAAGATACTCGCCAAACAGCTTGGTGAATGCCTTTTTGTCAGCTTCCTTTTCAATGGCAGCGGGGTCGGGAAAGCGTGCTTCCAGTTCCTTCACCACCTCCACAAAGCCACGCCGCGCCTCACCGGTGGCTACATCGGTGAAGCCTTCCATGTATTCCTTGTAGCTCTTCTCCAGTACCACGTTCTTGGTATTTTTATCGCCAAACAAGGTAATGGCGTCGATAGTCGCCTGCTCCAGATCGCGGAAGGTGACGATATTGCCGAAGGTCTTGGTGGCGTCAAAAATGCGGTTGGTGCGCGAGTAGGCCTGCATCAGCCCGTGGTAGCGCAGGTTCTTGTCAACAAATAAGGTGTTCAGTGTGGGTGCATCAAAGCCGGTCAGGAACATGCCCACCACAATCAGTAGGTCGATTTCCTTAGCCTTCACCCGTTTGGCAAGATCGCGGTAATAGTTTTGAAACCCGTTGCTGTCCACGCTGAAGTTGGCTTCAAACAGCACGTTGTAATCGGCAATCGCTGCGCTCAGAAACTCCTTCGCGCTGCTGTTCATGGCAGACACATCAAAACTCTCGTCCAGAATTTCGCCCACCGCCTCTTGTTCTTCATTGGCCGCAAACGAGAAGATGGTAGCCACCCGCAAGGGCTTGTCGCTGTTCTTCTGTAACTCCCTGAAAGATTCGTAATACAGCTTGGCGGCGTCCACGCTACTTACGGCAAACATGGCATTAAAGCCTTTTGCTGCTGCTTGCAGGCGGTGGGTTTTCTGCCGGAAGTTGTTCAGGATGTACTGTGAAATTTCGCGGATACGGTCGGGGTGCAGCAAGGCCTGTTTGTTCTCAGCGGCGCTGAGTGCATTCTCGTCTTTCTCGGTTTCAATGGCCTTGAACTGCGGGCGTACATCGTTGTAATCCACCTTGAACTTGAGCACCTTCTCATCACGAATCGCATCGGTGATCACATACGAATGCAATTCGCGGCCAAACACGCTGGCCGTGGTTTCTGCGCCAAGCGCGTTCTGGGGGAAGATAGGTGTGCCGGTAAAGCCAAACTGATAGAACTTCTTGAATTTCTTCTTCAGGTTCTTCTGTGCCTCACCAAACTGGCTGCGGTGGCACTCGTCAAAAATGAAGACTACCTGCTTGCCATAAATCGGTAGATCGCCTTCGCCCTTTATCAGGTTGTTGAGCTTCTGGATGGTGGTGACGACGATCTTGTTGTCGTCCTTGTCGAGATTGCGCTTCAGGCCCGCTGTGCTGTCCGAGCCATTCACGCTATCCGGCGAGAAGCGCTGGTATTCCTTCATGGTCTGGTAATCCAGATCCTTACGGTCCACCACAAAGAACACCTTGTCGATGAAATCCAGCTCAGTGGCCAGGCGCGCCGCCTTGAAGCTAGTCAGGGTCTTGCCACTGCCGGTGGTGTGCCAGATGAAGCCGCCGCCCTCTAACTGGCTCCAGCGCTTGGCCTGATAGGCACAGTTGATCTTCCACAGAATGCGTTCGGTGGCGGCAATTTGGTAGGGGCGCATCACCAGCAGCGTGTTGCTCACATCAAACACCGAGTAGTGCAGCAGCACATTGAGCAGGGTGTGTTTCTGGAAGAAGGTGGCCGTGAAGTCCTTCAGGTCTTTGATTAGGCTGTTGTCCGCTTTCGCCCAGTTCATGGTGAAGTCAAAGCTGTTTTTATTGCGCGCCGTAGTGTTGGCGAAATAACGGCTGTCGGTGCCGTTTGAGATTACGAATAGCTGCAAATACTTGAACAGGGAGTGTTCGCTGTTGAAACTCTCTTTACTGTAGCGGTGCACCTGATTGAAGGCTTCGCGAATCGCCACGCCACGCTTTTTCAGCTCCACCTGCACCAGTGGTAGGCCATTCACCAGTATCGTCACATCGTAGCGATTGGCGTGGCTGCCAGCCTGTTCAAACTGCTTGATCACCTGCACCTTGTTGCGGGAGATGTTCTTTTTGTCCAGCAGGTAGATGTTCTGGATGCGGCCATCGTCAAACACAAAGTCGTGAATATAGTCGTCGTGAATCTTTCGGGTTCTATCGACAATGCCGTCGCTGGGTTTATCCAGATAGGTTTCGACAAAGCGCCGCCATTCGCCCTCGGCAAACTGCACGTTGTTGAGCGTTTGCAGTTGTACTTGCACATTGGCCAGCAGAGCTTTCGGCGTGTTCAGGCTTGGCAGGAATTCATAGCCCTGATTGACCAAGTCCTGAATAAACTCGCGTTCTAGGTCGCCTTCGCTCTGGTAGCTTTCTGAGACCTTCCATTCCTGGGTGTATTTATCCAGAACGATGAAGTTTTTGGATTCGGCGATAGGGCTGTATTCGATCATGTGGTTTTTTCCTGCCAAAATCGATAGTGCTCGACAATGTGTTTGACTAGCTCTCCCAGGACCTTCTTCTCTTCTGGTTTCAATGGCGCCACTTCTTCAGCAGCGTGTTTTGAGTGGCTTGAGAAGTTAACAATTCGCTTTGCATACGGATTAGGAAGGCCATCTGCTGCTTCCGGAAGAAGGTGTTCCCATCTTTTGTGCCCAAGAAATGTTGCCGTCTTTTCGAGAACATTTCGGAGAAGATTGAAGTGATATTTTTCAATCTGACCACTTTTTATGGCTTCTTCAAGCTGTGATATCAGATGCAGGTGATATGCGAATGGAGAATCGTTCGGCTGTTCTATTAATTGAAAGCTGCCATCCCCATTTTTCTCCAGTCGCGATTTCCTGAGAAATTTTGACTTCCAGCTGTAGTTCTCGGTTTTTTCATCGCTGCCGAATTCATTGCAAAGAACATTGAAGAATAGTGGGTTGTGCGTCGTAATGATGAAATTGACATTGGATTTATTTGATTTAACCAGTTGCGCCAAGTCCACCGCCAACTGGATCAGATGATTGTCATCGAGTGAGCTGACAGGATCGTCAATGAATACATACTCAAGATTGTCAAATGGGGTTGGTTCGGGGTAGTCAGGCTGAATATCGTTCAGTGTGAAAATTGCCTGTTCAAGCAGCGTGTAGAAAATGCTCCAGATGAAGTTGCTTTCTTCGCCCTTGGAGATTTTCAGATTTCCACTGTGCTTATCATTGCCGCCCTCCAGTGAGAAAGTTGCCTCTGAAAACGCTTTGACTGTGACTTCGTTGCCGTCTATCTCTTTGAATTTGTATTCTTCGTTGAATCGTGGGGTGAGCTTGTTGTTGGTGTAGCGCTGAAAATTCGTAACGATGTTGCGGTCTTGGCCTTGCTCTTCCAGTACCCATCGGGTGAACGAGTTTGGGCGGATTAATAATTTTGGCTCGGCATCAAATGCCAGATCATTGTCCCAATAGAACAAGTCTTCCGTAAAGGCGCTGTAGTAGAGAATTTTCTTACTCGCCAACTCAGATCGCTGCGCATCTTCATCTTCGATTGTGGACGGGAACAATTTTTTAAATTCCCGTGAAAGGCGCGTCTTGCCCGTGCCATTGAAGGCATAAATGAGTTGAACCTTTGGGAGGGACTTGACCTCTTCTGCCGCCTTCGTTTTTTCAGGGACAGTTTTCTGAACTGTTTTGAGTGTGCTCAGCTGTTCGGCGATTTCCGTGAGTGTCTTGCCCATGTTATGCCTCTGCCGCTTCTGGTCTGGGGAAACTCAATAGCAGATCGCGGTAATACTCGTATTGCTTTTGGCGTAATTCAATTTCGCGCGGCAAGCCTTCGGTGATGGAGTTCGTCAGGGCGTCGAATTTGTCGAGAATGGCGACGATGCGGGCTTGTTCGGCGAGTGACTTTTCAGCGTCATTCGGGTGTGGAATTGGTATTCTGACTTTTTCAATTCCATTAATTAATAATCTATTAATCTTTCCCCGAGATACATGCTTTGCCTTTTCATCAATGAATGAAGCCGTTTGCATTGCATAGGAAATGAATTTTGGATTCATGGAGTGACGAAAAGCGTAGCTGTCATCGTGAATGGCTACTTTTTCACTTCCAATCCAGGCAACGGCCTTACCAACATCTTCAACAGTTTCACCAACACCAGCCATGACAACATCACCTGGTTCCGCATAGCGTAACGAATCTGCCATATCGTTCCTAACCTGAGAAAATGCATGAGTCGTAAAAACACCGTATCGGGTGTATATCTCGCCGTAGTGGATAACGCTGATTCCATCTTCGACATAGTCAGCCTTGGTAAAACGCTTTCCTCGAATAAATTCACCAATCTCTCCCAGCGACTTCCACTCGACTTCTCCTTCTTCAAAACTCAACAACTGGTCGCGGTAGTAGTTGTATTGTTTTTTGCGGGCGGTAAGCTCGGCGGTAAGCTCGGCGGTAAGCTCGGCGGTATGGGTGGTAAATGCGTCTAGAATACGGACGATTTCGGCCTGGATTTCCAGCGATTTTTTTGGGTTTTCTGGGCAGGGGATGGGGATTTTAAGCTCGTTCAAGACGGATTGAGTTTGGCTTGGTACGCCGCCCGCTTGGTTCATTTCACCAAGACCTACCGTTGTCAAAAAGTAGTAAAGGAATTTCGGGCGAATCTGTGCTTCGTCAATTTCCGTATAGAAGATGGTGTCAACATTCCAGAACGGAACTTCGACGAAGAAGAGATTGCCAAGTGAGCCTTTCCTCGGAATCAAGACCGAAGGTTTGTTATAGGCGTAGGCGTCGGCATATCGCATGATTCCGCCGGAGCCGTAAACAGGAAATTCGCCATCGCCAAGCGTCTTGTGATCCTTGCCATTCTTGATACGCACAATGTCGCCAAGTCGCTTGAACTCCACCCCATTCGGGCAGTGTTCGGCAATGAGGTCATTAATCCGACTCATGCTTCAGTCTCCTCGCCTTCGATCTCAGCCACGATGGCATCGATGTCTTTGCGCAGCTTGTCGATATTGGCAACGGTGGTTTTCAGCTCGGCATTGAGCTGGGCAATATCCACCACCTCGCGGGTGTCGCGGGCTTCTACATAGCTGCTGACCGACAGGTTGTAATCATTGGCGGACACTTTCTCAAACGGTACCGACAGGGCAAAGTGGTCCACATTCGCCTTGCTGTCGAACACCGCCATGATCTGTTCGATGTGCACATCCAGCAGCACGTTGTTATTGGTTTCTTTCTTGAACAGGCTGCTTGCGTCAATAAACTGGGTGCTGGTGTCGGTTTTGTGTTTGGAGAGCACCAGAATATTCACGGCGATGGTGGTGCCAAAGAACAGATTGGGCGCGAGCGAAATGACGGTTTCGACGTAGTTGTTATCCACCAGATATTGGCGGATTTTCTGCTCGGCCCCGCCCCGGTAGAAGATGCCGGGGAAGCAGACGATGGCGGCGCGGCCTTTGCTGGAGAGGTAGCTGAGCGCATGCAGCACAAAGGCAAAGTCGGCTTTGGATTTGGGCGCCAGCACCCCAGCCGGGGCAAAGCGGTCGTCGTTGATCAGGGTGGGGTCGTCTGAGCCCTTCCACTTCACTGAGTAGGGCGGGTTGGAGACGATGGCATCGAAGGGTTTGTCGTCGCCAAAATGCGGGTCGATCAGGGTATCGCCCAGCTGGACATTGAATTTGTCGTAGTTGACGTTGTGCAAGAACATGTTCATCCGCGCCAGGTTGTAGGTGGTGTGGTTGAGTTCTTGCCCATAAAAACCATCGTCAATGATGTGCGCATCAAAGTGCTTTTTGGCTTGCAGCAGCAGCGATCCGGAGCCGCAGGCCGGGTCGTAAATCTTGTTGACGCTGGTTTGCTTGTGCATGGCGAGCTGGGCGATCAGCTTGGAGACATGCTGCGGGGTGAAAAACTCGCCGCCGGATTTGCCGGCATTGGCGGCGTAGTTGGAAATGAGGAATTCGTAGGCATCGCCAAAGAGGTCGATATGGCTGGCGTCGGTTTTTTCATAAAACGCATGGCCAAAATCCAGCTCGGCCACGCCCTTGAGCACGGCGGCCAAGCGCAGGTTTTTGTCTTTGACGGTATTGCCGAGGCGGTTGCTGGTGGTGTCGAAGTCGGCAAACAGGCCCTTGATGTCTTGCTCGGAAGGGTAGCCGTTGGCGGAGCTTTCGATGGCGGCAAAGATGGCGGCCAGATCGGTGTTCAGGCTTTCGTTGCTGTTGGCGCTGGCCGCGACCTTGGCAAACAACTGACTGGGGTAGATGAAATAGCCCTTGGTCTTAATGGCGTCGTCTTTGATATCTGGGGTGATGACGCTGTCGGCCAGCGCGGCGTAGTGGATGCTCTCGTCACCGGCTTCGATGTAGTTGGCGAAGTTTTCGCTGATAAAGCGGTAGAACAGGGTGCCGAGCACGTATTGCTTGAAATCCCAACCATCGACGGCGCCACGCACATCGTTGGCGATGGCCCAAATCTGGCGTTGCAGGGCGGCGCGTTGTTGGCTGCTGGTCATGCGGTTGGTCCTGTTTTGAAGCGACCTTTACCTTGCCATTACGCCGCAGGCAGATGCGGCTCTAAGGGCGTTGGTGTTTGGTCAGAGTTTGGGCGTCTGGTCGGGAGGACTGATGCGCTTGAAATGCTTGGAAGTTTGCCTAATAAGCCACGGAATGACTATGCCAGTTGAGCATGGCCTTTCCTGCCGCTTACTGCGTTGGCCTGGGCTTAGCTGAAAACAAAAAGGCCCACTGTTTCCAGTGGGCCTTTTTGTTTTCAGCAGTTGGTGGAGGTGGCGGGGATCGAACCCGCGTCCGTCAGTCCGCTGCCTTGGGCTCTACATGCTTAGTCGTCTCTATTGATTTAACCCGCTACGGCCCAAGCGACAGGGCGTAGAAGGCGAGCCTCTGAGGTTTAGCTGTCAGCCGCGAGACAAGGCTTCGAGCGATCCCATGTTTTTTGCGCCGATGTCCATCGCCCATGGGCAGGCAACTTCGATCGTAGGCAGGGTATTAAGCTGCCAGTGCGTAGTTTTCGTCGTTTGCGACTATGTTGCTGCGACTTTGATTTACGAGAGATGTCGCCCTCTCCGCATGCACCTTCAGGTTTTGTAACCGGCGTCGAAGCCATGTCACCCCCAAGAGCCCGCGCAGTGTACCGCAGGGCGTACCGCGCTGTCCGTTTCTATATGGGGGTGGGCGGTGCCGATTCAAGGTGGGGTTTGGGATGGAAAGCTTCGGGACTGTGTGGGGAAACGGGGTTTACCCACCCTACGGATAAAAGCAAAGGCGCTGGGCCCCGGACTAAAGCTTTCCGGGGCGACATGATGATGGGGCAAGAGTTTGTCAGGGTGGGTGTATGCCCGCTCGGTGTCTGCTGGATAAACTCCGGGCTTTCTTGTGCAAAGCGGGCTGTGGGCCTGCCGTTAAGGATCACGGACATGGCCAAAAAAGCAGCAGTTGCCTCAGCAAAGAAGACGGCAGAAAAAGCAGTCGATAAAGCATCGGCTCCAGTCAAAGCGAAAGCGGCAAAGCCAAAGGCCTCACCAAAGAAAGCAGAAGCAAAGGCAGCGGCTTCGGCATCAGCCAGCATTGCTGAAAAGACGCCGCGCGAATTCGATGTGGTGCTGTTTGGTGCCAGCAGCTTTGTGGGCAAATACGTGGCGCAGCATCTGCAAAGGCGCGCGCAAGAAACCGGTTTGCGTTGGGCGATTGCCGGGCGCAGTGCGGCCAAGTTGGCGGCCATAAAACTTGAGCTGGGGGCGCCTGAGCTGCCGGTTGTGCTGGCCGAAGCTCATGATGCGGCGGCACTGGCTGATCTGGCGGGGCGGACCAAGGCCATTGCCTCCACCGTGGGGCCGTATGCACTTTATGGCTCGGAGCTGGTGGCCGCCTGCGCGGCGCAGGGCACGGACTATTGCGATCTCACCGCGGAAATTCCCTGGGTGCGACGCATGATGAATGCCCATGGCGCCACGGCCGCGAAAACGGGTGCGCGCATCGTGCATGGCTGCGGTTTTGATTCCATTCCTTCTGATCTGGGCACCTGGTTTTTGCAGCAGCGCGCGCAGGATGCTTTTGGCGCTCCCTGCTCTTTCGTGAAGATGCGTCTTAAAAAAGCCAGTGGCGGTTTCAGCGGTGGCACCATTGCCAGCCTCACCGATATGGTGACCACGGGCGCGGCGGATGCCGAGGTGCGGCAGTTGCTGCTGAATCCTTATGCCTTGATGGATTACGGCAGCGCCGGCTCGCAGAAAGATAAATGGTTGGCCGCTTACGACCGTGATGCCCGCGAGTGGCGCGCGCCCTTCATCATGGCGCCGATCAATTCACGCGTGGTGCAGCGCACCAACTTCCTCTTGGGCCTGCCCTGGGGTGTGGATTTTGTTTACGACGAAGCCATGCTCACCGGCAGCGGTCCGCTGGGTGCGGTAATGGCCGGCGGTGTAACGGCGGCGCTGGGTGGCTTGGTCGGCATGATGGCGCTGAAGCCCACGCGCGCGATTTTGCAGAAAGTGCTGCCAGCGCCGGGCGAAGGCCCAAGCCTCAAAGCCATAGAAAACGGATTTTTCGAAATGCATGCCTACGGGCGCACGGCCTCGGGCGAAAAGATCAAAGCCATTATTCGCGGCAAACGCGATCCGGGTTATGGCGCTACCTCGCGCATGTTGGCGGAAGCGTCTATGTCGTTGGCGCTGGATAGAGATGAGAGCAGCGTAGGCGGCGGTTTCTGGACGCCCGCCACGGCCATGGGGCAGAAGCTGCTGGACAGACTGGAAGCGCATGCGGGGATGAGTTTTAGCGTGGTGTGAGTCGGGGCTTTCCTGAATTTTGAAGATTTTCCGTTCGCCCTGACGACGCGCGTAACGCTAGTGTCGAAGGGCAGCCATTTAACAACAGCCCTTCGACACTAGCGTTACGCGCGTCGTCAGGGCGAACGGGTTTGATTTTTTAGTTTCCGCGCGACTGTGTTTTTTGTAGGTCGGGCTTTAGCCCGACGCGGAGGATGGAGTTTTGCGCTGCTGTCGGGCTGCGCTAAAGCATACCCTTTGGTAAAGCCTGACCTACAAGGAGTCTATGAAAGTCACTGGGCCCCGGCCTGCGCCGGGGCGACAGAAGATTGGGCGTTGCATTTATAAATTCCATAAAAAAAAGCACCTAAAGGTGCCCTTTTCAGATACAGCAGAAAATCACGCCGCCACAGCTGCCGTCCTGGCCTTCTCGCGCGCCAACGCTTCTTGCACCGCTGGCGACTTCGCAAAGTATTCCAGCGCCAGATTCAATGGTGCTTCGCTATCCGGATGATACTCCGGATCAAAATAACGCCCGGCGGCGGCGAGTACAGACTCCACCGAAGGCAGCGTGTCCTGCTTGCCGCTACGCCACCAGCGCCGCACAAAAGACTCTGGTTTCACGCCGGCATCCTGTTTCGCCATATGGTTGCTGCCCATGGCGAGCAGACCCATGAGCAGGGGGAACACGGCCAGTGCCCAGGCCTGACGTTCGCGCACGCTGCCACCCATATACACATGCAGATCGTGGGCGACATTGCGGTGTTCCACTTCTTCGGCACCGTGCCAGCGGAAAAGATCGAGAATGTTCTTGTCGATATTGGGCGCATTCAGCGCTTCGGATTCCACCACCCATTTGCCGAACACACAGGTGAAGTGTTCGATGGCGGCGATGATGCCCACGCGCTGGCGCAGCCACCACGGGTCTAAATTTCGGGTCAGACGACGCGTGATGAAATTATCCGGCAGGCCCAGCGGACGATCAGCCAGTACATTGTCGAAAATGAAGCTGGCCAGTTTCACCATCTGCTCGAATTCCACGCCATTACGGGTGAGGTAATCTTCCAGCGCCGATTCATGTGCACGCGCATGCATGGCTTCCTGACGGATAAAGCCCTGCACATCGTCGCGCAGGGTTTCATCCTGCACCAGCGGCAGTGCCTTGTTGTAAACACGGCAGAACCAGAATTCGCCGGCGGGCAGCAGCAGGTGTATGGAGTTGATGATGTAAGAGGCTTCCGGATCGTGTGGAATCCAGTGCAGCGGGCTTTTGCTCAAATCAAAACGTACACGGCGCGGCAGAAGCTTGTGATGCGGGGTGGCAAGGGCTGTCGACATGTTCGTGTTCTCTTCTTTTTGGCAGCGGCCCCTCTCCAGATGGGCCGCTATGCCTGAAAAAGTCCGGTGCCATCCCGGCACCGTTTTCTTATTTTTGTGTGGGAGGGGCTTTAGCCGCGATGGAGCTTTTTGAAAATCATCGCGAGCGGTGGGTTACGCCGTAAACGGCTAACCCACCCTACAGCCCCTCCTACATTTTTTTACTTCAGGCGGCTAAGGCCGGCGGCAGCTTTGCCGTCATCCACCTGTGTTACAAAATCAGCAATCCAGCCAGCCAGATGCTCGCCTTCGGCGAGCAGGGTCCAATGGCCAGCATCTACATCGCGGCGCCAGGTATTGCGCGCCCACACGGTGATGTCTTCAAAAAGCTGTTCGCCCACGTAATTGTCTTTTTTCAGAACGATGAGCTGCACCGGCTTGCCGGTATAACGCTCGCGTGGTTTGAACAGGGATTTGAGGAAATTGGCGCGATAAAGGTTCACACCGAAAATGCCGTCTTTCACGCCATTTTCGCGCGGCTCGAAAGGCACTTTCTCAACTGTGGCAATCTGCTGATGCAGACGCTGGCCGGCCAAGCGCCAGATCGTTGGTGCCAGCACCGGCAGTTGGAACATCATGATGTACCAGGAGCTGCCCAGCTGTTTGATGGCTTTTTTCAGCTTGTCCGGGTTGGTGGTCAGAAGACGGCCTTTCATCCAGAAGCCGACATGATCGAGACAGGGACCGGAGAGCGTGGTGTAGGAAAGAATGCGGTATTGCAGATGCGGTGCGGTGACGGATTCCCAGGTCTGTATCGAGCCCCAGTCATGGCCGACCAAATGCACGGCGCGGCCGGGCAATACATGATCAAGCACGGCGACGAGATCATCGGAAAGTTTTTCCAGCGCGTAAGCGCTGACATGACGCGGGCGATCAGAATTGCCGGCGCCGCGCACATCGTAGGTCACCACGAAGTATTGCTGGGCGAGATGCTCGGCTACGGCATCCCAGGTGCTGCTGTCATCGGGGTAGCCATGCACGAGCACAACTGGGGTGTTGTCCGGATTGCCGCGTGAATAGGCCGCCAGCTTTACGCGGCCGGAATGCACGGTGTAAGGCGTGACGGGGAGTTTTTTCCCGGTATTGGAATGGGCGCGCGCGTTCATGCGGTCTCCGTCTTGCGTGTCGTGGATTTCTTGCTGCTGCTTTTATGGGTCGTTTTTTCAGCCGCTGTGCTAGCGGGCTTTTCCGCGGCCTTTGCTTCAGCCTTTTCTGTGGGCTTGGCAGTGGCCTTTGGTTTTTCTGTTTTGGGCTTCTCGGCTTTGGCTTTGGGCGCAGCCACCTTTTCGGGTTCGGCTTTCTTTGGCGCCGATTTTTTCGGTATCGATTTCTTAGTAGCGACTACTTTGCGCACGGCTAACTTGGCATCGGCACTCACCACTTCATGCTTGCTGATGACCGGTGCAGCCTCTTTGTGGTTCGACAGGCTCACCACGAGCGGTTGATCTTTCTTTTCCCCGTTCGTCCTGACGACGCGCGTAGCGCTAGTGTCGAAGGGCGGAATATTTGCTGATTTTTCGTTCACTACTTTCGGCGCGACTTTGCCGATCACGCCACGCTCCATCCAGCGCCGCACATGCGGTACATCGTCATCCAGCCAAAAAGCATCGTCTTCGGTGATGACCAGCAGCTCTTCAAATTTGGCGCCGACTTCGCGAAAGCCGAGATGCGGCTCCACCGCCCAGAGGCCGGGCACGGGCGCATGCGCGGAACGTTGATGACTGGCCCACAGCGGCGACCAACCTTCTTTCACGCCCTGCAGGGCTTCACGGCCCAGCGAGAGCACGCTGCGTATGCCGAAGCGGCCTAGGGAAATTTTCGGTGCAATCGGTGTGGCCGGCAGTTTTTCCACGCGATGCGCGAGCACGGAAAAAGGATAAGCGTGATGACGCGGCTCTACGCCTTGCTTGATGCAGAGCGCATCCACGGCCTGACTCACTTCGGACATGAGGCGGCGTTCGCGAATCATGCGGATGATGAGTTCGCGATGCGGGGCGAGATCATCCATGAGCTGATCGAGTATGCCGTTGCGGCCGAGCACGCCGGCATAACCGATATCGGCGGTGTAGCCATTGAGCGTGGGCGCGCAATCCAGAATGAAGGGCATGTTTTCTTCCAGCTTCTTGTTGCTGGGGAAGAAGGCCGGATTGAAACCTTTGAGCTGATTAACGCCGATGAGGCCGCGAAAGGCGGTGCGATGGCCAAACCAGGCAAAGGGCTGATGCAGGCAGTCGGTGGCGCCGTGGGCGGCCAGCCAGGCTTTCATTTTTGCCGCCACTTCGCGCTCGGTGATGCCGGGGCGCAACTCGGCATGGATGGCTTCGGCGCAGGCATAGGCCAGGCGCTGGGCCGCACGGAAGCCTTCGAGATCGGCCGCACTAGGCACTAAAGAGGAAGAGGCAATAAGGGAGTTGGCAGACATCAGCGGGCCCGGTTTTTGGAGTGGGCACGAGGATTACATTGGGCAATGTCACTGTCCATGTGATTTGGGGCCAGCTTGTAGGACAGAGTGACTGGTCAGGGCGTTTTTAGCGTCCAAAACGGCAGAGTGCTGGCCGTTTAAGCAAATCGAGCCTGCGTGGGTCTCCGCCAAAGGGGCTTCCCTTCTTGTAGGTCGGGTTGCAGATCGGCTTGTAGGTCGGGCTTTAGCCCGACAGCGGAGGCAGGGGCTGGGCTGGGGGGTGGGGGCTGTTGGGGAGAAGTGTCGGGCGAAAG
>JBOICI010000058.1:0-17251 GCA_050739955.1 Moraxellaceae bacterium
ATTCTGCAATTTCCCGCTTTGGAGAGCGAAATTTCTTAACCTAGCCTGCGATATTGCCCGGCGCTTTCTAAAAAACCCACCAGCTATAACCCGTGGCGGCCTAACAATAAATAGACGCCACGCAGGCATCTAATCCGGTTGATAAATTTAGGGCGCCTAATCCTTTATGTTTAGTCAAGATGCTGACTTTTCTAGCTGTAGGGTCGGGCTAGGTGCCCTGATGGTGCGTAATTCTGCCCGATTAAATGAGTTGGCTACGCTCTTGTCCATAGGCGAAAGGGGGATTCGGTATTTGCCGTAAAGCGGGCATCTGATTGCCTTGTTGGTGATGGAGGGGCTGTGCATTAGTCTGCACTTCTTCGCGGCTGAAGCCGCTCCTACAGAACCTTTGCCATGGCCAATTTGACCGAACAACAACGCACCGAGCTAGAAGCCGCTGCCTTCCGCCGCCTAGTGCAGCACCTGCGTGACCAGCCCGAGGTGCAGAACATAGACCTGATGAATCTGGCTGGCTTTTGCCGTAACTGCTTGTCCAAATGGTATCGGGCGGCGGCGGAAGAGAAGGGGATTGAACTCTCTGATCCCGAGGCTCGCGAGATCATCTATGGCATGCCTTATGAGGATTGGAAGGCTAAGCACCAGAAGTAAGCGGATCAGAAGTGAGTTGTCGCCCCGGCAGGGTCTAGGCCGGGGCCCAGTGCCTTTTCAGCGTTCCCATAAAAGTAAAAGCAAAGGCGCTGGGCCCCGGATTAAACATTTCAGGGGCGACAGGGGGTTTAGTAGAGGGCATCTACGTAGGTGAGCCCGGGATAGTAAAGGCACTAGGCCCCGGCCTAGCCCTTGCCGGGGCGACAGTAGTTTTTGTGGGGGTGCGGGGGAGTAAACCCGGCCAATGAAATGCGGCCAATAAAAAGCAATTTGGACGGCCACTGCCAGTGCTGAGGCGGGCGGTGATACTCCGGGGCTTGCGTCTGCCAAGGCAGTCGGCCCAAAACAAGGAGAATCAAATGGCCTTCCAGCATCTGCGCTATGAACTGCGCGACCGTGTTGCTCTTATCACTCTGGCGCGGCCGGAAAAGCTGAATGCTTTTTCCATACAGACCGTGCATGAGGTGGTGGAAGCCATAGATCGGGCGGATGCCGATGATGCCGTGCGCGTCATCCTGTTCACGGGGGAGGGTAAGGCCTATTCCGTGGGCTCTGATCTTTCTGAAGCGGGCGGCGATACTTTTGATTACGACAAATACGGCAAGCAAGATGGCGTGCCGCGTGATCTGGGTGGCCTGATTACCCTGCGTCTTTTTGAATGTAAAAAACCGGTGATGGTGGCGTTTAACGGCACGGCGGCGGGTGTCGGGCTCACCATGACGCTGGCGGCGGATTTCCGCTTGGCCTCAACGGCTGCCAAATTCTGCTTTCCCTTCGTAAAACGCGGCATCGTGCCCGAATCCAATTCCAGCTGGTTCCTGCCTCGTCTTGTTGGCCTGCCTAAAGCGCTGGACTGGATGATGAGTGCACGCGTGTTTTCTGTGGAAGAAGCGCTGGCGGCGGGCTTGGTGAATAGCGTGCATGCACCGGAGGAATTGCTGCCGGCAGCCTTTGCGCAGGCGGCGCAGATTGCCAATGAAACGGCACCGGTTTCGGTGGCCATTACGCGGCAGATGCTGTGGCGCATGATGGATGCGCCGCATCCCATGGTGGCGCATAGCGTGGAATCTTCCGGGGTGTATCACACCGGGCGTTTGCCGGATGCGGTGGAAGGCATTACGAGCTTTCTGCAGAAGCGGCCGGCGGAGTACAAGGCCAAGCTTTCGGAAGATTTGCCGAAGTGGATGCCTTGGTGGGAGACGCCGGAGTATGAGCCTCCGGTTTAAGTTTTATTTTTAGCTTCTTGTCGACTTGCACAGCCGTTTCCTCATGCGGGACGCGGCTGTTCTCTCGTTAGCAATACCTCAGGCCTTCAGTGGAATGAAGCCTCGGCAGGCCGGGAATGTTTTGCAACCCCATAGCTTGTTGCCTGCATGGGCGCCGGCTTTAACTGTTCTCAGGACAGTTGCGCCGCCGCACTTGGGGCAGCTTGGTGCATCTGTGCTGTGCATTTTTGTGGGCTCTATCGGGCTTGGCGCTGAATCTGTTTTAGGCGCTTCCTCAACACTGCCCAGCACATCTGAAATAGAGGCTCTGATCTCTTGAATTGCATATGAGGCTTTGGCGGTAAATCTGAGCAAGGGCAGTCCTGCGCTTGCGCAGGCTGCCTCCAGAAAGCGGTCACGTTCTTTTCTCGATGCCTTTTGATGCGAGGCGTCGTCCAGCTCAATAGCACATAGAATTTCTAGCGTGTCGCTCTGACAGAGCACGAAATCGGCGTGTTTTGCGTTGATGCGGTTCTGCGCTGCAGTGCGGGCAGATTTTGCGGTACCGGGTTTTATATTCATAAGGTCTGCAAGGCGTACTTGCACGTATATACGGTATGTATCCCCTACGGCCTGTTCAAGAACGCCAAGGAAAGAACGTTCTGCCGGGGTGACTAGCGTGTGCCTCTTGATATAGGGAAAGGAAGCCGCTTGCGCCGTGCCGGATTTCTGGGCTTTTACGATAAAAGCAAGAATTAGAACAATGGCGACCAAGCCAAAGAAAAGCCACGTCATCCTGATCTCCATAATGGGATGGTATTGATATCTGTTTTTATGCCGTCTGTTTAAGCTTGGCGGCTTTTTTATGGGCTATTCCTGATAAATACCATGATGCGCGTTATCTAAGAAGTGGCCACTTGCAGTATGTGAAGAGGTCTTGCGCGTGTACAGGCAGGGCCTGCACATCCTGGGAGGGTGTTGCGCCTCGCTCGCTGTGCCGTACTTTCCTTTGCATTCGTTAAAGGGAAGTACGCAAAGGCGCTGGGTCCCGGCCTTCGCCGGGACGACAGAGTTGGTTTCTAGAGATTTGTCGCCCCAGCTTTTGTTCTGCTTTTGACCCTGCTTTCAGCAAGCATAGCGATGCGTGCTTTTGCTTTTTGATTTCAGCGCCGGCCGAAAGAGTGAAAAACAGAAGTTAAGTCCAGAGCACTGAGCTATTTATCAGGAGCCGAACTCCTACACCTACGGCCCCGATAGCGGCAATAAAGCAGAAGCTGATCGCGAGTCGCGAACGCGCGAGCACCACCCGAGCACTATTAGCTACAAGAAAGGACAGAGCCAACTAACCGGCTCTCCGCAGGAGTCGCATTTCCTTTGCTTACGCATCCGCAGGCGAAGCAAAGGAAAGTGAGGCCCGGTGCAGCCGCAATCCCGTTATGGAATAAACAGCCGGTGCAACCCAGTCGGAGCACCTCACCGAATCCCCGACAGTACAAAAATCCCCGCACCCCGGGCAATCGTCAAAACAACAGCCCCGCACGCGTATACAAAGGCCGAGGGCAGGCAAGAGAAAAGCGTCGGGCTAAAGCCCGACCTACGGACGAAGAGATTCCCGCTTTCGCGGGAATGACGGTTTGAATTTCTAAATGGGTAAATCCGAAATCACTGGCCCGTAAGCGCTTTGCGCCACAAACGCGCCGGAATTTCCTTCTGCAATCTTTCCACGGCTACCGAAAGCAGTGCTGGATGCACTTCATGGCCCACACCATGGCCGACATCCAGCGTCACATCGGCACCCAGTTCGTGCAGCTCCTCAAATGCTTCCTGTGCATGTTTCACAGCAATCACTTCATCCTGGTCACCGTGATAGAAGCTGATGCTCGTGTGTTTGGGCGCTTCCGTCGGCAGGCGGCCGTAACGGCCGGCGAAGGCCAGCACGCGGCCGGCCAGACCATCTGCCTGTTTCACGGCTTCCAGCGCCATGATGGCGCCTTGCGAAAAGCCGGCGAGCACGGTGTCGGTCGGCGGCACGCCAGCGGTTTCCTGTATGCCGCGGATCAGCTCGATAAAGCTGGGCAGCACGGCGGCAATGCGGTCGGGGCGGTTGGCCTCGGTGATGCCGGCCAGTGAAAACCACTGGTAGCGGCCGGGAAGGCCGGCATCAAAAGGCTGCAGGCCTTCGGGGATGGCGATGGCGGCGGTGGGCCAAGCGGCGCGGAAAGACTCGGCCATGCTGGTCATCTCGGCCGGACGCGAGCCGGTACCATGCAGCAGGATGATGAGCTGGCGCGCGCCGGCGGGAGGCGTGGGAGCCAGCAGGGATGGGGTTTCCAATGAGTAATACATGGCCGTTTCCTTGATGAGTGCAGTCGGGTGGGCGGATTACAGGAGAGCATAGATGTGGGCGCCTGTGCCGCCTGACAAGGGCGATCAAACGGGCTAGAATCCGCGCCCTCAGTTTTCCCCCACGAGGATACCCGCCGTGAGCGCCGACACCATTAAGTCCCTGCAGGAAGACCACTTCGGTCGCTGGAAGAACCGCGAAGCTATCGCCGAGACCATGATCCCCATGATCGGCAAGCTTTACCGCGAAAAGAATGTTGTCACTGCTGTTTACGGCCGCACCCTGGTCAACCGCTCCGTCATCCAGATTCTCAAGCACCACCGTCGCGTGCGCATGATCGCTGGCGATCTCTCGGTGGTGGATACCTACCCGCTGCTCGAAGCCCTCTACAAGCTGGACCTCGGTCCTTGCCGCGTGGATCTGGGCAAGCTGGCTACTGAATTCAAAGAGAAAGGCGGTGATGTTGACGCCTTCATGAAGAATGCTGTCGGCGCTGCCATTGGCAAGCGTGATGAAGGTCACCCGACCGATGTGGTGCTCTACGGCTTTGGTCGTATCGGCCGCATGCTGGCCCGTCTCATCATCGAGAAGGCCGGTGGTGGTGATGGCCTGCGTCTGCGTGCCATTGTTGTGCGCAAGACTGCCGAAGGCGATCTGCAAAAGCGTGCTTCGCTGCTGCGTCGTGATTCCGTGCATGGTCCTTTTGAAGGCACCATCGCGGTGGATGAAGAAAACGAAGCCATTATCGCCAACGGCAATTTCATCAAGGTGATCTACGCCGCCAAGCCGGAAGATGTGGACTACACCGCCTATGGCATCAACAACGCCATCCTCATCGACAACACCGGCAAGCTGAAGGACGAAGAGGGCCTTGGCCGTCACCTTACCTGCAAGGGTATTGCTCGCGTCCTCCTGACCGCCCCTGCGAAGAGCCCGCTCAAGAACATCGTGTTTGGTGTGAACAGCAACACCATCACCAACGACGACAAGATTCTGTCGGCCGCTTCCTGCACCACCAACGCCATCACCCCGGTGCTGAAGGTGCTGGACGAGAAGTACGGCATTGTTTCCGGCCATGTGGAAACCGTGCACAGCTTCACCAATGACCAGAACCTGATCGACAACTACCACAAGGCTGATCGCCGTGGTCGTTCCGCCGTGCTGAATATGGTGATCACCGAGACTGGCGCTGCCAAGGCCGTTGCCAAGGCGCTGCCGCAGCTGGAAGGCAAGCTCACCGGTAACTCCATCCGTGTGCCGACCCCGAATGTGTCCATGGCCATTCTCAATCTCGCGCTGCCGGTCAATGTGACGCGTGACGAGATCAACGAGTACATGCGCGAAATCGCACTGCACTCGAATCTGCAGGGCCAGATCGACTTCACCAGCTCCACCGAAGTGGTTTCCACCGATTTTGTGGGCTCGCGTTCGGCCGGTGTGTTTGATGCTCAGGCCACTATCGCCAACGGCAATCACGTCACCCTCTATGTCTGGTACGACAATGAAATGGGCTATAGCTGCCAGGTTGTGCGTATCGTGCAGCAGATGGCTGGCGTGAATTACCAGACCTTCCCGGCGCTGGATGCTGTGGATCTCTGATTCGCATCGTACTTCCGCAAAAAGGCCGGCTTATGCCGGCCTTTTTGTTTTCTGGCGGCGTGTCAGCCTGCATTTGGTCGCGGCATAGCGGGCCTCGTCACAGTGCTTTGCAGTAAGGGGTGCATTTTGCGCCGCCTATCCCCTAGAATCCCTCCCCATTGCTGGCAGCAGGCCAGGCATCAACCACCCGGAAATAGAAGAATAAAACCGGAGATGTCTGAGATTTCCTGTTGCTGCGCCTCTTTCTAGACCATTGCTGGATGACGCCATGATCAAGCTGAAGCGCGGTCTCGACCTGCCTGTTACCGGGCAGCCGTCTCAGACCCTCGCCGACGGCCCGGCTGTGCGTTCCGTGGCCCTTTTGGGTGCGGATTACCACGGTATGCAACCCACCATGAAGGTCGCCGAAGGCGATCGAGTGGTGCAGGGCCAGGTTCTCTTCACCGACAAGAAAAATCCCGCGGTCTGTTTTACCGCCCCGGCCACCGGCCGCGTGCGGGCGATCAACCGTGGCGCTAAACGCGTTTTTCAGTCCTTGGTGATTGATGTGGAAGACGGCAGCAGCGAAGCCTTGGGCTTCGAGCACCATGCCGATCTGTCTGCGCTTAACCCTGCGCTTATCGAAACTCAATTACTGGCCTCCGGTCTCTGGACCACGCTGCGCACGCGCCCCTACAGCCGTATTCCGGTGCCGGGCAGCACGCCGGCCTCGATCTTTGTGACGGCCATGGACAGCAATCCGCTAGCGGCCGATCCGGCTGTGGTGATTGCCGAGCGTCAGCAGGATTTCAACGACGGCCTCACCGTGCTGGCCGCGCTCGCGCCCAAGGTTTTTGTCTGCAAGGCCGCCGGTGCTGCTTTTGCTACGGGCAGCTTGAGCGCGCATGAGTTCAGTGGCCCACATCCGGCGGGTCTGGTGGGCACGCATATCCATTTTCTGGATCCGGTATCGGCCAGCAAATGCGTTTGGCATATCAATTATCAGGATGTGATGGCGGTGGGCGTGCTCTTCCGCGAAGGCCGTCTTGATACGCGCCGCGTTATCGCGCTGGCCGGCCCGCAGGTGAAAAAGCCGCGTCTGCTGCGCACGCGTGTCGGTGCTGCACTGGAAACTCTGGTTACGGGTGAGCTGGCCGACGGCGAAAACCGTATTGTTTCCGGCTCGCTATTGTCGGGCCGCACGGCGGCCGGCGTAGAGGCTTTTCTCGGTCGTTATCATCTGCAAGTGGCGGTGCTGGCCGAAGGCCGCGAGCGCGAGCTGGTGCACTATCTGCGCCCCGGCACGCACCGCTATTCGGTGTTCAGTATTTATCTCGGCAAGTGGGTGCGCAAAGCCTTTCCCTTTACCACCAGCAGCAATGGCTCACCACGCGCCATGGTGCCGGTTGGTACCTATGAAACGGTGATGCCGCTGGACATTCTGCCCACGCAATTGCTGCGCTACATCCTGATTGGCGATACCGATACGGCCCAAGCGCTGGGTGTGCTGGAGCTGGATGAAGAAGATCTGGGGCTGTGCACTTATGTCTGCCCCGGCAAATATGAATACGGTCCCATCCTTCGCGATGTGCTGACCCGCATCGAGCAGGAGGGCTGAGCATGAAATGGTTCCGTAACAAGCTCGACGCCATGGCGCCGCGATTTGAAAAAGGCGGCAAATACGAAAAGTGGTATGCGCTCTACGAGGCCGTAGATACCTTTTTCTACAGCCCGCCCTCGGTGACGCATGCCGCCGCCCATGTACGCGATTCGATTGATTTGAAGCGCATCATGATTCTGGTGTGGATGGCGACTTTCCCGGCCATGTTCTTCGGCATGTGGAATGCCGGCAATCAGGCACTCACCGTATTGCAGCTGGCCGCCGCCAAGGGCGCGACCCCGGATATGGCGATTGAAGGCTGGCGTTACTGGATCGTGCACACCTTTGCCGGTTTTGATGCACAAAGCTTGTGGGCCTGTTTCATTTATGGAGCCACTTATTTTGTGCCGATTTATCTCGTCACCTTCCTGGTGGGCGGTGCTTGGGAAGTGTTGTTTGCCATGAAGCGCGGCCATGAAGTGAACGAAGGCTTCTTCGTCACTTCCGTGCTGTTTGCGCTGGTTTGTCCGCCTACCGTGCCGCTGTGGCAGGTGGCGCTGGGTATTTCCTTCGGTGTGGTCATCGGTAAAGAAGTCTTCGGTGGCACTGGCAAGAATTTCATCAATCCGGCGCTGGCTGGCCGTGCGTTTCTGTTCTTTGCCTATCCGGCTTTTATGTCGGGCGATACGGTGTGGACAGCCGTTAGTGCCGATTTGTGGAAGCAGGGCATAGATGGTTTCAGCGGTGCAACCGCCTTGGGTCAGGCCAAGCTGACTGGCATTGAAAGCGTGGTGCGCGTGAGCGCCGAAGGTCTGGTGCCGCTCACCTGGTGGGATGCGTTCTGGGGCTTCAAAGCGGGCTCGGTGGGTGAGGTTTCTACCTTCTGTATTCTGCTCGGTGCGGCCGTGCTGCTGGTTTCACGTATCGCTTCATGGCGCATCATGCTGGGGGTTTTCCTCGGCATGGTGGCGATGTCGCTCACCTTTAATGCTATCGGCTCTACCACCAATCCCATGTTTGCCATGAGCTGGTACTGGCATCTGGTGCTGGGCGGTTTTGCTTTCGGCATGGTCTTTATGGCGACCGATCCGGTGTCGGCCTCTATGACCAATACCGGCAAATGGATTTTCGGCGCTGTCATCGGGGTGATGGTGGTGCTGATCCGTGTGGTGAATCCGGCTTATCCGGAAGGCATGATGCTGGCGATTCTCTTCGGCAATCTGTGTGCGCCCCTCATCGATTACTTCGTGATGCAGGCGAACATCAAGCGGAGGGCGCTGCGCAATGTCTAATGAATCCAACAAGAAGACGCTCATCGTCGCCACGGTGCTGTCTGTGGTCTGTTCGATTGCGCTGGCGGCGGCGGTCACCCTGCTCAAGCCGGTGCAAGCCAAGAACAAGGAACTGGAAAAGCAGCGCAAGATTCTGGCTGCTGCCGGTGTGATGGAGGAGGGCCGCGGTTCGGCCTCTGAAGTGAATTCCGCCTTTGCCAAATTCGAGCGCTACCTCGTCAATCTGGATGACGGTTCCTTCCGTAAGGTTGAGCTCGGCAATAATTACGATATGCGCAAAGCCACCAAAGAACCGGCCCATTCCATGGCGCTGAGTGCTGAGCAGGATCTGGCCAAGGTTCGTCGCCGCGCCACGCAGGCCGATGTTTATGTGCTGCGTGATGATGCCGGCAAGGTCAAGGAATTGGTGCTGCCGATTTCTGGCTACGGTCTCTGGTCCACGCTGTACGGTTATCTCGTGGTGAAGAACGACGGCAATACCGTGGTGGGTATCACCTTCACGGATCATGCCGAAACCCCGGGTCTCGGCGGTGAAGTGGATAATCCGAAATGGAAGGCGCAGTGGCCGGGCAAAACCATTTATGACGCGCAGCAGCACAGCCGTATCGGCCTGAAAAAAGGCGGCGTGGATAACAGCAAGCCCGAAGCCGTGCATGAGGTGGATGCGCTCTCCGGCGCCACCCTGACCAGCAATGGCGTTACCAATCTCGTGCGCTTCTGGACTGGCCCGCTGGGCTACCAGAAATTCCTCGCGAACGTGCGTGCCGGAGGTCTTTGAAATGTCAGATCAACAGAGTGTGAAGGACGTCCTGGTCGGGCCCATCCTTAATACCAATCCGGTAATTTTTCAGGTGCTGGGTATTTGCTCGGCGCTGGCCGTAACCAATAGCCTGCGCACCGCGCTGGCTATGTCCATCGGTCTCACCGTGGTAACGGCCTTCGGCAATTTCTTTGTCAGCCTGATACGCAACCAGATTCCCGGCTCTATCCGCATCATCGTGCAGATGGTGGTGGTGGCTACGCTAGTCATCATCGTGGATCAGTTGCTGCAAGCCTTTGCACCGGCCATTGCCAAACAGATGTCGGTGTTTGTGGGCCTCATCATCACCAACTGCATCGTGATGGGTCGTCTTGAAGCTTTTGCCATGAAGAATCCACCGGGCATTTCTTTCCTCGATGGTCTGGGCAATGGCTTGGGCTATTCCGCGCTGCTGCTCGCCGTGGGCGTAATACGTGAGCTCTTTGGTTCGGGCTCGCTCTTCGGTATTCCCATCCTGCTGACGGTGAATGCTGGCGGTTGGTATATCCCCAACGGCCTGCTTCTGCTGCCGCCTTCCGCTTTCTTTTTGATTGGTCTCATCATCTGGGCGCTGCGCACCTGGAAGCCGGATCAGCAGGAAAGCACCGAATTCAAAATCGCGCCGCACTCCAAAGCGCCCTCGCACCACTGACAGAGGCCTGATTCCATGGAGCATTACCTCAGTCTTTTCGTGAAATCCGTGTTCATCGAGAACATGGCTCTTAGCTTCTTTCTCGGCATGTGTACCTTCCTGGCCATCTCCAAGAAGATACAGACCGCCATTTCCCTCGGCATTGCCGTGGTCTTTGTGCAGGCGCTCACCGTGCCGGTGAACAATCTGCTCTGGCAGTTCCTGCTGAAAGAGGGTGCGCTGAGCTGGACCGGCATGGCCGGCGCCAGTGAAGTGGATCTGGGCTTTCTCTCGCTGCTTTCCTATATCTGCACCATTGCGGCATTGGTGCAGGTGATAGAAATGGCCTGCGATAAATACTTCCCCGCGCTCTACAACGCACTCGGCATTTATCTGCCACTGATCACGGTGAACTGCGCCGTGCTGGGTGGTGCGCTTTTCATGCAGCAGCGCGATTACAACTTTCCGGAATCCGTGGTTTACGGTTTCGGCTCCGGATTTTCCTGGGCACTGGCCATCGTGCTCATTGCCGCTGTGCGTGAAAAGCTGAAATACAGCGATGTACCAGCACCTTTGCAGGGCTTGGGCATTACTTTTATTACCGCGGGCCTGATGGCTCTCGGTTTCATGTCGTTTTCCGGCATTCAGTTGTAAGGAGCGCATGAATGTCTGAACAAGCTGTCATTCTCCTGTCCATGATCATGTTCACCGGTACCGTTCTGGTGCTGGTGGCCTTTATCCTGGCGGCGCGCTCGCGCCTTGTTTCTGCCGGTTCCGTGACCGTGGATATCAACGAAGATCCCGAAAAGCGCATGGAAGTGGTGAGCGGCGGCAAGCTGCTGCAAACCCTGGCGGAAAAGAAAATCTTCCTGTCCTCCGCCTGTGGCGGCGGTGGTACCTGCGGCCAGTGCCGTGTGCGTGTGGTCTCCGGCGGTGGCGATATCCTGCCCACGGAAGAGCCGCATTTCACCAAGCGCGAAATCAAAGACGGCTGGCGTCTTGGTTGTCAGCTCGCCGTGAAGCAGGACATGTGTCTGGTGCTGGATGAAGAATTCTTCGGTGTGAAGCGCTGGGAATGCGAAGTGCTGTCTAACGACAATGTGGCCACCTTCATCAAGGAGCTCACCCTCAAGCTGCCCGAAGGCGAAGATGTGCATTTTCGCGCGGGTGGTTATGTGCAGCTGGAAGCGCCTCCCTATGAAGTGAAATATTCCGACTTCGATATTCCGGCCGAATACCGGGGTGATTGGGAACGTTTCAAGCTGCTGGATGTGAAGGCACAGAATAAGGAGCAGGTGATACGTGCCTACTCCATGGCCAACTATCCGGACGAGAAGGGCATACTCAAATTCAATATCCGTATCGCCACGCCGCCGCTCAAGCAGTTGCAGGAAATTCCGGCCGGCCTGATGTCGTCGTGGGTGTTTTCGCTGAAAGCGGGTGACAAGGTCACGGTATTCGGTCCCTTCGGTGATTTCTTTGCCAAGAAGACGGAAGCAGAAATGGTCTTCGTGGGCGGCGGTGCCGGCATGGCGCCCATGCGCTCGCATATCTTTGATCAGCTGCGCCGCATCAAGAGTGATCGCAAGATCAGCTTCTGGTATGGCGCGCGTTCGCTGCGCGAAGCCTTCTATGTGGATGAGTTCGATCTGCTGGCCAAGGAAAATCCGAATTTCACCTGGCATCTGGCGCTGTCTGAGCCGCAGCCCGAAGACAATTGGACGGGCCGTACCGGCTTCATCCACAACGTGCTCTATGAAAACTATCTCAAGAGCCACGCCGCGCCGGAAGACTGCGAGTTTTATATGTGCGGCCCGCCCATGATGAATAGCGCTGTTATCCGCATGCTGGAAGATCTGGGTGTGGATAGAGAAAACATTATGCTGGACGACTTTGGTGGTTAATGCGGTGACTGAGTGCCCATGCGTCGTTTAAGTATTTTGTTGCTCATGAACAGCCTGCTGCTTGCAGGCTGTTCGCTTTTTGAGAAGCCGGAACCAGTCACGCTATCGGGCCTGGCTTTTTTCAGCATGGGCTGGACGGTGAAGATTTCGGCCCTGCCCGAAGGCAAGACGGCCACGCAGCTACAGCACGATCTGCAACAGCGGCTGGATGCAGCCAATGCCGTGCTCTCCACTTACCAGAACGACAGTGAGCTCATGCGCTTTAATCTGGCGCCGGCCGGGCAATGGGTGAAGGTGAGCCCCATGTTGTTCAATGCGGTGCGCGAAGCACAGGCCGTAAGTGCGGCTACGCAGGGGCGTTACGATATCAGCGTGGGCCCCTTGGTGAATCTCTGGGGCTTTGGCCCGGATGCCGTGCCGACCATCGTGCCGACGCCGGCCGCGATTGCAGCGGTACGTCAGCAGGTGGGTTGGGAAAAAATCGAGCTGGATGCTGCACAGATGGCCTTGCGTCACGCTCCCGGCATGCGTCTTGATTTGTCTTCCATGGGGGAGGGCGTGGCCGTGGAGGCGATGGCGCAGTATCTGGAGAGCCTAGGCCTGCACGACTATATGGCGAGTGTGGCGGGTTGCACGCGTGTGCGCGGCAAAAAGCCGGATGGACGTGACTGGGTATTGGCTATTGAAAGTCCGGATGGCAGCGGCGCCGTACAGCAGGTACTGAAATTGAGTAATCGCAGTCTTTCGACATCGGGCTCTTATCGCAATTATCACGAGATTGAAGGCGTGCGTTACTCCCACACTATTGATCCGGCCACCGGCCGCCCGATCACGCACAAGGGCGTGTCGGTATCGGTGGTGGGCGGTGATACGGCGCGGGTGGATGCTTGGGCCACGGCACTCAATGTGCTGGGGCCGGAGGAGGGTTATGCCCTGGCCGAGGCGCGCAGCATTCCTGCCTATTTCATCTTTCATACGGACAAGGGCCCGCAGGTGCGCTATACCACGGCCTTTCACGCTTACCTGCCCGGAGGCTGACCATGCTGACGACTTTTGCGGTTTCACTGGCTGCTGTACTGCTTTTTATCGGGCTGATGGCGGTGGGCGTGATGTTGGGCCGTGAGCCGCTCAAGGGCTCCTGTGGCGGTCTCAATAAACTGGGCCTGCGGGATGGGGATTGCCCGGTCTGTGGTGGTAATCCCGCCAAATGCGAGAGCAATTCGCCCGAGCCGCAAAACGAGAAGGCGGCCAAGCTGGGCCGTGATGTGATGAAAAAGCCCTAAAAGCCCTGAGGCCGTCATGAGGCCGTGATGCAATGCTAAGCTGGCGGGCCCGACTCTGATCAATCTGCAACAGCAATCAGCAACAAGGATGGTTTTTTGTGTCTGAGTTCCTGCAATTTTTGAAAACCTGGTTCTCCCGCTTTGCCGATAATATCGGCCGTCGCCTGCGCCAGAGTTTCTTTCTTTATCTGGCCGCCGTGTTTACGGTGATCGCCGTTATCGATGCCAGCTCCGTGCAATTTTTCAGTGGCATGCGCCAGTCCAGCTTCGACACCATGTTGCGTCTGCGCGTGAATGTGCCCAAGCCGGACCCGGACATCATCATTGTTGATATCGACGAAAAAACCTTGGCGGCCATGGCCGCGGATTACGGCCGCTGGCCGTGGCCGCGTCAGGTGCTGGGTGAGTTTCTGGAAAAAGTGGAAGCGCAGCAGCCGAAGGCCGTGGTCTTTGATGTGCTCTTCAGCGATGCCGATATCCAGAACCCGGATAGCGATGCTTATTTCAATGAAGTGATTGCCGGCACCAACAACACTTTCTTTCCCATGCTGCGGCTGGCAGCCGAACACGATGATCTCTCGGCGCTGCCGGCGGAAAAAATCCCGGGCATTATGCGCGGCGAAGAGGCCGTGCTGGATGCCAAACTGGCCATGGTGATTCCGCCGTTTGAAGCCACGCAAAGAGCAGGGCGCTTAGGGACGCATAACGTCTATCCGGATAAAGACGGCGTGGTGCGCATTTATCCGGTGCGCTTGCCAGCACAGGGCTGGCAGATTCCTTCATTGCCTTTTGTGGTGGCGCAGGCTGATGGTAAAGGCAGTGATGCGCCGGATTCCTTGCTGCTTAATTGGCGCGGCAAACCTTTCACCTATAAGTACGTGAGCTTCAGCGATGTCTATATGGACATGCAGAAGGAAGTGCCGACACGGGCGGCGAACGAATTTACCGGCAAGACACTGATTATCGGCTCCACGGCTGCTGGTTTGCTGGATGTGCGTGGTACACCGCTGGACAGACAATTTCCCGGTGTGGAAATTCTGGCGACGGCAATAGATAACCTGAAGCAGGGCGACTGGTTGCGCGCCCCGGATGCGCGGCTTTTTTATCTGGGCCTTGTGTTGCTCATTATCTGGGGTACGGCTTTTGCGTTCTGGAGGCAGGGCGCTTCCACCAAGCTCGACAAGGTTTATGGTTTCTCGCAAATCATCCTGCTGGGCTTTTCCTATGCCACGGTGAATCTGGGCAATCTCTATATCAATCTCACCGGCCCGGTCTTTCTGGGCGCGCTTTACTTCTCGGTGGCTCGTCTTTATGCCTTTGCCACGGCGCGTGCGCTGGATACTTCGCTGGTGGCGCGTATCGATGCCAGTGGCTCGGCCCTGCGCGGTCTCATGCTGGTGCTGCGCTTCCCCATAGAAACGCGTGAAGAAGCGGCGATTGCCAAACTCGCGGCACGTATAGAAAAAGACAGCCGGCATGATTGCAGCGTGGAGTTTGTACAAGGTCGCCAGAAAGGCCTGTGGCGTCTTTTTGAAAACACCTTGGTCGTGTGCTGGCGCCATGCCGATGACGATGGCAGCGGCTGGGATGCCATACATGCCGAGGCTGAGGCCGTGGTGAGCAATCTGGAAAAGCTGGCCGCTGAGGCCGGTGTGGCCGCGGCGCTGCCGGTGAAAAAAGTGGTGGTGATACGCTCGGAAGCGCGTATCCGTGGTGATAACCCGGAAGATTGGCGTGCCTTGCTGGCCGCGGCTCTGCTGGAAAAGCCGGTCTGATGCGCGGATAAAGAATTCTGTAAAACAGGAGAAGCAAAAATGCTGAAAAAAATCATGCTGCTATGTGCACTCGCACTGCCATGGGCCGCGCAAGCTGCTGATCCCGGCACGCTAACCAAGGCCGATACCTTGCGCGCCAAGCCTTTTACGGATGCCGCGCTGGTGAGCAGTCTGGCCAGTGGCGCCAAAGTCGACATCATCACGCGTTCTGGCGCTTGGTATCAGGTGAAGTCCGGCACTAAAACCGGTTGGGTGCGCATGTTGAGCGTGCGTCGTGGTGCGGCCACCAGCAGTAGCAGTGTGGCGGGCTTGGCCAATGTGGCCTCGGGCCGCACTGGCACCGGCAAAGTGACCACGACGACCGGTGTGCGCGGTCTGGATGCGCAGGAGCTGGATACGGCCAAATTTGATGAGGCGCAAATCAAGAAGGCCGAAGGCTATCGTGTCAGCGCCAAGGATGCCGGTGCGTTTGCCAAGGCAGGCAAGCTCAGCTTGCGTGATGTGCAGCCCTTGCCGGCCCCGGTGAAGAAATGAGGAGCCCTGATATGAATGACATGAAAAAAACTTTCCGTCCGCATTGGGCTACGCTGGCTTTCGCTGTTTTTATGGCGGCATGCTCGTCGACTGCGCCAGCTTTTAATCTGGGTGATCTGGTTGATAAAAAAACGCTGGATCAGGCCGCGCGAGACAAGCTGGGCGTCAAGACTGATGCCGCTAATCCTTCTGATTCCGCCATTCCGCTTACCGGCAATCCTACGGATGCCGATGAAGAAAAGCTGGGTCATGAAATTGCCGGCCGTTTACTCGGCGCCGCACCGCTGGTGAATGATGCCAAGGTGCAGCAGTACGTGAACAAGGTGGGGCGTTATGTGGCCGCTCAAAGTGGCCGCCCTGATCTTAACTGGACCTTTGGCGTGATCGAGTCATCCAGCGCCAATGCTTTTGCGGCACCCGGTGGCTATGTATTTGTTACCCGTGGTTTGTATGAGCTGCTGCAAAGCGAGGCTGAGCTGGCCGGCGTGTTGGCGCATGAAATCGGTCATGTGAATGCCCGTCATCATGTGCGCCTGCTGCAAAAGCAGCGTGCGGTTTCCATGGGCCAGGATCTGCTGAAGAAAAAGGCCGGCGATAACAACACCGTAAATTCACTGGTGGGCAATGGCGCTGAAATCCTGTCGCGTTCGCTGGACAAGGATTCGGAGTTTGAGGCTGATCGTCTGGGCGTGTATTACGCCACCAAATCCGGTTATGACACTTACGGCCTGCCAGCGGTGCTGGATAAGCTCAATGCCGTGGGCGATACCGATATGGTGTCCATGCTCTACAAAACCCATCCGCTGCCATCCGAGCGTTTGAAGGCGCTGGAAACTGCCTTGGGCACGCAGTATGACAAAGTGGCACCTGGCCTGACTTTGGAGGCGCGTTTGCTGAAGTTGCCGCCGGCTCCGAAAGTGGCTGCAAGCGCCGCGGCTACAAGCCCAGCGGCTGATGCCAAGAAATAAAACGCTGCTGTGCATAAAAAAAGCCGGGCAATGCCCGGCTTTTTCTTTTGAGATTTTCCTAGGTCGGGCTTTAGCACGACAGCGCTGCCTGATGTTGATTTTGTTGTCGGGCTAAAGCCCGACCTACAGGGAAAGCATTAATGAGCAGCCATCGATGAGTTTATATATGCCGACCTTAATCCATGATTTTCATGGGTGTATTTAAGGTAAGGGCGGATGAGCAGGCCTTGCCCGGTAAAAGTGCTGTGCTATGTTGCCCGTCCCGTATGTGTATTTGAAAAGCCGAGACAAGACATGGCCTGGACTTATCTGCTTATTGCTGCTGCATTCGAAGTGCAGTGGGCGATTACCATGAAATACACGGAAGGTTTTTCAAAACTCTGGCCCTCCGTGTTTTGCGTGATCGGCATGGTGATCTCGGTGTATTTCCTGGCGCTCTCGCAAAAGACTTTGCCGGTGGGAACCAGCTATGCCGTGTGGACAGGGCTGGGTGCTGTCGGCACGGCCACGCTGGGTATTTTTCTCTTCAATGAGCCGCGCGATGTGGCACGTGTGCTTTGCATCGGCCTGATTGTGGCGGGTGTACTGGGCTTGAAAATGTTTACGAAAATCCCTGCCTGATTTGTGTTTTATGTTTTTCTTCCGTTCGCCCTGAGCTTGTCGAAGGGCCGCCTCTTATCACCCTTCGAC
>JBOICI010000059.1:0-63592 GCA_050739955.1 Moraxellaceae bacterium
GCGCGCACTGGTGACAGTGCGCGCCTCATTAGTTTCTTGTGGTGAGCAGGCTACTTCTTAAGGCGAGCAGGCAGCACGTGGCAAATGATTGATCCACTCCCGAATCAGGGCAACGCCTTCTGCATGCACAGCGCTGCGGCCCAGTTCAGGCATTTTGTGTCGCGGATCGGTGGTGCTCATTCTGAACAGCAAATACGACATATCGGCCTCCCCCGGTACTACATCACCCAGCGGATAATCCGAGCTGCCGCCGGCAACCGGAATCTTGCAGGCGCCAAACTTTGTCGGGTTGGCTTCGTATGCGCGATTGAATTCCATCTGCAAGCCACTGCTGCCGGCCGGGCCGGCATAACGCGGCTCGGGCAGGGTTAACTCGGAACGATGACAGTGGCCACAGTTGATATCCAGATAGGCCTTGGCCGTCGCATTCAAGGCGTCCGCTGAAAGCGTGGTCGGGTCAACGGCATCATTGAATACCGGGGCCTGTGACACGTCGCTCATCTTGCTCGGCAGCCCATCCAGTACTCCGTGTTCCTTCCAGTAGGTCAATTGGTTCTGTGGATGACCGTCATAGTCGAAGTCCTTGTTCAGAAAGCGCGCCTTCGGGCCGATCGGCTTGAAGATAGACTGGCGTTTATCGTCAGGCCCCTGCAGCAGTGGCACCACGGAGTGACAGGAAGTGCAGGAAGACGCTTTCGGTACGGCATAGGTAAACGTCAACGTCTTGCCATTGTGCTGCGTGGTCATGTTTTCGATCGTCTTGCCGGCAATCGCTAGGGAGGCATCGGTTGCGGTATCCCAGTAATACGGGCGCGCCACCCAGCCGGATTCGCGATGAATCAGCAATCGGGTTTCAATGATCTGCTCATTCTGGCCTCGGTTCGATGTGTCCGCCGGCATGGCAAACGTTTTCACCAGAACGGTCCCAACCGGGAACTCCAGAACTTCGTTTTCCGTGTAGGTGGCCTTTTTGCCCTTCGGAATAAATACAAAACGGTATTTGGACGAATAATCCGTAAACAGTTGCGTCGACAAATCGTAGGGAATACCGCCTGCGTTCGGGTTGCGTGTCGGGTCAGTGCTGTCCGCGAACAGCTTGTAATCCGACAGCTTGGGGCAGTTTTCAGTTAACAGTGCGCCCCAGTTCACGCCGGATGTAGTTCCGCCACACTTGGCAGTTGCGGCCGGGCTGTTGTTGGAGACCGTGACGTTGTCACCCTCGTTGATGCTAAGGCCATCTTTGCTGAGGTCCAGGTTGCACGCTACCAACGCTAATAGCGTCAGCACGAGCGCAGATCCCCTGACCATCGTTTTGCTGAATAGTGAGTGTTTCATAGCAACGACTCTCATCACCGTGTCTTGTTTAGGCATGCTTTCGATGACGAGAGGCGAACAACTGTTCGCCTCTCGTACATGCCGACTAAATTAAAGGGCGCAGGCCGCTTCAGACATGTCATCACCGGTACAGCCATAGCGGATGCCCTTAATGGTGACGGTGGTTGGAGCCATGCGCTTATGCGTGCAGCTCAACAGCTTTGAGCCGCCCATGGGCTCGATCAGCAAGCGCGGAACGGGCGCACTGAAATCAGCATTCCAGTTGGCCGGATCGCTCGGGTTGGTGCCATACACAACACCGGTGTTGACGGTGTAATAGGTCGGCCCCGGATTGCCATTCACGTTATTGCTTGCGCAGATCTGGTCGTCGGCGCCATACGGCAGGTAGCTCACACCATCTGCTTCAGCCTGGGAGCCGGGCTTGATATAGGACTGGAAGCTGGCCAGTGCGCCGGCATTGGCCAGCAGCTCGCCGACACCGTCATACAGGATGGCGGGAAATACCTGCGCCACGCCGCTCGCATTGTGCGTCGAGGTATAGCCGGCAATCAGATCGGTCAGCAAAGTACCTTTCGGATTGGAGCCATTGCGCGCAATCAGGTTGTCGTGGGCATAAACATTACGCACCAGTGGCGTCCAGCCGTTAGACATGGCGGAACCATACTTGGCGGGATAATTGGCCAGGTTATTGTCAGCCATCAGGTAGCTGGCAATTTCAATCGCGGCGGTTTTGTTCTCGGTTAACTCGTTGTTATAAATCTCCACATTGCTCGTGGCGAAAACGAGGATACCTGTTCCCGGCGGCGCGATGCTTACCGCGCCGGCGCCGACGTTGTCTGCGTTGTTGGCGTAGGAAGTGTTGTTAAAAACGCGAATGTTGCCGCCATATGCATTAGTCAGTCCTGGCAGGTCGAACACCAGAATGCCGGCGGTATTTCCGGTCGCCATATTGTTGTAAACATCGGCATTGATGGTGTTTTCCACTTCAATGCCAGCGACATTGCGAATCGCCACATTGTCACGAATAACCACATTGCGCGACTGGCCAACATAGATGCCGGCATCAGCAGAACCCGCAGAATAGTTGTGCTCGATCAGAACGTTCTGGGACTGCAAGGGATACAAACCGTAGGCGCCGTTATTGGATTCCAGCGGCCCGTCCCACACGACGGCCGTGTAGGCAAAGTGGACACCGTTGGCGCTGGTGACCTTGATCGCATTCTTGTTGGACTCGTACACACCAAAATCACGAATAGTGAGGTTGGTACCACCTTCAAAGCGGACGGAGTCATCGCCGGTGGACTCGCTGAAGTCCAGCTTGGTTTCGTTGATGCCATAGCCGGTCAGCACCAGGCCGTTGGCTCTGGTTACGGTGATGGTTTCGGAGACGGTGAAGTTGCCCTTGGGCAACACCACCACGGCGTTGTCAGGAACCTCAAACAGTGCCCCCAGCAGTGCTTCGGTGATGTCGTCACCGCTTTTTGCGTCCGGCGCAACAAAGATGGCCTTGCAGGGGAAGACATAGCCCGATGTGCTGGCGCCTACGTTACAGGCTTCGGCCGGACCGGAGCTGCCGTCGCCGCCGTCGCTACCGTTCAAATTGGTGACATTGTCACCCTTATTGACGTCAATGCAGCCCGGCAGCAGCAGCGTGCTGGCCAGCAAGGTGAGTGCTAAGGCTTGCTTAGCTATATGAGTGTTCGGATTCATTGCCATGGTCACTCTCTCCGGAGTTTTTGTCTTTATGGGCAGTCCCGTATCGGGGCCTAGCTCTACGAAAAAGACAGTAACGAGTGGGCGGAGAGAGCCTCAAGAACAAGCGCTGCGCAAAACTGGAAATCGCTGTGCAATTGCTGCCGAAGCGCTGTGCAAAAGCTGAAACAGCCTGTGCAATTCATTTAATACATTGTTTTTATTGGATTTTTATTGATCGTAGACGCCAAGCCCTAGACATCAGGAAAACGTGCGCTGGAGCACGTTTTGAGGTGGGCGGGGTTTGCACGGAGCGCTGGACTACTGACTACTGACTACTGACTACGGGCGGGCTTGCCTGAATTCGGTGGGGGTTTGTTGCTTTAAGTCCCGGAACGCGCGATTGAACGAGCTGAGTGTGCGGTAGCCGACGTCTAGAGCAATATTCTGGATAGGGGTATCCGGCTCTGCGCTCAGGCGCTGACAGGCTTCCTCGATTCGCAACTGGTTTACATACTCATTGAAATTGCGGTAACCGGACGTCTTGTTGATCAGTGCCCGCAGCCGGTACTCCGGCAGGGACATCTTTTCCGCCAACATCTTCAGCGTCAATTTCTCGGTGCGATAGAAGTGCTCTTCATTCATTACCTGCGCCAGTTGTGCAACCAGCGCGCTGGTTTCGTCCGGCGGCGGCATTTCGCCGGAAGGTCCGGCGACAGGAGGATCGACGGGTATGTCGGCGTTGGGAGCGGCAGCTGTCCTTACCCAGGCATCCAGCAAGACGCCTTCGCGTCCGCGCAACAACAGAAAAGCCACCAGCAGGGTGACGACGCCCATCATCCCCGCGACCAGCACCCGGGTATCCAGCGCGTTGTTCAGTGATACCGTGACGCACAGTAGCGTCGTGCCAACGGACACAATCAGGGCGGCACGAAGCTGCCTGCGGCTTTCGACCAGATCATCACGCCAGTGAATGGCGGTAATCCACAGACCGCAAAGAATCAGGATGTACTCGCTGTACTGCGGCAGTTTGAAGCCCAGCCAATGCAGCCACCAAGCGGCGTCCGGGCTGCGCGCACCAAACGGATGGCCCAGTGCCGGTGCGACAAAGCTATATAGGGCCAGCAGCGTCCACAACCATCCAACCTTGGGCCGAGGTGCAAACGCAAGCAGGCACAGCAGCCAGAACGCGGCAGGCAGGGTCGTCATGACATCACCGAGCAGCCACTGGTACTCCCTGCTCACCACACGGCTTAACAGGAAGGCGGCAGCCGAGAGCAGGACCCACAAAAAGACCTTGCCGACCAGCAGGTGACGGAGGTCGCGCAGAACAATCAGGAAGGTCACGGCTAGGCAGCCAAGACTGAAGCCTGTAAGTAGCAGCATGATCTAACAGCCGATCGTTATAAGTATTATTGGCGACTCAGACTAACACCGGATAAGGCGCAGTGTTCAGTTCCGCTTGCCGGAAGCTTAGGTTGGTATGCGCCTGCCATGATACCAATGTGCGTCGGGATCGCATCAAGCAAGGCCCGCGCGAAACTCGCCAATGAGATTGCAAAGAAGCTTGCTCGCCTGAATGGCGCCTTCAACATCGAGCGGCTCACCACACGGCTCACCAAGGCACAACAGGAGGGGCTTTTCTCGAGAATCCATGTCGGGAATTGGCTATCGCATCAGTACCTCCGCCCTACTTCGCGCATGGGCCTGCAGCTCAGTTGCTTAAAGCAGAGGACTCATAATCCTTTGGTCGAGAGTTCAAGTCCGTCCGGGCCCACCATTATTCGAGAGGCGCCAAAAAGCCCGCTATCAGCGCGGGCTTTTTTATTTCCCGTGCAGGGAGCTATAGCCTTCTTTCCGCCACAAACCTTTTGCATCAATTGCCTGACGACTGCAGCAGCATTCCCTGAATACTGCCAAGAATCATGAGCCGACTGGTTTCCACCAGTTCCATCAATTGACCCGCCTCACCATCCTCGATCTTGAACAGGATGAGTTCGTTCAGCCCGGCAATCACGCCGAGCACCAGCTCCGGCTTCAGCACCGGCATGCCGGGCAGCCGCTGACGCTCTTCTTCATAGAGCCCGATCAACAGGTCGGCGAATTGCTGCACCACATGACGCTTGGCCTGCATGCCCTCGTCACCCAGCTTCAGGATGTCGATGTAGAGGCGCTTCATTAGCGGTGCCTGGCTCTGCATGACCGCTAAATAGGCCTCGGTGCCGCGGTTGATGCGCTCGAGCATGGGGAGCTCCGGCAGCACGACCGCTGTCCGCAGCACCGCCAGTATCCGGGCACTGTTTTCCTTATAAAGCGCCAGGAAGCAGGCTTCCTTGTTGGCAAAGTGCTCATAGAAAGTGCGCTTGGAAACGCTGGCCTCGCGGGCAATGTCGTCGGTGTAGAGCTCGGCCAGCGAGAGCCGCTCCAGGGCCGCGGCCAGGCCGGCCAGAATGCGGCCACGGTGGTCCTTGGTAGCAGTGAAATCCGGCATTTTCAGGTCTCGGCTAAATGGCGCTTGACGCCAACTATACATAACGGTACAAATTCGTACCACTTGGTACAAGATTGTACCGGCCGAAAAGAGGCTGCCATGAACGCAAAGACCCTCCCCGCCACGCACAGCACCAAGACCCTCATCATCGGCACCGGCTTCGGGGGTATCGCCACGGCGTGGCACCTGAAGCAGTCCGGGGAGCAGGACTTCATCATCCTCGAGCGCAAGCAGGATGTCGGCGGGGTCTGGCGCGACAATAGCTACCCTGGCTGTGCCTGCGATGTGCAGTCCCACCTTTACTCCTTTTCCTTTGCCCCCAACCCGGACTGGACCCGGCACTTCTCGCCCCAGCCGGAGATCCACGCCTACTTGCAGAAATGCGCCCGCGACTTCGGCCTCATGCCGCATATCCGCTTCCAGCACGACGTCACCCGCATGGACTGGCAAGAAGCGGCGGGCGAATGGGTGGTGCAGACCAGCCAGGGCACGTTCCGCGCCCGCCATGTGGTCGGTGCCTTCGGCGTGCTGAGCGACCCGGAGATTCCCACGGTCAAGGGCATCGAGAGCTTCAAGGGCGATGTCTTCCATTCCGCCAACTGGCCGAAGGACTTCAACCCCAAGGGCAAGCGCATTGCCGTGATCGGTACCGGCGCCTCGGCGCTGCAGTTCATTCCCGCCATCCAGCCCGATGTAGCGCAGATGCATGTATTCCAGCGCACGCCGCCCTGGGTAATGCCGCGCCATGACGGCCCCATTCACAGCATGACGCGCAGCGCCTACCGCCTCCTCCCTAAGCTCATGCAGGCCGAGCGTCTGCATCTCTATGCACAACGGGAATCGTTTGTGCTCGGCTTCCGTCATCCGCGCCTCATGCGGCGGTCCCAGAAAACGGCGCTGGCGCATCTGCACGACGCGGTGAAAGACCCGGTGCTGCGTGCCAAGCTCACGCCAGACTACACGCTGGGCTGCAAGCGCATCCTGATTTCCAACACCTATTACCCGGCGCTGGCGCAACACAATGTCGAGGTAGTCAGCGATGGCATTACGACGGTGACGGCGCAGGGCGTGATCGGCAACGACGGTGTCGAGCGACCGGTCGACGCCATCATCTTCGGCACCGGCTTCAAGACCCGCGACCTGCCTTTTGCACACCACATCCACAACGAGCAGGGCCAGACCCTGGCCGACGCCTGGCAGGGCAGCCCCAAGGCCTATATGGGCACCACCCTGCACGGCTTCCCCAATCTCTATCTGTTGCACGGCCCCAATATCGGCCTGGGCCACACCTCGGTGATCTACATGTTCGAGGCGCAGGCCGAACACATCGTCGGCGTGGTGAAGCTCGCGGACCGCAAAGGCTATGACATCGTCGAGCCGACGACGGCGGCGCAGGAAAAGTTCCTGGCGAAAATCGAGAAGGACATGAAGGGCACCGTCTGGGTCGCCGGCGGCTGCAGCAGCTGGTACCTCGACAGCACGGGCCGCAATTCACAGCTGTGGCCGGGCTTTACCTTTGCGTATCGCCAGCTCGCCACGCAGATTGAAGAAGGCGATTACCAGGGGCGTCGCGTCACGGCGCGTAGTGCTGCCAAGGCAGGGGCATGATGACGGTCTCCTTGCGCCACCGCGTCCTGCAGGCCATGGATGCTGTCGCGTCACGGCTCCCGGAGCATCTGGCCCTCTTTCCAAAGAACGATGTCAACGAGCCACTGTCGCCCTTCCTGGAAGGCTTGCGGCATCTGCGCCGGCTGACTGCACCGCGCAATGCCGCCGCACTGTCGCCGCAGGCCTTGCGCGCGAGGTTCCGCGCCGACCTGCTGGCGCTGCGAAGCGGTTTTCCCGTGAACGATGTGCGCAATCTCGCCATCCCCGGGGCCGACGGCATTCTGCGCGCCCGCCACTACGTGCCGGCAACCGCCACGGCACTGCCCGTTCTGCTGGTGTATTTCCACGGTGGCGGCTTCATCTTCGGCGACCTCGACACGCACGATGATGCCTGCCGCCTGCTGTGCCAAGAAAGCGGCATGCCGGTGCTGTCTGTGGACTATCGCCTGGCACCCGAGCATCCGTTTCCCGCCGCTGTACAGGATGCAGAAGCCGTCGTCCGATGGGCCCTGAAAAATCTCGCCCAGTTCGGTGTCGAGGCCCTCGCCGTTGGCGGTGACAGTGCCGGCGGCAATCTCGCCGCCGTCACGGCACAAACCTGTGCCGCGACAGGCGCACCCCTGCTTGCCCAACTACTCCTCTATCCCGGCACGGACCGCGTCACGCCGCGCGCCTCACATCACTTGTTCAGCCACGGCTTTTTCCTGAGCCGCGACGACCGCGAGTTCTTCTATCACCACTATCTCAACGGTCAGCAACAACTTGCTAGCAACCCGCAGGTATCTCCGTTGCTCAATCCCGCTCCGGGATCGCTGGCCCCTGCGCTCGTGGTGACCGCCGGCTTCGACATGCTGCGTGATGAAGGCGAGGCCTATGCCGATCACCTGCAAAGGACCGGCACCCGCACCGAGCGGATGCGCTTCGAACGCCTGGGGCACGGCTTTATCAATCTGGCCAGTGTGCATACCGACTCCCGGCGGGCCGTCCAACAGATCACCGCGCAGTGGCGCAGCCTTTGCCAACAACACTTAATTCACGGAGAAAAAGCATGAACCTGCACAACAAGAAAGTGCTGATCACGGGCGCCGCACGTGGCATAGGCGCCGAGACGGCGCGTCAGCTTGCCGCTGGCGGCGCGAAGGTCGCGCTGGTCGGCCTGGAGCCGGAAAAGCTGAAGGCCCTCGCGGCCGAACTGGGTGCCGGCCATACCTGGGCCGAGTGCGACGTGACCAATAAAGACTCCATGGAAGCGGCCGTGGCCCACAGCGTGGCAGAGTTGGGCGGCCTGGATGCGGTCATCGCCAACGCCGGCATCGCCAGCAACGGCACCGTGGCGGTGAGCCCGGTCGAGGCGCTGGTGAAAACCGTGGAAGTGAACCTGATCGGCGTCATCCACACGGTCAGCGCCACGCTGCCCGCGATTACGCAGAGCCGCGGCTATTACCTTATCGTGTCTTCAGCCGCGGCGCTGAAATCCATGCCGGGCACGTCCGCCTATGCGGCGTCCAAAATGGGCGTCGATCATTTTGCCAATGCCTTCCGCCTGGAAGTCGCGCACAAAGGCATTGATGTCGGCGTGGTTTATCCCGCCTGGGTCGATACCGACATCGTGCGCGACCAGCAGCGCGACCTCGCCTCTTTCGACGAAGCCCGCCGCAAGATGCCCTGGCCGTTCAGCGTCATGACCAGCGTCAACGAGTGTGCCGCCGCCTTCGTGGATGCCGTCGGCACGCGCCGTCGCAAGACTTATGTCCCCAGGGCACTGGCCCCGATTGGCGCCGTGCGCCAGATCTTCATGGGTCCGGTATGGGAATTTTTTGTGAAGCGCGAAGCGAAGACCGCCATTCCCAAGGTGGAAAAGGAAGTGCAGGCACTGGGTCGCTCCTTCGGCGCGACCAGCATGGGACTTGATCTCGTCAAGAAAAAGAAGACGAAGTCATGAATCTCCTGGACCTGGTTCCCGAGCAACTGGGCCGGCCGGTCGCCTGGCAGCCGCCAGCGGCGCAGCCCTTGCGCGGCGCCTACCGCAAGAACTTCAGGTTGGCCACGCTGCAGCGCCTGGCACACGCGCCCGGCACCACCGGCCCCGAGTCGCTGGCGATCGGTCCGGACAATAGCCTCTACAGCGGCTTCCACGACGGGCGCATCGTGCGCTTCGACATGCACGGCAATATGCTGAAGACGGTGTGCAATACCGGCGGCCGCCCGCTCGGCTTGCGCTTCCATCCCGACGGGGACCTGCTGGTCTGCGATACGCAGCTTGGCCTGTTGAAAGTCACCCTCGCCGGTCGCGTCACGGTACTGGTGGACCGCATCGACGGCAAACGCTTCGGGTTTCCTGATGATCTCGATGTCACGCGCGACGGCCGTCATGTCTATTTCACCGACGCCTCCAGCAAGTGGGGCTACGAGCGCGACCATATCGACCATATCGAGCACGGTGGCCACGGCCGCCTGCTGCACCATGATCTCAAGAGCGGCAAGACACGCGTGCTCATGCGCGGCCTGTGTTTCGCCAACGGCGTAACGCTCGGGCCCGATGAGGCCTATGTGCTGGTCGTGGAAACTGGCAGCTACTGCGTACACCGTTACTGGCTGAAGGGGGATCGTGCGGGCACCAGCGACATCTTCATCGACAACCTGCCGGGCTTTCCCGACAACATCCGCTTCAATGGCCGCGACCGCTTCTGGCTCGCCATACCCGCCAAACGCAATCCCATCCTGGATGCGCTCGCGCCGCATCCCTTACTGCGCTTCGGCCTCATCCAGTACGCGCGCTTCCTGCCGCTGCCAATCTCGCACACGGCCATGGTCCTGGGCGTCAATCTGGATGGAAAGCCCGTGACCAACCTGCAGGATCATGGAAGGCGCAGCTACCACTTCATCACGCAAGTACTGGAATCCGGCGAATACCTGTACTGCAGTTCGCTGCATCAGGACACGCTGGCGCGACTCCCCCTTTTCGCACTGGAACCCTCCCATGGCTAACCACTCTTTAGACGGAAAGGTCGTGTGGATCACCGGCGCCTCGCGTGGCATTGGCGCCGCACTGGCGGAAGCGTTCGCGTATCAGGGCGCACGGTTGGTGCTATCGGCCCCGGCCGGCGACGTGGCCGGGCTGGAGCAGACGCGCCAGCGCTGTGCCTCACCGAACACTCACTATCTCGTCCCTTTCGATCTGACGAAGCCGGAGGAGATTGCGGCGGCCCACCGCCGGGCGATTGAGCTGGCCGGACGCATCGACATCCTGGTGAACAATGCCGGCATGACCCATCGCTCGCGCCTCCTGGAGACTAGCCTCGAGGTCGACCGGCGCATCATGGAAGTGAACTACTTTGGTCCTGTGACGCTCACCAAGCTCGTCGCGCCGGAAATGATTCGCAACGGTGGGGGCCAGGTTGTCACTATTTCCAGCGTGCTGGGACTGATTGCCACGCCGCAACGTTCCGCCTACATCGCCGCCAAGCATGCCTTGAACGGTTTCTTTGAGGCGCTGCGCACTGAAACGGCGGATCAGGGCATCGCGGTGACGCTGGTCTTTCCCGGCTTCGTGAATACCGACATATCGGCATACGCGCTCACGGGTGAAGGCGGCACCTATGGCAAGAATGATGCGGGGCAGGCATCGGCAATGAGTCCGGAAGCGCTGGCGGCCCGCGTTGTGGCCGGCGTTGCGGCCCGTGAACCGCGGTTGTTGATCGCGGGCAAGGAACGGGCATTGGTGTATCTCGGGCGCTTCTCACCCACGCTGGTGTCCCACATTGTCCGGCGCGTCGCCGTCACCTGACGGCGCAAGAGATCGGTGCCGTGCGCGGCCATCTGGTTTAACCGTTCCCCTTCACTCGAAATAAGCGGCAGCTCAAAAATCTTGCAAAAAAAAGCCCGCCGTAGCGGGCTCCCAAACGGGAAAAATAATCCGTTTTATTTCACGCGCACGCGGAACTGGAATTCCGCATACGGATTACCACCGGAGGCGCCACTCATGCTTCCTGAAGGGCGGAAGCGGATATAGCGGATGGCCGAATCAAAACCGTTAGCATCCGGCGTCGGCGTCACCATCCAGGTGCTGCCGTTAGCAGAAAATTCCACGCAGTCGGTATTGCTGGCCAGCGAGGTATAGGTGCAGCTCAAACCACTGGAAGGCGAGCCATTGGTGAAGATAAAAGGCCCGGAGCCTGCCACGCCGATATCACCCACAAAAAGATCTACCTCTGCCGGCAAGGGATCACTCACCACAAAAGTGGGCGCAGCTGGTGCTGCCGGATTGGCATCCACCGTCCCCTGACCGGCATTGGTCAGCCGTATTGTGTAGGCGGAAATGGCGCCCGGAATGGATTTCGGATTACTACCGCCATTCACCGGATCAGAAAACACCGACACCAGCTTCATCAGATTAAGAGCAGGCTGCGGTGCCGTCACGGTAAGCGTGGCACTGGCAGCCGCACCAGTGCCGGCATTGCTCGTGCTGACCGTACCCGTCGTATTGTTATAGCTGCCTGCCGCCGCACTCTTCACACGCACACTGAGGGTACAGCTGCCGGCAGCGGGAATGGTGGCCCCGGAAATTGCCACACTATTACCCCCGGCAGTGGCGCTGAGCACGGCATCCGCACAAGAGCTGGTAACACTGGGCGTTGCCGTATTGACGAGGCCCGAAGGGTAGGTATCGGTCAAGGCAGCTCCCATCACATCCAGTGCGTTGGCATTGCTGAGCGTGATGGTCAGCACGCTCTCCTCATTCACCAACACGGCAGCAGGCGTGAACACCTTGGTCAGAGTCGGCACGGCCATCACGGTCAAGGTAGCGCTGGATGCCGCACCGGTGCCGATATTGCTAGTGGCAACACTGCCGCTGTTATTGAGATACGCGCCGGCCGTTGCACTTCTGACATCAACGCTGACGGAGCAGCTGCTGTTCGCCGGAATGCCGGCGCCTGTGAGCACGAAGGAAGTGCCACCTGCCGTCGCCGTCAGCGTGCCGGCAGGACTGCAGGTATTGGCAGCCGCCGGCGTGGGGGCATTAACCAGTCCGGAAGGATAATTATCGGTAAATGCCACACCGCTGGCGGCGAGCGCATTGCTATTGGTGAGGGTGATAGTGAGACGCGAGTTTCCGGATGGCAGAACAACGTCCGGACTGAAGACTTTGAGCACATCCGGCGCATTGTAGATCTGCAAAGTGGCCGAAGCCGGGCTGGCATTATCGCCATAGGACGTTGTGCTCAGCTCGCCTGCGGGAATCGTATTGGTGACCGTTTCCGTCGCTCTTACATTCACCGTCACCGTGCAGGAACTGGCGGCCGGAATGCTGCCCCCGGAAAGCGCTATCGAGCCGCCATTGGCCGCCGCCGTTACCGTGCCGCCACAGGTGGTAGCAGCCGATGGTGTTGCCGTATTCGTCATGCCGGCCGGATAAGTATCCGTAAAAGCGGCACCGGCCATGGCAGCGGAACCCGGATTGCTGAGCGTAATTGTCAGTACCGTGGATGCACCTGCAGCAATCGGCGTTGCTCCGGCGCTGAAGGTTTTGGCAATCGCCGGACGGCTGATCGACATGGATGCCGTGGCAGTGAGACCGGTGCCTCCATTGCTCGACGTCACATTGCCGGTGGTATTCACATACGTGGCGGGCGTCGTGCTGCTGCTGCGCACGCGCACCGACACTGTACAGCTGGCATTGGGTGCCAGCGTGGCGCCGGTCAGGCGAATTTCCGTATTAAGCGAAGCGATCGTTCCCCACCCACCACCACCCGTGCGGCCCTGAATGGTGCCACTGGCACACGTTGTGGCTGCCGAAGGTGTGGTGTGCACAATCATATTGGCGGGAAAAGCATCGTTGAAGGCAACGCCGCTCAGGGAAACACTGGCCGTGGTGGGATTGCTGAGTGTGATGGTCAGCGTGGAATAAGCCGCAGCTCCCGTCCCGATGGAAGTCGGATTGAATGCCTTGGCAATTTTTGGCGGCGCCAGCACATTCAATATGGCCGTGGCCGGGCCGAAGCTGCCGGCATTGGTCGTGGTAATGGTGCCGGTCGTGTTGAGGTATTCACCAGGATCACTGCTGGTGACACTGACTTCGATATAGCAGGAGCTGCTGGCCGGAATAGTGGCGCCCGAGAGTGTCAGCGATGAGCTGCCTGCCGTCGCACCGCTGAGAGTCCCGACCGCACAGGTATTAGTCACGGCCGGCGTGTTCGCCACAAAAAGATTGGTCGGGAAAGTGTCGGTGAAGGCAGCACCCGTCACTGCCGAGGCATTGCTGTTCGCCAGCGTGATACGCAGCATCGTGTTGGAGCCCGAGGTAATCACGGTACTGCTGGCGCTGCCGCCAAAGGTCTTGGTGACGGTAGGCGCCACAAAGCTGGTGATATTGAGCACTGCCGATGCGGCTGCACCGCTGCCGGCATTGGTACTGCTCACCGCTCCGGTGGAGTTGGTGTAGTTGCCCGCCGTGGCGCCATCCACATTGACCGTGATGGTGCAGCTGCCGCCCGCGGCCAGCGTCAGACCCGTCATGCGTATGGCCGTTTGTGATGCCACCACGGTGCCCCATGCGCCCGCGCCTGTGCGTCCCTCCACCGTGCCCCCGGTGCTGCCTGTGCAATTCAGCGTGGAGTTGGGTGGCGCGTCATTGATCATGGCGCCGGGCGTGGTGGGATAAGTATCGGTGAAGGCAATGCCGGTGATGGAGCCCGTGGTATTGGGATTGCTGACCGTAATCGTCATCTGCGAAGGCGAGTTGGTGCGCACCGACGTCGGACTGAACGATTTGCTGATGGCGGGTGGTGCAATCACAGTGAGATAAGCCGTGTTGCTGGGATTACCGGCAGCACCCGTTTCCGTGGAGGAAACACCGGTGCTGGTATTCGGATGTATGCCGCCCGTGGTGCTGGTGACACTGACCGTCACCGTGCAACTGCCACTGGCCGCCAAGCTGCCACCAGAGAAAGAAATACTGTTAGTACCTTGCAGCGCCGTACGCGTGCCGGTGCAAGTGCCGCCAGTCACGCTGGGCGTGGATACCACCATATTCGTCAGCGTGTCGGTGAAGCCCACACCACTACGAGCCGCCGCCGTTGGGTTGCTCAGGGTGAACGTGATAACGGAATTGGCGCCAGACAGGATGGAGGTCGGCGCAAATGCCTTGGCAATGGAAGGCTTGCCCACGGCCAGCACGGCCGCCGCCGATGCCGGCCCGGTCCCGCCATTATTGGAGGCGACGGTTGAGGTGATGTTGCTATAACTGCCCGCTGTAGCCGCGGTGACATTGATGGTGATGGTGCAATTGCCATTGGCAGCGATGCTGGCGCCACTCATGCCGACATCACCACCATTAGCGGCGCCGCCGGTGAGCGTGCCGGCCGTGGACCCCGGCGTACAGTTGATGGCGGGATTGGGTGAGGCCGCATTCAGCAGACCGGCTGGATAGGTATCGGTAAAAGTCACACCGCTGAGGGTGGCCGGATTGCTGGCCGGATTACTGACCACGATGCTAAGTACAGACACGCCGCCGACATCAATAGCCGCTGGCGCAAAAGCCTTGCTGATAGCCGGCGGCCCCATCAGCACTGCGCTGGCGGCCGCCCCTGTTCCACCATAGGTCTCACCTATGGTCTGGCCGCGATAAGAAACACTCACGGTATTGGTAATGGGCGTACCGGCAGCCAGACCGCCAGCCACTATCGTGTCAAAAGTGAAAGAGGTGCTCTGGCCATAGGCCAGGCTGCCACCGGTGGATGAGGTAGCGCCGGTGCCCAGGCGAAACACCACAGAATTGGAGCCGGAAATATATTCCGCCACATCATCGCCGGCAGTATCCGTCTTGGTTCCGGTGGTGGCGCCCGCGGGCGCCGTCACGATTTTGAGCGTTCCCGTCTTGTAAGTGACCTCCGGCGGCAGAGGGTCGGTGACGGTAAGATTGGTAGCCGTATCCAGACCGGTATTACTCATGGTCACGGTCCAGCGCAGGGTATCGCCAGCCACCAGCTGGCCACCGTTCACATCGGTCGCCGTCTTCACGATATTGGGCGTGATGATGGGAACGTAGATGTCTGTGGAAAAAGTAATCACACCCACCCACATCACTTCCGGAGTACTGCCCCCGGTAGGCGATGTGACATTGATGGTGGCTGTGGTAGCGCCATTGGGCATGATGCCGCTGGGCACATTCCAGCGCGCAAGATCAAAGCCGAGCTGGTTGCGGTAATCCGGATTCTTGCTGGTGACGTTGACACCCAGATCCGTAATCTTGGAATTGAAAGCGTTATTGGCCGGATGTACTGCATCCGAAATGGTGGTCGAGTTAAGCCCGATGGCATCGCCGGTGGTGCCTACATCACCGTCGTAAACCACGGTGCCCAGACGCGTGGTGATAGGGCCACTCAGCGGCGTGAGAAAGCCGCTGACAGGAATATTGATGGTGGTGGCTTCGGCGTAGCGCATGCCGTCATAAACCGCAAAATTGCGCAGCGGATAACTGTTATTCGAGAACACCACGATCAAGGACCAGCCGGCATGCTGATAACGCGCCGTACCCGCCTGCACATTGGCTACGGTATAGGTGCCGCTGCCCGCCGCCTGCACCTGGGAGGTGACATTGGCATAGCCCTGATAGGCCGCTGTTCCGGCCGCACCGGTAGCACCCTGATCAACCACCGAAGCTGTCACCGTGGAGTAGCCAAACGCGCTGGCGGTTTTGAACAGCACCTGATTACGGGCGCTGCTGCTGGAGTCCCCCGACCAGTAAAGGCCGGCAAAGAGCACCGTGGAACCAGCCGGGATAGTCAGATTGGCCGAGCTGGAATTGAAAGTTGTGGCATCACTGTCGATATCGACATAGGCCATGGGATTGAAATCGTTATTGTCGTAAGCCCCGCCCGCCCTTGCCGCAGCGCAGTTGGTCGCGGCCGTGGGGCAACTCAGCAAAGTATTGCCAACCAGAACCAGATCGCCCTCGGTATTGGCGGAAAAACGCTGCGAGAAATTACGGTCGGCCTGCGCCGTCAGCGGCAATAGCAAAAACAGCAGCAGCAAGCGGCTGATACCGATAGTCATGACCTTGCGCATCATGGCGAAACACTCGTGTTCGTGGCATCAGCCTTGGCCGCGCCGCGCTTGAAACTGTTCTGATCGAACTTGAAGCGCAGCTGCAAGTACGGGCCTTGTGCCGAATAGCGGGCGGCATCGAAATCTTTATCGCTAAAGCCGCGCAGATTCCAACCCAGCGTTACCCAACCGTTCTTCACCGGCGAGCCGCCGATCTGCGGGCCGAAGGAATAGCTGCGCGTGCCGGTGCTCCAAGAGTTCAGTGTGCTGGCCTGCAGGCCTATGTCCAGCCAGGTCTTGATGTCGTGGCGCACTTCCAATCCCAGGATGTCGGTGTAGCCGGAGTAATCCACTCCGTCGAAGGTATCCAGTGCGTACTTGGCGCCGTAGTAAAGCGACCACTGCGTGCGTTCATAGCGCTGGAAAAGATTGCCGGTCATGTCTTCGCCTGTCCACTCGCGTGACACATGGTTCAGGGCCAGATTATTGATGATGCGGCGCGTGCGTGCCTCACTGGCGGCCAGGCTATTGAAACCATAGATGCCGCTGCTGTTGCTTGCGTCCTCGTATTTGAATTCCAGCTTATCCAGCACGGAGAACTGCGTGCCCAGAGGGCGCCAGGCCCAGGACAGATCTATGGTGCCGAGATTGCCGCTGCTACCGGTGTCTTCCAGTGTGTGGAATACCTGTGCGGAAGTGGCAAAGGCCACGCCGGCGTGAGCCTGACGCAGGAAATTGCTGGTGATGCCGTAACGATCACTGGTATCGCCGTTGCGGCTTTCCAGCCGGCCATTCCAGCTCCACACATCCGAGCGGTAGGTGGCACCACCGGAGAGAGCCAGATAATCCTCAGTCACGGCGGTCACGGTGGCGGTACCCAACAGATTGGTGGTGCTATCGGAATTCACTACCGGCTTGCTCTGCTCGGCACCATTGAGGCTGCGGCTGCTGTCCACACTGAAATCCAGACCCCAGCGATCATCAATGAGAATGGTCTGAGTCAGCCCCATCTGGGCAAACGTGCGCGGACCGAATTCGCTGATCTGGCTCTGATTCAGCGTGGAATCCACACGTGCACCCTTCCACGGCACCACCTGTGCGCCCACGCGCGAGGTGCTGGTGTTGACATCGCTGTCGGTGAATTCCTGAGCCGCCAGCAGGCGCACAGCATCGGTCAGTTGGTAACCCGCACCCAGCACATAGCGATTGGGATAATCAGCACTTTCTGCCTGACCCACTTCCGCCTGCGCGGTGAGCTCCACCTTGCGCTTCATGAACCAGCGATTGGCACCGAACACGGCCTGCTCGGAACGGAAATCCTGACCCGCCAGCACGCCGGAATCCGTGCTGTCGTTAATGACCTGGGCGCCCACACTCAGGCCACCGTTTTCGGTTTCATAACGCAGCTTGGCGGCAACCGCATCACGAGTGGCATCTGTCTTCTGATTTTCCTGCTGGAAGACCTGACCCTGCACAGCCCATTTGCGATCTATACGGTACTGACCTTCCACACCTGTCTTCTGCTGACCACTGTCAGCCAGACTCTGCTGGCTCACGCCGAAATCAGAATCCTGACGACGGCTGTAAAGCAGTGCATCGAAACGGCCGCTGTGATGCTCAAGCTCAGCCAGCCAGGCGCCACCGCTAATATCCGGATTGTTCAGGGTCTGGCCGGTGCTATTGGCCACTTCCAGACGCAGCTCGGTATCCACGGCGAGATGGTAGGTAAGGTCGGCGCCGCCGAGATTGCTCTGGTTCTGCGAGCCTTCGTCACGCAGCGCGGTCACGCCCATGCTGAGTTTGCCCTCATCCAGATTGAGGCCTATGCGGCCACCGGCATTGAGCGCCGCCTGTGTTGAACCCAGCGTTTCATACTCGACCACTATCCACGCCGGATTGAAATTCGTGTCACGCGCATTGACCGGCTGTTTGAAGAACAGCGTGCCGGCGTCGTAGTCGATGTCGTAATCAAGGTGACGAGCCAGTGTCTTGCTGGAAATGATTTTTTCGCTGGCCAGACGATCACGTACTTCGAGACGGATGATTTCGCTATTGAGCACGATACCGCGCTGCTTCAGGCGATACAGACCGGAAGTGCCGTTACCCTGGATTTCATCATGGGCGTAATTCTGCTCGGTATCGGCCGCATACACGGTAAACACCACCGGGCCGCCTGCATTCTCGCTCTTAAAACCATTCAGGACGCGGCTGTAGCGCGTGAGCTGGGTCTGGGTCAGACCGGTTTCATAATCGCCGAACAAAGCATAGAACTGGCCACGCTCCAGCTTGAGGTAGAGCTTGGCCTGGCTGGCGGCGTCGTAACGCTGCTGCGCGCCGTCACCATAAAGCGTGTAGTACTTGTTGGGATCAATCGTGGACAGCAGGCCCTGACGATCGCGTGACTTGCTGCTGTCATAGGCCATGGTGAGCAGCCATTTTCCGAGCACGCGTCCCTTGGCATAGAAGCTCACCTTGCCATCGGTATAGCTGCCGTCTTCCACGCCCTGATCCTTGAGCGCCTGGGCATTGTCCTTGAGCGTATTGAAACCCACCGAACCTTCAGCAAAACCCACCATGACCCAGTCACGTGCTGCCGGCGCCATCCAGGCCTGCAATTCCTGCGTACGCTTGTTTTCCTTGCTGATCTGAAAAGTGAAACCGATTTTCGCCATGCCGGATTCAGTCGTCGGTGCCAGTTCGATCAGGGCAATACCATCATCGCCTTTCACGGTGTACTGCGGCTGATAACGATCCAGACCGGCGAGCTGGCGCTGCTGGGTTTCATCCAGCTGCTGCGCCGTCATATACGGGGCAGTGATGCTGATGGGGCCGGACACGCCATTGCGTATGGGCTTGCCGTCACGATCGAGCAAACGTATCGCCAGCACCGGACGCGTAATGCCATCGGCAACCAGCTTGGACTGTTCCGGAATGAGTTCGGCACGCACCGGGGTATTGGCGTAATGCACCACGCGCACGAGTTCAGTGACAACCTGACCGCTGGCATTGTCGCGCACGCGCGCAACGATACGGTTGGCACCATCCACCAGCGGCACACCGCGCCATGCACTGATCATGGCATTGCGGTCTGCGGCCTTACGCTCGCCATCGAAATTGAGACCGGATACTGCTTCGCCATTCACGAACAGCGACACGCTCTGATTGAGCTGGTGTGCCACCACCACACGCAGTGCTGGCGCACGCGGATTGTGATTTTCGGCCGGGAACAAGAAAGTGGTTTCGCCAACAGCCTGCTGCAACCAGTCCACACCGGCGCCGGCCGAGCCGATGCCACTGTCGTCACCGGCCTTGTCTTCAGCATCAGCGGCTGGCAATACGATTTCGGTTTTTGCCGGAGCCGGCTTCAGCACCACGCTCTTGCGACCACTGTCGTTGCCATCAACAGCAGCAGGCGCAGAAGCTGTGCTTGTGGGAGCGGCGGCCGCTGCCGTCGGGGCATCCACCACCGTAATGACAGCAGCCGGCTTCACTTCAGCCTGCTTGTCTTTGCGGCCATTGATGTCGGCACAGGCCAGCTGATTTTCCACCACGGGCAGACGCACATTCTGCAGCGCCTCCGTATCGATGCTGGCCGCGGCCTTGAGGCTGACATTGCCATCCGTGCAAAGATTCTGCAGATGCGATTGCGCGGCTTCGCGGCTGTGCACGCGCACTTCCACGCGACGATTCTGGGCGCGGCCGGCCAGGGTCTTATTGCTGGCCACGGGCTCGTCCGGACCTTTTCCGCTGACCGTGATGCGATCAGAAGAAAGACCCAGACGGGCCGACAGGGCATCGGCGATAGTGCGTGCACGCGCCTGACTGAGGCCGTAGTTGTCGCCAAACTGCTTCTTGGCATCGCCCTTGAGATCAGCGCTGTCGGTATGGCCGATGACTTCCAGTGCTTCAATAGCACCAGCGCCAGCGAGCTTTTTCTCCAAGGCCTGCAACTCGGCATCAGAACCGGGCATGAGCTCGGCGTGATTGGGCTCGAAGTGGCCCTTGAACTGGAATTCTTTTGCTGAGGCCGGCTTAGCCGTCACCACTTTGCGCACCACATCGGTGTTGAAAGTGACCAGACGCTGCCACGCTGCCGGATCAGTCGCCATATCTTCGGCTGCAGCTTTCGGTGCGGCTGCAGGAATACGCCACACCAACATGCCACCCATGTCTTCCGGATCGGCCAACACGGCGTCATCTATGCGGGCCGAGCCTTTCACATAAGCCAGATCGGCCGGCAACATCACGGTGACGCGCAGATTAAAAGCCGGCACACGCCCTGTATCCACGATGAGGCGGTGCTGACGACGCGAACGCTCGCCCACTTTGGCCGAGGTCGGGCCCATGCCACCGTGCACGATCACTTCCACGCGACGATTCCGGGCACGGCCATCCAGCGTATCGTTGCTGGCCACTGGCATATCCGGGCCTCGGCCATCCAGCACGATCTGCTCTGCAGCCAGCCCCAGACGCGGACCAAGATAATCGGCAATGGTTTTGGCGCGCGCGCGCGAAAGACCGTAGTTATCGCCGAATTTCTTTTCCGATCCGCCCTTGAGCCCCGCGCTATCGGTGTGGCCGATGATTTCCAGCTTCTGCACCTGGCCTTTCTGCAACTGGGCCAGCAGTCTTTCCAGCTCCTTCACGGATTCCGCACGCAGCACATCCTGATTCGGATCGAAACGGCCCTTGAAGGTGTAGCTGCGCGCCGCCAGTGTTTCCGTGAGATCGCTCACCTGCACATTGTCCAGAGTTTGCAGACGTATGCCGGCTTCACCATCCGGAATGACAAGGGGTTCAGGCTTGAGCTCGGCTTTTTTCGGTGCCGGCCGCACAAAGAAATCAGCACGCCACAAACCGCCGCCTTTCACATCCACAAACTGCGAATAAGCGCTGCCGGCAAACCGGGAATTCTGTATGCAAGGCACGGCCTCATAACCGGCTGGCAGCGAGCTGGTATCGAGCTGCACCACATGCGTGCCGGGCTTCACGCCTTCAATGTGATACTGGCCATCGGCATCGGTAACAACATAGGTGCCGTCTTCCAGCATCACGAGAGCATTGGCCAGACCCTTGAGATCCTGCCAGGCCGTTTTGCAATCGCTTTCAAAAACACGGCCGATAATGGTGAAGCGACTGCTCAGCATGTCTTCACGAATCAGCACCCCGACCTGGGCACGATTGGAGGTCAGCGTGATGTTGTTGGATGCGCCAACAGCCGATACCGCATTCACCGCCAGCTGACCGGGCACCACACCTGCCCCCAGCACCACGACATAGCTCACCTGGGCGGTGGCACCGGCGGCTATCGCACCGATTTCAAAGGTCAGTGTGCGGCCATTCGAGGCAATGACAGGATCAGCGAACTTCACGCCATCTACATACAGCGAACCGGCCTGGTAACGCATACCGGCCGGCAGCATATCCGTAACCGTCGTGCGGTTAGTGGCGGCGAGATTGCGGTTCTGCACAGTAAGACGGTACTGCAGGAAATCACCGACAGCCGCCTGCGTCTGCGACACTGTTTTCTGGATGACGATATCGCTGGCCGTGGGATCTACCGGAATATCGATATTCAGTGCCGGGCCCGGCACCACTACAAAAGTATCCAGATGCGAACCGGCCACGATCATGCGGCCAAAAGTATTGGCGCAAGGTGGTGCGGCACAAGCCGGAAGAATCAGGGAGGGCGCGGAATAGCCGGCCGGCAGCGTGATTTCAAAACGATAAGTGCCCGGTGCCACCAGCGGGAAGCGGAAACCTCCGGGCGGAACAGCGGGATTGCCGGGAACCGTGCTGCCCGTAACCATGCTGGCCGGATGCGGGGTAACGCCGTCGTCGCGATAAACCTTGGCGTCGGCACCCGTGCTCACATTAACGATACGCACCACGGCCGCACTGATGGGGTTACCCGTAACGGCATCAAAAACCAGACCGAAAGGATCCACCAGCGCCGTGGTATCGGATTGGTCAGCGGGATAGTAGACATCCTCATAATGCGCAGTGAGCGTGCTGTCCACATCCACGGAAAGCTTGCCGTTGTAATTTGTGGCCGTGCTTTTTTCACTCTGGATGACCGCCGAAAACACACCGGTATTGGGGCCGGTTTCGCGCAGCTCCAGTTCTTCCGTATCACCTGTGCTGCTGGTGATCTTCAGCGTGATCACTTCCACGCTGTAAGGATCGATATTGCGATTGGCGTCAGCCAGTGTGACAAACACCGGCTCGCCCGTATGGAAAACCGTGGTCGGGCAAACCATGGCCGATGCCGTATTGATGGGCGGTACGGCGGGCTGGCCCGGCAGCGGCGGCAGCGCCATGGGTGCCGCCAAGGCCTGCAGATTACCGCCCGGCAGCGGCGCATCGGCATAGCGACCACCGTTAAAGGGATAATTCTGTGCCGCTACGGTGTGGCCCGACATATCACCGCACTGGCCCGTGGGCGAGTAGCGATAAAAAGTGACTACGCCCGGCGTCGGCGCCGACGGCGTTGGCAGCACCGACAAACTTGTCGTATTGGAATTGATAGCAGCGGGAATGCCGTTGAAATCATTGAAGCTGGCTTGCGCTGTATTGGTGACCGTGGCCGCCTCCGCCGACAACGACAACAGGCCGCATGCCAGGAGAGCTGCGCGCACAAAGTGCGACAGCCCGCCTGGCATGCAGCCTGGACGTAGCAGCGAGAAGGAAGGAGTCATCAACAATTCAATTTTCCTGTTCTTCATTTGGCGGAGTGGCCGGCACCCGGAAAATCCGGGGCCGGCCGATCCGGTTCCCCTCTAGCCACGAGGGGTCTTGCGATGCAGCGCTTACTTCACCGTCACACGGAAAATCGCCCACACGCTGGAGTTGGCAGCGATGGAGCTCGTGCCAACAGAAACGGTGGTGGTTCCGGTATTGAAGGAAGCGTTGTCACCATCAGCCGACGAGTCCGTCAGCGTGGTGACCGTGCCACCGTTGCAGCTGGCACCCGTGCCGGACTTCATGGAGCCCGTGACATAGGTGGTCTGTGTTGGCACCACGTCAGTCAGCACCACACTGCTGGCTGCAGCGCCGCCGGAGGCATTGCTGACAATCAGGCAGTACTCCACCACGGCACCAGGAATAGCCTTGGGATTGGTGGTGAGATTGAAAGGATCGCTGATGACAGTGGAGCTTTTGGCCACGGTGATGGCCGCTGTGCTCACGGTGTAGGTATTGGTGGCGCTGTGCTTGCCATCTTCAGCCACATCACCGGCATAGGTGCCGGCAGCATCGCCAAACACAGTGTCAGTGAAGGTGGCGTTATCAGCAGTACCAGTGTTGGTTTCTACTGCAACCGCGGCCAGTGTGCCAACCGTTGCCACATAAGCGCCGGTGCCGGCATTGGTGCTCTGCGCAGCCGTAGCCTGCAGACTCACATTGGCAAGATTACCGGTGACGATGCCAGCCGGCATGGTAGCCACGACATAAACCGTGATGGTGGCATCAGGTGCCAGTTCATCAATGAAGGTCGCTGTATCAGCCGCCTGATAACCAGCGGTGCCGTTGGTTTCAACAAACACGCCTGTGATGGTGCCGTCGAACTGGTCGCCGGTGAGATTGGCCGCATCCAGCTTGAAATCCTGAACGGAGTTCGAGTTGTTGGTCACGGTGAACGCAATGACCTGTGAAGTTGAGCCCGGGGCCACGGAAGTGGCGCCACCCGATTGGGCAACGGTCACATTGAGCAGACGGTCAACGCGGAAGCTGGAGGTATTACTGTTAACGGCGGTTTGTGCCGTGCCCGCAACGGAATAGTTAACGGACGCAGTGTTGTTGACTGAGGTACCAGCCAGCGTGCCCGAAACAGGGCCGGCGGCGAATGCCTGCGGCATTGCACCCACAGTCAGCAGGCCGGCGGCAAGCGCCAACCCGAGACGGGTATTACGAGGTTTCATGATTGACTCCATTTGGCTTTTCATAAAAGGGAACCGGTTTTGCAGCCTGTTTTTTTCACAACAACAGCAACAGAAGCAGGATTTCAGGCCGCATTAATCCGCTTCCGGTAAAACACCGGAAGTTCACAGCTCTGTCCTTGGGTGGGATTCCTTTTAATCCCCGCGTTTTGCGCGCGGGGCTTCCCCTGTCAACAAAATTCTGGGGCGGTGGGCAAAAAAGAAACCGGGAAAGTCACGCTGACTTTCCCGGCTTGGCTTTAACGCAACACCGCGCGATACGACACATCACCCTCACCACCGCCCTTGAGCGGAGTGCTCAGCGTCCAGCGCAGATTCGTTACATCCGAACCACTGGCTGCACGCGTTTTTCCATCTGCTGCTTTCACGGTGAGCTGGCTGAACACGCCAAATGTTTTGCCACCATCAACAGAAGCTTCGAAACGTGTGCCGTTACCCAGCGCAGAATTTCCTACATAGGAAAGTTCCTTGGGCACGGGATTGTTCACCACCACGTTTTGCACCGGCTCAGTACCGGTGTTGCGATAGGTGATGACGTAAATCACTTCCTGGCCGGGCACGGCATTGGCGAGCGGCTCGCGCTTCACGCTTTTCTTGCCGTCCTTGCCTACAACTTCTTTTTCCTGAAAAGCCACGCTGCTGAGTTGCACTTCAGCAAGCGCGAAGGCGGGCAGCAGCAGACCCATGGCCAGCAGCGGTGTTGCCAGTCGGCGCAGGAAAGTGGAGAAACGGGTGGATGTAGTCATGAAAAACACTCCTTGGGCTTGTGAACCGACCGTATCAGTCGATCGTCACCTTAAAGGTTACTGTATGGACGGTGCCCGGCGCTGCCGTGGCCGCTACCGTGCCCAGACTTACCGTGACCAGGCCCTTGGCATTGCTGCCGGCCGGAATGGCGTCAAACTTGCCGGCGTCATCACCATTGGCATCCGTCAGTGCAGCCAGATCCAGCGTGGTCGAGCCCGGCACATAGGTGGTGCCCGCCGGAACCGAGTCGGTCACGGCGGCATTGGTGAGATTGCCGCTGCCGGTTGCCGTGAATGTCAGGCTGTAGGTGATGGTGGCGCCCGGGATGGCATTGCTACCGCCAAACTGGTCCAGCACGGAGCTGGATTTACTCAGCACGCCGCCGGCGTGAACCACCGCATAGCCGTTGCTGCGTGCGGCTTCGGCCGTGGTGGAGCCAACTACGGCATCGCTGCCGCCAGTGCCCTGACCGGCAATGGTGGTACCGGGAGTGCCATGGCCGGTCTTGGCGGTGGCCGTCACCGTGGCCTGGCCGATATCGCCATTGGCGCGGCCGGAAGGAATGTCACTGACCAGGAAGACCGTGCGCGAGCCTTCAGCCGCCAGCGTCGGATCATTGCTGCCGGCCACATAGACGGTGTCGGCGGCATTGAAGATGCCGTCGCCATCATCGAGATAGATGCGAACATTGGTCGGATCGAACTGGTCGCCAGACACGGTGCCGGTAGCCGCGAGCGTGAAGGCTTCAGAGCCGTTACCGGTATTGGTGATCTTGAAAGACAGCACCTGGCTGCTGGACGGTGTATTCACCGAGACATTGCCGGCATCGTTGGAAACGACAGTGACGTCCAGGATCTCGTCCACCTGCAAGGTGGAGGTATTGGACGTGGTGCTCTGCGGCGTACCCGCCGGATCGTTGAAGGTGGCCGAGGCCGTGTTGACAATATTGCTGCCAGCCGCAGTTCCGGCGGCCTGCACTTCCGACACCAAAGCGGACAGAGCGAGTGTGGCAAGAGCCGTCCTGGCCAGAAGAATGCGCTTGTTCATGTCTAACCCCATACTGCCAAGCGCCTGCTGATGCTCGCGCTCCCCTGAAAGGAGACACACCACACAGACAACTTGTGATGCCGCTCACATAAGCTGGGCGCCCGGTTTTCAGTTAAAAATAGAAAAACCAAACATTTCAGCTACTTAGCGGCAACCATACGGCAATATAAGGAAAACACGGTTTTGCGGGGGGAGCGGGTATTTATGCTGGGGCGACTTTATGGCCGGCCACGGGGGCTTTTTCCGTCCGTTCATTCCGGGCCTGAGGCTTTGTGCCGGGCCGGCAAGCGGGTTTTCAGGGCGCTGAGAGGCTCTGGATGCCCGGCAAATCCAGGCGGCGCACGGCCTCCTGCACAGCCAGAGCAAAGGGATGGTACTCCGCGGGCGCCTGCAGCAGCCGGCTCGCCCAGTCTTCAATATCGGAAATCCTGCCCTCGCTGGCCGCCTCGCGTAACTGCCTGAGATCGTCTTCCGGCGGACGCCGGAACAGGGCCTGTGTTGCCGGCGCCGCCTCTTCCTCCCACTCCAGACGCAGGGCACTGGCAATGGCTTCGGCCAATCGTGCCGGCTCCGCCGGCTTCATGAGGATGACGGCAAATACCAGCCGCGGCGGCCAGTTGTCCGGCAGCACGGGAGCCGCCCCCGAGAGCAGGATGAAGGGCATGGCATGGCCCGCTTCACGGGCCCGGCGTAAAAGCTCCCAGCCACTCATATCGGGCATGAGCTGATCGGTGATGACGAGATCAAAGGCCGGCTCCGCCAGGCAGCTCAGGGCCGAACTGCCACCATCGGCCAGCGCCACATCAAAACCCAGCGTGGCCAATACATCGGCGAGCAGGGCCCGGTTCTCGGCAATATCGTCCACCACCAGTACGCGCCGCACCGCACCGCGATAACGCCGCGGCATCACCTCGCCGGCCAGCAATTGCACCTGCGCCTCCGGCGCTTCCTCCAGAGCAATGCTGAAGTGAAAAATGCTGCCGCCGCCCGCGGCATCCTCGCAGACCAGATCGCCGCCCATGAGCTGCACGAACTGCTGTGAGATAGCCAAACCCAGACCCATACCTTCACTGGGCGCACGCCCCTGCTCGAAAGGCAGGAACAGGCGCGCCTTGTCTTCCGGCGCAATACCGCTGCCGTTGTCCTGCACGGCGAGATACAGACTGTCCGGCCTCTGCCCGGGCGCGGCGATCAGGGTGATGCGGGACGCCCGGCTATGCCGGCAGGCATTGACCATGAGATTGAGCAGCACCTGGCGCAGACGTACCGGGTCCAGCATGACCGTGGACGGCAGACCGGGCTCCAGCTGCAGGCCGAGTGGAATCTCCTGCACCTGCCCCTGCCGCACTTCCTGCACAACCGCCTCGAGCAGGGCGTGCAGATAAACCGGGCGCGGTTCCAGCGTCAGCTTGTTGGCCTCCAGCCGGGCGTAATCCAGTAGCTCGTCGATCAGGGCCAGCAGATGGCGGCCACTCTGCTGCACGGCGGCCACGCGGCGGCGATCACTGACATTCGTGCTTTCGCCCAGAATGAGGCCGCTATAACCCAGAATGCTATGCAAAGGCGTGCGCAACTCATGGCTGAGCTGCGCGAGAAAAGCGGATTTGGCATGGCTGCTGGCCTCGGCCATTTCCTTGGCCAGGCGCAGTTCATGGGTGTGCATACGCACGTCCTGCTCGGCCTGCAGGCGCGCCGCCACCGCCTCGATTTCGGCAACCTCGCGCTCTTCGCGCAACTTGCGCAGCATGTCCACGATGATGATGACGATGACGCTGCCGGAAAGCAGGATGGCCCAGTTCTGCGAATAGTCGATGAGGATGTCGTGCGGCACCAGACCGAAAATCTGGCCCAGACGCAGCAGGGTCAATAGCCAGGTCAGCACAAAGGCCTGCAGCACCAGATTAGCCTCCGGCAAACGCCGCCAGGCCGCCCGGATCACGATGGCACCGATAAAAATCACGCATAACAAGGTCAGGGCATAGCTGACCGTGACCCAGAAACGGTAATCGCCCCACAACATCGGCGGCACCGTCAGCAGCAGCAGGCCACACAATATGAGCAGCACAAATCTGCTGCGCGGAAAATACTGCGGCACATCCAGCAGACGCATGATGAGCAGGGCCGAGCCGAGCAGCACTGGCACGCCAAAAACACCGGGACTGCGCAGATTCCAGTCCGGCGCATGCGGCCACAGATACTGATAGGCGTATTGCAGCAGACTCACATCATTGAGCAGGGCCCCGCCCAACATGAGCCCGAAATACAGAAGCGCACGTTCACGCGTGGTATAGGCCAGCACCAGCCCGTAAATGAAGAGCAGCAGCACGGCACCATACTGCATGCTGTTGATGAGATCGAGACGACGCTCGGCCTGATGGAAAGCCTGCGGCTGCCAGAGCCGCGCATGCAGCATGATGGCGTTGGCCGAAGCTATGCGCACATACACCGTGCGCGTCTCGCCCGGCCCCATGCGCAGAGGGAACACGGTGAGACGGGAGGCCACTTCGCGCTCCGCCACCGGCAACACGGTTCCGCCCTGCTGCAGCTGCCAGCTGCCATTCACCAGGGGCTGATAGAGGCGCACATCCTGCAGGCGTGGCGGACTGATCTCGAGATAGCGCTCGCCATCATCCGGAAAGGAATTGTAGAAACTCAAGCGCAGCCAGATGGCATCGGTGGTGTAACCCGGCGTGAAATCATGCCAGCGGCCAGGATGAAACTGCGTGGAGCGCGCCACTTCATCCACATTGAGATGGCCACCCGGATCACGCAGGATTTCCAGATCGGCATTAAGCACCGTGCCCCTGTCATCAACACGGAAAACCACTGTGCCAGCCTGCGCCGCCAGTGGCCAAACCAGCAGCGCGGACAGCACAGTAAAAACGGCGAAAGCATGGCGCAGCAGGCACAGCGGGCCGGCTGCCCTCATGAGGCCGCGCCCGTGCGCTCGCGCTGGGCCTGGCGATAGTCGCGCGGCGTCACGCCGAGGCGCTCGCGGAACATGGTAGTGAAGTTGCCGGCATTGCCATAACCGACATGATCGGCAATCTGCTGGATATCCAGACCGCTCTCGGCGAGCAGACGACAAGCCATCTGGAAGCGCTGCTCACGCAGCCAGGCAAACACCGGCATACCGGTGCTCGCACGGAATAATTCAGTGAGCCGGCGCTCATTGGTGCCGACCTGATGCGCCAGATCCGGCAGCGAGGGCGAATTGCCCGGATCACGCAGCAAGATCTCCATCGCCGCCTGCACCGTGCTATTGAGCGGCGTGCCCACCTCAGCCGTCTCGCCGGCGGCCGCCTCCACACTCTGGCGGCGCTGACGCAGCTCCAGATGCACACTCACCCGTGCCAGCACTTCTTCGGGCGCAAACGGCTTGCTGATGTAATCCACCGCGCCCAGACGCAGCCCGGTCAGGCGATCGTCCAGATCATTGCAGCCGGAGAGGAAGATCACGGGAATATCGCGGGTGCGCGCATCGGCCTTGAGCAGGCGGCAGGCGGCAAAACCGTCGGTGCGCGGCATACGCACATCCAGCAGGATGAGATCGGGGCGCATGGCCGCCGCTTTCTCGTAGCCCTCACGTCCGTCAAACGCGACCACAAGGCGCAGACGCGCATTGCGCAAAAACTCCGTCAACAGGGAAAGATCCTGGGGAGAATCATCAATCACCAGCAAGGTGGACTGGGATTTGGCGGCGGTCGCGGGCGGGAGCATGCTCATGTCGGGATTTATAAGCCATGCCCCGCTCTTGCGCCACCTGCAGCGTTAGGAGCAAAAGCGTTTTTGCACCACAAAATGCTGTACGCAGCCTCATATCTGCCTGCACAGACCTGAACGTAAGTCATTGCTGCTTCTGTAAGGCCGGCACGATACACTCCCGCTCCATCAAGCTCGTAGACCGTCAGGGATGAGGTCCGGGAAAGCATCTGCCGACCATGCCCACAATGGCACCTGCTTTCTGCTCACTCCTGCCTGTGCCGCAGAGCCCCACGCCAGCACAAGCCAGCGCCATGAAACAGAAAACCGTTTTCACCTATCAGCATTACCGCTACCTGAAACTCTCGGCAGCGCTGGTGCTTCTTTCCCTTGCGGCCTATTTCTGGCACCACCCCGATATCAAGCCCAATGGCGGCACTTGGCTGGGCTATGTGCTGGGCACGCTGGGCGCCTTGCTCATTCTGCTGCTGCTGGCCTATGGCATACGCAAGCGCCGCTACAACTCCAATCTTGGGCGAGTGCAGGGCTGGCTTTCAGCGCATATCTATCTGGGTGCCAGCCTCATCATCGTGGCCACCCTGCATACCGGTTTCGAATTCGGCCTTAACGTACACACGCTCGCCTATCTGCTGATGATGGCGGTGATCGCCAGCGGCTTCTGGGGCATGTATTTCTATGTCCGCAATCCGGCACGCATGAGTGCGGCCTTGCGTGGCGAAACCCTGGAGCAGCATCTGCTGGCGATAGAAGAAATCGACAGCGAATGTCGCGGCCTCGCCATGAATCATGTGGACTACATCAACCGCGCGCTGATGGAATCCATCAATGCGCCTCTCTTCGACAGTTTCTGGCAGCAGTTCACCGGCCAGAACCCGAATTGCAAAACCGGCGCCGTTGCCACGCTGCTGGGCACCATGGACCCGGCACTGAGTGATGCCCAGGCACGCATCAATGCCGAACTTTATCGCCTGCAACTGCAAAAACAGTCTCGCCTCAGCCGCCTGCGCACCTACACCCGCCAGAAAGCCTGGCTGGATGCCTGGCTGATGTTGCATGTACCGCTGTCCATTGCGCTCCTGGCTGCCCTGACCGCACATATCGTGTCGGTCTTTTTCTACTGGTGAGGGTGCGCATATGAAAATCATCGTCACCACCATCACGCGCTCGCCCCGTGGCAACCCCATGCGCGCCACGCGCGAAATCACGGGCGACCAGATTCGTATAGGTCGCGGCGCAGAATGCGAGCTGCGCCTCGCCGATCCACGCGTGCCCCTGCATGCGCGCAGCATCAGCATGGGCCGCAGTGGACCACAGCTATTTGATGCCGCCGACCTCAATGCCGAAGTCACTGGTGTTTTTCGCGCCCAGTTCCTTAAGCCCGGCACCAGCCTCAAAATCGGCCCCTTCCAGCTCGACATCACTGAGCCCGGCGATGCCGATCTCGCGCTCACGCTGGAGCTTCTGCAGCCCTTGCCGGGAAAAACCAAACTCTCGGCGAGTGATATCTACGAATACGCACGCCATGCCCCAATTTCAAAACGCACGGCATCCTGGGCCTTGTTTAGCTTTATTCTGGTATTTTTCCTGCTGCTGCCACTTGCCCTTTTTTATGCTGACAGCCACGACCAGAAGGCTGACGCACAAACCCTGAACAGTGTGCAGGCACAAACAGGACTCAAGGCCGATGCGGCCTGGAATCCGGGCGAGCTCGCCGCCGCTCACCAGCCTTTCGCCAATAACTGCAAAACTTGCCACAGTGATTCTTTCAGCCGCGTACAGGACAAAGACTGTCTGGCCTGCCACCAGAGCATGGGCGATCACGTGCCCACGAAAATGGCAAAAACTGCGGGGCTGAGTGATGTGCGCTGCGCCAGCTGCCACCGTGATCACAAAGGCGCACAAGGATTGAAGCAGCAGATCACGCATTACTTCATGGGCGAATGCAGCGCCTGTCATCAGGACATCAAACAGCATTGGCCTGAAACGAAAACTGAAAACGTCAGTGATTTCGCGCGCGCTCATCCAGATTTCCGCGTGAGCTTCGTCAGTGGCATGAATGCCGACGGCAAGGCAGAAATATCCCGCAGTCGTCTGGGCGCAAAATCCCTGCTCACGGAAAAACGCGGCCTCAAGTTCCCGCACGATGTCCATCTGGATCCGAAAGGCGTGCGTGGTCCGCAAGGACTGGTGAAAACCACCTGCAATAGCTGCCATGTACCGGACAGCAGTGGCCTGCATTTCAAACCCGTCACCATGAAGGAAAGCTGCCAGTCTTGCCACGAACTGCGTTTTGAAGTGGCCGCTCCGGAGCGTCAGGTGCCACATGGCAATGTGGATGAAGTGATGAGCACCATGCGCGAGTTCTACAGCTATCTCGCCATCAACGGCATCGTGTTGAACCGGCCGCAAGCCGACCTGCCTGGCAATGACAGCGCGCGCGGCATTCCCGGCAAAAGCGCTCCGGGAGCTCTGCGGCTTTCCGGCCAGGCCGATGTGGAACGGCAGGTGAATATCGCGGCGACAGAAATTTTCGAGAAAACCACCTGCTTTAGCTGCCACAACATCACACGGCAAACGCGCGGCGGCGGCAAGGCCGACTGGCACGTGCAGCCCGTATTGGCCGACACCGCCTGGATGCCCAAGGCACGCTTCTCGCACGCCAAACACGATATGGCCACTTGCGAAAGCTGTCATGCCGCCAGCTCCTCGAAAAGTGCAAAAGATGTGCTGATGCCTGCCATCAAGAGCTGCCAAACCTGTCATGCCGGCACCCATCCGGAGCGCCAGAAAATCAGCTCCAATTGCGGCCTCTGCCACGGCTTCCATGTCATCAATCATCACGCCATGGGTCTGCCGGAAATGGGGCCGGGTGCAATGAGCGTGCAAAAAACTGCACGGGATGCAGGCATGAAATCGCCCTGGCCGGCACCGGCAGCCGCACAATGAAAATTGTGCTGCAGCAGAAATCCGGCTTCACGCTCGCGCTGCTGACGGCACTGCTGCTCAGCGGCTGCGAGAGCGATGGTGGGGGCAGCACGCCGCCGGCAGCGCTGGACGCGGTGGCACTCAGCACCGCCGATGTGCAGAAAATTCTGGCGCAGGGCATTAATGAAGCGAAAGCGCGCGGCGCTAAAGCCACGTTTGCCGTAACTGATCGCGTCGGTAATGTTTTGGCGGTATATCGCATGACGGGTGCCGCCACCACGGTCACCATCAGCAGCGGTCGCGGCATCAATGCCGGCCTCGACGGTGTGAGCGGTGCCGTACCCGATACCTTGGCGGTTATCAGCAAAGCCATTACCGGCGCCTATCTTTCATCCTCCGGCAATGCATTTTCCTCGCGCACGGCCAGCCAGATCGTGCAGGAAAATTTCAATCCGCGTGAAGCCAACCAACCCAGTGGTCCGCTTTTCGGTGTGCAGTTCAGTCAATTGCCCTGCTCCGATCTGGTCACTCGCATGACTGATGGCAGCATAGGCCCCAAGCACGCCCCGCTCGGCCTTGCGGCTGATCCCGGCGGCCTGCCGCTGTATAAAAATGGCGTGGTTGTAGGTGGCGTCGGCGTGATGGCCGATGGCCTTTATGGTCTGGATGCCAATATCACGGATATCGATCAAGACCGGGACGAACTCATTGCGCTTGCTGCCAGCAGCAGCTTTTCCGCCCCTGTCGATATTCGCGCCAATCGCATTACCGCCGATGGCCGCAGCTTCCGTTATGTTGATTCGGAAACGCTGGCCAGTAATCCCGCCAATGCAGCTACCGCATTAATAGCCAGCAGCGGCAGCCTGCTTACCGTGAGCGGCTATAGCGCCGGCAGCATCGTAGCCGGCGTGAATTTCGGCACGCTGGCCGCGGGCATTCAAGCCGACCCCGCACTCTCCGCCCAAAGCGGCTGGCAGCTCACCGATGCCGGTGGCGCCAACCGCTTTCCACCGCGCGACAGCATCAATCCCACTACGGCCTCGGGCGGCATTGCGCAGGCCGAAGTGAGTGAATTACTGCGCCAGGGCCTCGGCATTGCCAATCGCGCCCGTGGACAAATACGTCGCCCCATCGGTTCGTCCGCACAGGTGAGCATTGTCATCGTGGACAATGCCGGTGAAATTCTGGGCCTGACACGCACCCCCGACGCACCACTCTTCGGTCTTGATGTGGCCGTGCAAAAAGCCCGCACCGCCATGTTCTTTTCCAGCGCCAGCGCCGGCAGCGCACTCAATGGCCGCCCCGACGCCTCCTATGTTTCCGGCGCCACCTCCTCGATTGCCAACTATGTCAGCACGGCGCGCACTTTCTTTAACGATGCCTCCTTGCTCACCGGCACCTATGCATTCACGCCACGCGCCATCGGCCTGATTCACCGCCCCACGTTTCCAGACGGCATTGCCAGCAGCAATAACGGCCCCTTGTCCAAGCCCATGAACGAATGGAGCCCCTTCAATGTCGGCCTGCAACTGGATCTGGTTTACAACCAGCTGATCGCCTCACTGGGCGGAGATTTTTCCGTGGGCTGCACCGGCATTCCGGCGGTGCGTAATGGCCTGCAGATTTTTCCCGGTGGCGTGCCGATTTATCGAAATGGCGTCTTGATAGGCGCCATCGGCGTTTCCGGTGACGGCGTAGATCAGGACGATATGGTGGCTCTGCTGGGCGTGGCGCGCGCCTCTAATGCACTCGGCGGCAGCAGCCCCATCAGCAATGCGCCCGCTTCTATACGCGCCGATCAGCTGACACCGCAGGGCAAACACCTGCGCTATGCGCAATGCCCGCAAACCCCCTTCAACAACAGCAGTGAACAAAATGTCTGCGCCGGTCTTTAAATACCGCCCGCTGTCTTTTGCTGTCCTGCTGCTGGCGGCAGGAATGGGCTCGCCTGCGTCTTTTGCTCAGACCGACGATACGGTGGCGACCGAAACTGCAGCAGCGGCCGCTACCGAAAAAACTGAGCATGGTTTTGAACTGCAAGTGCTGGCACGCCAGCTCAAGATTTACGATGCCCCCAGCGAGACAGGCGCGGTAATTTCCGGCGTTATACGCGGACAAATCATTCATGCCGATCAACAGCAAGGCGATTGGTTCCGCATTCCCGTGGCCAGTGCTTCCGCGCAGGGTTTTGGCTGGGTACGCCATATGCCGGATGAATACGACGACACGACTTTGAACGTGCAGCCGGCGCGTGCCACGCAGCAAGATCCACTGCTTATAGGCACGGCTGAAACTGACCCCCTGCTCGCCGGCGCCATCTCGCGCAACACCATCAATGGTCAGCCGCGCTCGATTGCACCGGCGCCGCAATATGAAGACCAGATCGCTCCGCCTGATGCCCTGCTGCCGCGCGAGTTTGTACCCGTGCCGGATCGTTGGCGCATCATGCAGGCGCTGGATTTTCGCTTTCCCTTTTTCGATCCCTATAACCAGAATGTGCTTAAGGGCGATTTGCCGGTGGCACCGGAACATTTCCCTGAATGGTTTTTCAATCTCGGTCTGATTTCCGATACCACGTATGAAATGCGCCGCATTCCGGTGCCGGTAGCACCGCAGACCTCGGGCCAGCCCGGCGCCTATAACCTCTTCGGTCAGGGTGACCAGAGCACGCTCATCCAAAACGTCATCGTCAGTCTGGGCCTGACCAAGGGCAATACCACTTTCCGTCCGCCCGACTATGAATTCCGCTTCGTACCAGTCTTCCAGTACAACCAGTCGCGCGTGGAAGAAGTGCGCTTGCTGCGCGTAGACCCGCGCACCGGTTATTCACGTACGGATAATTTCGTTGCTATACAGGAGCTGTTTTTCGACAAGCATCTGCGCAATGTGTCTGATCGCTATGATTTCGACAGCCTGCGCATCGGCATTCAGCCCATACAGGCAGACTTCCGCGGCTTCCTCTTTCAGGACAATGCGCTCGGCATCCGCCTCTTCGGCACACGCGACAATAATCACTGGCAATACAATCTGGCCTGGTTCCGTCGCCTGGAAAAAGACACCAATAGCGGTCTCAATGATCTCTCGCAGCGGCCGCGCGAAGACGATGTCTTCCTCTTTAATCTTTATCGTCAGGATTTTCCGCGCGTAGGCTTTACCAGTCAGGTTTCGGTCATCCATAACCGCAACCGCGAGGATGCGGCCGATTATTACGATGACAACGGCTTTCTGGTGCGCCCGGCCGTGAATGGTGATGTGCGTCCGCACGATTATCAGGTGACCTATCTCGGCTATAACGGCGATGGACACTTTGGCCGCAACAACCTCACTACATCATTCTGGCTGGCACTGGGTGAAGACGAGCGCAATCCCGTCGCCCAGCAGAAACAGTCCATAGAAGCGTTTTTCTTCGCCAGTGAACTCTCGCGTGATTTCGACTGGATACGCCTGCGCGGCAACTTCCTCTATGCCTCAGGCGATAAAGACCCATTTAACGACACCGCTGCGGGCTTCGATGCCATTCTGGAAAATCCGCAATTCGCCGGCGCTGACACCAGCTTCTTCATCCGTCAGGCCGTGCCTCTTGTGGGCGGTGGTGGCGTCGCCCTGTCTGGCCGCAACGGCATTCTGCCTTCCTTGCGTTCATCCAAAGACAAAGGCCAATCCAATTTCGTGAATCCCGGCCTCACCCTGCTCGGCGTGGGCGCGGATTTTGATGTGCTGCCTACTTTGCGCGTACTGAGTAATGTCTCGTATTTGCGCTTCAACGAAACCGAAGTGCTAGGCGTGCTGCGCAATCAGGCCGCCCCCAACAAGGAATTGGGGGTGGATATTTCAACCGGCCTGCAGTTCCGCCCTCTGTATTCACAAAATATCGTCATCACGGCTTCGTTTGCCGCACTCATGCCCGGCAAGGGTTTGCGCGAGCTCTATCCGGATGAACAGACTGTGCCGCTGTATTCGGCACTGCTCAATGTATTGCTGGCGTTCTGACCATGAAAATCCTTGCCCGCCTCCCCCTGCTTCTATTGCTGCTCTCCGGAGTAGTACTGGTGGCGCATGCCTCAGGCGGCTCCGCTAAAAGTGAAGGCAGCATCCTGAGTCGTGTCTTTGGCTCGCAGGCCGATACGCAAAAAATGGATGCGGCCGAGGCGCGCGCCGAAAAGCGCAAGCATTATGAAATGGCGCCGTCTGCGCCCAAGGCACAAACCGAGGCCATGGCCCTGCAAAAAAGCGAAGGCTGCATAGGCTGCCACGTTGCCAGTGATCGCCACACCATGCATGCCAATCCAGCCGTGATACTGGGCTGCGCCGACTGCCACGGTGGTAATCCCAGCATTACTCGCCCCCAGGGCAGCGATTACAAAACGCATGGCACAGCGGCCTATCGCGAAGCCATGAACGCCGCGCACATCCTGCCGACCAATGAAAGCTTCTGGAATTATCCGTCCTCGGCCAACCCCAAGGCCTCTTACACCAAGCTCAATAAAGAAAGCCCGTCATTCATACGCTTCATCAATCCCGGCGATCTGCGCGTTGCACGCGAATCCTGTGGCGCCTGCCATCTGGAAATCATTCAGGCTTCCGAGCGCAGCCTCATGTCCACCTCGGCCATGCTGTTTGGTGGCGCGGCCTATAACAACGGCATTCTTCCCTACAAGCATTACATTCTGGGCGAGGCCTATACCGCAGACAGTCTTCCCGCCGAACTCGTGGGCCCGGTCAAACCCACGCCCGCGATGACGGCCAAAGGTATTTTGCCGCGGTTGGCGCCACTGCCGGCTTGGGAAACAGCGCCGCCTGCCGATGTTTTCCGTGTCTTTGAAAGCGGTGGTCGCGTTATCAATTCGGCGTTTCCGGAAGTAGGCCTGCCCAACTCCACCGGCTTGCTGCAGCGTTTGGACGAGCCCGGCCGCCCCGATATCAAACAATCCAATCGTGGCCCCGGCACCGGCAGCCGTATTGCCGTGCCGCTCATTAACGTCACCAAAACCCGTCTCAACGATCCGCATCTCTGGTTCTTGGGCACCAATGAACAGCCCGGCGATTACCGCTCTTCCGGCTGCACCGGCTGCCACACCATTTACGCCAATGACCGTAATCCTTTGCATAGCAGCGTTTACGCCTATGCCGGCAATAACGGTGAAACACAAACCGCCGACCCCACCATTCCGCGCAATGAAGCCGGCCACCCCATTGCACACAGCTTCACCCGCGCCATTCCCTCTTCGCAGTGCATGACCTGTCATATGCACCAGCCCAATATTTTCGTGAACAGCTTCTACGGCTACACGATGTGGGATTACGAATCCGATGCGCCACATATGTGGCCGGAAAAGCAGAAATACCCCACCGACAAAGAAGCGCGTGAAATTCTCGACCGCAATCCGGAAGAAGCCGCCATACGTGGCAAGTGGAGTGATCCGGGCTTTTTGCGCGATGTCTCCACGCTCAACCCGGAGTTGAACGACACGCAGTTTGCGGACTACCACGGCCATGGCTGGAATTTCCGTGCCGTCTACAAGCGCGATCGTCACGGCGCCCTGCTGGACAAGAACAACAACATCATCCCCGATGATGATGCGCATAAATTCCAGAAAGCCGTGCATATGGCCTCCATCCATATGGAAAAAGGCATGCAATGCGTGGACTGCCATTTCGGTCAGGATGCACACGGTAACGGCCATATCTATGGCGAAGTGGCCGCCGCCATCGAAATCGACTGCGTCGATTGTCATGGCACCACCTCGCGCTATCCCACCCTGCGCACCAGTGGCCCCGCCGCACAGCCGGGCGGCAACGATCTCAGCCAACAGCGCGTGCAAGATGGTCGTCAGCGCTTTGTCTGGCGCAATGGCAAACTGTTCCAGCGCGCCGCCACCGATCCGAATAAAGAGTGGGAAGTATCACTGGTAAAAGATGCGGTGAATCCCGCCAATCCGCATTACAACGAGAAAGCGGCACGCGCCAAACTCATGGCGGCTGGCGATGCCGGGCGTGAAGGCCAGTGGGGGCCTGAGGTAAAAGATCTCGCTCACAGCAATGAAAAAATGACGTGTTACACCTGCCATACGTCGTGGACCACGAGTTGCTCCGGCTGCCATCTGCCCATACAGGCCAACTGGAAAACCGAGCGTCATCATTACGAAGGCGGAGAAACGCGAAATTACGCCACCTATAACCCGCAGGTCGTGCGTGACGATGTTTTCATGCTGGGCAAGCACAGCAGCGTGAAGGGTGGACGCATCGCCCCCATACGCTCCAGCTCGGCGCTGACTCTGTCTTCCACCAATGCCAACCGCGAACGCATCTATATCCAGCAGGCGCCCATTGCTGCCAGCGGTTTCTCCTCACAAGCGTTTGCACCGCATTTCGCGCACACCGAGCGCAAGGAAGAAACCAAGACCTGTAGCGATTGCCACGTTTCCGCCAAGAACGACAACAACGCCATCATGGCGCAGCTGCTGCTGCAGGGCACCGGCTTCGTGAATTTCGTCGGCTTCAATGCCTGGCTGGGCGAGCAGAAACATGTGGAAGCTGTGCAGGTGACGGAGTGGGATGAACCGCAAGCCGTGATTGGCAGCTATCTGCACCAGTACGCCTACCCCGACTGGTATGCCGCGCATCTGGACCGTCAGCGCGAGCTCGTCAACACGCAAAATCATGGCAGCGATGGTGAAGTCGGCTGCCTGCAATTGCGTGGCGAATATCTGTTTGCTGCCGAAGCCGGCACCGGCATGCGTATTTATGATGTCGCCAATATTGCCAATAAGGGCGTGGCGCAGCGCATCATCACGGCACCGTATTCGCCACTGGGCCAGAAGAATTTCATCAGCTCCAAAAATGCGACCTGTGTGGCCCTGCCCACCAATCAGCCTATCGCGCCGCTGCGTAATCAGGGCGATCTGATGCGCATCACCAATCAGGAACAGCCCTTCCATCCCATTTACAGCTATGTCGCCATTACCGACAGCAAAGAGGGCCTCATCCTGAGTGATGTGGATACGCTCGCCGACGGCAATGCCCGCAACAATAGCTTGAAGCGTGCGGTGACCTGGAATCCGGACGGCATCCTGAATGGCGCGCGTCATATCACGCTGGGCGGCCGCTATGCCTATATCGCCGCCAGCGCCGGCCTCGTCATTGTTGATCTCGACAAGCCCACGCAGCCGCGTCTCGTAACCACGGTCGCTATCGACGATGTCCGCGCCTCGGCCCTGCAATTCCGCTATCTCTTCGTCACCAGCAAGAAGGGCCTGCAGATTCTGGATGTCACGCATGCTGAAAAGCCTGTGCTGCTGCCCGCCGTGGTGGCGCTACAAGATGCACAGCGTGTTTATGTCGCACGCACCTATGCCTATGTAGCTGCGGGCAAGCAGGGCCTGGCCATCATTGATGTGGAAAAAGTGGATGCGCCCAAGCTCTACCAGCTCTTTAACGATGGCGGCAAACTGGATGACGCGCGCGATGTAATCGTCGGCAGTACCAATGCCTCGCTGTTTGCTTATGTGGCTGATGGCAAGAATGGTCTCAAGGTCATACAGCTCACGGCACCGGATACGCAGCCGCGCTTCTACGGCTTCTCGCCCGAACCCAAGCCGCATGTGATTGCCACGCGCAGCACAGCTTCGCCGGCACGCTCGCTGTCACGCGGCCTCGATCGTGATCGCGCCGTGGATGAAACCGGCGGCCAGATTGCCGTGTTCGGACGCTTGGGCTCACGCCCTTTCCATCGCGATGAAATGGACAAGCTCTATCAACGTGAAGACGGCTCGATCTGGACCGTGACGGATGATGTGAGTGCTCCCGGCTTTGTGAATAAAAATACCGGCAGCAAAAGCAACACCAGCAAAAATACCAAGACCACGGCGCCGGCAGCCCCTGCCGACCGCAAAGACTCACGCCCCGGCGCGGGGAAAGGCCAGCAATGAAAATCGCCCGCTCACTTATCCTGCCTTGCCTCACAGTGCTAGGCCTCACCCTGCTGCCGGGCTTGGCCGCAGCGGCCGCTAATGCCGCGCCCCTGCCACCCGACTCCCTGCATCAAAGTGTGGGCGTGGCCAACTGCGCCTCCAGCATGTGTCATGGTGCCGTGCAGCCTTGGAAGGGCTCCAACATCATGCACAATGAATATTCGGTATGGCTACGCTTGGACAAACATGCCGACGCGTATAACGTGCTGCTGAATGACGATTCCAAACGCATTGCCAAAAAGCTGGGCCTGAAAAAGCCGGCACAGGAAGAAAAAGTCTGTCTGGATTGCCACGCACACAATCCGCCGGCCAACAAGCGCAGCGAACGTTTTGCCATCAGTGACGGCGTCTCCTGCGAGGCCTGCCATGGCCCGGCCGAGGCCTGGATTAAAAGCCATGTCGCCGCCGATGCCACGCACGCCAAAAACATACAGAACGGTCTTTACCCCACTGATCAGCCAGTCGCGATGGCCAAGCTCTGTGTGAGCTGCCACTTCGGTAATGACAAGAAACTGGTCACGCATCGCATCATGGGTGCTGGCCATCCCCGCCTCGGTTTTGATCTCGACACCTTCGCCAACTTTCAGCCGCCGCATTACCGTATTGATGAGGACTGGAAAGCGCGCAAAGGTGATTTTGACGGTGTGCGCCTCTGGGCCATCGGCCAAGCGGTCGCTGTGCAATCCCTGCTGGATACGCTGACCGATCCGGTGCGTGGCCGCGACGGACTTTTCCCCGAGCTCGTACTGTTTGATTGCCACGCCTGCCATCACCCCATGTCGGATAAGCGCTGGCAGCCGCATCAGGGCATAGGCCCCGGCCGTATTCGCCTGAATGATTCCAATCTCATCATGCTGCGCAATATCGTGAAGGCGGTGAGCCCGGCCGATTCAGCGGCGTTCAATGCGCAAATCCAGAAAGTGCACCGCGCCATTGCCGGTGAGTCCACTGACGAGCCCATGGCCGAAGCCCGCAAGCTGTCCAGAATGGTGGATCGCCAGACGACGCTTTTCGCCAAACGCCGCTTCAGCACGGATGACATACAAAATCTGCTGCGCAATCTTATTGATGAAGGCATGAGCGATGGCTATAGCGATTACGCCGGAGCCGAACAGGCTTATATGGCCATCGCCAGCGTAAGCAGCTATCTGCAGAAATCCGGCGGACTGAGCATAGAGAGTTCGCGCCAGATCAATAGCCGCCTCAGCGCCATGCAGAAAATACTCGGCAATGATGAAAACTATCAGCCCGCTGCTTTTCGCAGCGAGCTGCAAAAGCTGCGCGCCCTGATCGGCAACAAGAGCGCCAGCAATAATCCCACTTCCACTCCGCGAGCTTGAGGCCGCCATCATGGACAGCCAGGAAAATTTTCCCGCCGCCAGCGCCACTGACGAGGTGATCTACACCGTCGCCATCATAGGCTCGGGGCCGGCCGGTCTTTCCGCCGCCTCACGCGCGGCCGAACTCGGCGTACCGCATGTGCTGCTGGAAGCGGAGAGCCACGCCTCCGATACCATCTACAAATACCAGAAAGGCAAACATGTGATGGCTGAGCCGGCCATCCTGCCCCTGCAAAGCGGCATGGACTTCGCGGCGGGTAAGCGCGAAGAAATTCTGGGCATCTGGAACAGCCAGCTTGAAGAACAGGGCGTCAATATCCTGTACCAGCACGCCGTCACCACCATAGAACGCGTGGGCAAGCGTCTGTTCCGTCTGCAATGCGCCAATGGCGTGGAAATCCAGGCCAAGCATGTTGTGCTCTCCATCGGCCTGCAGGGCAATATCCGCAAACTGGGCACCCCCGGTGAAGATTTCGAACGCGTGCAATACACCCTGCGCGATCCGGACGAATTTGAAGGCGAAACCATCATCGTCATCGGTGCCGGCGATGCCGCCATTGAAAATGCACTGGCCTTGGCCCGGCAGAATCGCGTCGTTCTCATCAATCGCGATACCGAATTCACGCGCTGCAAGGAAGCCAACCATTCGCTAATCCTGGCGGCAGCCAAAGATGGCACTCTGGAAATTCGCTACGGTGCACGCACCACACGCGTGGAAGAAAACACAGGGGGTGAAGCCCCCTTGCGCTACGTCGCCAGCACCCCGGGCGGCGAAGAAACCATTCCCTGCCATCGTGTCATTGCTCGTCTCGGTGCCAGCCCACCCCGCAAACTGGTGGAAAGTTTTGGCGTGGCTTTTCCCAATAACGATGCCAATGCCGTACCCACGGTATCCGGCACTTATGAATCCAATGTGCCCGGTCTTTATGTCATTGGTGCACTGGGGGGCTATCCGCTTATCAAGCAGGCCATGAATCAGGGTTATGAAGTGGTCTCCACCATCATGGAAATGGCGGTGGTACCAGCTGACGAACCCTTGCTGCTGGAAAAATTCCGGCAGTTCCGCCCGGATTACTCGGCCAATGAAGCGCTTTCCGTCATACAGCACAGCGTGCCGCTATTCGGCAGCCTGACGCGCCTGCAGATGCGCGAACTCATGGGCGAATCCAATATGCTGATGCCGGCGCCGGGCGAAATTATTTTCCACAAGAATGATTACACCAACAGCTTCATTTCCATCGCCGAAGGCCATGTGGAAGTGGAGGTTTTTGACGAAGCGGGCCAGCAGAGCTGGATACGTTTGGAGCGCGGCCAGTTCCTCGGCGAAATGGGCCTGATTTCCGGTCGTCGCCGTACCGCCACTGTGCGTGCCGGTGAAGATTGCGCGCTAGTGGAAACACCGCGCCGCCTCATGCTGAAACTGATTGCCTCGGTGGAGGCCATACGCCAGAAAATCGACGAGGTTTTTCTGCGCCGCGCCATTACCACCTATCTTGCGCCCAAGCTGCCACCAGAGGCCGTGGCCGAACTCATGTCGGACGGCGTGGAAGTGCGGCGCTTTCGTAGCGACGAAGTGGTATTTCGCGAAGGTGATGCGCCCGATGCGCTCTATCTCATACGCTCGGGCTCGGTCACGGTGTCGCGCGATGTGGCCGGCCGTGAAGTGGTGCTGTCTTATGTCTCTGCCGGTAATTATGTCGGCGAAATGGCCCTGCTCAATGACACTCCGCGTACCGCCACGGTACAGGCCACCGTGCAAACAGAAATGCTGCTGCTCAAAGCCGACACCTTCAAGCGCGTGGTGGCCGGCAATCGTGAATGGCGTGCCGATCTGGAAAACCGTTTGCTGGAGCGCGTGAAGAGCAATGTGCAACGCGAGGAACAATCCAGCGCCAGCGACATCATCCGCTTCCTCATGGGTCAGGGTCTGGGTGAAGGCACGGATGTGCTGCTCATCGACGAATCCCTGTGCATACAGTGCAATAACTGCGAAACCGCCTGCGCGGAAACACATCAGGGCATGTCACGCCTGAATCGTGCCGCTGGTCCTTCGTTCAATAATATTCACGTGCCCACCTCCTGCCGTCACTGCGAGCATCCGCACTGCATGAAGGATTGCCCACCGGATGCGATACGCCGCTCCGAATCCGGCGAAGTTTTCATTTCCGATGCCTGCATCGGCTGCGGCAACTGTGAACGCAATTGCCCCTATGGCGTGATACAGATGCGCGCACCAGCGCCTGTGGAAAGTCGCGGCGGCCTGCTCACCTGGATGGCCTTCGGCATAGGCAATGCACCGGGCGAACAGGAAGGTGTCTACGATCCCACCCAGCCCAAGAAAGCCGTGAAATGCGATATGTGCATGGACCAGAAAGGTGGCGCCGCCTGCGTACGCGCCTGCCCCACGGGCGCCGCCATACGCATCTCGCCAGAGAAATTCATGAATCTGGAAACGGATTTCTAGGCTTTATTCCTGCTGCAGATAATGCTGGAAAAGCACATCCACCATTTCTGTCAGCTCGGCCAGCATGGCCTTGGCTTCGCGCGCATCGGCCATCAAGGCGGCCTGCAATATCTGCTCGCAAAATTCGCTCAGCATCCAGGCGACCCGCGCCGTACGAGCTCGAGGCAGTGCAGTGCGCTCGGCTAGCAGCGCCACGATCACATCTGCACCGCGCTGATTGGATTCGCGCACCAGCGCATCAAATACCGGCTCAGCACGCAGCGCGCGCAAGATGAGGACATAGCCGGGGGCCTCGCGATAGGCCTGATACAAGGTCTGCAATAGCTCATGCGCACTGAAATCTTTTTGCTGCACCGAGTGCTGCATGCGCTGCTGCAATTCGGCATCTACTGCCAGCATGGTGCGCTCGGCTAGCGCCGCCAATACCGCCAGGCGATTCTCAAAATAGTGATAGACCGTCGCCGCCGGCATGGCCGCCGCCTCGGCTATGGCCAACATGCTTACCGCCTCCACGCCACGGCTGGCCAGCAGCCCGGCCGTGGCATCGAGAATGCTGTCTATCTTGCGCCGCGAGCGCTCCTGCACGGGCAGCACACGCTGCCGAGGAGCTTGATCCGGTGTCGAGAGAGGGGACTTGGCTGCCATGAATGCGATGCGTCCTGCAGAAATTGATACTTATTCAGCTTTATGATTGACTGCCCAGCGGCCGTCAAGAGCCGGAACAATATACGAGGATATCCTCATGTCAGCGCCTAGCACCCTGCCCCCTGAAAACTCTGACACCCGCGTCGTGTCGCCAGAGCGGCGTCAATTTCTCGGCAATATGGGGCGCTACGGCTTAGGCGCCGGCATGCTGGCCAGCGGCCTCATCACTCTGCCGCAAACAGGTCTGGCCGCGGCAGACACTGCCGCCCCGGCGGACAAGGCCGCCTGGCAGAACTGGTCCGGCAGCCAGAAAGTCTCGCCCGCCAATATTTTCTATCCGGATTCCGAAAGCGCCCTGCAAAAAGCCATACGCGAAACTCAAGGGCAATTGCGCGCCTTTGGTGGCGGCCATTCCTTCAATGCCGTGGTGCCCACCAATGCCAAGGGCTCACTGATTTCGCTGGAAGCCATGAGTGGTCTTGTCAGCCATGATGCCGCCGCACTCACCGCCACACTCTGGGCCGGCACCCGCATTGCCAGCGCCGGTCCGCTGCTGCAAGAAATCAATCAGGGCGTGCTCAACGAAGCCGACATCAATATGCAATCGGTGGCGGGCGCCATCAGCACCGCCACCCACGGCACCGGCCGCCAGATGCAATGCTATTCCGCCACCGTGAAGGGGCTGCGCCTCGCCATGGCCGATGGCTCATTGCTAGATTGCTCAGCGACAAAAGAGCCTGAGCTTTTTGCGGCCGCGCGTGTCGCCGTTGGTAGTGTCGGCATCATCACCCAAGCCACCTTGCAAAACCGTGCCGCCTACCGCCTGCGCGAGCAGGTGAATGTGATGCAGATAGACGAGGCCATGCGCACACTGGAAAGCGATAGAGACAAACACCGCCATATGGAGTTCTTCGCCTTTCCCTATGGCGAGAAAGCCATCGTCAAACGCATGGACATCAGCGAAGAAGCGCCCACCAAGGTGGAAAAGCCCTTTATTGATGAAAACGAAATTCTGGAATATGCCGCCGACACCGCACGTAAACATCCCTGGACGAATAAGTGGTGGCAGCGACTGGTCGGCGCCTTCGTTTCAGATTCCGTGCGCATCGGCCGTTCCTGGGAGATTTTCCCCTCCCCGCGCACGGTGGGCTTCAATGAAATGGAATATTCCGTACCGGCCGAACGCGGACTGGAATGCTTTCAGGAAGTGTTGGCCACCATGCGCGCCAAGAACATTAATGTCTTTTTCCCCATCGAATTCCGCTATATCGGCGCCGACGACTGCTGGATGAGCCCTTTCTACCAGCGTCCTTCCGCCTCGATTTCCGTGCATCAGTATTACAAGCAGGACTACCACGAGTTCTTCAAACTGGTGGAGCCGATTTTCTGGAAATATCAGGGCCGCCCGCACTGGGGCAAGCTACACACGCTCGGCGCCAAAGAACTGCGCGAGCTCTATCCGCGCTTCGACGATTTTGTGCGCGTGCGCAATCAGGCTGATCCCGATGGCCGCTTTCTGAATGATTTTGCGCGCAAACTTTTTGTTCTTCCGGCCTGAAGGAAGCTGCCATGAAGCGTCGTACTTTCATCCTCGGCGGTGCCGGTCTCGCAGCCGGTGCTGCTCTCATGCTGCGCCCAGCCCAAGAAGGTGGGGCCTATTCCCCGTATTTCACTGCCCTTAACAGCAATCTGCGCCAGCACGGCCCGGGCCGCCCGATCATGCTGATTGATCGCGATCGCCTGCTGGCCAATGCCGCCAAAATCCGCGGCCATCTCGCTCCCGGCAAGGATTTCCGCATAGTCGCCAAATCCCTGCCCTCCATTCCCCTGCTGCAATTGCTGATGCAAAACCTGCAGACGCAAAGCCTCATGGTTTTTCACCAGCCTCATCTCAATGCCATTGCCATGGCCCTGCCCGGCTGCAATATGCTGCTGGGAAAACCCATGCCGGTAAATGCCGCGGCCACGTTTTATAGAACACTTGAGAAAACAGCCTTCAATCCGGCCACACAGCTGCAATGGCTGGTGAATGACAAGGCACGCCTGCTGGAATACCAGCAACTGGCCAAAACACTGGGCACTACGCTACGCGTGAATCTGGAGCTTGATGTGGGCCTGCATCGCGGAGGCCTGAGTTCCACGGCAGAGCTGGCCAGTCTGCTGGACATCATTTCTGCCCCGGATAGCGGCCTCGAGTTTTCCGGCTTCATGGGTTACGACGCCCACGTGGGAAAAATTCCCTCTGTATTGGAAAGCCGCGAAGCCAGCTTCAAAAAGGCCTGTGATATTTACCGCAGCTTCCAATCCGCCCTGTTTGCCAAACTCCCAGAGCTGCAGGAAAAACCGCTCACCTTCAACGGCGGCGGCAGCCCGACCCTGCGCCTGCATGATGAAAACTCACCACTGAATGAAGTGGCCGCCGGCTCCTGCTTTGTCAAACCCACGGATTTTGATCTGGAGTTGCTGGCCGATCTGGAGCCCGCCGCCTTTATCGCCACGCCCGTGCTGAAAACGCTGGAAGGCACCACCATTCCCGGCATTGAAAACATGCGCAGCCTGCTCTCGGCCTGGAACCGTAACCAGCAGCGCAGTTATTTCATTTATGGTGGGCTCTGGCAGGCGCATTACGAATCCCCACCGGGGCTTTTCGATAATCCGCTTTACGGCAAGAGCAGTAATCAGGCCATTGTGAACAGCTCGCATAAAGTTGCGCTGCAAGTAAACGACCAGATTTTTCTGCGACCAACGCAAAGCGAACGTGTGCTGCTGGAATTCGGCGATCTTGCCGTGGTGAGCGATGGCAAGCTCACGGAGTGGTGGCCCGTACTTCCGACATGAAGCACTGGCCGCTCTTGCGCGAATATCCGGCACTGGCTCAAACACTGGCGCCGCTGGCGCTGGCCGGCTTGCCCACACCCGTGCAGGCCATTCCGGCTCTGGGAGCTAATGCCTGGATAAAGCGCGACGACATCAGCCATCCCGTTTATGGCGGCAACAAGATACGCAAACTGGAGTTTGTGCTGGCCGATATACAGCGCCACGGCGCGCGTGCCGTCATCACCTTTGGCGCCACCGGCACCAATGCCGGCATTGCCGCCAGCATGGTTTGTGCGCAAGCCGGCCTGGTCTGCAGCATCATCACCTTCCCGCAAGAAGAAACTGCCACCGTGCAGGAAAATCGGCGCTGGCTGGCGCACTTCAAGGCGCGGCAAGAGGCACAACCTTCACTCTGGCGTGCCGTGCTACGTTTTTATCTGCACCCGGCCAGATTGCGCCGCGATCATTATTTTCTGTTTGCCGGCTGCTCCAATCCGGTCAGCACCTTCGGCTACCTCAATGCGGCGTTTGAATTGCGCGAGCAGATACGCGCCGGGCTTTGTCCCGAGCCGGCCGAAATCATTGTGCCGGTGAGCAGCGCCTCCACACTGGCCGGCCTCAATCTGGGCGTAGCACTGGCCGGCTTGAAATCACAGGTACGCGGCATCCGCGTGGCCGCAGAAAAACTCGGCCCTTTTGCCGCCTGCACACCCGGCCTCGTCAAGAAAATGCAGGACGATGCCTTGCACACCATGCAAAGGCAGGAGCGCAGCATTACGCTGCCGGCGACGCCAGCCGTATTCATGGACGGAAATTATTTCGGGGCGGGCTATGGCCGGGGCACAGAAAAAGCCGCGCAGGCCATGCGCATCATGACGCAGGCCACCGGCCTGCCGCTGGAAAGCACGTATAGCGGCAAGGCTGCCGCTGCATTTCTGGACCGGCTCAGCCGCAATGCCGAGCCGATCCTGTTCTGGAATACCTTCAACAGCCACCAACTACCGTCTTAATGGCTGGCGGCCTGAAAGCTCAGCTCTTGCCATCGGCCTTGAGCAGCGCACTCACCTTGGCGATATAAGCCGCTTCCGCCGCACTGCTGCTCATGCCCTTAAGCTCAGCCCAAGCATCGTATTTGAGGCGGCCCATCACATTCAGCATGCCCGGACGATCGCCCTTGGGCGCATCACCGACCGTGGCCTGCTTGAAGCTGGCATACAGAGCCAGCAAATCACTGGGGCCCGGCTTCTGGCTCAGGGTATGTACGTCTTTTTGGGCCTGCTCGAATGCACTCATGGAAGGGTCCTGAAAATGGCAACAGGGCGCCATCTTAGGGCCTGTCGCCGCATCTGGCGATATCTTGGCCCGTATTCATGGCTGCGCGTGCAGCTACACAAATACCCAGCCTCTGTCACAGAACATAACGGAGCCCGCACTGAGAATGGCGGGCATCAACCATGGAGAAACCGAATGGACACCCATAACAGCGAACGTCGCCTGCATCCCCTGATGATGGCCGCCGCCATCAGCATCATTGTTTTTTGCGGCGTCGGCGTTGCCGCCATTTCCGGCCTGCTACCCATGGTGAAAGGCCAAGAGTCTCCGGCCGCCAGCGAAGTCGCCATCGCCAACACGTCTGCAGACAGCAGCCCGGCAAAAGCAGCTGAGGCCATGCCGGCGGCCGCACTTGAAACAGCAACGCCGGTGAGCACGCCCAAACACCATGTCGCCAGCGTCGCCAAAGCGCCAAGCTGCCACAGCTGCGGCACCGTGGTGGCGGTTAATGCCGTCAAGGTACAGGGCACGGCCAGCGGCGTGGGCGCAGTGGGCGGAGCCGTGGCCGGTGGCGTAGTCGGCCATCAGTTCGGCAAAGGCCACGGCAAGGATGCAATGACGGTGCTAGGCGCTGTCGGTGGCGCACTGGCCGGCAACCAGGTGGAAAAAACCGTACGCACCTCAACTCGCTACGATGTCGTGGTGCGCATGCAGGATGGCAGCACGCAGACCATCAGCGACACCACGCCGCCACCCTTTGCCAGCGGCGACAAGGTACGCGTGGAGAACGGCACGCTGGCACACGCCAACTGAGCCGCATAGTGCTGCACAAAAAAACGGGCAACTGCCCGTTTTTTCATTTGTCCTGCCGGCGGCGCTAGAATGCCGGCACCGCAATTTTCCGGCAGGCAACGCTCATGACATCCATCGCGATATTCGGGGCCGGCAGCATAGGCTGCTATGTCGGAGGCCGTCTCCAGACCGGCGGTAATGCGGTCACGCTGATAGGCCGTCCGCGCCTGGGCGAGATACTGCAAAGCCGCGGTCTCACCCTATCCGACTATCACGGCTGGCAAACCCATATCACGCCCGACACACTGCACTTCAGCACCGAAGCCACTGCGCTGACTCAGGCCGATCTCGTGCTGGTCACAGTGAAATCGGCAGATACCACAGCCGCTGCAGAAACACTGGCACGCGCACTGAAGCCCGATGCCCTGGTCATCAGCCTGCAAAACGGCCTGCACAATGCCGAAACCTTGGCCTCGCGTCTGCCGCAGCACACCGTGCTGGCCGGCATGGTGCCTTTCAATGTGGCGCAAACCGAAGCCGGGCATTTCCATCAGGGCTCCGAAGGCGAGCTCGCCGTACAAACGCACAGCCAGCTGGAGAAATTCCGCCGCGCATTTGTACAAGCCGGCCTGCCTCTGGAGGAGCATGCCGACATGAAGGCTGTGCAATGGGCCAAGCTGCTGCTTAATCTCAATAATGCCGTGAATGCTCTTTCCGGCCTGCCCCTGAAAACCGAGCTGGAACAGCGCGATTACCGCCGGGTGCTGGCCGCCGCGCAGGAAGAGGCACTGAGTCTGCTGCGCGATAAAAACCAGACCCTGGCCAAGCTCACACCATTACCCCCGCACTGGATTCCGAAATTGCTGCGCATGCCGGACATCTTCTTCCGTGTGGCCGCGAAAAAAATGCTGGCCATTGATCCTCTCGCCCGCTCTTCCATGCAGGATGATCTGGTCGCTGGCCGCAAAACCGAAATCGATGTGCTGCAAGGTGAAATTCTGGCGCTGGCAAAAGCCGCCGGAAAATCAGCACCCGTCAACACGCGACTACTAGCTCTCATACATGAAGCCGAAGCTGGCGGGCGCCGCAATTGGAGCTCGGCGGCCTTGCGCGCTGAAATACTGCGCTGAGCGAAATACTCATGAATAAAATCGGATTTGCCGGCATAGGCCTGATGGGCCTGCCCATGTGCCGCCGTCTGCTGGATGCCGGCCACGCACTGACGGTATGGAACCGCTCCGCCGAAAAATGCGCTCCGCTGCAAAGCGCTGGCGCCAGTATTGCCGCCACACCACAAGCACTGGCCACTAGCAGCGACATCATCATGCTTTGCGTTGCCGATACCGCCGCCGTGCAAGCGCTGGTGCAAGGTGACAACGGCCTACTCGCCGGCCTCGCCGCCGGAAAAATCGTGGTGGATTTTTCTTCCATTGCACCCGCCGCCACGCGCGAACTGGCCACACAAGTAAAAAGCAAAGGCGCGAGCTGGGTAGATGCCCCCGTTTCCGGCGGCGTTGTCGGTGCAGAAGCCGGCAGCTTGGTCATCATGGCCGGTGGCGATGCCGCCATTATTGACACACTGCGCCCCGTGCTTGCTGCACTCTCACAACGCGTCACACATATGGGCCCGAATGGGGCCGGGCAAGTCACCAAAATCTGCAATCAACTTATCGTTGCTGCCAATGCTGTGCTGATTGCTGAGGCCATCGCACTGGCGGAAAAGTCTGGCGTCGATGCCAGCAAACTGGCACCGGCACTCGCCGGCGGCTTTGCCGACTCCAAACCCTTCCAGCTGCTGGCACCGCGCATGAGCACTCGCCAGTTCGAGCCCGTGCAATGGCGCGTAAAAACCCTGCTCAAAGATCTGGACATGGCCGTAACACTGTCTCAGCAGGAGCACAGCAATATTCCGCTAGCCGCTCATGCCGCCGAGCTGATGCGAGCACACGGTGAAAGCGGGGCACTGGAAAAAGATCTGAGCAGCCTCATCACTCATTTTTCTGGAGAGAAATGACATGCTCAAATTCAGCGCCAATCTTTCCCTGCTCTTTACCGAGCGTCCGCTGATAGAACGCTTTGCCACCGCGCGCGCTGCCGGATTTTCTGCCGTGGAAATCCAGTTCCCCTATGAGCTGAGCACAGCTGACATCAAGGCCGAGCTGCAAGCTCATCATCTTGAGCTTGTACTCATCAACGTGCCCACGGGCGATCTCATGCAAGGCGGCGATGGCTTTGCCGGCGTACCCGGCCGCCAAGCCGAATTTCGCAGCGCCTGCCAGCAAGCCATGGACTATGCGCAGGCGCTGGATGTAAAGCGCATCAATATTCTTTCCGGGCGCCAGCCCGAAGGCCTGACGCGCGAAGAGTGCCTCGCCACACTGGGCGAAAACCTGCATCACGCGGCGCATTATTTTGATAAGGCCGGCATCACACCATTAACCGAGGCCATCAATATTTTCGACATGCCGCGCTTTCTGGTGCACTCACTGGTGCATATGCGCGAATTGTGCGACGAGATAAAACCGCTGAAAATGCAGTTCGACTGCTATCACTTAAGCCGCATGGGCCGCGACATTCTTCCCGCCCTGCGCGGCAATCTTCAGGACATCGCCCATATCCAGTTTGCCGACAATCCCGGCCGCCATGAACCCGGTACAGGCCAGATAGATTACGCACCCATTTTTTCCTTGCTGCGCGACAGTGACTATCCCGGCTGGTGCGGTGCGGAATATCACCCTTCTAAAAAAACTGAAGACACTCTGGCATGGCTGCAACACTTTGCACAAACCAGCATACCCTCCGCTCATTAAAATCACCGGCGAATACCATGACCCACTGTATCTTCTGCAAAATCGTGAGCGGCCAATTGCCGTCCATAAAAATTCACGAAGACGACAAAGTGATGGCCTTTATGGACATCTATCCCTTACGTCGTGGCCATGTACTGGTGATTCCGAAAATTCATCAGCCGCAACTGCATGATCTGCCCGAGGATTCCCGCACCCATCTCATTAATACCGCGAGCCGAGTGGCACAGGCGCTGTATGCCTCGCCCCTCAAGCCCGCCGCCGTGCATTACGTGGTGAACGACGGCCCGGCGGCGCAGCAGACCGTGCCGCATGTGCATATGCATGTCTTGCCACGCTACAAGGGTGACTCGCTGGGCTTTGTCGCCCGCCTGCTACGCAAGCCCTTCGATCTGGCCCTAGGCCCGGAAAAGCCGGCCGATCTCGAAGCACTGGCCGCCGATTTGCGACATCGGCTCGCAAAAGTCTGAGCATTCAGGTTAATCCCGCCACCATCACCGGCCATTGTCCCGCCACGGATGGCACGGCATGGTTCAAGGCTCCTCAATTGCCCGAGCAATCGCCATGGCCAATCCCGTCAGCCTCAGCACTTCCCCGGATTGGGTTACCGAAGATGATGTAAGGCAGTCTCTGGAGGCGCTGCGTCAGCAGACTGCGGGCTATCAGGCACAGGATGCTCGTGCCGGCCTCTTCGGCCCGGGCTCCATGTATTGGGAAATCAACAAACATGCGTTCGTGTATTTTGCCGGCGCCGTACCCGCTGTCTTCATGCAACTGGCTCACCCTTGGATTGCAGCGGCGATAGGCGAGCACTCAAAAATCATGAGCAATCCGCGCCAGCGTGCGCGCATGACCTATAGCTTTCTGTGGTCCATCATCTATGGCGATATGGATGTGGTGGCACGCCGCAGCTTGGGCCTGTATCGCCTGCACACGCGCGTGACGGGCAATATTGGCGAAGATGCCGGCCGCCACCAGAGCAGTGATGACTACCGCGCCAACGAACGCAACGCCATGCTCTGGGTGCACCTCACCGCCGTGTATTGCCGCGTGAGTCTGTATGAAAAAATCGTGCGCCCGCTGAAGCCGGAAGAAAAAGATAGGCTGTGCCTAGAGGCCCGCCTCTATGGCGCCTGCTTCGGCCTGCCTGCCGACATGCATCCGGACAACTGGGCAGCGCTGGAACGTTATATGGCCGACATGCAGCAAAGCGATACGCTGGCGCGCACCGCAGCCGGCCTCAGGGTCACACGCTTTCTGGAAAACGCAATTCCGCATCCGCTGCGCCGCCCTTTTGCGGCACTCAACAGCCTCTCTGTGCCGGCGCGCACGCGCGAAATCCTCGAACTGGCGCCAGACAATGCTGTCACGCAACGCCAAGCCAAACGCATGCTGCGCATTCTCAAACTCATGCGCCTCGCCACTCCCGGCCGACTGGGCTATGTACCTGCCTATAACGAGGCCATGGGCCGACTGGCAGGCCGTGACAAGCCCGACTGGCTGACCGCCCGCCTCAACAAGCTCATTATCGGCACACCGCAGCTCGTCTCCTGAGCGCAAGCTCCTGCTCTGTGGCTTTTTGGTGGCGGGATTTCACTGCCTTCGTATGAAGGCGTCGCCGCCTTGCCTGTCGCCCGTTAGAATGCCGGCTTTCCCCGGCAGCAACGGCCACGGAGCAAGTATATGTATCAGGCCTTTCTCGATTTCAGCGCCCAAGGCGAAAACTACTGGAAGATAAATGTCTTCCTTATCGTGCTGGGCACTGCCGCCGCTTCATTTGTCGCCAGCCTTGTGCTGCGCCATCTGCAAAAGCAGCTTAAACGTACAGAAACCGTGTGGGACGATGCCGCACTCAATGCCGCCAGCAGCCCGCTGCGCGCGCTGATCTGGGTACTGGGCATCAATATCGCCTGCCACCAGATTGCCCGGCATTCCAGCACCGAGCTTTTCGGCTACGCCAGCACCGTGCGCGAAGTGGTGGTGATTTTCATCATGGCCTGGTTCCTCACGCGTTTTGTGCGCAATGTGGAGCAGGAGCTGATGAGTCCGCCGCCGGGCAAACCCCCGGTAGACGTCACCAGTGCACAAGCCATTTCCAAACTGGTACGCATCAGCATCGGCATTACGGCCTTTCTCATTTTGCTGGAGAAACTGGGCTACTCCGTCGCCGGCGTCATGGCCTTCGGTGGCATAGGCGGCATTGCCGTAGGTTTTGCCGCCAAGGATTTGCTGGCGAACTTCTTTGGCGGCCTCATGATCTTTCTGGATCGCCCCTTCAGCATTGGCGACTGGGTGCGCTCGCCTGACCGCGAGATCGAAGGCACGGTGGAACATATCGGCTGGCGTCAAACGCGTATACGCACGCTGGAAAAACGTCCGCTCTATGTACCCAACTCCATGTTCGCCTCGATTGCCGTAGAAAATCCCTCACGCATGACACACCGTCGCATACGTGAAACCCTGGGCCTGCGTTACGAGGACTGGGAAAAGATAGGAGCTATTACGGAAAAAGTACGCAGCATGCTGGAGAGCAGCGAACACATCGATCAAAGCCAAGGCATCAATGTCAGCTTCACACTCTGCAATGCCTCTTCACTCGATTTTCTGGTGAATGCTTTTACCCGCGTCATCGACGGCAATGAGTTCGCCCGCGTAAAACAGGAAATCCTGCTGCGCATCATGGAGATCGTGCGCGAGGAAGGCGCGGACTTCGCCTTCCCGACACAAACCCTGCATGTCACGGGCAATGACAGCGGCATTCCGGCACTGGAAGCTGCACGCTAACAGCAATACTTGAAACCAAGGACAGCGCGATGGCCACTATAATCTTGCACCACTACCCCATGTCGCCCTTCTCGCAGAAGATACGTTCCATGCTGGGCTATGCCGAACTGGAGTGGGAATCTGCGCTGACGCGGGAAATGCCACCGCGCCCGACACTGGAAAAGCTGGCCGGGGGTTATCGCAAGATTCCGGTCGCACAAATGGGTGCCGATGTATTTTGTGATTCGCGCATCATTGCGGAAGAGATTGCCGCACTGGCCGGCAAGCCGGAGCTGGCACTGAGCAATTGCAGCACTGAGGCGCAGGCCTATGTAGCCCGAGTGGATCTGGAAATCTTCTTCGACTGCATCATCGGCGGTGGCTCACGCAAACTGCAGAAGAAAATGCGCGCGGCCATGTCGCTGCCGGACATCATTCGTTTCTTCTGGGACCGCATTAACCTGGGCCGCACCGCCAAGGTCAAGACCGCAGGTTTCCGCGGCATGCGCGAACGTGTGCTGCAGCATGTGGCCAATGTAGAGCAGCGCCTGCAGGCCGACTTTCTGGGTGGCACACGCCCTGATCACAGTGATTTTTCCACTTGGCATAGCCTCTGGTTCATACGCGACCTGGGCGAATCACGCATGATTAACCCCTATCCCAAGACCATGGCCTGGATGGATCGCATGAAGGCTTTTGGTGAGGGGCATCGTCGTGAAATCAGTGCCGAGCAGGCGCTAAGCACCGCTGGCACCAGCACACCACGCGCTATTCCGGCAGAATTTCTGAAGGACGCGCTCATAGGCCGCAAAGTCAGCATCGCTCCCGCTGACTACGCTCGCCTGCCCACCCAAGGCATTCTGGTTGGCGCATCAGCCCCGCGCTGGATAGTGGCGCGTGAAGAAAAGGATCTAGGCACAGTGCATGTGCATTTCCCGCGCGATGGCTTTGTGATCAAAGCCATCTAAAACCTTCGCGACAAGCACCCACGGGCACTTTCTACTGCTCCGTCATTCCCGCGAAAGCGGGAATCTTTACGCTGATGCAATGCAGTTATCCAAGAGATTCCCGCTTTCGCGGGAATGACGAGAATAAAAAATCCCCGCCGAAGCGGGGATTTTTTATTGAGCTCGGCAGCACAACTCAGGCGGCATTTGCTTTGACCGTTTCCGGCACAGGCGTGCGTATCAAGTGATCGAAAGCCGACAATGCAGCTGTCGCGCCCTGCCCCATGGCGATGATGATCTGCTTATAAGGCACCGTGGTGCAGTCGCCCGCCGCCAATACACCAGCCACATTGGTTTCTGCACGATCATTGATCAGCACTTCGCCGCGCGGTGACAGCTCTACCGAGCCTTTCAGCCAATCCGTATTGGGCACAAGACCGATTTGCACAAAGACACCGGCCAGCTCCAGCGCATATTCCTCACCACTGATGCGATCCTTGTACACAAGACCATTCATCTTCTGCCCATCGCCGGTTACTGCAGTGGTCTGTGCGGACACGATCACCTTCACATTGGGCAGGCTGTGCAGCTTTTTCTGCAGCACAGCATCCGCACGCAGCTTGGCATCGAACTCGATAAGCGTGACATGCTCAACGATGCCCGCCAGATCAATAGCCGCTTCCACACCAGAATTACCGCCACCTATCACGGCGACTTTCTTGCCCTTGAACAGCGGGCCATCGCAATGCGGGCAGTAGGCCACGCCGCGTGAGCGGTATTCGGCCTCGCCCGGCACGCCCATATTTCTCCAGCGCGCGCCGGTGGAAATCACCACGCTGCGGCTCTTGAGCGTCGAGCCGTTTTCGAAAGTCACATGCACGAGGCCGTCTTCGGTTTGATCCGCCGGCACAAGGCCGGTAGCGCGTTGGCCATTCATGATGTCGACCTCATAGGCCTTTACATGTTTTTCCAGCGCGGCTGCCATTTTCGGGCCATCGGTTTCCGTCACAGAAACGAAATTTTCAATCGCCATGGTGTCCAGCACCTGGCCACCAAAACGCTCAGCGGCCACGCCCGTGCGTATGCCTTTGCGCGCAGCGTAAATCGCCGCTGCTGCGCCGGCAGGGCCACCACCCACGATGAGCACTTCATAAGCCTCTTTCGCGTTCAGTTTCTCTGCATCACGGGCCGCAGAGCCGGTATCAACCTTGGCCAGAATTTCTTCCAGCAACATGCGGCCATCACCAAAGTGCTCGCCATTAAGACGCACACTGGGCACGGCCATGATCTGCAGTGAATTCACTTCATCCTGAAACAGCGCACCATCAATCATGGTGTGGCTGATACCGGGGTTAACGGCAGCCATCACATTCAACGCCTGCACGACATCCGGGCAGTTATGGCAGCTAAGGGAAATATAGGTTTCAAACTTGAGGCCGGCCGGCAGCGCCTTGATCTGCTCGATCACTTCCGGCTCTACCTTGGGCGCATAACCACTGACCTGCAGCAGTGCCAGCACCAGCGACGTAAATTCATGGCCCAGCGGAATGCCGGCAAAGGCCACACGATCAAGCGCGCTGTCGCCAACGCGATTGATGAAAAAAGAGGGGCGGCGCGCAGCGGCGTCATCGCCTTCACGCACAGTGATGCGATCGGAGAGCTCAGCAATTTCCGCCACCAGTCCACGCAGCTCTTCAGAGGCGGCGCTGGCATTGGTGTAGGTGACAAGCTCAATCGGATTCACCAGACGTTCGAGATAGGTCTTGAGCTGAGTCTTGAGTGTGCTGTCGAGCATGATGTTCTCCTTGACGCTTAAATCGGCGTATTCAAATCGGAATTCTTGGGAAAATGCACCGGGGCTTGTGGCCCCGGGATTTTTGCTTAACGTCATCCCCGCGAAAGCGGGGATCTCCTGCTTGTGGCGATGAGATTCCCGCTTTCGCGGGAGTGACGGCGCTGCCTTAGATCTTGCCAACCAGATCCAGCGAAGGAGCGATAGTCTCGGCGCCTTCTTTCCACTTGGCCGGGCACACCTGGCCGGGGTGAGCCGCGGTGTACTGGGCCGCTTTCAGCTTGCGCAGGGTTTCCGACACATCACGGGCGATTTCATTGGAGTGAATTTCAGCCGTCTTGATGAAGCCGTCCGGGTTGATGACGAAAGTGCCGCGCAGAGCCAGACCTTCTTCCGGAATGTGCACGCCGAAAGCATTGGTCAGCTGATGCGTGGGGTCGCCCACCAGCGGGAACTTGGCCTTGCCCACAGCCGGGGAGGTTTCATGCCAGACCTTGTGCGAGAAATGCGTGTCGGTGGTGATGATGTAGACCTCGGTATTGGCCTTCTGGAACTCGGCGTAATTGGCCGCGGCATCTTCCACTTCGGTGGGGCAGTTGAAGGTGAAGGCGGCCGGCATGAAGATCAGCACGGACCATTTGCCCTTCAGGTTTTCTTCGGTCAGCGTAATGAACTTGCCGTTGTGGAAAGCTTCGGCCTTGAAGGGCTGGACTTGGGTATTAATCAGGGACATGGAACATCTCCTTCCATTGGTTAATGGCAACAATGCCGGGGCTTACAAAAAGTGCTTACGAAAAAGGGCTTAGGAATTTGGCGCAGGCTGCCGTAAAGCCGGCTGCCTCTGGAGTGGCCAAACGGCCATTCCTAACAGAGCAGGCAGATTACCCAAGATCAGGGCACGGCTGAAATAAATTGTCTTCCCTATCTAAATAGCCATTGCCTATGATCCTGTCTAATAAACAGACGCTAGAGCTCATGGCCTTTGCTTGATATCAGGGCGCTGTGACAGCAATCCAAGGGCAAGGGTGAAATCTTATGTCCTTGTTTTTTTTGGATGTTTCAAAGCATTCAAAGGCGGCGCAGCGGTGGCTCTTGCAGCAGGACCAACTGCTCTTCCAGCTCGGCCACATGCTGCTGCCAATAGGCCGGCGTATTGAACCAGGGGAAGTAGCGAGGAAAGGCCGGATCGTTCCAGCGCGTGGCCAGCCAACCGGCGTAATGCACCATACGCAGACTGCGCAGAGCCTCAACCAGCACCAGCTCGCGCGTATCGAATTCACAGAAAGTGGTGTAGCCCTCGAGCAACTCGGAAAGCTGCAATTCCTGCTCGGGGCGACTGCCGCAGAGCAGCATCCACATATCCTGCACCGCCGGTGCGGACTGGCAGTCGTCAAAATCCACCATCCACGGGCCGTCATCGCGCGTCCAGATGATATTGCCCGGATGGCAGTCGCCTTGCGTACGGATGCGGGCAAAGCTATCAAAGCCCAGCGCCGTAATCATCTCGCGCAGACGATGAATCAAGCCTTGATAACGCTCGCGCAAAGCATCCGGCATAAAGTCCGGCGCCAGCACAGCACGCGAAGGCGTATTCAGGAAGCGCTCGATATTCAGTGCCGGGCGCTGCAGAAAAGGCTGTTTGCGGGCAAGCGCATGCATGCGCCCCAGCAACATGCCAATGCGATTGAGCTGATCGAAATCACCGGGCTCCGGCGCCTGTCCGCCCTTGCGTTCGAAGAGCGCAAAGCGGTAGCCCTCATAGGCAAACAGCGTTTCTCCCGCGGCATCGGCCAGTGGCGCCACGATGGGTAATTCGGCCGCGGCCAGCTCGCGCGAAAATACATGCTCTTCGCGTATCTGCGCATCAGTCCAGCGCTGTGGCCGATAGAACTTGGCAATCAGCGGCGCGCCCTCTTCCATACCAATCTGGTAGACGCGATTTTCATAGCTGTTGAGGGCGAGCACACGGGCATCAGAAAGACGGCCCGTTGCCTCCACCGCATTGATCACAAGATCAGGTGAAAGCAGGGAATAGTCTTCTATCGAGAGCTCAGCAGGATTCATGCGCAGGGCCAGTCAGCAGCAAAGGCCCGCATCATGCCACAGGAGACGAGTGCGAAGCGGCAAGGCCCGACTCGGACCCCGCCGCCTGCGGCAGATAAGCCTTACTCCTTCACGCTTTTGCAGAATCCGCTGTTACCACCCAGCGCCTCGGCCGGCAGATTGCTGCGGCACTCCCACTGCACATTGATGTGATTGTCTCGCGGCTTGAGTTTGAGCCAGGCACCGGCCTTCACGCCTTCAGCAAAACCCACCACGATCTCGCCTTCCTGCCCCATGCTCACCTTGTCGATCAGGCCGGGCTGATCCAGCCGTGTGCCCGGCGGCAGCAGTGCTTGCAGATCCACCGGCCAGCGGCCATCAGAGAGATAGGACTCCACCACAATGGCCTTGAGCGGCGAAATCAGACCCAAGGCCTGAGCCACTTTCGGCTGCAGGGTGTAACGCGCACTCAGGCCATCGACCAGACCGGACAGGGAGAAGCTGTCTTCTTTTGCCACGGGCGCCGGCGCACTCAGCACCGGGCTGGCGTACTGGGCACGCAAAGCGCTGCCCAAGCCGGAGTAGCCGGCGAGATTACGCGCGGCATCGCGAAGGGCTTCATGCGTCACCATCCACAGACTGCCATTGTCACGCCACTGCAGATTGGCGCCTTCGGTCTCGAAAATCTTGAGCGGAAACTTTCCGTTCTTGCGCCAGAGCTCCCAGCGCACTTGCAGCCAGATACCCGCGCGATCACCGGACACCTGGATAAGGCGAGGAATGTCATCGCGACGCACCTGTGTACTGGTGAATTTCGAGGCGCAGATACGCGCATCCACGGCTTTTATCACCGGTACCAGACGCAGGGCCCCCGCTGTCGCCAAACTCTGCCATTCCGATTCCGTGGTCGCAGCCTTGGCGTCATAGCCCAGATCACGCAAGGTCTTGGCCGCACTTTCAGCCAGATATTTTTGATTGCCCTCCATGAAGATGCTGCCGCCCCCCATGAGTTGCTCCCAGCCAATTTCTGAAGGATTAATGCAGTCGGCCGCGACATAAAGACGCCCCAGCGAAACAGAACTTTGCACGGCGGAAAAATCAGGCAACACCACGGCCACGGCAGCCAGCTTGCCAGCCGGCAAAGCCGCCGGGGGAAAATGCCGCACCGCGGGTAATTGCGGCTGGCTGCTGAGACTCTGCGCACTGGCCGCCGGATTGCTTTCCGGCGCACGATCCGAGTACTGCACTCGGCCCGCGGCATCAGTCCACTGATAAAGGCGGCCATCGGCCAGCCCTACGCTGGATGCCAACATGAAAAGGCCAGCCAAGGCTGCCGGCCGCGAAGCATGAATCCCCACTGCAATTCCCCCCAAAAACGAGACAAAACCAAACGCGATATCCGCGGCGAGAAAGACCGCACGCTCGTGCAGTATGCCGTCTGCCAAACCCCGGCGGGAGAGGGAAAGAGACCTGGCACTGCCGTTTCCGGCTAAAAAATCAGCGAGCTCATCGCAAAAATGAAAAAGCCCGGCAAGCCGGGCCTTTGCAAGAAAAATCACATCACTTTTTCGGATACAGCTTTTCGTCAAAATCGCTCATCTTGGGAAAAACCAGCGGCTTCAAGTTTTCCAGTTCCTCCAGATAGGCGCGGTAATCCTGCATGATCTGTTCGCGCGCTTCCGGCTTGAGATAGGGAATATGGTAGGCCGCGAAGAAGGGCAGGACGTCCAGGCCGACATAGGCAAAGGTGCCGCGCAGAATGGGACGCAGCATCTCGTTCAGCTCACCGTGTATGGCTCCGGGCCCGAACATATGTTCACGGCCGCCCAAGGTGAAATTGAGCGCAGCCTTTTTGCCCTTGAGGCCGCCGTTGTCATAAAAGCGCAGACCGCCGTAGCAGAAGCCGGAGACCAGCACGCGATCTATCCAGCCCTTGAGAATGGCCGGCACCGAAAACCAGTAGAGCGGAAAGCTGAAAATGATGAGATCGGCTTTTTTCACTTTTTCGATTTCAGCCGCAATATCCGCCGCAATCGTGCCGCCCTCGTAGCCATGACGCTGCTCCAGCGCATAGACCAGATAATCGTCTTTCTTGCGACTACCAAAATCCTCGGCCGAGGCCACCGGATTCCAGTTCATGGCATAAAGGTCAGACACTTCCACGCTGTGGCCATCGGCCGTGAAATCTGCCACCGCCGTTTTCATCATGGACGTGGTGAAGGACTGAGGCTCGGGATGGGCGTGGACGATAAGGACATTCATGAAAAGACACCGGCAAAAATGGTCAGGCCGGGAATCTAGCAAGCAGCCGGCCCGAATGCACGGCCTGACCAGTCACCGCTGAAATAGGCCTCAAATGCCGGGCTGCTGGCCCTGCCCCCCCATTCTTAATACAGCCGATTGCTGTTAAAAACGGAACCCCGAAATCCCGATACGCCGGAGACAGGCATGAACTACAGCTCGCTGGATTACCGTGTAGCCGACAGCATTCTCACGCTCACACTGAATCGCCCCGAACAGCTCAATGCCTTCACCGTGACCATGGCCGATGAGCTCGAACACGCGTTTCGCCGCGCCAGCGATGATGACTCGGTAAAAGCCATTGTGGTGACGGGTTCCGGCCGCGCCTTCTGCGCCGGTATGGACCTCTCTGTGCCGGGCAATGTTTTCGGTCTGGATGAAACACAAACGCCGACCGTGGACGATATGCACCAGCGTCTGGAAGACCCCGCTATCAAACGCGGCGTGCGCGATACCGGCGGCCGCGTCACGCTGGCCATCTATGAATGCAAGAAACCGGTCATTGGCGCCATCAATGGCGCCGCTGTCGGCATAGGCGCCACCATGACCCTGGCCATGGATATCCGCCTCGCTTCGGAAAAAGCGCGCATCGGCTTTGTCTTCGGAAAAATCGGCGTGGCACCGGAGGCTTGCTCAAGCTGGTTTCTGCCTCGCCTTGTCGGCATCTCACAGGCACTGGAATGGGTGTATTCCGCCGAGATCATGGATGCGCAGGAAGCCCTGCGTGGCGGGCTGGTGAAAGCCGTTTATGCGCCGGAAGAACTGCTGAATGAAGCCTACAAGCTCGCGCATAAATTCGTGGACAAGCGCTCCCCGGTTTCCACCGCCCTGATCCGCCAGATGCTTTACCGCAATGCGGCGCAGCCCAGCCCGCTGGAAGCTCACCGCATTGATTCGCTGGCCATGTTCTACACCAGCCTGGGTGATGGCAAAGAAGGCGTGCAGTCCTTTCTCGAAAAGCGCAGCCCGGATTTTCAGGGCAAAGCCAGCGCAATGCCGGATTTTTATCCTTGGTGGGAGTGAATCGTGAATCGTGACAAGTGCCGTAGGCATTTGAACCGCCGCAGGCGGGCCCCGAAGGGGTGAGCC
>JBOICI010000060.1:0-15836 GCA_050739955.1 Moraxellaceae bacterium
CCTTGGCTTCGCCGCCGTACACCTTGGCGCAGATCGTGGTGATCGCTGCGGTCAGCGTGGTCTTGCCATGGTCAACGTGACCAATCGTGCCCACGTTTACGTGCGGCTTGTTACGTTCAAATTTTGCTTTTGCCACGATGAAATCCTCGTCAAATCAAATTCAGTTGGGATCGGGGCGGCATCATGCCGCCCCGGAACACAATTACTCGTCGTCATCACCACTGCGCTTGGCAGCAAACTTGCTGATGATGGCTTCGGCCACGTTCTTCGGGGTTTCCGCGTACTTGGAAAACTCCATGGAGAAGGTGGCGCGGCCCTGCGACATGGAACGCATGTCGGTGGCGTAACCAAACATCTCGGACAGGGGAACCTCGGCCTTGATGGCTTTACCGCCACCAGGAAGGTCGTCCATGCCCTGCACCATGCCGCGACGACGGTTCAAGTCGCCCATGATGTCACCCATGTAGTCTTCCGGCGTTTCGACTTCGATCTTCATGATCGGTTCGAGCAGCACGGGGTCTGCCTTCAGGAAGCCCAGACGGAAAGCAATGGAGCCCGCCATCTTGAAGGAGAGTTCGTCAGAGTCCACATCGTGGTAAGAGCCGTCGAACAGCACAGCCTTCACACCCACAATGGGGTAGCCCGCGAGAATGCCGGTCTTCATACGCTCGGCAATACCCTTGTCGACAGCGCCGAAGAATTCCTTCGGCACGGTGCCACCGACCACTTCAACGGCGTACTCGTATTCCTTCTCCGCACCCGGGCCCATGGGCTCGAGACGGACATAGACGTGACCGTACTTACCGCGACCACCGGTCTGACGCACGAACTTGCCTTCGGATTCCACCGACTTGCGGATGGTTTCGCGATAAGCAACCTGTGGCTTGCCGATGTTGGCCTCAACACCGAATTCGCGCTTCATGCGATCGACAAGAATGTCGAGATGCAGTTCGCCCATGCCGGAGATGATGGTCTGGCCGGACTCTTCGTCAGTCTTGACGCGGAAAGACGGATCTTCCTTCGCCAGACGACCGAGAGCGGTCGACATTTTTTCCTGGTCAGCCTTGGTCTTGGGCTCAACAGCCACAGAGATCACAGGCTCGGGGAACTCCATGCGCTCCAGCGTGATGATATTGTCTTCATCACACAGGGTGTCACCGGTAGTGACATCCTTCAGGCCCACAACAGCGGCGATATCACCAGCACGAACTTCTTTGATTTCTTCACGCTGGTTGGCATGCATCTGCAGCATACGGCCCACGCGCTCCTTCTTGCTCTTGACCGGATTCCAGACAGCGCTACCGCTTTCCAGCACGCCGGAATAGACGCGAATGAAGGTCAAAGAACCCACGTAGGGGTCGTTCATGATCTTGAACGCCAACGCTGCGAAGGGAGCATCATCCGAAGAGGGACGCTCAGCAACCGTCTCAGCCTTGTCATCCAGAATGCCCTTGACCGGCGGAATGTCCGTCGGAGCAGGCAGGTACTGAACAACTGCGTCAAGCATCTTCTGCACGCCCTTGTTCTTGAAGGCAGAGCCGCAAAGAACCGGAACGATTTCAGACGCGATGGTGCGCTGGCGAAGAGCTGCGTGAATCTCTTCTTCAGAGAGCACACCTTCTTCCAGGTACTTGTTCATCAGGTCTTCAGATGCTTCAGCAGCAGTCTCCACGAGCTTCTCGTGATATTCCTGAGCCTGGTCAGCGTAGTCAGCCGGAATGTCGCGCAGTTCAAACTGCATGCCCTGCGAGGCTTCATCCCAGTAAATCGCCTTCATCTTGACGAGATCGATCACACCTTCGAAGTTTTCTTCAGCACCGATAGGCAGCACAACCGGAATCGCATTGGAGCCCAGACGCTTGCGCATCTGCTCAACCGCACGCAGGAAGTTGGCACCAGTACGGTCCATCTTGTTTACGAAGGCGATACGCGGAACCTTGTACTTGTTGGCCTGACGCCATACGGTTTCCGACTGCGGCTGTACGCCGCCCACGGCGCAGTACACCATGCAGGCGCCGTCGAGCACACGCATGGAGCGCTCCACTTCAATCGTGAAGTCGACGTGGCCCGGGGTATCGATGATGTTGATCTGATGCTCGGGGAACTGCTTGTCCATGCCGGACCAAAAGCAAGTAGTAGCAGCGGAGGTAATGGTGATACCGCGCTCCTGTTCCTGCTCCATCCAATCCATGGTGGCAGCGCCGTCATGCACTTCACCGATTTTATGCGACTTGCCTGTGTAAAACAGGACGCGCTCGGTGGTGGTGGTTTTGCCGGCGTCAATGTGCGCGCTGATACCGATATTTCGGTACCGCGCGAGCGGGGTGGTTCTTGCCATGATGTCTTTACTCTCTCTGGCTTAAATGCGGGCAATCAGAAGCGGTAGTGGGCAAAAGCCTTGTTGGCTTCAGCCATGCGATGCACATCTTCACGCTTCTTTATTGCAGCGCCTTTACCTTCAGCCGCATCCAGCAGTTCACCAGCAAGGCGCAGGGCCATGCTCTTTTCGGAACGCTTGCGTGCGGAGTCCACCAGCCAGCGCATGGCCAGGGCAGTACGACGGGAGGGACGTACTTCCATGGGCACCTGGTAGGTGGCACCGCCGACGCGACGGGCTTTCACTTCAACCGACGGACGCACTTTGTCGAGAGTGGTTTCGAAAAAGTCCACGGGATCACCCTTGGTCTTTTCGGCAACGCGCTCGAGAGCACCGTACACAACGGATTCGGCGATGGACTTCTTGCCGCGCTCCATCACGTGGTTGATGAATTTGGCAATGGTTTGGCTGCCGAACTTGGGATCCGGAAGGATTTCACGAGCGGCTACTACACGACGTCTTGGCATTTTATTTAAACCTTTTCTTACGCTTCAGGGATGTCCGGGACTTAAAGTCGCAAAACTCAATGCCCGGGCCTTACTGCGACCGAAGAAGAATTACTTCTTGGGACGCTTTGTGCCGTACTTGGAACGGCTCTGGTTGCGGTCTTTAACGCCGGCGCAATCCAGGGTTCCACGCACGGTGTGGTAACGCACACCCGGCAGATCTTTCACACGGCCGCCGCGAATCAGCACGACAGAGTGTTCCTGCAGGTTGTGGCCTTCACCACCGATATAGGAAGTGACTTCAAAGCCCGAGGTCAGACGGACACGGCAAACCTTACGGAGTGCAGAGTTCGGCTTCTTCGGAGTAGTGGTGTACACGCGGGTGCACACACCGCGACGCTGGGGGCTACCCTTCAGCGCCGGCACGTCGGACTTCTCGACGAGCTGGGTGCGACCACGACGGATCAGCTGGTTAGTGGTTGCCATCTGGCAATGATCTCCCGTTGACGGATCCCGCCCCATGCGAGGGGATAAATGGACCCTGATAAAAAGAAAAACCCTCAAAAAAGTCAGACTTTTTTGAGGGTGCGGATTCTAGGGACGAAAAAGCCAGCCGTCAACACAAGGCCGAGGGCTGGCTTTTTCGCTTAGAGCCGTCTGAGAGGGCCCAGACTCCGGCTTATTCGCCGGAGTTGAGGGCTTCGGACAGAGCCTGCTCTACATCGCTAGCGCTAGGGCCGGCCTTCTCGGTCTTTTCGGCGAGACGGGCACGACGGCGCTCGGCATGGTAGGCAAAGCCGGTACCGGCCGGGATGAGACGACCCACCACGACGTTTTCCTTGAGACCACGCAGATCATCTTCCTTGCCGGTCACTGCCGCTTCCGTGAGGACGCGGGTAGTTTCCTGGAAGGAGGCCGCGGAGATGAAGGACTCCGTGGACAGCGATGCCTTGGTGATACCCATCAACATGCGCTCGGTCTTGGCCGGGAACTTGTCGTTGGCATTGAGCTGCACGTTCTCTTCCATCACGCGAGCATGTTCCACCTGCTCGCCCTTGATGAAGGAAGAATCGCCGCTCTCGGTGATCTCGGTCTTGCGCAGCATCTGACGAATGATGACTTCGATGTGCTTGTCGTTGATCTTCACGCCCTGCAGACGGTAAACGTCCTGCACTTCGTTGACGATATACGAGGCCAGCGCGGTTTCACCCTTGAGACGCAGGATGTCATGCGGGTTCTGCGGACCATCGGAGATGGTTTCGCCACGGGCCACGCGCTCGCCTTCGAACACATTGATCTGACGCCACTTCGGAATCAGCTCTTCATAGATATCAGAGCCGTCATCCGGCGTGATGACCAAGCGATGCTTACCCTTGGTTTCCTTGCCGAAGGACACGACACCGCTGATTTCAGCCAGAATCGCCGGCTCTTTCGGCTTACGTGCTTCGAACAGGTCGGCCACACGCGGCAGACCACCGGTGATGTCACGGGTCTTGGAAGATTCCATCGGGATACGGCCGATCACATCGCCCACACCCACCACCGTACCGTCCTGTAGACCGGTAATCGCCAGCGAGGGCAGGTAGTAGTTAACCGCCTGATCCGTGCCTTCGATCTTCACAGGATTACCCTTGGCATCCAGCAGGCGCACGGCAGGACGCAGATCCTTACCAGCAGCCGGACGATCCTTGGGATCCATGATTTCGATATTGGTGAGGCCGGTCAGCTCGTCCGTCTGATGACGCACGGTGATGCCTTCTTCCATATCGACAAACTTAACGTTACCCGCCATCTCGGTGATGATCGGATGGGTATGCGGATCCCAGGTTGCCAGCACTTGGCCACCCTTCACATCCTGACCATCCTTCACCGTGATCACAGCGCCATACGGCAGCTTGTAACGCTCACGCTCACGACCACGCGCATCAGCCACACCCACTTCGCAAGAGCGCGATACGGCAACGAGATTGCCGCTGAGCTGCTGCACCGTCTTCACGTTATGGAAACGGATCTTGCCATCGTTACGAGCCTGCACGCTGGACACGGCAGAAGCACGGCTGGCCGCACCACCGATATGGAAGGTACGCATGGTGAGCTGTGTACCCGGCTCACCGATGGACTGTGCCGCCATGACACCGACCGCTTCACCGATATTGACCTGGTGACCACGGGCCAGATCACGGCCGTAGCACTTGGCGCAAACGCCCTGACGCGAATCACAGGTAATCACGGAGCGTACGACCACTTCGTCGACGCCAGCGAGTTCGAGTTTGTCGACCCACTTTTCATCGAGCAATGTGCCAACCGGAGCCAGCACTTCTTCCGTGCCCGGGTTGTAGACATCACGCACCACAACACGACCGAGCACGCGATCGCGCAGTGCTTCCACCACATCTCCGCCTTCAATCAGCGGCGTCATGAGCAGGCCCTTGGTGGTACCGCAATCCACAAAGTTGATCACCAGATCCTGCGCCACGTCGACGAGACGACGGGTCAGATAACCGGAGTTAGCGGTCTTCAACGCAGTATCGGCGAGACCCTTACGAGCACCGTGAGTCGAGATGAAGTACTGCAACACGGTGAGGCCTTCACGGAAGTTCGCCTTAATAGGCGTTTCGATGATGGAGCCATCGGGCTTGGCCATCAGGCCACGCATACCGGCGAGCTGACGAATCTGGGCAGCACTACCACGCGCACCGGAGTCCGCCATGATGTAGATGGAGTTAAAAGACTTCTGATCCTGGATCGTGCCGTCTTTCGCTGTGACTTTTTCAGTCGACAGATTGTCCATCATGGCCTTGGCCACGAGCTCGTTGGTGCGCGACCAGATGTCGACGACCTTGTTGTAGCGCTCGCCCTTGGTCACAAGACCCGAGGCAAACTGCGATTCGATTTCGCGCACTTCTTCTTCAGCAGAGCCGATGATCTTGGCCTTTTCGGCCGGGATCACCATGTCTTCCATACCCACGGACACGCCGGAGTAAGTGGCCTGCTGGAAGCCGAGATACATGAGCTGGTCAGCGAAAATCACCGTGTCCTTGAGACCCAGCGTGCGATAGCAGGTGTTCAGGAGCTTGGAAATATTCTTCTTCGTCATGGCCTGATTGACGAGGTCAAACGGCAGACCAGCCGGCACGATATTCCAGAGCATGCAGCGGCCCGGTGTCGTATCCGCAATGAAGATGCGCGTGGCACGGTTGCCATCTTCATCCACTGTAGTTTCGTGGATACGTACCTTGACCTTGGCGTGAATCTCGACCGACTTCGTGCCGAGGGCTCGCGTCACTTCCGGGTAGTCGGCAAACAGCATGCCTTCACCCTGTGCATTCACACGATCACGCGTGATGTAGTACAGGCCCAGCACCACGTCCTGCGAAGGAACGATGATGGGCTCGCCGTTGGCAGGCGAGAGGATGTTGTTTGTGGACATCATCAGAGCGCGGGCTTCGAGCTGCGCTTCGATAGTCAGCGGCACGTGCACAGCCATCTGGTCACCGTCGAAGTCGGCGTTGAATGCCGTACATACGAGCGGATGCAGCTGGATGGCCTTACCTTCAATCAGTACGGGCTCGAAAGCCTGCAGACCGAGACGGTGAAGTGTTGGTGCACGGTTCAGCAGTACTGGATGTTCGCGAATCACCTCGGCGAGGATGTCCCACACCTCAGCGGTTTCGCGCTCTACCATCTTCTTGGCAGCCTTGATGGTCGTGGCGAGACCGCGGCCTTCCAGCTTGCCGAAAATGAAAGGCTTGAACAGCTCCAGCGCCATCTTCTTGGGCAGACCGCACTGGTGCAGGCGCAGCGTCGGGCCCACCACGATCACGGAACGACCGGAGTAATCGACGCGCTTGCCGAGCAGATTTTGACGGAAACGCCCCTGCTTACCCTTGATCATGTCGGCGAGCGACTTAAGGGGGCGCTTGTTGGAGCCGGTAATGGCACGGCCGCGACGACCGTTGTCCAGCAGCGCATCAACCGCTTCCTGCAGCATGCGCTTTTCATTGCGCACGATGATGTCAGGAGCGTTCAGATCGAGCAGACGCTTGAGACGGTTATTACGGTTGATGACGCGACGATAAAGATCGTTCAGGTCGGAGGTGGCGAAACGGCCACCATCCAGCGGCACCAGCGGACGCAGGTCCGGCGGCAGCACTGGCAACACCGTCATGATCATCCACTCCGGCTTGTTGCCGGATGCGAGGAAGGACTCCATGAGCTTGAGACGCTTGGAGAGTTTCTTCAGCTTGGTTTCAGAGGTGGTGTTGGGAATTTCTTCACGCAGACGCGCCACTTCGGATTCAAGGTCGATATCACGCAGCAGTGCCTGAATGGCTTCAGCACCCATCTTGGCATCGAAGTCATCACCGAATTCTTCCAGCGCGTTGTAATACTCTTCGTCCGAGAGCAGCTGACCCTTTTCCAGAGTCGTGGTCATGCCCGGCTCGATCACAACGAAGCTTTCGAAATAGAGCACACGCTCGATATCACGCAGAGTCATGTCCAGCAGCAGGCCGATACGCGACGGCAGCGACTTCAGAAACCAGATGTGCGCCGTCGGCGAAGCCAGCTCGATATGACCCATGCGCTCGCGACGCACCTTGGTCAGCGTCACTTCCACGCCGCACTTTTCGCAGATCACGCCACGGAATTTCATGCGCTTGTACTTACCGCACAGGCACTCGTAATCCTTGATCGGGCCAAAAATTTTGGCGCAGAACAGGCCGTCACGCTCTGGCTTGAAGGTACGGTAGTTGATCGTTTCCGGCTTCTTCACTTCACCGAACGACCACGAGCGGATCATGTCAGGCGAAGCAAGACCGATACGGATCTTGTCGAATTCTTCTTCCTGGCCCTGGTTCTTCAGGAGATTGAGCAAGTCTTTCAAGGCGGTTCTCCAGTTGTTCTCACACGGAGGTAATTCTTTGGCGCCGGCCCCACGTCTTCGTGAAGCCAGCACCCTCGTTGCGTTCGTCGTAGGGCCGGATTACTCGGTATCGAGTTCCATATTGATGCCCAGCGAGCGAATTTCCTTGATCAGCACATTGAAGGACTCGGGCATGCCCGGATCCATGCGGTGATCACCGTCAACGATGTTCTTGTAGATACGCGTACGGCCGTTCACGTCATCAGACTTCACGGTGAGCATTTCCTGCAGGGTGTATGCCGCGCCGTAAGCTTCCAGCGCCCACACTTCCATCTCCCCGAAGCGCTGACCACCGAACTGCGCCTTACCACCCAGCGGCTGCTGTGTGACCAGCGAGTAAGAACCGGTGGAACGCGCATGCATCTTGTCATCGACAAGGTGATTCAGCTTCAGCATGTACATATAGCCCACGGTGACCTGACGATCGAAACGCTCGCCGGTGCGGCCATCGAAGAGCCACTGCTGGCCATTCTCGTTCAAGCCGGCCAGCTTCAGCAGTGCCTTGATTTCTGGCTCATGCGCACCGTCGAATACCGGCGTTGCCATCGGCACACCCGCACGCAGATTTTCTGCCAGCGCGCCGACTTCAGCATCAGTCAAGGACTTGATGTCTTCCTGCTGACCACCAACGCCGTTGTAGATTTCATCGAGGTACTTACGCAGCTCGGAAGTCTTGCGCTGCTGATCAAGCATTTCGCCAATACGCTGACCGAGACCCTTGGCCGCCCAACCTAAGTGGGTTTCCAGAATCTGACCGACGTTCATACGCGAAGGCACGCCCAGCGGATTCAGCACGATGTCGACCGGCTCGCCGTGTTCGTCATGCGGCATGTCTTCCACTGGCATGATCACGGAGACCACACCCTTGTTACCGTGACGACCGGCCATCTTGTCGCCAGGCTGGATGCGGCGCTTCACAGCCAGGTAAACCTTCACAACTTTCAGCACGCCATGGGCAAGGTCATCGCCCGTGGTGATCTTGCGCTTCTTGTCTTCGAACTTGGCTTCGATGTCCGCTTCACGCTCTTTCAGATAGGCCTGAGCCTTCTCGAGCTGGTCGGCGATGACTTCGTCAGCAGGACGGATTTCGAACCACTGGTCCAAGGTCAGCGCATCGAGATCTTCCTTTGCCAGCACAGCGCCCTTCTTCAGGCCTGCACCGCCATTCACCTTCTGACCAGTCAGCGCAGAGCGCAGACGAGAAGAAGTGGCTTCGGCAAAAATTCGATACTCTTCTTTCAAATCCTTGCGGTAGGCATCGAGCTGTTCTTTCTCGATGGCCAGTGCACGTGCATCTTTTTCGATACCGTCACGGGTGAACACCTGCACGTCAATGATCGTGCCCTTGGTGCCGGACGGCACACGCAGGGACGTGTCTTTAACGTCAGAGGCTTTTTCACCGAAGATGGCACGCAGCAGCTTTTCTTCCGGAGAAAGCTGAGTCTCGCCCTTAGGCGTGACCTTACCCACCAGAATGTCGCCAGCGTTCACTTCAGCACCGATATAGACGATGCCGGATTCGTCCAGCTTGGCCAGTGCGGCTTCGCCCACGTTCGGGATGTCAGCGGTGATTTCCTCAGGGCCGAGCTTGGTATCGCGAGCGATACAGGACAGTTCCTGAATGTGAATAGAGGTGAAACGGTCTTCCTGAACCACACGCTCCGAGAGGAGGATGGAATCTTCGAAGTTGTAACCATTCCAGGGCATGAAGGCGACGCGCATGTTCTGGCCGAGCGCGAGCTCACCCAGATCCACGGAGGGGCCGTCAGCCAGAATGTCGCCACGAGCGATGACATCACCAACCTTCACCAGCGACTGCTGGTTGATACAAGTGTTCTGGTTAGAACGCGTGTATTTGGTCAGAGTGTAGATATCAACGCCGGCTTCACCGGTGACGATTTCCTTGTCGCTCACGCGCACCACAATACGGCCGGCGTCGACATAGTCGATCACACCACCACGCTTGGCGACGACGCAGACGCCAGAGTCACGGGCGACATAGCGCTCCATGCCGGTACCCACCAGCGGCTTTTCCGAACGCAGAGTCGGCACGGCCTGACGCTGCATGTTGGAACCCATGAGTGCACGGTTCGCGTCATCGTGTTCCAGGAAGGGAATCAGCGAGGCAGCGACGGACACCACCTGGCGCGGCGAAATATCCATGTACTGGACTTTGTCCGGACCCATCACGGTGAATTCGTTCTTGTGACGCACAGCCACAAGGTCATCCACCAGACGGTTGTTCTTGTCCATCTTGGAGTCAGCCTGCGCGACCACAAACTCAGCTTCTTCGATGGCAGACAGGTATTCGTATTCGTCAGTCACCTTGCCGTCAATCACGCGACGATACGGGCTCTCGAGGAAGCCGTAATCGTTGGTGCGGGCAAAGGAGGCCAGCGAATTGATCAGGCCGATGTTCGGACCTTCAGGCGTTTCGATAGGGCAAACACGACCGTAATGCGTCGGATGCACGTCACGCACTTCGAAGCCGGCACGCTCACGTGTCAGACCGCCCGGGCCGAGAGCAGAAACGCGACGCTTATGCGTCACTTCCGACAACGGGTTGTTTTGGTCCATGAACTGCGAGAGCTGCGAAGAGCCGAAGAATTCCTTGATCGCTGCGGACACAGGCTTGGCGTTCACCAGATCCTGTGGCATCAGATTTTCGGACTCAGCCAGCGACAAACGTTCCTTCACGGCACGCTCAACACGCACGAGACCGACGCGGAACTGGTTTTCCGTCATTTCACCAACGGAACGCACACGACGATTACCGAGATGGTCGATATCATCGACTTCGCCCTTGCCGTTGCGGATGTCGATCAAGGTCTTCAACACAGCAACGATGTCTTCACGCGACAGCACGCCTTCGCCGAGATCGCTGTCGCGACCCAGACGACGGTTGAATTTCATGCGGCCCACGCCGGACAGATCGTAACGCTCGGCAGAGAAGAACAGGTTCTTGAACAGATTTTCGGCGGCATCCTTAGTGGGCGGCTCGCCTGGACGCATCATGCGATAGATTTCGACCAGCGCATCGAGCTCGGTGCGCGACGGATCGGCACGCAATGTGTCCGAAATGAAGGGACCGCGATCCAGTTCATTCGTATACAGCACTTCGAAAGACTTGATCTCAGCCTTAGCCAGCTTGGAGAGAATGTCTTCAGTCAGCAGCGTGTTGCACTCGGCAATAATTTCGCCGGTAGCCTTGTTCACCAAAGCCTTTGCCGTCACCTTGCCCTGCAAGTACTCAGCAGTGACTTCAAGCTGCGTCAGGCCAGCCTTTTCGATTTCGCGGATATGGCGCGCCGTAATACGACGACCCACTTCCACGATGATCTTGCCTTTGGCAACGATATCGAAAACAGCGGTTTCACCACGCAGACGCTCAGGCACGAGATCCAGCTGGAAGCTATCGTCCTTGCCCACGTGAATGGTATTGGTCTCGAAGAACATGGCCAGCATTTCTTCGGCGCTGTAGCCGAGAGCACGCAGCAAAATGGTGGCGGCCAGCTTACGACGACGGTCGATACGCACGAACACGAGATCCTTGGGATCGAACTCGAAGTCCAACCAAGAACCGCGGTAAGGAATGATGCGCGCGTTATACAAGAGCTTGCCGGAGCTGTGCGTCTTGCCCTTGTCGTGATCGAAGAACACGCCAGGCGAACGGTGCAGCTGCGACACGATCACACGCTCAGTACCATTGATAACGAAGGTACCGTTTTCGGTCATGAGCGGGATTTCGCCCATGTAGACTTCCTGCTCGCGGATGTCCTTGATGGCTTTGACGGAGGATTCCTTGTCATAAATCATCAGGCGGATTTTCACGCGCAGCGGTGCCGCGTAAGTCACGCCACGCGACACGCATTCACGCACGTCGAACATAGGGGTGCCGAGGTAGTACTCGACGAACTCGAGTGCGGCATTACCGGAATAACTAACTATCGGGAAGACAGACTTGAAAGCAGCCTGAAGACCTAAGTCCTCACGCTGTTTCGGTGTCTTGCCGTCCTGCAGAAAGCTCCGGTAGGAGTCGACCTGAATGGCCAGAAGATAAGGAACATCCATCAGAGCCGGCAATTTGCCGAAGTTCTTCCGGATACGTTTCTTCTCGGTGTATGAATATGCCATCTGGGATCCTCAGCGTGACGTGGGCCAGTTGATGTGACGACGGTATGTAAAAACAGCGGCCGCAAAGGTCTGGAACAAAACCTCTGTGGCTGCCGCTTTCACGGATTGCATCCTGCCGTTGTCGCGTCCTTTATCTGTGTTCAGGCACTTGTGCGCCCGTCTGTAAAACACTGCCAATCCAGGAAAACGGAAAAAGGCCGGCAACTTCCTGATGAAGTCACCAGCCATTTTTTCAGCTTCCGGAAAGAGAGCTAAGCTCCTGAGTCAAGTAGATTACTTGACGTCAGCAGTTGCGCCGGCTTCTTCCAGCTTCTTCTTCAGTTCAGCCGCTTCTTCCTTGGTCACGCCTTCCTTCACAGCCTTGGGAGCTGCTTCGACCAAGTCTTTGGCTTCCTTCAGGCCGAGACCGGTTGCTTCGCGCACAACCTTGATCACGGAAACCTTGTTAGCGCCGAAGCTGGTCAGAACGACGTTGAATTCCGTCTGTTCTTCAACAACAGCAGCAGCAGCAGGGCCAGCGGCCACAGCGACAGCAGCAGCGGAAACGTTGAACTTTTCTTCAAATGCAGAGATCAGCTCAACCAGTTCCAGCACGGACAGTTCAGCTACGGCATTCAGGATATCGTCTTTGGACAGTGCCATTTTCAATTACTCCAAATCTTGTTCAGGTGTGGTTCAAGCAGCAATCAAGCAGCCTGGCCTTCGTTCTTTTCCTTGAGCGCCGTCAACAGACGAGCGAACTTGGAAACCGGGGCCTGGAGCACGGATGCCAGCATGGTGAGAGCTTGTTCACGGTTCGGCAGTTTGGCCAGAACGTCGACGCCAGCTGCATCAAACAGCTTGCCGTCATACGCGCCGGACTTAACTTCCAGCTTCGCGTTTTCTTTGGCGAAATCTTTGAACAGACGGGCAGCAGCACCCATGTCGTTCTCGGACATCGACAGACCGATAATGGTCGGACCGACCAGCGAATCGCTCAGAATGGCGAAATCGGTGCCTTCAAAGGCACGACGTGCCAGCGTGTTACGAACCACACGCAGGTACACGTTCTGTTCGCGAGCCTGGCTACGGAGCTTGGTAATCTGCCCCACAGTCAAGCCGCGATAATCGGCGACCACAGCGGAGAAAGCGCTAGAAGCGGCTTGATTCACCGCGGCGACAATCTCTTTCTTGTCTTCTAGTCTCAGAGTCACTGTGTAATCTCCTCGTTTGATACGACCAGCCAAGGGCTGGCCACCCAATTTCGCACTTCGTCTTTGCAAGCAAATTCGAAATGCGCGCGGGGGTTACAGTGAAACTGAACCACACCGCGTCTACGCAGGCTGATGTTTTAAGCGGCATGCGTCATGTCGACCGCTACCGCGCCTGTGGTCTTTGACGCCCGACAGATCCGAAGATCTGCCGAATCAAAGTCCTTTGTGTCCTCACGCCTGCAAGGCAGAAATGAGGACGAAGCTTTTAAGTTTGTTGACCGCTTAAGCGGACAGCGAACCCAGGTCGATCGGCAGGCCAGGACCCATGGTGCTGGACAGCGTAACCTTCTGTACGTACACGCCCTTGGAGGTAGCTGGCTTGGCCTTTTTCAGGTCAGAGATCAGCGCTTCCAGATTCTGGCGGATGGCGTCGGCCGTAAAGCCGATCTGGCCGATACCGGCGTGAATGATACCGCCCTTGTCAACGCGATAACGCGCCTGACCGGCCTTGGCATTCTTCACAGCATTGGCCACATCGGGAGTTACCGTGCCCACTTTCGGGTTCGGCATCAGACCACGAGGACCAAGCACCGTACCCAACTTACCAACCACACGCATGGCGTCCGGCGAAGCGATGACCACATCGAAATCGAGGTTGCCGGCCTGAATGCTTTCAGCCAGGTCGTCGAAGCCAACGATATCTGCACCAGCGGCCTTGGCGGCTTCGGCATTGGCGCCCTGTGCGAACACAGCAACGCGCACAGTTTTGCCTGTGCCAGCCGGCAGCGTGGTAGCACCACGAACAACCTGGTCAGATTTTTTCGGATCGACGCCGAGATTCACGGCAACATCGATAGATTCTTTGAACTTGGAAGGCGGCAGCGAGCTGAGGAAGCTGACAGCCTCATCAATAGTGTACTGCTTGCCGGCAACCAATTTTTCAGCGATAGCTTTCTGACGCTTGGAGAGCTTGGCCATGATTACTTCACCCCTTCCACTTCAAGACCCATGGAACGTGCAGAGCCGGCGATGGTGCGCACTGCAGCATCCATGTCAGCTGCGGTCAGGTCGGGCTTCTTCAGCGTGGCAATTTCTTCCAGCTGAGCGCGAGTAACCTTGCCCACTTTCTGTGTATTCGGACGCGGCGAGCCACTCTTCAGGCCTGCAGCCTTCTTGAGCAGATAGGTAGCCGGAGGCGTCTTCATGGTGAACGTGAAGGAGCGATCCGAATACACCGTAATCACGACAGGCGTGGGCTGACCCACTTCCATCTTCTGCGTAGCAGCATTGAAGGCCTTGCAGAATTCCATGATGTTCACACCCTTCTGACCCAATGCAGGTCCGATGGGGGGGGACGGGTTTGCCTTACCTGCAGGAACCTGCAGCTTGATATAGGCTTCAATCTTCTTTGCCATTTTCTACTCCGCGGGTAGTAACGCCTGTTTAAGCAGGCTCCCCAGTTATCACGAGCGGACTATCCGCTGCGCGCTTATGCTGCTTGGCAGCAAATCCTCAGGTCTTTTCCACCTGATTGAACTCGAGATCCACCGGCGTGGAGCGACCGAAAATCATCACAGCCACACGCATACGGCTCTTCTCGTAGTTCACTTCTTCCACCACACCGTTGAAATCCGCGAACGGACCATCAGCAACACGAATGACTTCGCCCGGCTCAAACAGAGTCTTCGGACGCGGCGACTCGGCATTTGTGTGAATGCGATTCAGAATGGCATCAGCTTCCTTGTCAGAGATCGGGGCAGGCTTATCAGCCTTGCCTCCGATAAAGCCCATAACCTTCGGACACTCTTTCACCAGATGCCAAGTGGCATCATTCATTTCCATATTGACGAGCACATAGCCCGGAAAGAATTTGCGCTCGCTTTTACGCTTCACGCCATTCTTCATTTCCACCACTTCTTCCGTGGGGACCAGAATCTCGCCAAACAGATCTTCCATGCCGGCAAGCTTCACGCGATCCAGCAGGGAACGCATGACATGCTTTTCATAGCCTGAATAGGCATGCACGACGTACCAGCGCTTGCTCATGTCGTCCTCATTAACCAATGATGGCGGAAATCGCCCAGCCAAACAGGGAATCAATTCCCCAGAGCATCAACGACGTTACGATCACCACAGCACCCACAATAAGCGTGGTCTGCCAGGTTTCCTGACGCGTAGGCCAGACAATTTTACGCGCCTCGACGCGAGCCTCTTTCAGCAACTCGATAAAGCTGCGGCCCTTGCCCGTTGTCAGCGCCAGCGCCAGCGCAGCAAGCGCCACCACCACCACGCCACTCCAGCGCAGAATTGCCGACATATCGGTGAGATAGTGATTACCCAGCGTTGCCGCCACGAGTAAGGCCACCACCACAATCCACTTCACTACATCCAGACCGTTGCCAGTCGAGCTTTCTACTTGCGTTGTCATAAAGCCTGACCACAGACATGCCAAAAACGCGTCGCCGCGTTTTCGTGAATTTGGCAGGCCAGGAGGGACTCGAACCCCCAACACCCGGTTTTGGAGACCGGTGCTCTACCAATTGAACTACTGGCCTGTATCACTTTTTCCGACAACAAGGCCCGGGAGCGACCCGGGCCTGTGTCTTTCCTCAAAAACCGAGGATATTTGCCTTTTAGGCGATGATCTTGGCGACCACGCCGGCGCCGACGGTACGACCGCCTTCGCGGATAGCGAAGCGCAGGCCATCTTCCATCGCGATCGGAGCGATCAGGGTGACAACCATCTTGATGTTGTCGCCCGG
>JBOICI010000061.1:0-3574 GCA_050739955.1 Moraxellaceae bacterium
CCTTGGCTTCGCCGCCGTACACCTTGGCGCAGATCGTGGTGATCGCTGCGGTCAGCGTGGTCTTGCCATGGTCAACGTGACCAATCGTGCCCACGTTTACGTGCGGCTTGTTACGTTCAAATTTTGCCTTGGCCATCGTGACTTCTCCCTCGCGGTTGAATTACCCGGTTTCAAAACACCGAAAAACGAAAACGAGCAGACGCCAGCGCGCCTACCCGCAGAAAAATGGAGCTCATAACCGGATTTGAACCGGTGACCTCTTCCTTACCAAGGAAGTGCTCTACCGACTGAGCTATATGAGCCTGAATCACCCACAAGCACCTGATAAACAAGCACTTTCTGGAGCGGGTAGCGGGAATCGAACCCGCGCCATCAGCTTGGAAGGCTGAGGTTCTACCACTAAACCATACCCGCGTTTTGCTAGGCATCACCCTCCCGCAAAGCGGATGGTGGTGGGGGAAGGATTCGAACCTTCGAAGGCTGAGCCGTCAGATTTACAGTCTGATCCCTTTGACCGCTCGGGAACCCCACCCACGCGAGGGTGCACATTCTCAACACCGGCCCACTGCTTGTCAACAGGCGGCATTGTGAATTTTCCCTAAAATTCCAATCAGTTGCAGACCGCGGCTAAAGCCCCGCCAGAGCCCGCCCCCAAAGGAAGCCGGCGCTCCAGAAGGAAAAGAATCGATTACCCAACAAAGAGAAAACGATGCTTTTGCCAAATACCGCTCTTGGCAAAGCCATGGAGTCAGCAAACGATTGAAATGGTGCCGGCAGTGGGACTCGAACTCACGACCTACTGATTACAAGTCAGTTGCTCTACCAACTGAGCTATACCGGCATAAGGGCGCGCGATTGTAAGCAATCTCTTCGACAACAACAATGGATTATTCTTCGCAGGGAGCATTTTCCCGCTTCAATACTTCCTGTTTATCAAGTTGCGCATCGACGGCCGCCCGCAGACTGTCTTTGGATCGGGCTGGCGACAGGAAAACCCAGCGCTCCACTCCAGCCTGACTAATCTCACGATATTCAACAGACACGCCTGCAGCCTGCATCTTTTGCAGGAATGCCTGAGCCAACTCTTTGCGCGAGAAGTGATTCAGCGAGATGGCGTTGATGAAGACGCCCTCCTTCACAACAAAGCCCTCAATCCCACGACTCTTCAGATCCTTAAGCTTGTCCTCAGCCTTGTCCCGATTGGTAAATGCCGGAACAAATACCCAGTAGTCCTTGCCATCCACCTTGCGCTTGTCAACACGAGCCGAAAAACCCTTGCCTCGCATAAAGCCGACAAACTTCTGCAGCGCGGGGTCTCCCGCAAATGGGCCAACACTGAAACACTGCGGGCCACTGCCCACCACCGAAGTAAGAGCCTGCTCTTCTTCTGATGACGGCTCCGGAGATACTTCTGGCGTCTTGGGCTCGGGCCGCTCGCTGAGCAACTGGATGTTGGCGCCCGCCAGATGCGCCTCCGCCACCACGGGCCGAGCCTGCGGCTGTGTTCCCTCCATGAACTTCCAGCCGAAATAAACGGCGTTTGCAATCATCAGACAGACAAATATCCAGGGCATGCGCCGTTCCTCAGCACTCAGGCGCCTACGGCGCATCGGGCCTAATTTATACCAGTATCAGCAAAGTAACGCTGCAAACCATGCAGCAAAAGCTCAGGCTGCAACTCATGCCGACAGGCAAGATGGGCCGACACCCTTGCCGCATCCCCCCCAGTCAACACCAAAGTACAGCCGCGCTCCGCCACCACCTTTTCTATCAGAGCAGCAACAGCAGCAAGCGCACCATGCTTCACTGCCTCGCCCGTACTGCGCCCCAGAGTCAGGCCCTCCTCGACTGCTGCCGAATCGAAACGGACACGCCGCGTCTCGCTCAACAACACCCCCGCCATCATCGATAGTCCCGGCAGGATGTAACCGCCCAAATGCACTCCGTTCGCCGTCATGGCATCTAGTGTGATCGCCGTTCCGCAGTCGACCACACAAATATCCTGCCGACGCTCGCGCAAGGCAATAAGCGCCAGCCAACGGTCAACGCCCAGACGAAGTGGATCCATCACATAAGCATTCACAACTCCGGCATGACTTGCGCTACTTCGAGCAAAGCTTGGGCGCAACGACCATTGAGCCAGACACGCCGCCGAAAACGCCTCCAGCGTGGCGTCGTCAAGCACACTGGCTCCCAATACAGCATCGGGCAGAGACTGAAACTCATCAGTGAGGCCCATTAAAACAGCCGACATGTCGCCTTCATGCGGAACATAAGCACGAGCCTCCACTACGCCGTCTCGCTCTCGCCAGAATTTTCCGCGCGTATTGCCCATGTCAAAATAGTAGACAAGGCTCATGCTGAAACCTTTCGCAAAGATACCTCTCCACCATGCAACAAAACTTCACCCTGCGCCGTCTGGATGCGCAGCGCACCATGCTCATCCACTCCTCGGGCAATGCCAGACAGGTCTTTATCCAGGCCCGAGACAGAAACAGCACCATCACGCAGCGCATCGTATCGCATCCACTCTTCGCAAACCGATGCAAAACCTTTCTGCGGATAAGTGCTCAGCAGAAGAAAAATCTCATCAAGCAATAATCCGCCAAGTTCATTTCGCCGCACGGAAAATCCAGTCTCTGAGGCAATATCGGTCACAGCCCGCCCCAACACCAGTGACGCATCTTCAGGCAAGTTCAGATTCAAACCCAAACCAATCACCACATGGCATGGCCCCTCTGACTCAGCCTGCAGCTCAATTAGGACGCCACCAAGCTTGGCCTCTCCCACCACAATATCGTTGGGCCACTTCAGCTGAGCTGACTGCATTCCATAACGCCGCAAAGCACGAATCACTGCCACGCCAACCGCCAGGCTCAGCCCCTCAACTGCAGCAATACCACCAGAAAACTCCCAGCCAATCGAGCCGTAAAAATTTCCGCACAAGGGCGACAACCACTCCCTGCCGCGGCGGCCTCGTCCGGCCGTCTGCTCCTCTGCGAGACAAACAATACCCGAATGAGAAAGCTGCTTCATGCGTGCGAGCACCACGTCATTCGTAGAGCTCACCCGGTCCTCAATAAGAAGCTCATGCATCAAATTTCGCATAGGCGGACTCATCCCTGAAAGCAGATCCGCCCTGAGCCACCACTCCAGCGGCGTTGCTAACTGATAGCCCTTGCCCGGCAGCACATTCAGCACCAAGCCTCGTTTGCGTAACGCAGCAATCTGTTTCCACACTGCCGTACGACTGATGCCAAGACGCGCACCCAAATCCTCGCCGGAGTGGAACTGCCCATCAGAAAGCAAGCGCAAGAGATGCATCGCGGTCTCCTTTAATGCGCGGCAGCGTCGCATGAAGGCAGGGGAGGGGACAAGCCCAATAGTGAGCACAAGAACTCGGAACAGAGCCGAACAATGTCCGCCCACAAGCAAGCGGAACAATGAAATTTTTGGCAATAAAAAGCCCGTCACAGGGACGGGCTTTTTACTTTATTAAGAGCCTGGCGATGACCTACTTTCACATGGCGAATGCCACACTATCATCGGCGCGGAGCGGTTTCACTTCTGAGTT
>JBOICI010000062.1:0-46076 GCA_050739955.1 Moraxellaceae bacterium
ATGCTTGTTAACGGTCTCGGCTTGCCGGAACCTTCATTCAATCGGGCTGGCTCCCCAGTGATCTGTTTGCGCAGACCACGGGCCTCACTCTATATCTCAGTCAGGCAAAGGAAGTGTCATACAAGTCAATCAAGGTGGCCGCCGTACTGGCGCCACCATATCTCCAACATTAGACCAAAGAAGTGCTATGAGCCCTGAAGATAGATACGTCAGAGAACTAAACGCACTTAGGTCCGATGTGACTTCTGGATTGCAGTGTCTCTATGCTTGGCTAGCCATACATCACACAGCGAGCAAAGATGTTGCCGTTAGGGATGCGCTCAACTCAACAGCATTATTTTGGAATACTGTCCTAGGTTCATTGCAGGCGACAACATTCATTACGATGGGTCGCATCTTCGACGAGGACCTGCGAAATCACAGCTTAAGCAAACTGCTTTCAATAATTTCAGCCCACCCAACCATATTCTCTAGGCAAGCATTGGCGGCTCGTAAGCGCAAAACCGTCCTAAGCGCTGACTTCTCTGCACGGGCTTATGCCGCACGGGCCACCGTATACACAAAGCAAGACCTACAAAGGATTAGGAAGTTTGTTGCAGCAAAGCGAAAGATATACAAGGCAACGTATGGAAAGATCAGGCATCAGGTATTTGCGCACAATGCCCATGGAGACCAAGCAAAAGTTGCTGCTTTGTTCTCAAGAACGAAGATAAGGGAACTCGAAACACTGTTACTTTCTCTGTCTGGGCTACATGAGACCCTTTGGCAGCAGTTCTACAATGGTCAGAAGGTTCGCATCAGGCTTGGAACAAGGTCAGTTGATCGCATACTGAAAAAGCATAGAGTTAGGGCGCCAAATCTTAATGCTCATGAATTGGTCGCATTGGAGGCCACTGCAGTTCTGAAGGCATTACCTATAGTGACCCAACAACTCGCCGCAGGCCGACGGCCCTAACGGGCCGCCGTCTGAGCTTATACGTTAGCAAGCGTAGGGTGGGTAAAGCCCGAAGGGGTTTACCCACGCGGACTGCTCGAAATCACCTGAACTGCCAAATTCATGACCTGACGCGTGGGTAAAGGCCTTGCCTTTTCCCACCCTACGCCCCCAAAACTCAAGAGAGGGAAATCATGAGCAAAGTATTCGTCAATATTGGCATCAGCCTTGATGGCTATATGGCACCGGAAGGTATGGCTCTCGAACATTGGAGCACTCCGGAGTACAAAAACTGGGGCGCCAAATGGGGCACGCTGATGGGTTGGATACTCAAGCAGCAATACTTTCGCGAGAACCTGAACTTCGGCCCCGGCGGTGAGACCGGGCCGGTGAACGATATGTTGCGCCACACCATGGAGCGCAGTGGTGCCAGCATCATGGGCAAGCGCATGTTCGAGCAGGGTGAATGCAGCTGGCCGGAAGAGGCACCGTTTCATACGCCAGTCTATGTGCTCACAAAGGAAAAGCGCGAACCTTGGGTGAGACCGGGAGGAACAACCTTCTACTTTGTGAACGATGGCCCGGAGAATGCGCTCAGGCAGGCTCGCGAAGCAGCCGGTGATCGCGATATCCGTATTTCAGGCGGCGCCGATGTGATCCAGCAGTATCTGCATATGGGCGTTATCGACGAGTTGGAAATTGCCTTGGCACCTATCTTGTTCAGCGGCGGAAGACGCCTTTTTGAAAACCTGCCCGATTCTATCGCGCAGTTCCGCATCGACACCGTGCTCAATACGCCGGATGCCACTCATCTACGCTATGTGCGTGCGTAAGAATAGGCGTAGCCCGGATGAGTGAAACGGAATCCGGGGCTTTTTCACCCATACCCGGATTTCGCGATGCTGCATCCGGGCTACAGATTCTAGAATGTTGGGGCTCGCAGCCTTACCCCAAGCTACGGCAGCCGCGGACGCGCTTAATCATCCGAACACCCTCAATCTCAACGGAGCAGAGAGATGAACACACCCGCAAGGAACACCATCTGTCTTTGGTATAACGGTGGCGCTGAAGAGGCCGCACAGTTTTACGCCGCCACATTTCCCGATTCATTCGTCGGCACGGTTTACCGTGCGCCCAGCGATTTCCCGGCGGGCAAGAAAGGCGATGTGCTAACGGTGGAATTCACTGTATTGGGCATTCCCTGCCTCGGGCTCAATGGCGGCCCCGCCTTCACGCATAGCGAAGCGTTTTCCTTTCAGGTAGCCACTACCGATCAGGCGGAAACGGATCGCTACTGGAATGCCATCATCGGCAATGGCGGAGAAGAGAGTGCCTGCGGTTGGTGCAAAGACAAATGGGGTCTGTCCTGGCAGATCACACCGATGATGCTGACGCAGGCGATTGCCCACCCCGATGCTGCCGCCGCCAAGCGCGCTTTCGAAGCCATGATGGAGATGACAAAAATCGATATCGCCACCATTGAGGCGGCGCTGCGTGGATGAGGTTTTGCAGACCTGAATAGTGCTAAAGCGGCGTGGCAAATAAGGGCGCATCTGCTCCAACATCAGGCCATAGCAAAACCCAGGGCGCTGCAGTAGCGATATCAGCAACCGAAGGCGGCGCCCCGCCTCACCATTTGGATTCCAGCGCCGCACGTATCATCACATCGTTATTCCAGAGCAGGATGGGCGGCAAGCCGGGCTGCTTGTAAATATCCAGGTTGTACTCGTAGAAATCGGCGCTGAGCACCAGCGCCGTCTGTTTCAGCGCAAAGCCGGTCATCAATGCACTGAGATCCCCACGCAAAACAACTTGATACTGACTTTCCAAGGTTTGTCCGCTGTCTTGCCAATGCCGAGCCATGCCGGAGATGGCCCAAGACTCGCCGAGCCTGAGCGCGGCCTTGGCGGTGACCGCAGTGGCGAAAGTGCTATCGCGCAAGCCGGCGCGCGTGTAGCCCTGCTCCTTGGGGGCATCGTCGTCTATCTCGAGAAAAAACCAGCCGGGCCCGGCTTGCAGTGAAGCCTGGAAGACATTGCTGTCATAGCCGGCCACGAGTGCTGGAAGCGCCGTGATCTGGCGTTCGACAGAGCTAACGGTATTCATCCGGGTATTGAGGTCCGCCGTCCAGCCGGCATGCATCTCGCTGTCATGCCAGAAATCACCATCGGAGCCGAGGTGTAGCTGCCACCAGACAGGAACATGGTCCGCATCCAGGTGATCCTTATCGTTATCCCAGAAAATATCGAAGGAGCCGAAGAAATGCTGGCCGTTGTCGCTGCGTTGATCCCCCGCGATGCTGCCGTTAAGACCGTAAGTATGCGAACTCACGTCCGGAACATTGAAATCGTGAACGCCCACCGAATACCTCCAGTCGGTCGTTCCGGCATGGGCCGGTGCTGCGGTAGCAAACAACAGGGCTGCGAATACCTGAGAAATTTTCATGACACCCTCCGTGCATCTAAGCCCAGCCCTCTCTATGTCAGGCCGGTTTTTTTATGACCAGCAGTCAAGCATAAAGAGGCGCCGGCAAACAGGGGTCCGGCAGCGCCGGACGAAAAAACCCAAAGCTCAGGAATCACCTGTGCCCAGAGCCTAATTGCGCACTGAAAAACCACAAGGACGGCATGTCGGTATGATGGCAATCATCTGACAAGGTCTTGCGATTGCTAGCCCCGAAAAGAAGTGCGAGAGTCGGCGGGCCGGTCGCCGCAAGAACACCATCAAACGGACCCGCGTAAATCGTTTTCAATCCAGAAAGCACAATTGCGCCAGCGGCTCTGCCGCTTCTAAGGAGATAAGAATGAACGCGAAGAACATCGCTATATTGTTGGGCCTGCTCTGCACGGCCCCTGCCTGGTCTGCAGATGCTCCCGCCAAGAAGGAAGCTAGCGCCAGCACGAAGCCTGCAGAGCTCAGCGAGGCACAGGCGGTCGAGCAGTTCCGCAATGACCTGCAGGCAAAGGCAGCCGACATGATGGCCAAGGGGCTCACGCTCACGGCCACGCAAGCCGCACAGTTCTGGCCACTATTTGAAGCCTTCCAGAAAGAGCAGAAGGCCATCATCGATGAGCAGCTCAAGTCTCTGGTGAAGTATCGCGATACCTACAAGACCATGACCGATGCCGATGCGCTCGCCTACGCCAATTCCCTGCTGCTGCGTGACCAGAAAATTCATGAGCTGCGCGTGAAGTACCTGGCCAAGTTCCAAAAGGTGGTGCCGGGCCATACGGCTGCACGTGCCATCCAGCTTGACCGTCGTCTGGGTCTGGTTGGCCAGGTCAGTGTTTCCGCTCAGGTTCCGCTTATTCCCTGAGGCGTAACGCATGTCCGCTCTATAAACGCGGCACGTGAAAAAGGGACCAAGCCCGCAAGCTTGGTCCCTTTTTTTTCAAATCAGGCTTAAGCCTGGAACCACGGTAAAGGCTGGCGCAGACGCAGCAGGGCACGGCCATCGGGCATGGGCAGGGCCGCATCAAAGAATCTATGGGCTTCCGGGGTCACGGCCGCAAAGTGCCGCCATTCGCCCGCTTCCACAGCACGCAAATCCAGAATCTCTTCCACTTCCATGATGCAGCGCTGGCCGCACTCGCCGGCGCTCAAAAGCAATTGCTGCCGACTGGGGCCGGCCACGCCCAGCGTCATGGTGAGATCCAGCACGGGCAGTGCTTCGTCGCGCCAGAGCCGGCGGCCACTGCTATCGCGCTGCGTATCGGCAATAAAATCCACCGCCTCTACGCAGGCCGCATCAATCAGCAACTCGCAGGCACCACAGCGCAGGTGCAGATAATTCTTCATGCGCGCAAGAGCTCCGGCAGAGTGCGCGCCTGACGCCGCGCCAGCTCCATGAGCTTGTCACCATCGGCAATCACCACCACGCTGCCATCTCCCAGAATGGAAGCCCCACCCACGCCGGGCAGACGCAGAATGTCGGGATGGATATCACGCACGAATAATTCCTGACGCCCCACCACACGCTGCACGACCAGACCGATGCGGTGACGGCCATCGCTGAACACCACTACCTCTAACTCTGCCGCTGCTGGCGCCGCGGCCGGCATACCCAGCAACTGATCCAGTGCGTACAGCGGCAATACCACGCCGCGCAAAAGACAAGTCGCCTGCCCCTGCACGGTTTGCACCGCAGTGGCGGGCAAGCGCAGCACTTCATGTACCTGCCGCTCCGGCAAGGCATGCAGACGGCCAGCGGCTTGCACCAGCACCACATTCTGCAAGGCCACGGAAAGCGGCAGACGCAGGGTGAAGGTAACGCCCTGCCCCGGCCGTGAAACCACATCGATCTGGCCGCCAATCTGCGTGATGCGGGTTTTCACCACATCCATGCCGACACCACGACCGGAAACCGAAGTGACTTGTTCGCTGGTGGAAAAACCCGGCACAAAAATGAAATCGGTAATTTCGCGTTCGCTGTAATCCTGCTGCGTGGCCAGACCAAGGCTGCGTGCTTTCGCCAGAATGCGGGACAGATCCAGACCGCGACCATCATCTGCCACCGTGAGCACCAGCGCGTTGCCCTGCTGGCTGGCGGCCAGCGTGAGCACGGCTTCAGCGGGCTTGCCGGCGCGGTTGCGCTCGGCCGGCAGCTCAATGCCGTGGTCGATGGCATTGCGCACCATATGCGAGAGCGGCTCGGCGAGTATGTCCACCATGCCCTTATCAATACGCGTTTCTTCGCCGCGTATATCAATCTGCACCTGCTTGCCCTGCGCCTGCGCCAAGCTCCAGACCACGCGCGTCATGCGATTGAAGACGCCGCCTACAGGCACTACACGCAGCGCCAGCACATCGGATTGCAGATGCGAGAGCGCTTCTTGCAGGCGGGCATCGCCTTGCAACATGGTTTCACGGCGGTCGGCGAGCAGATCAATCATGCCCAGCAGTTGCTCACGCTCAGCCCCGGTGGGTGTGATTTTCCCAGCAATAAAATCCCGCAGATGGCGAAATCCTTGTGTGATGCGATCATCTGCAAAGCTGTGCGACATCATATTGCGCAGCATGACGATTTCGCCGACCCGATTTACAAAGCCGTCCAGCGCCGTGCTGTCTATGCGCACGGTGGAAGCGCTGCTACCACGAGAGGCCTGCGTGCTGGCTAGCGCCAGCGGAATATCTGGTGCCGTGATACCCGCCGGTTGATTGAGCAGACGCAGCTGCAAATAAATCCCTTCCGGGTCCAGCTCGCTGATGCCGGCCGCAATCGTGCCGGCCGTTTGCTCGAAAGCGGCAAGGAAGCGCAGCTGCGTAGATTCATCGCGGCCCGCGCCATAAAAAACCGTGTGATTGGCCAGCTGGGTGCCCTGCGTCGACAGCCAGGCAATGAAAGCCTCACCGCCATCACTCATGGCTTCCATATCGGCATCAATTTCCACCAGAAGATGACCCGCAGCGAGGTGCGCGGCTAGCTGTGCGCGCACCGAGTGCGAAAGCACCGCCTGCATATCGGCACTGAAATCCAGCGAGGCCATACTGTTGTCTTCAGCGCCGACATCCAGTGCCACCTCGATATCATCGGCATAGGAAATTTCATGCTGGATGTTTTCCAGCAGCTGCTCGGTCATGGCCACATAGGGCGCATCTTCAACAAGCTCTGCGGGCAGTTCAGCCACAATGCCCAGCGCCAGCGAAAGTTGCGCGCCCAAGGAAGGGCCGGGATACAGACCATCGCGCGCAATTTCGCGCAGCACCTGCATGATGAGGCCGAGCAGACGATCACTGGCGGCAAGACCTAACAAACGGCAGCAGTGGCGCAGCGGCAAGACTGTGGCCAAACAACGCTCGGCATCCGCCGCCGTTTCCAGCGCCTGCGCCGATTCCGCCAGGGCGGCAACAACGGTCTCGCGAAAGCGCCCACCCAAAGCCTGACGCAAAAAGAAATAGGCGTAATCACAGCCGGCATCCTGCGCGCTCAGAGCTTCGATATGACGCAGGCGGTGCAGCAGCTCTTCCAGCAATTCCAGATACGCCTCTGGCTCAGCAGCCATCAGCTTGTGCAGCAGGCGCGTAATCACCAGCAGGCCGGCCGATTCGGCCAAGGCAGCCAGCACGTCCAGATCAGCCGGCAAGGGCAGATCGGTGGCGCAAGCTTCTACCAAACCCGGCAGTTGCTGGCGCGTGGCCGAAAGAAAGCTGTCCACGGCATGCTGCATCTCATCAGCATCGGTATTCGATGCAGCAGAATCTGCATCCACTGCCGCTGGCGCACTAACAGCCGGCGCTTTTGCACTAAAGACTTTTTCGGTCGCCGTCTTGGCCGGTGCTGCAATGGGGCCGGCCACCAGTGCGCGCAAATCCTCTACCAGCACCGGATCAGCTTGCGGAGCAGAACGATCACGCATGGCTTCTGCCATCTGCCGGCGCAAGGTATCTACCGCACGCAACAGTAGGGCAATGAATTCTGCCTGCAGGGATTTTTCACCCCGACGCACCAGATCCAGCAGATCTTCGGCAGCATGGGCAATCGCCTCCATGCCGTGGAATTCCATCATGGCGCTGCTGCTTTTGATGGTGTGGAACTGGCGGAAGAGGAAATTGATTTCGGCGGCAATGCCATCGCGCGCCAGCATCTGCTCCAGCTGCTCCAACTGCTCGTTGACCTCGGCCTCAAAGGCGGGCCAGAGCTGTTCTATCAGATCACTCATGGCGTTCTCTCAGATCGGCCTCAGGCGGCGCAACGGGCAATGGCGTCCAGCAAGGCATGCCCACGCTGCTCTTCAAAATCCACACTGAGCACGCCGGATGGCTTGGGCAGAATATCTGACGCACCCAGCGCCAACACTTCCATGGCCTGCGGTGAGCCGAGCTGGGCCACCGAGGAAATCACGATGACGCAGGCATCGGTGATGAGTTGGGCCCGGCGCAGGAATTCAATGCCATCCATACGCGGCATTTCTATATCCAGCAGGATGACCTCGGGGTCCAGCTGCGCCACCAATTCCAGCGCCTCCATACCGTCGGCCGCTTCACCGGCCACAGCCAGGCTTTCATCCCGCTCGATAATATTGCGGATGACACGACGCATCAGGAAAGAGTCGTCCACGATCAGTACACGACGCGGCGTAGTCGCTGCAGGAGCACTCATGATCTTTCAGGCCTCGTTGGCGCGGTCTGCGCATGATGATTCTGTAAAAGGGAATTCTGAAAAAAAGGATGCGGTAAAAAAGCATTCAACAGAAAAATATTCATGGCTGGCACCACTGCGTAATGCGCTGCACCAGCATGGTGGTGGACAGCACTTCACTGGCAATGCCGGCCTCGGCCACCGCACGCGGCATGCCGTAAACCAGACTGGTTTCTTCGTTCTGGGCGAGCAACGGTAATTGGCGTTTGGCCAGCTCACGGCCACCACGCAGGCCATCATCACCCATGCCGGTGAGCACCACGGCCACCGGATTGCGCGCATGCTGTGCGGCAGAGAGAAACAACGCGTCTACTGAAGGATGTATGCCATATTGGTCTTCCCGCTTTACACGCAGACTGTAATTGCGGCCGGCTGGCAGCAAATGGCTGTCGGTGCCGCCCGGCGCCACCACCACCTGCCCGGCCTTCAGCACAATGCCGTCATAGCCTTCAATCACATCGTGGCCGCTGTCGGCGGCCAGATGCTCGGCAAAACTTTGCGTGTACACCGGCGGCATATGCAGGGCGATCACCACCGGACAGGGCAGACGCGGCAGATCACGAAACATTAGCGGCAATAATTTCGGGCCGCCGGTAGAGGCGCCGATCAGCAGAAGATCGGGCGTCCCACGCGGCTTCGCGCCACTGAGCTGCATGGGCCGACTGCTCTTGTTTACTTCTGTCGATTTTGCCAAGGGCCGGCGCTCAGCCCAGTAATGGATTTTCCGGCACAGTTCTTTTTCAATGGCGACAATATCGAGATCAACAAAAGAAGAAGCCTTGGGAATGTAATCTACGGCACCGCAGGCCAGCGCTTTCAGCGTGGTGGCGGCGGCCATTTTGGTGAGCGAGCTCACCATGATGATGCTGGTGGGGCATTGCTCCATGATGAGCCGCGTAGCTTCCAGGCCACCGCCACCCGGCATTTCCACATCCATGGTCACCACATCCGGCCGCTGCACGCGTGCCAGACGCAAAGCCTCTTCTCCTGTCGTTGCCTCACCCACCACGCGTATGGCGGGATCACGTTCCAGCATCTTGCGCAGCGCCATACGCATAAAGCCGGAATCATCGACCAACAGCACCGTCACCGTGCGACGGCGTGTAGGTGCTGTTTCGGAGAAAAACGGCAGGCGTATCATGCGGCGGCGTCCAGCAGCGGCTGCAAAGAAACGATGGAGAGCAGACGCTCATCCACACGCGCCACGGCCTGCACCAAGCCACGGCCTTCGCCGATTTTTTCCAGACTGTCTTCGGCCACCTGCACAATGGCTTGCGCTTCGTCCACGGCCACGGCCCAGTAATTACCGGCCTGCCCCACGATCACCCAAGCGCTGCTCTGTGATGCTTTTACTGCGCTCACGCCAGCTTGCGATGCCACTTGCTGCAAACGGCTGGCCGCCAATACCGGCAGTACTTCGCCTTCTACCTGTACCACGGCGTCCACGCGGCCTTCCTCATCCTGCATGGTTTCTGCCGGATGCCAGGGCGCGATGCGCTGCACCATGTCCAGCGGAATACCAAAGGCTTCCTGACCCAGACGCACCTGCAGATGCGGCAGGAAAATACGCTCGCGCTGCACTTCACGGCGCCGCTTGGCCGGCATGAAAGCGGCCAATTGCATTTCACGTTCGGGGCGCAGCAGGCGCGCGCTATCCAGCAAGCCCAGCACATGACCTTCAGCATCGTGCAGCACACCGGCAACATCGCCGGCAGCCTCATGCAGAAGGCGCACAGCGCGCTCCGGGAACGCGGCCATCCCCGCCACAGCATCGACCATCAGGCCGATACGCAGCGCTTCATGCTCCAGCACCAAGGCCATGACGGCCTTGCTGCCCGGCACGGACGACAAGCCCAACATTTGCGCCAGACTCACCATCAGCAAAGGCTCATCACGCAGCGTGGCAATGCCCGCCACCATGGCCGGTGCACCCGGCACCTGCGTGATGCTGTTGCAGCTGATGATTTCAGCCACCTGCGCCAGCGGCAGGGCATAAGATTCGCCCGCACAACTAAACAGCAAACAAGAAAGATCACTGCTCTGCGCTTGCTGCACGTTCTCTTCCATGCGGCCGAGGAAGCCGGAAGCATCGCCCAGTTCATCACTTACAGGCGCTTCGCCCACAGCGAACAATTCGCCCAGACCTGCGCTGTCCAGCAAGAGCACGATGCCTTCGGCCCAGGAAAACTCACCGCTGATATAGGCCGCGGCGTTATCGTCATCGGCCATAAAGACCTGCACGGCATCAGCCGGCAATTCGATACGCGCCAGCACTTCATCCACATGCAGCGCACATTGCGCGCGTGGCGTGGTGAGCAGCAAAAGATCACCACCAGGGCCCGTTGCTTCACCGAGCAAAGCCGCCAGGCCCGCCTGCGGCAGGATACGGCCGCCGACATTGGCCAAGCCTTCAACCCAGTCCGGCGTGAAGGGCAGCGGGCTCACCGGCCCGGCCGGCACAATTTCCAGCACAGCATGATCGGGCAGCGCAAACAGGCGGGAGCCGCTGCGAAACAGCAACAGGCCAAGCGTTGAAGCCATATTATTTTCGTTCATGAATCACACACCGGGAAAACCAGCGGTCATTGAAAAGCTCGCGCGGCTGTAATCTGTCCACCACGCCCAGCATGAGATGGCCACCGGGGCGCAGTGACGAAGCCAACATGCGCTGCACGGCGTCATGCACGGCGGTATCGATATAAATCAGCACATTGCGGCAGAGCACGAGATCGTTCTGACGGCGCGGCGGCTCGCTGCCCACCAGATTGAATAACTCGAAGCTGACATGCCGACGCAGCGATTCACGGATATGGCGATACGCCGGCTGCCCCAGCCCCATGGACGGCGCCTCATCAAAAAAGCGCAGATAGCTGCTGGGAAACTGGCGGAAAGAGGCCAGCGCCTCGGTGCGATAAGCCGCTGCTTTGGCCACACGCACGGCTTGCCGGGAAATATCCGTACCCAGCACTTCCAGCTTCCAATCCGGTGGCAACCATACCTCGCCCGATCTCACTTCTCGCGCCACCCCGGCATTGAGCAGGGCTTGCAAGGTCATCAGCGTCAGCGTCCAGGTTTCTTCACCGGTGGAGCAGGCGGCTGACCAGATACGTATGGTTTTGTCGCCAGACTTCAGCTTGCGCTGCACCAGATCGGGCAGCACATGTTTTTCCAGAATGTCCAGCTGAGGCGTATCACGAAAGAAATAAGTTTCGTGATTAGTGAGATCTTCCACCAAAGCAATCAGCTCGCGCCGAGAAGGATCAAGCAGCAGTGAATCTACCCAGCGCGACAGCTGCTCCGGCCCCATTTCGCGAAATACCTTTTCCAGCTTGCGCTGCAAATGTGGCGTAGAGCGAAAGCCGGCAAACTCACGCAGCACGTTCAGCAAGCGCTGCACCGGCACCGTAGCCTGCGTCGGCGCAGGCAGCGCAACGGGCAGACTGGGTAGCGCTGCCTTTGCCGGCGACACCGGAGGTCTGGCCGGAGCCGAAGCCGGAGCAGCCGGTGTCGCGGCCCGCAATTTCTGCAGGCCGGCCAGCATGTCACTCAAGGATGGACGCGTTTGCATGAGCTATCTCGTCCGACGGCCAGCGTCAGATATTGAACTTGCGCACTTCGTTATTGGTGTCGTCCGCAATATGCGAGAGCTCGAGAATCGTCTGCGTGATTTCCTCGGCCGCATTAGCATTGTTATTACCGATGCTTTTGAGCGTATCCATGTTGTGCTGCAGCTCTTCCACCGTGGCCACCTGTTCTTCCATGGCCGTGGCAATGCTCTGCATCATGTGCACGGTTTCCGTGGCAGCGCTGGAAATACGGCCCAGCTCGGCATTCACCCGATCTGCCGCGGTCACTGATTCATTGGCATCACGCGAAGCCTGTTCGGCCAGCTCCACAATATCCTGCACTGAGGCGCGTGAGCTTTCGGCCAGCTTGCGCACCTGCTCGGCCACCACCGCAAAGCCTTTGCCGTGCTCGCCGGCACGGGCGGCTTCAATGGCAGCATTGAGCGACAGCATATTGGTCTGGCTGGCGATGTTATTGATGACATCGGTGATCTTGTTGATCTTGCTGCTGTTGTCGGCAATGCGATTAACCACATCTACCATCTTGCTCATCTGATCGCGGCCGGCATCAATAGTGCCGGCAGCCTGACGGGCCAGATCGCTGGCATTTTCAGCACTGCGCGATACATCGTTGAGCACGGCAGCCGACTGGCTAACGGCGGTAACGGCTTGCGAAATGGCTTCGGACTGCTGCTTGGAACCATCGGCCACCACGCTGATGGCATTGCTGCTCTGCGAGGCTGCCGAGGCCACCTGCTGCACGGAGCCGCCGATATTACCCATGGCTTTACGCAGGCCCTGCAGAATGAGGCCGGTATAAATAATCATGACCACGGCGATCAAAGTGATGATGCCGGTGATGTACATGAGCTTACGTGCCAGGTCAGCGCTGAGATTGCTGATGCTGTCCACCGGAATTTCCTGCAGCTTCTGTACATCCAGGCTGAACTGCTCCAACACCGCATTGTTTTCGATCACGGTCTCCGTCATTTTCTCCCCAGCTTCAGTGGCCTGCTGAGCACGGCCCGCCTCAAAATCCGACGCCATACTATCCACAAAGTTGGAAAACGCCTTCTCGCGCTTGGTGATGTCTTCCATGGAAACCAGAATTTTTTCCAGCGCGGCCACATGCGCCGTATCACCACTGCCTTTTTCTTCGACGATGAAGGTTTCCACGCGCTTGCTAGCGCTGGTCAGAAACTCCATGGCATCGCCATGGTGCATACGGAAGCGGCCAAGACGGTCCGTAAACTGCTTGCGTGCCTCGGCACTCTTCTCAATATCCGGCCCATAACGCTGGATGCGCTCGAAATTCAGATTACGGCGCAGAAAACGGCTAGCCGCCTGCGACATATCGGCCACCAGTGGCATTTCGCTGTTCTTGATCTGGCCCGCTTCAAAGGCCACATCACGTGCGCTCATCAGCGAAAACACGGACAGACCGATCAAGGCCAACACCAGAATGGCCTGCTGGATATAGATGCGTGTACTCAGACGGAAATTGCTGAGGAAGTTCATAGAAAGCTCCGAATCCGGTCGTGCCGGTCTTATTTCTTGAGGGTCAGTTTCTTAAAAGAGGTGAGATGCAAGACGGTGCGAAGATCAGCATCGTGGGGCGGCTTGGCCAGATAATTGTCGCAACCGGCGGCACGGCCGCGCTGGAAATCTGTGGAATGCACCTTGCCGGTGAGCATGGCCACGCGCAGCTTGGGGCGCAGTTTCTTGAGCTGGGTACAGGTCTCGAAACCATCCATGCCGGACATTTCCACATCCAGAAAAACCACGTCGTAGTCGTTTTCCGCCACGATCTCCACGGCGCGCTCGCCGCTATCGGCAAAATCAATAGCTACCTGCATCTGATTCTTGGCAGCCAGCTCTTCCAGTTTGATCTTGATGAACTGACGCGCCGGAAAGCTATCGTCTACCACCAGCGCCTTGATCACAGCCGGTGCCAGCGGCAAATCACTCGCGCCGGGCCGACTGATATCAGCCGAGGTAATGGCATCCAGAAGGGAGGAGAAATTGCGAAAATCCAGCGGACGTTGCACCCAGACATGATCCAGTGCACGGCGCTCATGGTCAGACACCATGATGGCCACCACTTCCGGACGCTGCTGCTGCAAGCGTGTCCAGGCGCCTAGCGCAGCGTGATCATCCGCATTAACAAAGACCAGATCCACGAGATCGGTCGGACTGGAATCGCCAAATACATAGCGCTCGGCCAGATCGTTCTGAATACGGAACATGCTCTGCACCACCAGCAGATCACGCGCCGACAGACCGAGATGATGAATACGGGTATGGGTTTTGACGGTTTGGGTATTGGCCCGATTCATTGCCCACTCCCCGGTAAAGGAAGGGCAGAATCAATAAGAAGGCCAGGCAGCTTGCCAGTAGATGGCGTGACTAATGTGCATGGCTGGTATGGAAATAACTGGCTAGACATAGGGACCCCTAGTAGAAAACACCACCGGTATCCCTTACCGCCAACATGAGCCTTGCGGCCTTACCTCCATAAAGCCGGCATTCTACTGTTTAGATTTGTAAATGAAATATGCGTATAAATACTTGTCGGCTTAAATCATTCACTGGTGCAAATAATCCATTTCACCTTGCAGATAGAAACTGACGAATTTTGTCACTGTTAATTCGAGACAAGATTTCAGAACCAATCAGTCACTCAATCATTTTCATGGCCAAAGAACCGGAAAGCCGACGAGCGTCACGTATAGCCCGCTTGCGGCTCTCCTGCTCATCTCCGTGGAAATGGCGTTCAAAACACGACCGTCCCGACTTTACCGACCGTCAGAGACGAGCAACAACCGACGAACTGTTGCCGCATCAAGACAGCCGGCCGGAGAGTTTCTGAATTTTTTATACGGCATGACGCTCATCCTCTCCACATGACTGCTTGCTCATGCCCTTTGGCGGAGTGATATAAGAAGCCCTTTGTCAGGCTCAGCAGGATTTCTCATGAGCGAAAAGCAGCAGGCCATCCTTATGGCCTTGAACAGCATTCCCAAAGGCCATGTCACCAGCTACGGCGAAGTTGCCAAACGCGCCGGCCTGCCCGGCTATGCCCGCATGGTGTGCCGCGTACTGCGCGAACTTCCTGATCGCCACAAAACTCCCTGGTGGCGCGTAGTCCGCGCCGACGGTAAATCCGCCATGAACGCCGAAAGCGAAGGCGGCGCCGAACAGCGCCGCAAGTTGAAAGCCGAAGGCGTGGAATTCAAAGGCGAGAAGATTCTGGGACCGTGGTGGTAGGCCTTTAATCTTCCTTCTATAGGAGCTGAACATTGCGGCAAATACGGAGCAGTGTTCGAGGCCATGGACAGACGGCGGGCGGCCCCATTTAATCAGCCGATTAGTCAAGCAACTGGCGTCTATTCCAGAAAGACTGCAAGCGCCTTCAATGCCTTGCCGCTCCCCTAAAGGATTAGACTCCCCATATTCATTTACCGAACTAGGCACCAGTGGGTGTCTAGTTAACGTTAGCATCAGAAAATGAGAACTTTCTTGACAGATAATTCCATAAAAGCATTTCTCATGCTTTCTTTAGCAGTCCTTCTTTCAGGCGGTATCGGCCTCTATGCCCCAGGAAAAGAAGAAATCCCAGTATGCTCAAAACCGAACTGCCAAGTACAAATCAATGGCAAAGGTCTTATTGTCAGCTCCTCTAGCAAAAAGCCAGTGCCCGAAGGTTTTGCTCAATTTTCCACATCAGAAACCACAAAAGCAGAAACCATAGGAAAAATTGGCAGCCCAAATAAGGTAATGCCTCTAGAGGGCGGGGGTGAAACTTGGCTTTATACAAAGAACAAGTCTCTGCATATGTATCTTATATCCGCAATATTTATTCCAATACCCGTGCCACTTCCATATCGAGACACTTATTATTACAAGCTCAACTTTAACGGCGAAAAACTCGATTACTTTGGCTATGAAAAAGATACGCTTTCGCCAATTGGCCCCTGTTATGTTTTATTTTGGGGAAAATGCTAACAAGTCAATGCAGCCGACACCGTGCCGGTGCGGCTGATTTCCAACGTTAGGTGCATCGTGTTTTGTTATTGGGCCTCAACGTGTTCAATCACTAAATCCAAGTCTCTGGCTTCGGGGAAGTCAGCAAGGCATTAAGCCTGCGCTTGCTAAGCGTAGGGTGGGAATGCCCAAAAGGACTTACCCACGCGGACTGCTCTCGAAATCACCGAAAGCATAAAATTCATGATCTGAGGCGCTAGTAAAGGCCCTGCCTTTACCAACGCTACGATATCTAAAGCCGGCGCTCAGAATGAGGGCTTAGGCAATGCACACCGCCCGCAGGATGCTCTATCAAATGTCTACTCTAGCCAGAACCTTGAGTTGCCAGTGCGGCCAATCGGCCATGAAGATCGAAGGCCCCGCCATCACAAGCGTGGAATGCCTTTGTGCGGACTGTCAGCGCGCGGGCGTTTTCTTGCAGTCGCTTCCTGGCGCACCACGCATTGTGGACGCAAATGGTGCCACTCGCTTTGTGCTGTATCGAAAAGACAGGGTTAGCTGCCTTAAGGGATCTGAGTTTCTGCGTGAGTATCGTTTGTCAGAGCAGTCGCCTACGCGTCGTGTCGTGGCGACTTGCTGCCATACCCCTCTCTTTCTGGAGTTTACGAACGGACATTGGCTCAGCTTGTATGGCGGCCTTTGGCCTGCGGCTGAACTGCCGCCGCTGGAAGTCCGAACCATGACGCGCAGCCGCCCCACTGGCATTGTTCTGCCCAACGATGTGCCCAACCCCAAAACGCATACCGCCCGCTTTTATATCCAGCTCTTCAAAGCCTGGGCGGCCATGGGCTTTCGCACACCAAAGATTGATTATGTTCGTGGGGCCTTGGCCGAGACAGACACGGCCCCTTAAAGGGAGTGGCGATGAGCGCTCACAAAATTTTCAGCACCGCCTTTGCCAAGGTTTATCCGCTTTATCTACAAAAAGCGGAGCGGAAAGGCCGTACAAAAGCAGAAGTCGACGAACTCATCTGCTGGCTGACGGCTTATAGCCCAACAGGGATTGAGCAGCAGATAGCGCAAAACCATGATTTTGAAACCTTCTTTGCCCAGGCGCCTGCCATCAACCCCCATGCAGCCCTGATCAAAGGCGTGGTATGTGGCGTTCGCGTGGAAGATGTGACAGATCCCCTGATGCAAAAGATACGGTATCTGGACAAGCTGATTGATGAACTTGCGAAAGGGAAAGCGCTGGATAAGATCATGCGCTGATACTGCGCCGACAGTCCGCTCAAGGAGGAGACATCATGGCCGTGAAGAAAGCAGAGGAAGGCCTGAGCCCCTCTCAACTGATAGACGCCAGAATTCAGGAGCTGGGCGACTGGCGCGGAGAGCTGCTTAAGAAGCTTCGCGCCGTGGTTAAAGAGGCTGATCCTGAGCTTATTGAAGAGTGGAAATGGCGCGGCGTGCCCACTTGGGAACACGAAGGCATTATCTGCACGGGCGAAACCTATAAAAGTACCGTGAAGATGACCTTCGCCAAAGGCGCCGCGCTGGATGATCCGGCCTCACTCTTCAATGCCAGTCTGGATGGAAATGTACGCCGCGCTATCGATTTTCATGAAGGCGACAGAATTAACGAAAATGCATTGAAAGCGCTTATTCGTGCGGCTGTGGCACTGAACCAAACCAAGAAGAAAGCTTAACTCCTCACCGCGATATTCTGTGACGGCCTTGTAGGTCGGGTTTTAACCCGACAAGAACGGCTAATATCCGGCACGGTTGTCGGGCTGAAGCCCGACCTACAAAAACCTGACTGCATGGCATTAAGCACAGGGATGAATCCATGACGATCAAACCCGATACTATTGCTGGCTATATAGAGAATGCACCAGAGGCAGGCCGCCCTCACTTACGCCGGCTTCATGAAATTCTGAAAGAAGTGGCACCGGAGGCAGAAGAAGCCATCAAATGGGGAGTGCCTTTTTTTATCGAGCCTCGCTTCGTCTTTTCCTTCTCGGCACACAAGACCCACCTTAACTTCGCGCCTATGAGTGATGCGCTTCTACCGTTTCGCGAAGAGCTGGCCCAGCACAAGACAACCAAGAACTTTCTTCAAGTGCCTTATACCCAGCCCCTGCCCGAAGACCTGATACGCCGCATTGCCACGCAAAGCCTGAAGCTGGTGCAAGCACGCAAAGATGATTCATTCTGGTAAAGCCGCACTCCGCCAAAACAAGACAATAAAAAGCTTGGGCTTTTTCTGCTCAGGACTGAAAATCCGGCACCCTCCCCCCGCCTTTTCCAAGGAGCTCAGCCATGAGCACACCTACTCCCACCATACAATTCAACGACGGTGCCGCTTACGAGCGCTATATGGGCTTGTGGAGCCGCAAGGTGGGCGAACAATTTCTGAACTGGCTGGCACCCGTGGATGGCATGCGCTGGCTAGATGTGGGCTGCGGCAATGGTGCTTTCACAGAAATACTGGCACAGCGCTGCGCGCCGGCCTCGCTGGCCGGCATTGACCCTTCCGAAGAGCAGCTGGCATTTGCCCGCACCCTGCCTTTGCTCGCTGCAGCCGATCTGCGCGCTGGCGATGCCATGGCCCTGCCCTGGAGTGATAGAAGCTTTGATGCAGCCGTAATGCCGCTGGTGATTTTCTTTGTGCCGGAGCCGGCTAAAGGCGTGGCAGAAATGGCACGCGTGGTGGCACCCGGTGGCTTGGTCATGGCCTATGCCTGGGATATGCACAACGGCGGTTTCCCCTATGCAGCGCTGCAAGCAGAAATTGCCGCACTCGGCATTACCGTGCCCACACCCCCTAGCAATGATGCTTCCAAACTGGAGGCCATGGTGGCGCTGTGGCAAGACGCCGATCTCTGCGATATAGAAACCATCACCATTACGGTGCAACGTGAATTCGCCAGCTTTGAAGAATATTGGGAAGTGGTACAAGGCGGCCCCAGCGTACGCTCACGACTGGCCGGCATGACCCCGGAAATTTCCGCACAGCTCAAAAACCGTATGCGCGAAACTCTGCCCACAGACGATGCCGGCAAAGTAACGATCACGGCTCTCGCCAATGTCATCAAAGGCTGCGTGGCGCTTTAAACAACAAGGCGTAGCTTGGGGTGAGCCTGCGAACCCCAACATTTTTGATGTAGCCACCAACTTTTTATATGGCCTCCATCGCTGGGGTGCGGCTTTGCCTTAGCCCAAGCTAGGCGCTAAAAGCTGGCCGCAATCCCGACCGATGTGCCTTGAACGTGATCGCCAAATTGGTAGCGAAAAACCAGACGGGTGCGAGTGACAATGACCTTGTAATTGCTGGAGTCGAGCTCCAGACCCAGACCCAGTGAGTTGAGTGCGTTGAAACCCAGTGCGCCGCGCATATCGCCAAGGTATTCCGTGCGCGCCGCCTCAAGCACATAGCGCAAGGGCCGCTTCAGAAGCGTGTATCTCGTTGGCGCACGCCAGCGCGACCAGAAGCTCAAAATTTGTGAGTCGGCATGCCCCTCCACCACAGCGGAGGTATCGCCATAGCTATTCAGCTGAATATTGGTATAACGCAGCTCGACATCAACTTCATTGGCCTCGCGATAACGCTCGTAATCAAGCACCAGCGAGCCGCCCAAACCATACGCATCCAGCTTGCCGTTTTCCAGAAACTCAATTTCTTTCCCTTGATAATGTTCAATCGCAGCGCTGGCCACTTTGAGATCGCTCGTCACCCTTCCGATCGAGAAGTTGAAAATAGGCCGGAGCTTCAAATCCGGAGCCAGCGAAAAATCCCAGCCAATCCCCCCCGTTAAGGAAAGATTGTTCCATTTGGTGGGGATAGGACGCTCCTCACTCCCGTCGGAGACAATAAAAGTAGGGTCATAGCGACTGTAGCCGGCGGTGCCTTCAAGATAGAGAGGAAAGCTCTGGCTCATCGTCGCCCCACCGCCCAGAGTGGTCATGGCAAAATCCGGATTACTCGTTGGGGCATTACTCAATGAAAGTGAACCTGTCGTCACATCCGGGGTGAGCGCAAAGCTCATCACGCCGAGTGCCGCATTAACGCGCTGCTGCAGATTTCCATCCACCACTGTATCTGCCCGTATATTGAGCGCAGCAAGGGTACTAGCCACAAACAGTGCCCCGCTCATAACAACACGGAAGCTAACCTTTTTAATCAAGCTCCCTGCTCCTGCTATTGGCTGTGGCTCTTTTAATTTTATTTCGCTAGAACACATTCAAACACCTTGACTCACGTCGGCGAAAATTCCGAAAGGCTTTCCGCCATAGGCCATCGGCTCATTCACCGGCATCTCAAAATTCGGTGTCGGGCTGAAGCCCGACCTACAAAAAACAAAAGCTGCTTAATCCCACCACAAACTCACCAGCCGGCTCGGCGCCGTCAGCATGGGCATGATGAGGCTGACGTCTTCCAGATCCATGCAGAACTCCAGCAGCTCGGCAGCAAAGGCTTCTGCATCTTCCGGCATGCGCAGCAGTTGAAATTCCACAGAATCCGTCGCTGCGGCCACGATGCGTATACCGAAGCGGCGGTGGTAATCCTCCAGCCTGCGTATGACATCCTCGGTTTCCATGCTGTGATTGATGGCATCGGTGCGGGCGATACGCAGGCAATCAAACTGTGAATCGGACTGTATGGCGACCAGTTCGGCCTGACCCTCATGCTTTTCTTCGCCCAACCAGCGTGTGCTGCCGACATAGCAACGCCAGCCCGGCGGCAGAGCACGCGCCAACTTGTATTGCAGACTGAGGGAGTCGCCTTCCGGCACCAGCACCATGCTCACTCTTTCATCACGAGCACGGCCAAAATCGAAGGTGGCATAAGGGCGCAACTCGCCACCCGTGACATTCACCAGCAAGGCATCCACTTCTTCACGCGTTGCTGACTTTCTGCGCTGCAACTGGACGGCAACCGCTCGAAGATTGAGGAGGGCGGCTTGTGTCTCGGGATGATCTTTTCCCCAACGCTTTTCGCGACTGGCCAATACCAGTTTGGCCATTTCCGCCGCACCCGCCATATTCCCTAAGCGCATATACACCGAGCCCAGATTGTGCCGCCCGGTTTCCAGCGCTTTATCGTCGGCGGAAAGATGCTGCTCCTTGATCTTGAGCGCACGCTCGAACATATCCTGCGCCTGCGGCAATTTGCCGAGATGGTCGTAGACCATGCCAAGGCCGTTGAGTGTGCTGGCCACCACCGGCAGGGGAATCGCCGCGCCGGCTTTTTTCTGCACCAGCACTTTCTGATAAATGCGGCCGGCTTCCGGCAAACGCTGCAGCGTGACCAGTGTGCCACCGTAATTATTCAGGGTTTCTGCCCAGACACGCGGCTCTACGCCCTCGCCTTCAGGTGACAAGGCCAGCGCCTCGGCAAAACTATTGGCCGCGGCATTTTCATCGCCTTTGCTGGAGTGGCTTACCGCCAGATTATTAAGCGCATTGAAGCGCCGGCCCACGCTGGCATCACTGCCCTGCAGCAGCATGGTCTGGCGCTGACGCCATGCAGCCGCTTCTTCAGGCTGACCGGATTCTTCACAGAGCAGTGCCATATTGCCGTAAATGCTATCCAGCCCTTCAGCGCCGTCATCGCGTTTTTCCAACTGACTTATAAGCACGCGGAACTGCGTATCGGCCGCCTCAAACTGACGATTGCGGCGCAGGATTTCAGCCAGATTGCCGCGACAGATAAAGGTGTTGTCGTGTTCAGGGCCGTGCAGGGCTTCAGCCAGCAAGGCCGCCTGCTCCGCCGCAGGCCAGGCGTCACGATCGCGGCTTTCAGCAATCGCCGCGCTCAGCGCCCTGTTGGCCTCATCCTGCATATCGCCCAACACCTCATGATTGAGCTGTCGCGCGGTTTCGCGGATATCGCGCCGTATCGGCTCGGCCATGGCGGGCTCATCCAGACTCATGATCAACAAGCTGAGTTGGGCGCGCAGCATTTCGGGTGCGGCCGCCATACCGTGACGACGGCGCAATTCCAGCTCACGTTTGCGCAGGCTTTTTGCCTCGCGGTTTTCCTGACGCTGCTGATGCAAAACCGCCAAGCGGGCAAGCCCGTCCATTAGCTCCTGCGCCTGCTCAGGCATGCCTTCACGCATCGTGGTGCTTTGTTGCAGGGCGGGAATAGCCTGCTCGGGCTGATCAGCCAGATCATGGAAATTCGCCAATGCGTCCAGCAAGGGCAGCAGCAATTCCGGATCACCACCTAACTGCTCATCCACCAACTCGATAGCGCGGCTGCAAATGCGTATGGCCTCGGCATAGTTTTCCTGCTCGGTGGCTGCCGCCACCTGCTCATGCAGGGTCTTGAGCTCGGCCGCTGTCTGCTCCATGTCTTGTGCCGCGATGGTGAGCTCTTCCACCCGTCCCATCTGCGCCGCACGGCGCTGCTGCCACCAGAACCAGGCCACACCCGCCAGCACCAGCACTATCACCGTTCCCATCGTTCCCTTCCCTCAACTGCAATGCTGGCCGATTCTGGACTTGCAGCGGCCCGACACACAACGCAAACCAACCGCCACAATCACCGCTTACGCGACGGCGCCCGGCAAGGTTTAATACGGCACGCCCTCCACAGCAGCGACTTCATGAGCAACAAGCCCGTCAGCCTGCGCCAGGCCTTTGCCCAGCCTGCCGCCCTGGTCATGTTTTTTTTCGGTTTCACCTCGGGCCTGCCCTTCCTTTTGGTTGGCGGCACGCTTTCGGCTTGGTTGCGTGATAGCGGCATCAGCCTGGAGGCTATCGGCCTCATCAGCTATGCCACCCTCACCTATTCCTTCAAATTTCTGTGGGCGCCATTGCTGGACCATATGCGTCTGCCGGGTCTGGCCAAGCTGGGGCAACGCCGCAGCTGGCTGCTGCTGGCGCAATTACTCTTACTGCTCAGTCTGGTGGGCATGTCGCTGCTCACACCCGACCAGCTCACCCTGTTTGTGGGCGTGGTTTTTCTGGCCTCCTTTGCCGGTGCCACACAGGATGTGGTGGTGGATGCCTACCGTATTGAAATTGCGCCCGTGGAAGCACAGGGCGCACTGGCCGCCACATACACGCTGGGTTATCGCTTGGCGCTGCTGGCTTCGGGCGCACTGGCGCTGATACTGGCCGACCATATGGCTTGGAGCGTGGTCTACCAATTGATGGCGCTGCTGTTAATCGGCGTGATCATCGCCACGTTGATGGCGCGCGAACCTGAGCACCAGCAGCTGTCATCCACAAGCTTGGGCGCTTCGCTACGTGATGGCGTTATCGGCCCCTTCGCTGATTTCTTCCAGCGCTATCGCGGCTGGCTCGGTGTTGGCCTGCTGCTCTTTATCGGTCTGTTCAAAATCTCGGATCAGATGCTGGGCGTGATGGCCATGCCTTTTTATCTGGACTCCGGCTTCACCAAAACGCAGATAGGCGCCGTCTCCAAAATCTTCGGCGTGTGGATAGGCATTGCCGGCGCCTTTATTGGCGGCGCCAGCGTGGTACGCCTGGGCATAGAGCGCAGCCTCTTTATCGGCATCCTTATCGGCGGCGTGAGTAATCTGCTGTATCTCTTGCTGGCCTTGCATCCGGGCAATCTGGTTTTCTTCACGCTGGTGATCAGCGGTGAAAATCTGGCCGGCGGTTTTCTTGGCACCGCCGCCGTGGCCTGGCTTTCGGCACTGGTGAACCGGCGCTACACCGCCACGCAATACGCGCTCTTCAGCTCGCTGGTCACCCTGCCCGGCAAACTCATCGGCGGGCTTTCCGGCTTCATGGTAACGGCCATGGGCTATACGGGCTTTTTCATTTTCTCCACGCTGGCGGTGATTCCCGCCATTGCCCTGTTTGCCTGGCTGCGCCCCCGCGTGACCGTGGGCGATGAAAAAGCGCATGGCGAAGCGGTAAAGGACGAGCAGCCGTGACTGCGATTCTGGCGGTAGAAAATCTGCAGAAATCTTTCGGCGAGCTGCGTGCTGTGGATGGCGTGAGCTTCAGCGTAAAACCCGGCATCTGTTTCGGCCTGCTCGGCCCCAATGGCGCCGGCAAGACCACCACCATTGAAATGATGGAAGGCATTACCCGGCCCAGTGGCGGCCGTATTCTTTTCCGGGGCCAAGAGATTAATCGCCAGTTCCGCCAGCACTCCGGCATACAGTTTCAGCACACCGCCCTGCCGGATTTCCTCACCACACGTGAGGCGCTCACGCTCTTCGGTAATTTCTACGACACGCCGGTAGCGCTAGAGCAGCTCATAGAAGCCTGCTCACTGGGCGATTATCTGGATCAGTACGCGACCAAGCTTTCCGGTGGCCAGCGCCAGCGCCTCTTGCTGGCACTGGCACTGGTGAATGATCCGGACATCGTGTTTCTGGACGAGCCCACGACTGGACTGGACCCGCAGGCGCGGCGCAATTTCTGGACGCTGATAGAAAACATCAAAGCCCGCGGCAAGACCGTCATCCTCACCACGCACTATATGGATGAGGCCGAGCTGCTCTGCGATGAGCTGGTCATCATGGATAAAGGCCGCCTCATTGCCGAGGGCACGCCGCAGGCGCTTTTGCGCCAGCATTTCGACGCCACCCGGGTACGTCTGGATAAATCCGCTTTCACCTTGGCGCCAAGTGAATGGCCGGAGCCGGTGGAGATTCGCGAAGATGGTGTGGAAATTCTTTCCCGCGATGTCGCGCAAACACTAACGCGGCTTATCGAGCGCGGCATTCCACTGACTAGTCTGGAAGTGCATGCGGCCACGCTGGAAGACTTGTTCATCAAGCTCACCGGCCATGCCTTGAGACAGTAAGCATGACTCTTTCGCCAGAGCAGCAACGCTTACAACGCATTCGAATGCTGCGCGGCAGTATCAAGCTACTGCTGGGCATAGGTTTTCTTTTCCTGCTGGTGCCTTTCTTCAAAAGCATTCCTTGGCCCAAAGACGAAGTGCCGGAAGACAGCGTACTCATCACGCCGGCGGAAATTGCCGCGGGTGAAACCCTCAAAGTAAGCCTGCGCGATGGCAGCGCCGTCTTTGTCACACGCAGCACGGAAGCCCAGCGTGAGGCTATGGCGCGCACACCGGCCGCCGCTTTGTGGTCGGTTTCCGCGCCCGGCATTGCCGATCAGGACTGGTGGGTGGTGAGTGCAATATCCGCACAGGATGAAGCACTGACACTCGCCGCTGACGGCAGCCATCTTGCCAGCCCCTCCGGCTCGGCCTGGGATATGGCGGGCCGAGCGCTCAAACCCGGCACTCTTGTTGGCAATCCTGCAGGCACTCCCGCCAAGATTTCAGCGATGAAAGCCCAGAACCTCATGCCCATGCCTTTCAAACGCCATGACGAAGGCATCTTGCTGCTGCCACTGCCAGCCGCTGCTCCTGCTACGGAAACACCAGAATGAAAAATTTCATCGCGCTTTTCCTCGCCCGCAACCGCGAGTTCTACCGCGACAAAGGCTCGCTGGCATGGTCCATCTTTTTTCCGCTGGTGCTGATCTTCGGCCTCAGTGCCGCCCTCTCCAATGACAAATACGTCTACAAGGTGGGCGTATTGGGCGATATGCCCACGGCCAAGCAAATGCTGCACGATGTGCCGTTTCTGGATGTGGTGGCCTATGAAGATGAGGCACTGGCTCTGCGCCGGCTAACCCGGCACCAGCTCGATCTGGTTGTCAGCGTGCAAGGCCAAACGCATTACTGGATCAACACGCAATCCAAGAAATCCTTTTTTCTGGAGCAGAGCCTCAAGCAACTGGCACCGGGAAAATTCACCCGCGCCACGGTGAGCGGACAGGAAGTGGGTTATGTGGCCTGGGTAGTGCCCGGCATTCTCTGCATGAGCCTGATGTTTTCCTGCCTCTACGGCATTGGCTATGTGATCGTGCGTTATCGCGATAACGGCGTACTGAAACGCCTGCGCGCCACGCCTATCACCGCGCTGGAATTTCTCTCGGCACAAGCCGCCTCGCGCCTGCTGATCAGCGTGGGCACGCTGTCTCTGGTTTTCACCGGCAGCCATTTCCTGCTGCAATTTCCGGTGCTGGGCTCGTGGTGGTTATTGCTGTTGGTGGCCGTGCTGGGTGCTTCCAGCATGATCGCCTTGAGCCTCGTCTGCGCGGCGCGCATAGACAGTCTGGAGTTCATGAACGGCCTGCTCAATCTGCTGTCCTGGCCCATGATGTTTCTCTCTGGCCTCTGGTTTTCGCTAGATGAGGCCCCGGAATTCGTACGCCAGCTTTCGCAAGTGATGCCCCTCACCCATGTGGTGGATTCAGCCCGCGCCGTCATGCTGGATGGTGCCGGCTTTGGCGACATACTCCCGCATCTGGCTGTGCTACTGACCATGACCGTGGTGCTTATGACTATCGCCGCCCGCATCTTCCGTTGGCAGAAGGAATAGCCCCTGCTTGGCGATCTAAAAAGCGACGAAAAAACTGCCCTTCGACAGGCTCAGGGCGAACGGATGTTTAATCAATACTTTCACATGGCCCCGTTCGCCCTGAGCCTGTCGAAGGGCAAGAACACATAAAGCAGGCGCCTGCCCCATCAACGCATAGGAAAAACCCACCATCCATCCCTGCCGCCTTGACGCTGAACGGGGGCTGGGAAAGGATGGCCGCATTGCCGCAGGGAAGGCGTAACGGGCGCATAGAAGAACAATCATGCCGAACAGCGATACCTCCATCCTCGTCGTGGACGATGCCAAGTTTTCCAGCGCCATGGTCAATCGTGTGATTGCCCGCGCGGGTTACACCGATGTCCGCCACGCCAACTCAGCCGCCAATGCCCTGCGCCTGCTGGAAGATCGCCCCGCCCATATCCTGATTGCCGACTGGCTGATGCCGGAAATGGACGGCCTTGAGCTCACACAGCGCGTGCGCCAGCACGACGAAGCCGGCAACCATTTCACCTATGTGATGCTGCTCACTGCCAAAGAAGGTGTAGAGGCGCTATCTGAAGCCTTCGAACAAGGCGTGGACGACTTTCTCAATAAAACGCATATGCAGGATCAATTGCTGCCACGCCTGCTCTCGGCCGAGCGCATCACGCATCTGCAAAACCGCTTGCTGGCAGAAAACCAGAATCTCATCGAAGCCAATGCCAAGCTGAAAAAGCTCTCGCCTTTTGATGGCCTCACGGGTCTGGGCAATCGCGCCTATGCCAGCCGCCGTCTTGAGGAAACGCTCAAGCATGTGGGCTCGCGCGGCGGTGCTGCCTGCTATCTGCTGCTCACCATCGGCAACTTCGATGTCATGCGCAAACAATATCCGCCGGTGATCCTGAGCCAGTTGCTGCTGGCCGTGGCACGTCGCCTGCGCCAGTTGGTGCGGCCACTGGATGTGGTCACACGTATCAGCCCCAACCAGTTCGCCATCATCACGCACCAGCCCGATATTCAGCACTGCACCGGCCCCAGCTACCGCCGCCTGCACGACGGCATCAATCTCAAAGCCTTCAAGACCGGTGCCGGCTTTCTCTCCATCAAAGTACTGCTCACGATTGCCGCTTGCGATGAAGACTCACTGGCACCCGAGCCGGAATCCCTCATGGCACTGGCCCAGGCCCAGATCGGCAAGGCCGCAGAAAACAACAGCATTGTTTCTGTACGTTGGGGCGGTGCTACCATTCCGGCGTGAAAACGCCCTCCACTCTTCCTGAAAATCTTTCCTGGCATGTGCTGGGCGCTGGCGCCATTGGCGGGCTCTGGGCGCTGCGGCTGGCGAGGCTCGGCTTTGCTGTCACCTTGCTTGCCCACGACGACAACAGCAACAAACGCGAATTGCAGATAGAAGAAGACGGCGTGCTTTTCTCGCAGCGCTTTGCGCAAAAAAAAACCGCCGCAGCCGGCCCTGTGCAATGTCTACTGGTCTGCACCAAGAGCAATCTCACCGCCACAGCGCTCAGTCCTTTACTGCCCCAGCTTGCCGCCGGCACGCCGGTATTACTCTTGCAGAACGGCATGGGCGCAGAAAACTGGCTGCGACAACAACACCCTGAGCTGTGCCTGCTCACCGGCATCAGCACCGATGGCGTGTGGCGCCGGGATCGTGATCACCTGGTACAGGCTGGCCGGGGTGAAACCGTGATAGGCGCAGAGCAGGCGCAGGATGCAAGCATGGCGCAGCAGCTTGCCACGCTCATGCAAGATGAGCGCTGGCCTGTGCATTTTTCTGCCGACATCACCCAGCGCCGCTGGCTGAAACTGGCCATGAACTGCGCCATCAATCCTCTCACTGCGCTTTATCGTTGCCGTAACGGCGAGCTACTGGAAAAACCGGAAGCACTCGCCATCATGCGAGCGGTTTGCGCCGAAGTAGCCGCGGTGATGTCCGCCGAGGGCATGCCTACCGACACCGATACCCTGTTCAAGGCCGCGACCGCGGCCGCGGCAAAAACAGCGGCCAATATTTCCTCTATGCATACCGATGTGGCCGCTGGCCGCGAAACGGAAATTGCCTTCATTAATGGCCATGTCGTCGCGCGGGCAGCGGCGCACGGCATTCCGGCCCCCAGCAACACCGCACTGCTCACACAGATACAGGCCCTGCCAACACAGTGAGGCTGCGCTTCCTGCCGGTACTTCCCCCGCAACTTGCCACCGCTGAAAGGCCTTGGCCTGCCGGAACCCAGCCCCTACAATCGCGCCACTTTCAGGTGTCCGGCATTTTTCTCAGGAGAGAACCATGCCGGTCCGGCCCTGCCGCAAACAGGACCGGACGGGAAATTGGTGCGGCTTTTATGCCCATGCCAATGCTGCCCCCGCAACGGTAAGTCGGAAAAAGCGCTTCAGATTGCCACTGTCGTCATGACGGGAAGGCGAAGTCGCTTAGGAAACATCCACCGACAAGCCCGGAGACCGGCCTGAAAGCCAGAGCACATTCCCTTGTGCTCTGTTGCGGTCAGTGCGGTGGGCTGATGACCGGAAAACGGCGTCTCCCTGCGCCCGCTTTTCCTCATCGTATTTCATGCCTCCAGCTGATCTTCCTGTTTGCGGGGACCCAAACAGTCTGGAGCTTTTGATGAAACTCTCTTTTCCGATTTCTTTACCTCTGCTGCCGCTTGCTGCGGCTATTTCTCTTTCTGCCGTGGCTTATGCGGAAGAGGCCACTACAGAAACATCGACTACCTTGCCGCAGATTGTGGTCAGTGCAAGCCGTACACCCGAAACTGCAGGCATTGCCAGCAGCCATGTACAAATCATCAGCAGCGATGATATTGCGCAATCTGGCACCCGCAATGTGGCAGACCTCTTACGTCAGGTTGCATCCATTCAGCTCATCGATGCCGCTGGGGACAACCGTACGCCATCTATAGGTATGCGCGGCTTTGGTGATAATGGCAGCCAGAACAGTCTGCTGTTGCTGGACGGACGCCGCCTCAATAACGATACCGACATTGGCACAAGCGATCTCAACAACCTCAGCATTGACGATATTGATCATATTGAAATCATCAACGGCAGCGCCGGCTCCTTGTTCGGCTCCTCTGCCGTAGGTGGCGTTATCAACATCATCACAAAATCGGTGAAACGCAGTGTTGATGCCGGCATCTCACGTGGCAGCGATGATCTCGTGCAATACCGCGTGAAAGCCGCCGAACGCATTGACAGCTTCGGCATCCAGGTCATAGGCGAAAAAAGTCTGGCAGACAATTATCGTGACCGTAATGAAGTGAATGACTCCTTTGTGAAGGGAAAGCTGACGTGGGATGACTCTTTCATCCGCGCCTATCTGGAGGGCAGCCAGCAAAAACGCCTGCAAAATCTTCCTGGAAGCCTCTTTGCTGATCAGATGACCGCCAATCGCCGCCAGGCAAACTACTTCAACAATTACAGTGACAACGACAACCAGAGTGTTGCGGCCGGAGCCGCCGTGACCATTGCTAAGAACTGGGAAATCCGTCTCGACAGCAGTCGCCGTGTTGATGACAACAATGGCGTACTGACACAAGGCGGGCTCACAACCGACTTCCTGCAAAAACGTCGCCAAGAAAGCATTAACCCGCAACTCAATGGCTTCACGGATTTTGGTGATAACCGCCTCAAACTTGTCGCCGGATACGATGCTGACTCGGCGCGCTATTACTTCCAGAGCAGCCTGGGCGATATGAGCAATGATCAAGATGTGCGCAGCTTGTACGCACAGCTCGGATGGGGCTTCGGCAAAGACCTTGAAATTGTGGCCGGTGGACGACATGCCAAGCTTGAGTCCGAGCTGAAAGACAGCAATACCTACATCAGTGGCATTGCCATCAACGACAGCGTCGATACAGGCTCTTTGGCTATTTACTGGAGCCCGGCCGGCGCCTTTACTACCTGGCTCAGAGCTGACCAGAACTTCCGCTTTGCCCTCACCGACGAGCAGACCGGCATTGTTTATGGTGCTACCAGCCCGCTGGAAACACAGGAAGGCATTTCCTACGAAACCGGCCTGCGCTTCCAGAGTGAAGCCCTTTCTGCCAATGCCCAGCTCTATCAGCTGAGTCTTGAAAAGGAAATCAGCTATGACCCCACACAATACGGCAACGTCAATCTGGACGACACGCGTCGCCGTGGTGCCGGCTTACAACTGACCTATCAAGTTGCGCCCACATTCAATGCCGGAATCCAGCTCGCTTATGTGGATGCCGAATTCACCGCCGGTGCAGCAGAAGGCAAACAGATACCCAGTGTTGCCAAGGACAATGCCACCCTCAGTCTGGGATGGCAGGCCTTCAGCGGATTCAACGCTGCCATTGAGCAGCAGAGGCTCGGCAAGCGTTATGCGGGTGGCGACTACAGCAATGCATTACCCGAGCTCGATGCCATCAATCTGACCAATCTGGCCTTTACTTATACTTGGCAGAAGCTTGATACCGCCTTGCGCATCAACAATCTGTTCAATCGGGAAGATCCTGCCTATGCCACAGCCGCCTTCCGCCCCTTCCCTGTTGTGGAAACAGCCTATATGCCAGCCGCAGAACGCAGCATGGTATTGTCGCTGAGCTACCACATCTTCTAAGGGCACCCTGCCATGGGCCATCGTCTTTCAAAAATCTATACCCGCACCGGTGACAACGGTACAACTGGCCTCGGTGACGGTTCCCGGGTGGCGAAAGACGATGCCCGTGTCGAAGCCTTTGGCACGGTGGATGAGCTGAATGCGCAGATGGGGCTCTTACGTTCCGAGCTGGATAGCGAGCATGCCTCCCAGCAGCACTTAAGTGAAATCCAGCATGATCTTTTTGATCTGGGCGGAGAACTTTGTATTCCGGGTTATACCTTGCTGAAGGCGGAGCAGATTGATCTGTTGGAAGCGGAAATTGATCGTCTGAATGACGGCCTGCCCATGCTCAAGGAATTCATTCTGCCGGGCGGCAGCCGGGCGGCCAGTCAGGCGCATGTGGCACGTACCGTGTGCCGTCGTGCTGAGCGGCGCGTACATACACTCGCAAATGATGACAAGACCGTAGGGGCGTTGCCTCTGCAATATCTGAATCGGCTTTCGGATTATCTCTTTGTGCTGGCACGGTCTCTGGCGCGCGAAAATGGCGGCAGTGAAATCATGTGGAACCGCGCACGCTGATCAGCGTGCGCGGCTTTCTTGCACCAGCTCATTGAGCTTTTTCTCTTGTAAGCCCTGAGCATCAAAATTATCGGCTGATAGCCACGCCTCAAAAGCACGCTGCAATCCCGGCCACTCCGTATCAATCACCGAATACCACGCTGTATCGCGATTGCGGCCCTTGGTGACCAGTGCCTGTCTGAATGTACCCTCGTAACGGAAACCCAAGCGCTCCGCTGCGCGTGATGAAGGATGGTTAAGCGCATTGCACTTCCACTCATAACGGCGATAGCCCAGCGCAAAAGCGCGACGCATCATGAGATACATGGCCTCCGTTGCGGCTGGCTTCTGTTGCAGCAGGGGTGAAAAATTCAGGTGACCCACCTCAACAATGCCATGCGCCGGATAAATGCGCATAAAGGCGGCCAGCCCCAGCGGTACTCCATCAGCACGATCGGTAATGACATAGAACTGCGGGTCGCGTTGCGCTGCCATGCTCACAAGCCATGCGCGATACGCCGAAAAATCAGCAAAAGGTCCATAGGGCAGCCAAGTCCAGTTACGGCCCTCTGCATCCAGGGCATTAGCGGCATACAGACCTTCTGCATGACGATCTACATCCAGCGGCTCCAGACAACAAAAGCGGCCACTCAATACTTCATGCGGAATGAAGGGTGGCGCCTGCCAACCCTCCATGGCTAAGCCTACCGGCTGCCCCAAGGCATTCAGCTCATGCTCGCTCATGCTTGAATCTCCGGGCCGTAATGCGCACTGGCACGATGTATCAGGCCGCTCGCATCCGGATAAAAAACTTCGGCGGCCAAACGACCACCCACACTGCGATACACCAGCATGAAGCTCTCGCTAGAAACCAGCACATGCAGCAGCGTGAAATGAAGATCCCGGTATTTTTCCAGCGCCGCTTGCCAGTAAGCCCCTACCGCTGTTTTGCCGCACAGCATGGCTTCCGTCACACCGCTGATACTGGCGATATAGGGCGAGCGCATTTCAAAATCATCACGGTAATGGGCCAGAACGGCACTCAGATCGTGGCTATTCCAGGCCTCAATCCAGCTCTTCGCAAAACGCTCCGCAAACACTGCGTCCAGCACAGTTGCTCTCCTTCTGAGGGCTCAGAAAATGGTTATCCGCCGCAGTGCCCTTGATGCCAACACTTGATGGCTGCTGCCACCAGCGTCGCAGCATCAGCGCCCAGCGCGCCTGCCACGCCGATACCCTGTGCAGCGGCGAAACAGACAAGCATTCAAGCTCTATTTGCGAATCCTGCAAGGCGCCCATCAACACATTGGCACCCGCCTCAAAGACGCGCTCATCGCCCGTCTGCAGCACATGGTCACGACCACCATCGGCCTGCGTAACCCACAAGCAGCCTTGCACACAGCGCAGCCGCCAGCGGCCGTCATGCGGAAAACGGTAATGGGATTCAGCCGGGAGGACACAGGTGATGTTCATGCCATGCATCATGGCTTTGGGCTGGAAACCAATACAGATATAGGATATTTTTTTTGTCACCATGACAGACGACTTAAAGCCCTATCTGTACTGGTCGACGCTTATCCCATCTGTCATGCCTGATATTCAGGAGAGCCCATGAACGCCCCGCTCTACCGTCAGCTCGCCGAAAAGCTGCAACGCGCCATCGACCACGGCAGCTTGAAAAGTGGCGACCGCCTCCCCTCGGTGCGTGAACTCAGCGAACGCGAACAGGTCAGTCTGGCCACCGCCGTGACGACTTACCGGCATCTGGAAAATATCGGGCTGGTGGAAGCCCGGCCCAAATCCGGATTTTTTGTGCGCGAGCGGGCGCATCGTCTGGGCGAACCCGAAATGCAGCGCACGCCGGCTCGTGCCAAAACTGTCACCGTGGTCGACACCATCATGCAGGTCATCAGCGAATCCCGGCAGCCCGGGCTGGTGCCGCTGGGAGCGGCCTGTGCCAGCCCGACGCTCTACCCCACCGCCAAGCTGCGCAAACTATTAGCGGTGCAAGATGGTGACAATCTGGATGCCATCGGCCGCTACGGCATGAGCATGGGCCTGCCTGCCTTACGCGAACAAATCGTGAAACGTTACGCGCATCTGGATGTACTGCTGCACCCGGACAATATCATCGTGACCATAGGTGCGATGGAGGCCATCAATCTCTGCGTGCGGGCCGTGGCCAAACCCGGCGACACCATTGCCCTGGAATCGCCTACTTATTTCGGCATCCTGCAAATCATTGAAAGCCTCGGCATGAAGGCCTTGGAAATTCCCACCGATCCGCGCACCGGCATTTCACTTGATGCACTGGATTTGGCCACACAAAAAGCAGGCGCTGTAAAAGCCGTGATCGTGATGCCCACGGTGCAAAATCCCCTGGGCAGCACCATGCCGGATGAAAACAAGAAGCGCTTGGTCGCGATGATGGAAGAGCGTGGCATTCCCGTGATCGAGGACGATATTTATGGCGAACTGGCCTTTGCACGCCAACGCCCGCGCCCGCTCAAGGCTTGGGACAAGACCGGCAATGTCATGCTGTGCAGCTCTTTCACCAAAAACATCGCACCGGGCTTTCGTGTGGGCTGGGTGGATGCCGGGCGCTGGCAGGAAGCCATCACGCATCTGAAATTCACCAATACCGTATCCACCCCCGTGGTGTTCCAGTCCGCCATTGCCAAATTCATGGAAAACGGCGGCTATGAACACCATATGCGGCATCTGCGTGAAGCGTTTCAGGAACAGATACGCTATGTCCGCGAAAGCGTGGAGAAGCATTTCCCGACAGGCACCAAGCTCACGCGCCCGGAAGGTGGCTTTCTGCTTTGGGTCGAGTTACCCAAACAGATAGACAGTATTGCGCTGTTCGAGCGCGCCATGGCCGAGAAAATCTATATCGCGCCGGGAAAAATTTTCACCAGCGGCAAGCGTTTCGACAACTACATACGACTGAACTGTGGCTATCCCTGGTCGAGCGAGCTGGAACGTGGATTGACGCGACTGGGAAGGATTTGCGAGGAAATGCTGAAGGAAAATAGCTGAACTATTTACTGCCGGCTTCCTTCCTGCCCTGTTCGTATTCTGGCCATGACTTGCTGGCCTCTTGCAGACAGGCTTCGCGCTTGGCCACGTCCATGATCCGGTCGCACTCGCTTTCTCGCAAACCCTGAGAAGACTGGTAAACCTGCTGGCTACTGCAGGCAGTCATAAAACCAAACAGGAAAATAAAAAGGGCCGGAGCGAAAACGCCCCGGCCCTTTTTCATGCAGTGCATCCGCTTCATTTACAGCAGAACTTGGCGGATGTCTGACAACACCTTGGCCAGCGCGGTGGTAAAGCGCGCCGCATCAGCGCCGTCTATCACACGATGATCGTAAGACAGCGAGAGCGGCAGCATGAGGCGTGGCTGAAAAGCCTTGCCATCCCACACCGGCTTGGTGGTCGAACGTGAAACCCCCAGAATGGCCACTTCCGGCCAGTTCACGATAGGCGTGAACGCGCTACCTCCAATACCACCCAGCGAAGAAATACTGAACACGGCACCCTGCATATCGGCCGGGGTCAGTTTCTTGTCACGAGCTTTTTTGGAGAGCTCGCCAAGATCACGCACGATATCGCTCACCGATTTCTTGTCGGCATCACGTATCACCGGCACCACCAGTCCATTGGGCGTATCCACGGCCACACCGATATGGATGTACTTCTTGCGAATCAGATGCGCGCCATCCACATCCAGCGAACTGGCGAACTTGGGGTACTGCTTCAGCACATGAGCAGAAGCTTTTACCAAAAAAGCCAGAATGGTGAGGGAAAGCCCTTGCGCCTTCATGGCATCTTTCTGTGCTACGCGGAAGGCCTCCAGATCGGTGATATCCGCCTCATCGAACTGGGTGACATGGGGAATGGTGATCCATGAGCGGTGCAGATTCTGCGCCGAAACTTTCTGGATTTTAGTGAGCTCGACGCGTTCGATCTCGCCCCATTTACTGAAGTCCATGGCCGGCAGCGCAGGCAGACCGAAGCCACTACCGCTGTCTTTTTTGCTGGCAGCCGCCGTTAGCGCCTGCTTCACAAAGGCATGGACATCTTCTTTGAGGATGCGATTACGCGGGCCCGTGCCTTTGACTTTGGAAAGATCAGCACCCAGTTCACGCGCCAGTCGGCGCACGGCCGGGCCAGCGTGCACACTGCCGTGGCCATTGCTGACCACAGACACCGCTGTGGCCAAAGCACGCAGGGTTTCATTCGCAATAGCCACCGGACGCGAAGGGGCTGCTGACGTGCTGGCGGCTGCCGCCGCAACAGAAGCGGGCGCAGCCACTGGAGTAGCAACTGCAGCGGCAGGCGCGCTGCTCAGCACCTCTATGAGCACCGTGTTTTCCGACACGGAATCACCCACATTCACCAAAATGCGCTGCACTTCACCGGCGACGGTATTGGGTACTTCCATACTGGCTTTGGCAGACTCCAGCACGAAAATGGACTGCTCCAGTTCGATGCGATCGCCCACCTTGACCAGAATCTCTATAACGTCGGCGGAGTCAGAGCCGATATCCGGCACCTTCACCAACTGCACGCTGCCGGCAGCAGCGGGAGCCGATGCAGTGGCTGGCGGTGTCAGTACCGTACTGACCTGCTGCAACTCCGCCTTGATGGCTGCCACCGGAACATCCACGGGCTTTTCCACTTTTTCAGAGGCCGCAGCTGCGGCAGTTTCCAGCTGCAGGATGAGATCGCCCTGTTTCACGGTCTGGCCCACTTTGACGGCAATTTCCGCCACGATGCCATTCTGTGGACAAGGCACCTCCATACTGGCCTTGGCCGACTCCAGCACGATGATGGACTGCTCGGCGTCAACGCCCTCGCCGACCTTCACCAGAATTTCTATGACATCGGCCTCATCACTGCCGATATCCGGAACAAGAACCGCTTGCTTGCTCACGCTGTCACTCCTTAATTTGTCTCCCTCTCCCTGTGGGAGAGGGTTGGGGTGAGGGTTGATGCTGCGGGATATGGCAGCTTGCCCTCATCCGCCCTTCGGGCACCTTCTCCCAGGGGGAGAAGAAGGCTTCATTTACGCTTTTGGCGCATAGGGCTTTTCCGGATTGATGCCGAAGCGCTTGATGGCGTCCTGCACCACGCTGCGACCTATGTCGCCGGCATCGGCCAGCGCATTAAGCGCGGCAACGGCGATGAAGTAGCGGTTCACCTCGAAATGCTCACGCAGTTTCTCGCGCGAATCGGAGCGGCCAAAACCATCGGTTCCCAAAGTGGCGAAAACACGGCCCGGCAGGAAGGCACGAATCTGCTCACTGTGTATCTTCATATAATCCGAAGCAGACACAATCGGTCCCTTGCTGGCGCGCAACTGCTGCGTTACCCAAGCCACACGCGGCTCGTCGGTGGGATGCAACAAGTTCCAGCGCTCCACTTCCAGCGCTTCTTTGCGCAGCTCGTTCATGCTGGTGGCGCTCCACACATTCGCACGAATGCTGAAGACCTTGTCCAGCAACTCAGCGGCAGCCTCCACCTCACGCAAAATGGTGCCGGAACCGATGAGCTGCACAATCTTGGCCGTGGAACTGGGCGCTTCCTTGAACAGGTAAAGGCCACGCACGATGCCCTCTTCGCTGCCTACCGGCATTGCGGGCTGCGGATAGTTTTCGTTCATCGTGGTGATGTAATAGAAAACACTTTCCTTTTCTTTATACATACGACGCAAACCGTCGTGCACGATCACGGCAAGCTCATACCCATACGTGGGGTCATAAGATACGCAATTGGGCACGGTGCTGGAGAGCACATGCGAGTGGCCGTCTTCATGCTGCAGACCTTCGCCATTCAGCGTGGTACGGCCCGCGGTGGCGCCGATAAGGAAGCCACGTGCACGGCTGTCGCCCGCGGCCCAGGCGAGATCGCCTATGCGCTGGAAGCCGAACATGGAATAGAAAATATAGAAAGGAATCATGGGCTGGTTGTGCATGCTGTAGGCCGTACCAGCCGCAATCCACGCACTCATGGCACCCGCTTCATTGATACCTTCCTCGAGGATTTGTCCTTTCACATCCTCGCGGTAATACATCACCTGGCCTTTGTCTTCCGGCTCATAAAGCTGGCCGACATTGGAGTAGATGCCGAGCTGGCGGAACATGCCTTCCATACCAAAGGTACGCGCCTCATCCGGCACGATGGGCACGATGCGCTCGCCAAAGCCCTTCACTTTCACCAGCGCATTCAGGATGCGGACAAAAGCCATGGTGGTGGAAATCGGCTTATCCGAACCTTCCAGCACTTGCCCCAGCGTACCCAGCTCAGGAATTTCCAGGGTGGTGGCTTCCTGGCGACGTGCCGGCAAATAACCGCCGAGTGCATTGCGACGCTCACGCAGATAACGAATTTCCGGTGAGTCATCCGCCGGACGATAGAACGGCACTTTGGCCAGCTCTTCATCGGTAAAGGGCACATCAAACTGGTCGCGGAATTCCTTGAGTGATTCGATATCCAGCTTCTTGATGCCATGGGTTTTGTTCACGGCCTGACCGGCGCCCGTGCCATAACCCTTCACGGTCTTGGCGAGAATCACAGTGGGCTGGCCGGTGTGATTGGTAGCCTCGTGATAGGCCGCATACATCTTGTAGGGATCATGGCCGCCGCGATTGAGATTGAAGATCTCTTCATCACTCAAATGACTGACCAGCTCTTTCAACTCCGGATATTTTCCGAAGAAATGCTCACGCGTGTAGGCGCCACCATGCATTTTGTAGGCTTGGTATTCACCGTCCACGCACTCATCCATACGCTGACGCAGCACACCTTTATCGTCGCGAGCCAAGAGTGGGTCCCATTTACGGCCCCACACCACTTTGATGACATTCCAGCCGGCGCCACGGAAAACGGACTCGAGTTCCTGAATGATTTTGCCGTTGCCACGCACCGGGCCATCCAGACGCTGCAGATTGCAGTTAATAACGAAAACGAGGTTATCCAGCTTTTCACGGCCAGCCATGGAAATGGCGCCAAGGGATTCCGGCTCGTCCATTTCACCATCACCCAGGAAGGCCCAGACCTTACGGTTTTCTGGTTTGGAGAAGCCTCGATTCACCAAGTACTTCATGAAGTGGGCTTGGTAGATCGACATGATGGGACCGAGGCCCATGGACACGGTGGGGAACTGCCAGTAATCCGGCATCAGCCAGGGATGCGGATAGCTGGACAGGCCCTTGCCATCGACTTCGCGACGGAAGTTTTCCAGATCCTCTTCGCTGATGCGGCCTTCGAGAAAAGAGCGGGCGTAGATACCTGGCGCTGAGTGGCCCTGGTAATAAATCAGGTCGCCGCCGAAGGTGTCGTTGTGCGCGCGGAAGAAGTGATTGAAGCCGACATCGTAAAGCATGGCGCTGGAGGCGAAGGTGGCGATATGGCCGCCCAGCTCGTCGTCGTTGTCGTTGGCGCGCATCACCATGGCCAGCGCATTCCAGCGAATCAAAGAACGCAGACGGCGCTCCATGAACATATCGCCCGGCATGGGCGCTTCATCTTTTGAGGCGATGGTGTTGACGTAAGGGGTATTGAGGCGGGAGAGATTCACGCCGGAGAGACGTGCCGTCTCAGAGAGCTTTTCCAGCAGAAACCTGGCGCGTTCCACACCTTCGGCATCTACAACGGAGGCAAAGGCTTCCAGCCATTCCCGGGTTTCCTCGGGGTCTACATCATCATAAAAACGTTCAACAGACATGAGGGGTTTCCTTAAGTCTCGAAAGGGAGGCTCCCGGTGGAGTCTCGTGCAAAATAGCTCCGCCACGGCTTTGTGAGCGGGCAGCTTTGGTGACCGGTAAGTCGCGGCGGATTATGCCACAGCGCCTTGGCAGTACCAGCCGCTACGCCGTCAATCATGGCCTTATTTTCGTGGATCATCCGTGCGCCAGACGGCAAGCTGCCCACAAAGCTGCTCAACGGCCACCAGCATATCCGGGCTGGGACGGGTCAGGCTGCGGTCATCTACTGCCAGCAAATGCTGCTTCTGTACCGCCTGTAAGCGCGAGAAGCGGGACCAGTAAATACGCGCCGACTTGGCCTCCATCGTGCCAAAAAGAATGGCATCAGGATTGGCCGCCAGCACAAATTCAGGATTGATGAGGGGGGCCATCACCGGCCCGGCCGGCACGATATTGTCTGCCCCGCAGAGCGCGAGAGCCTGACTGAGCAGATGCTGGCGCCCCAGCGAGTACAGTGGCTGGGCCCAGACCTGGTAGAAGTAGCGCAGCCGCTTTCCCGCGCCCCCCTGCCGTAGGCCGGCCAAGCGCTTTTCATAAATCGCCTGTTGCTGCAGCGCCACTGCCTCATGCCCGGTCAGACGGCCGAACAGACCAATCTGGGCGCCTATATCATTCAGACTGCCCGCCTCCAGGACCAACACCGGCAGGCCGAGCTGGCGCAATTGGGCTATCCAGGCGCGAGGCGTGCCGCTGCCCCAGGCAATAACTACATCCGGCTTCAAGGCCACGATGCGCTCGTAATTGAGCGCCGCGGCATCGCCCACCAAGGGATAGCCGCTCAGGCTGCGCGTATGTCGTCCACGATCATCGTGATCGTCAATAACAGCAATGATCTGTTTGCCGGCGCCCAGAGCCTGCAGCATGCCCGTAAAGTGTGGGGCCAGACTGATGATGCGCTGCGCCGGCGGTGCCAGGCTCAACGCTTTGCCGTCAGCATCCTTGAGGGCAGGCCCAGCCTGCGCAGAAAAAGGAAAAAGGCAGCACAGGAAAAAGCAAAGAAAGAGCCGCATCAGAGCCAGAGCGTATGCAATGCCAGCAGCACTACCCAGATGATGAGGGCGCGCTGCAGAAGCGCAGAAATAGCCTGCAGGGCTGCGCCCAATACTTCGCCCGGCATGGTGTCACGACGCATGGTGAGATCGGTGTGCTGGGCATGCGTGGCGCTTTCATCCAGCAGGGGCAAGGCTGCCTGGCCCGCATCCAGCACGTGCGCACGCCAATGCTGCCAAGTGGCGAGAAAATCACCTGCCAGCGCAAAGCTCAGAGCCAGCACTCGTGCCACCGGCCACTCGGCGTAGTGCAGCAGCTCCGTGGCCTTGGCGCCGGCAGCATTATCACGTTCGGCGGTGAGCCGCAGGAAGTAATAGGCCAGAGCCGCCGCCGGCCCCAGCAGCAAGAACCAGAACAGGGGCGCAAACAGACTACGCAACTGCTCAGCAAGCAGGGCCTCACGGGCGCGCTGCAGCTCTATCGCCGCGGCGCGCTCAATGTCGGCCGGATCGGCCTGCACGATGAGCAAACGAGCCTGCTCATCCGCCGCCAGCCACGCCTCGGTTTCACGCCGCAGCACATCCGGCCATGGCTGATCCAGCAGGATAACGACCATAACGGCCAGCGAAACCAGGCCGGACAGCAATGCGTGCCAAACACCACTCAGCACCGTTGTCAGCACGGCCGCCAGCAGCGCAGGCAGCAATACAATCAAGGTGACGGTGAGCCAGGCCACCCAGCCCTCACGGTCGGCGCGGGACTCCCAGCCATGGACCCAGCCCCGCGTCCAAGCGGACAAGGTCGCTGCCAAGCCCCGGGCCAGTCCGAACTGACGCAGCCCGAGAGCAATCAGCAACACCAACAAATTCATTCAGTCTCTCCCTGAGAGGACAACAGGGCGCGATAACGCGGCCACTCGAAGGCAGGTCCCGGATCTGTTTTGCGGCCCGGGGCAATTTCGCTGTGGCCGACAATATGGCCAAAAGTTTGCGGATAAATTTCGTTCAGGATGCGGGTCACGGCAGCCAGCTGCCGGTATTGCGCATCGCTGTAGGGCTGATCATCAACGCCCTCCAGTTCTATGCCAATGGAAAAGTCATTACAGTTTTCAGTCCCCGCGTAGCTGGAGCGGCCGGCATGCCAGGCGCGCAGATCGAAGGGTACGTATTGCACGATCTCGCCATCACGGCGAATGAGAAGATGGCTGGACACCGTGAGTCCGGCAATCTCGGCGAAATAAGGATGGGCAGCAGAGTCCAGCGAGTTGGTAAAAAGCCGGTCTATCCAGGGACCACCAAACTCGCCGGGTGGCAGGCTGATGCCATGGACGACAATGAGGCGTATGGCCTCACTGTCGGGTCGGGGATTGCAGTTGGGAGAGGGACAATGCCGCGCATCGCGCAGCCAGTGATCAGCACTGACTTCCATGGCCTGGTTACGGCTCCTATTTCCCCGGCGCAGTCTTGTTGCCGAGATCGCGCAAATTGCCTATGACCGACTCCAGAGCACGGTCCATGAATGCGCTTTCTTCCACCACACGGGCACGCCCCACGCTCATGTCCACGGCCAGTTTCATGCCGGTCATTTCGCCCACCTTGATACCACGTCGGTTGGCAAAAATCAGTTTGTCCACGGAGCGTATACGGGCGACCAGCTTGTGGCGGTCCTGCTTGTCCGGCTCAATGAATTCAATCCAGCTCCCGACATTCAGACGGCTGACCAGCAGCAAATTCTGGTCATCGCCTGGTAGCGGGGCCTCCGAGGACGACGGCAACTGCTCTGCCTCGGGCAAGACTACGGCGGCCACACTTGCCGCATCACTGCCGGCCATTTCAGTCGAAGCCACCTGCCCCGGCGCCTCGGCCTTGGCATTGCGGGCATCCAGCACACTGACTGTGCGCGCTTCCTCGCCCCGCATCAGCCCCAGATGCACCTGAGACAACTCACGCAACAGAGTTTCTGTCTTGAGTACGTCATAGCTGACAGCCGCCAACCCCTTCTTGATGCTATTGACCAGCTTGGGCGCAACATCGCCCAGCCGCGCCTGCCATTCGCCCCCCGGCTGCGGCAGCACACTCCAGATCAAGGCATCCACCACCTTGACTGATTGCTTCCAGGCCTCGGACTCGGTGCCATCCTTGAGACAGTTGATATAAAGCACATTGCGCCAGGCATCCTGCAGCAGCTTGACCACGACCAGCGGCAACTGCCGTCCTGTCATCCGACGGTTCAGCGTCTGCTGCACCATGGCCCGAGCCAGCTCGGCGCGGGCACGACCTTCCTCAGTCTCGCGAGTGCGCTTGTCGACGGCATCTTCACGCTTTTGTTGCTGCTCGTGGAAAGTGGTGAACTCTTCCAGCAGCTCATCAAACAGGCTGAGGTCATCGATGAACTCATTGAGAATGCGGAACACCACCTCCTCAATTTTTGCATAAAGCACATCATCGCCCTGCCCGCTATTGCTCCAACCTATACCGGCCTTGGCCAGGGTATTGAGCAAGCGCCGCGCAGAATGGGTTTCCGCATTGAAAAAGGATTTGTCGAGGATCGCGACCTTGAGCAGGGGGATCTGCAAACGCCCGATCAGCGCCTTCATGGCGGTCGGCAGATCATCATCATCCAGAATGAAATCAAACAGCATGGAGACGAGATTGATCACGTCTTCGTCGGCCTGCTTGATGGCCTCTACCGCAGTCTCATCCGAACGCAAGCTGTCACGGATATTGCCACGCACATCCTCCACAGACGGCGAGCTTGCATCTTCTGCCAGCGGCGCCTTGGGGTGCTGCTGCTGTATTTGTGACAACAGGGCGACCAGCTCGGGCGTGGCGACTGTTTGCACGACGGCGGTCGGAGCAATATTCAGCGGAGCAATCGGCACAGCGGCAACACTGCCACCGATGGTCGCGGCCGATATGGCACCTATGCCACCACCGCCCACATAATGTCCGGCATGGAATTGCGCTCCGGGCAGGGACGGAAAGCTCGTGCCCGCAAAACCGGCAGGGGCCGTAGTACCCCCAGGCATGCCTGGGATACCTGATCCAGCCATACCCGGCATCACGCCCTGCCCCAGCAGTCCCTGCAGGAAAGAGAAGATTTCTTCGGTATTAGCAGCATGTGATTTGGCGGCCACCTCGGCCTTGGTCGCCGCATCGCCCTTGGCTGCAGGTTTGCGCGGTGCAGCAGCGCCAGCAAAGGCCACCTTGAGCTCAGGCAAAACACCCGCATCAATGAAAAACTGGTTAGCCTCATCCAGCAAGCCGCCAAGCTCGCCCAATAATTGCTGCTGGAATACCCGCAACACCAACAGCTTTTCCGGTACACCCACATCCAGCAGAGAGAGTGTGTCCTTGAAGGCTGCTGTTATCGGCCCCGGATCCAACGGCATATTGCGATCCATTACTTCGGCCTTGGGCAAGACATGGGCATAGCGACGACGCAGCAAGCCCAGCGCAGCGGCATAGTCCATGCGGGCTCGTGCCACCATGGTATCCACCATCACGCTGATATCCATTTCATCCGTGTTGACCAAACTGAGACTACTGAAATCCACCTCAGCCAGACCGTTTTTTGCAGTGTCCTTTTTCTCCGCACCGCCCTGTACTAACTGCATAAATACGGTAGCCATAGCCGAGACAAAGCGGGACTCAATTTCCGCCCGTCGTGCACGCACCACGACAATCACATCCATATAGGGCTGCTGCTCGGCATTCGGCAAAGTACGAGCCCACTCGAAGACAACTCCTTCAAGGCCGTCAAACATATTCTTGAGCAAATCACCCAAGTACTGCACACCGCGTGAACGCAATACATCAAGCACCGCAGGTGCCTGAATACGACTGCGACCGGTGTCGGGGGAGGACTTGACGTTATCCGTCATAAAAATCGCCTGGCTATACGCATTGAGTTCTTGGAATCATGACGGCGTAAGCCCCGGTAGATTACCCCAAGTTCCGGACAGGGGAAAATGCATGTCCTTTTATACTTGGGCCAGCAAGTTCTTTTGTGATGGGCTTCGCCCTATAATTGCAGGCCCCACTCTTTAAATACGATGGAAGCCCCATGATTTCCGCTGAAATGCTCGATGCCGCCATCATGGCCAATGTGCGTGCTGCACTGTCAGAGGATCTGGGCAGCGGCGATATCACAGCATCACTGATTCCAGAGAGCAGCACCGCCAAGGCACGCATAATTACACGCGAACCCATGATTCTGGCTGGCATACCTTGGGCAAATGCAGTTTTTTCTCTGACAGATCCTCGCATCCAAGCAAAGTGGCAGATACAGGAGGGCGAGCACGCCGAAGCCAATGCCCCTCTATTAATACTGGAAGGGCCGGCCCGGGCACTGCTGACCGCAGAAAGAACCGCACTTAATTTCCTGCAAACACTGTCAGGCACAGCCACCACGGTGCATAGGCTTGTCGCTTTACTGGAGGGCACATCCGCACGCCTGCTAGATACTCGCAAGACTTTGCCCGGGCTACGCATCGCACAAAAATATGCAGTGGAAATCGGCGGCGGCAAAAATCATCGCCTAGGACTTTTTGATGCGTTTCTCATCAAGGAGAACCATATCGCAGCCGCCGGCAGCATTGCCGCAGCAGTCAAATCCGCACGACAGCTTGCCCCCGGAAAGCCGGTGGAGGTGGAAGTGGAAACCATGAGTGAGCTAGAGCAGGCCCTTGCGGCAGCTGCCGACATCATCATGCTTGATGAGTTTTCCATGAGCGATATGCAAACAGCCGTTACTCACACAGCCAAACGTGCATTACTGGAAGCGTCGGGCGGCATTCACGCCGGAAATTTGCGCAGCGTTGCCATGACTGGCGTAGATTATATCTCCATGGGCGCGCTGACCAAGGACGTAAAGTCCATAGATCTCTCCATGCGCTTCATGGATTAAAGAGAGCACTCAGCTCTTTTTCTGAATCAGTTCAACCCGATATCCATCCGGATCTTCAACAAAGGCAATCACCGTTGTGCCGTGCTTCATAGGGCCCGCCGGGCGCACCACACGGCCTCCACGCGACGCAATGTCATCGCAGGCCCTGTAAGCATCATCAACCTCGAGCGCAACATGACCATAGCCTGAACCCAACTCATACTCAGCTCTGTCCCAGTTGTGGGTCAACTCAAGCACGGCCCCATCGGCTTCGTCCTGATAGCCGACAAATGCCAAGGTAAAGCGGCCATCCGGATAATCCTGTTGCCGCAGGAGCTTCATGCCCAGCACTCCCGTATAGAAGGACAAAGCCCTATCAAGATCGCCTACACGCAACATGGTATGCAGAATTCGCATGTTTATCTCATCTCGTCCGGAATGGCATCAGCCTCAAGCGGACCGACATAACAAAATCTGGGCACAAACTTTCCTGCAATACTCACTTCACCAGTGAACATATCGTAAGGCCGGACCCACCAGGAAAACTCGTCATACAAGGTACGGTAAACAACAAGAAGCTCTTCAGTCTCGGAGTGCCGTGCCACATGCATCACCGCGTAATCTTTGCCTTTATAGTGGCGATAGCGACCCGGGCGCAGAACAAAAGCCTCTGCACTCATGAGAACAAATCCATAAGCCCTAACGGACCGGAGCCATCACGCCAATAAATCTGGCCGCCATCCGCCATAAACCTCTCCATGGCCTCTCTGATCAGACCTATCGCCAGATTGACGCACTGCATCGAGTCGACACCAGGCACCTTGGGCATCCCGGGATAAAGGCCGGCAAGAGCAACTTCGCACTCCCACTTCTCGGCATTGTCTTCAAGCGGCAAAGGAAGACCTATCTGCAAACGCACAACGCGCATCTCTCCGGACTTCATGCGGCAGATAATGAAGCGCTCAGCAATTACATGCTCGACCTTGCTGTCCGGGACCGGGGAGTTATCTGAAATTGTCATTTTGACATTAGCCACTCGTTTATAGCCGGGATGCTGAAAGGGGGTAACCTTAAGCCATCATCATCGAAAGCCCAAGTGACTGCGTCAATGCCTGAAGCATTGCCAATCATCCCGCTCATCCCGAATTTTTGGCAATAAAAAGCCCGTCACAGGGACGGGCTTTTTACTTTATTAAGAGCCTGGCGATGACCTACTTTCACATGGCGAATGCCACACTATCATCGGCGCGGAGCGGTTTCACTTCTGAGTT
>JBOICI010000063.1:0-110837 GCA_050739955.1 Moraxellaceae bacterium
GCGCCGCGGTGAAGATTCCGCTGATGGCCAATGGCGAAATCTGGAATGAAGACGATGCTCGCCGCTGCCGCGAAATTTCCACCTGCCCCGATCTCATGCTGGGCCGTGGTGCCATTTCTGATCCGGCCTTGGTGTGTCGCATCAAGGGCAATGAAACGGCATTGGGCTGGCCCACTCTGGTGCACTGGCAGGAGCAATTCCTCATGGCCATGGTGCAGGCTGGCAGCCAGCCGGATGAAGAACGCTTCGGTGCCATCTGGACCGAGCGCGGCGCCATCGGCCGCTACAAGCAGTGGCTGGCCATGCTTACCCGGCACCATGCCGAGGCCAGAGCCTTGTTTGCGGCCAGCAAGCGCATGACTACGCTGAATGAGGTTCGTCTGGCCCTGCAGGCATCGGTCACTCATGCGGCCGTAAAAGGTGAAGAAGACAGCTTCGCCGGGTAGACTGCGCGCCGGCATGGATGTCCATGAGCGTGTGCTCAATCAACGCCGGCATTCCGGGCGAGACAAGAGCGCAGTAACGCGCCACCCACTATCCCCGAGGCCCTCATGCAGCATTACCAGCGCACCATCTTCGACACCCCTGTCGTTAATGTCGTCCTGCGCACTTTCTCTCTTATCGTGCTCAAGCTCTGTGGTTGGAAAGTGACGGGCAGCCTGCCCGCCGATGTAAAAAAAGCCGTGCTCATTGCTGCACCCCACACCAGCAACTGGGATCTGCCTTTCACGCTTTTTGTGGCCTTTGCCCTGCACCTGAAAATTTACTGGATGGGCAAGGAAGAGCTTTTCAAGCCGCCGTTTCGCGGTGTGATGATGTGGCTGGGCGGCATTCCTGTGCAGCGCAGCGCCGCCGGCAATATGGTAGCGGCCTCGGCTGAAGCGATACGTGATGCGAAAGAACTGATGTTGGTGGTTTCGCCCGAAGGCACGCGCAGCAAGGCGCTGTACTGGAAGACGGGCTTCTACCACATTGCCCATTCGGCCGGCGTGCCGGTGGCGATGGCGTTTCTGGATTACAGCCGCAAGCATGGCGGCCTCGGCCCGATGCTGCACACCAGCGGTGATATCGAGAAAGACATGCAAATCATCAAAGAGTTTTACAAAGACAAGCGCGGTAAGCGCAGCGATCTTTTCCACGCTGATTAAGGCCGCGCCGCCGTATTCAGACGCCATATAAAAAAGGCCTGCAGATGCAGGCCTTTTTTATGGTTCACACGATGCGCTCAGGAGTACTTGGGCACACCGCAAATCCCGGCCGCCACTTCCAGATCGCGAATACTGGTTTCCAGATAGTCGAGCAGGCGCTGCATGGAAGGCAGCGTGCGGCGGCAACCAATCAAACCGAACTCCAGCGAATCCACATAGCTGGTCAGCGTGATGTTGAGCGCAATGCGGTCCAGTGCGATGGACACCGGATACATGCCGTTGAGGCGCGCGCCGTTGAAATACAGCGGCTCTTTCGGGCCCGGCACATTCGAGATCACCACATTGAAAGCCTGCCACTTCGGCACGAGGCCGGTGAGCAGATTGACGCCGGTGGGAGCCAAGGTCAGTGCGGTGTAGTTCAGGATTTCTTCCGGCGTCATCTGGCGGAAGCGTGCCTTGGCATCTTCCACCGAGGCCTTGATTACGCGCAGACGGTTCATGGGGTCGGCGATATGCGTACCGAGATTGGCCAGGATCACGGCGATCTGGTTGCCGTCGTCGCTGTCGTCGCGGCGCAGGGAGACCGGCACCATGGCGATCAGGGGCTGATCCGGCAGCTCGTGCTGACTGATCAGGTATTCACGCAGCGCGCTGCCGCACATGGCCAGCACAATATCGTTCAGTGTGCAGTCAAAAGCCTTGGCCAAGGTCTTGATGCGGGTCATTGAATAGGACTGTGCTGCAAAACGGCGCGAGCCGGTGATGGGTTCGTTGAGCTGGCAATGCGGCGCCTGAAAGAGGGACACATAGTCCGGATTGTTCTTGGCCTGTTTGGCGGCCTTGCGGATTTCGCGAATCACATTGGGCAGCGTGGCGGCCTGCTTGCTGAGGCCGGCGGTCAGACGTGCCATGCCGGTGGCGACCTCAGTCGGGCTGATGCCGGTACTCACCGGACGCTTGCGCTCTTTCGCCCACACTGGCGGCAGATCACGGTCGTTGGGGTCGGTCGAAAGCGCGCGCATGCCCATGCGCATAGCCGCCACGCCATCGGCCATGGAGTGATGAATCTTGGAGTAGAGGGCAAAGCGGCGGTTCTGTATGCCTTCGATCAGATGCACTTCCCAGAGTGGGCGCGCACGGTCGAGCAGATTGCTGTGTTCGGCCGAGACCAAGGCCAGCAGCTCGCGGATACGGCCGGGCTTGGGCAGGGCCTCGTGGCGGAAGTGGTGATCGATGTCGAACTGATCGTCTGTTTCCCAGAAGCCCTGACCGAAGCGTGTGACCAGCCTGCGGTTAAACGGCGGCTGCGGACAGGTGTAGGAGCGCATCTGCTCAGCAAGATCACGGATGTATTTGGGGCCGGCGTCCTCGGGAAAGGTGAAGAGCTGGAGCCCGGCTACGTGCATGGGCTGCTGTCGTCTCTCCATCCACAGGAAGAGCTGATCGACAGGACTGAGAGGTGTCATGATGTGAGTCCTTGTTGGCGGCAAAACTAAGACGGCCCGCAAGACTTCTTCCGTGACGGTACCGCCGTTGCGAGAATGCGTAGGATAACGCAAGCCCGCTCTTGACTGATGCACTAGGTGCGCCAATTCTGCCGTGACTTTGTCGCGTTGGGATAAACGGCATGTTACTGCCTTGTTGAGGATACGTTTCAGATGACCGAGCGCCATGATCTCGCCGCCATCCGCCAGGACTACTCGCGCCAGAGTCTTAGCCCGGAGGATTGCCTGTCCTCGCCCCTCGCGCAGTTCAGCCGCTGGCTGGATGAGGCTATTGCGGCGCAGGTGCACGAGCCCACTGCCATGAATGTGGCCACGGTGGAAAACGGCCGCCCTTCGGCGCGCATGGTGCTGCTCAAGGGCATAGAGCACGACCATTTTGTTTTCTACAGCAATTACACCTCGCGCAAAGGTTTGCAGATTGAAGGCGATCCTTTTGTGGCCCTCACTTTCTTCTGGCCGGAGCTGGAGCGCTCGGTGCGCGTGGAAGGCCGGGCGACAAAAGTGAGTGAAGAAACCTCAGATGAATACTTCGCTTCCCGCCCTTATCAAAGCCGCGTTGGGGCTTGGGCTTCGCAGCAAAGTCAGCCCTTGGATAGCCACGCTACCTTGGTCGCGCGAGCGGCGGGCTTTGCAGCGAAATATGTCACTGGCGTGCCGAGGCCGCCGCATTGGGGCGGTTATGCGGTAGCGGCTGATCGCATTGAATTCTGGCAGGGACGGCCATCACGTTTGCATGACCGGGTTTTGTATTTGTTGGATGGGAATGGGGGATGGGAGAAGCAGAGGCTTTATCCGTGAGTACGAGCGAGCTTCAATCCATCTATCTAAGCAAGATAAGTGAGGCTCTTTTACGGCTTACAGCATGCGAAACTTTCTTAGATTCGTATAAGAACTCAGGCAGCCCATTCTATTTTGAGGCTGCGGTATTACAAATACGAAAGTCAATGGAATGTATTGCATTTGCCGCCGTAGCCACTAATAAGAAAAAGTATGCAGAATTGCGCCAGAAAAATGATAAATCGACGGACTATACAAGAGACTATAACGCTAAGAAGATTCTCCAGCTTCTTTCAAATATAAATAAGGATTTCTATCCAATACCCCTCTCTAAGCCAATTTTTATTTCTCCGGGAAATTGGCATTTTGAGGTGCGTGAATATGGAGCACTTACAAAAAATCGATTTGAGTCTTTTTATGACAGGCTTGGTAAATTCCTTCATGCGGACAATCCATGGGGGGTAGATAAGAACGTCAAAAATCTAGTGAAAGACATGCCAGAGATAATATCCTCTATTCGAGCATTGCTTTCTTTTCACGTAGCGCTAATCCGAACGTCGGAGTTTTTAGGGGCCTGGGTTGTTGAGTCACCTTTAAATGGAGAGCCTCCTCGCATACTTACTGCAGAAGCAGATGGAGAATTTATCGTTAGCCAGAGGTAGCAAGTGTAGGGCGCAATAACCGAAGGGCATTGCGCCGTATTTTGTCTGTGCTTCGCGACTTTCTTCTGCTGATACTTGAGTCGCGTTGCGCCTCGCCCGCGGGGCCTTACTTTCTTTTGCTTCGCCAAAAGAAAGTAAGCCAAGAAAAGGCGACCCGGGCCGTTCGCCGACGCTTTGCGTCGGTGCACTCGCTGCTCAGGTTCTGGCGGGAGCTGCGGAACTCGCCTTTGCTGCGCAAAGCCTCAGACACGTCCTCGCCCTATTTCCGCCAGCCCCTTCCGCTGCTCGGCTCACTCCACGGGGGCTTGAAAAGCACGCGTCGCTGCGCTCGCTGAGGTCAAAAGCAAAAGCAGCTCTCGTAGGGCGCAATAACCAAAGGGCATTGCGCCGTATTTTGCCGGTGCTTCGCGACTTTCTTCTGCTGATATTTGAATTGCGTTGCGCCTCGCCCGCGGGGCCTCACTTTCTTTTGCTTCGCCAAAAGAAAGTAAGCCAAGAAAAGGCGACCCGGGCCGTTCGCCGACGCTTTGCGTCGGCGCCCTGCGCTGCTCAGGTTCTGGCGGGGGCTGCGGAACTCGCCTTTGCTACGCAAACGCTCAAACACGTCCTCGCCCTAATCCGCCAGCCCCTTCCGCTGCTCGGCTCACTCTACGGGTGATTGAGAATCAAAAGCGCGCGTCGCTGCGCTCGCTTAACAGCAACAAGAGCAAGAACGAAGGCGCTGGGTCCCCGCCTGCGCGGGGACGACAGGGTTGGTTTCTAGAGATTCGTCGCCCCGGCGAAGGCCGGGGTCCATACGAAGGTGAGGTTGCCAACTCTGTATGGATGCCGGCTTTCGCCGGCATGACGAGTCAAAAGATCGGCGTTCAACGCCACCCCAGCTCTTGCCCTGCCTTTGGTTCTGCTTTCAGCAAGCGCAGAAATTCGTGCTTCTCGCTTTTGGATTACGGCGCAGAACGGAAGAGTGAAGAACAGAAGGAAAGTGCAGCGCCCAAGCTACTTATCAAACAAGAGGCTTTTGCACCTACGGCCCCGACAATGCTAAGAAAACCGAAGCCTATCGCGAGTCGCGAAAGCGCGAGCACCACACAGACGAAATCAGCTACAGGAACGACCAGAGCCAACTAACCAGCCCTCCGCAGGAGTCGCATTTTTTTGGCTTACTTTCTTTTGGCGAAGCAAAAGAAAGTGAGGCCCCGCCGGCAGGGCGCAATCCCTTTAATTAATAAACAGCCGGTGCAACCCAATCGGAGCACCTCACCGAATCCCCGACAGTAAAAAAATCCCCGCACCCCCGGGCAAGCGCCAAAGCAAAAGCCCAGCACGCGCATACAGAGGCCAATGGTAAGCAAAGGAAAAGCGTCGGGCTAAAGCCCGACCTACACCCGCTCGGCCATCAACTCAGCACCGCATCCCGCCCCACAGAAGATTGAGCCACCGGCAACACATACCCCGAAGCCATCGTGCTTTTCACAAAGCCCGTCTCCGTCACAGGCTGCGCTGGAAACAAAACCGCCGCCCGCCACTGCCGCAAAGTATTAGGCTCACTCAACAAGCGCATGCAGCCCGAAGCCGAAAGCGCCTCGCCCTGAGCGACTAATTGCGCCAACCATTCACGCCGACGATTACCACGCAGCCCACGTGCGGTATGGCGATTACCCATGGCAGCACTGGCCAGTGCAGAAAGACGCGCATCATGCAGCATGTCTTGCCAGCCCGGCGTTGACGCAGATTTTTCCATATACGCCCAGCTCTGCTGCAACACTGCCGGCGTCGCCGTTTCTTCCGGAATCAAGAGCAGGCCCTGAGCACGCAGGCGTGCACCAAGATCAGGACGACTGCTCCACACCGTAAACGGAATGGCCAGCAGGAGTGGCAGCGCCACTGGCGTTAGCCACAAAAGACCCGGTGCATTGATAGCGCCAAGCAGCAGCATGGCCGCCAGCACAATAAGACCCGGTGTGGCAAAACGCTGCGCTGCTTCACGCCAGCTCACCGAGCTGGCTTCACGCGGCGGCGAAACCCATTCCAGTTTCCAGCCTGTGAGCGCGACAAATACAAAGAGCGAGTGCGCCATCATGCGCAGCGGCGCTTGCAGCGAAGACAGCAGCGCTTCTGTGCAGGCGCTCTGCACCAGCTTGCTGCCGCCGCCGTAAAGATGCTGTTCCTTCTTGAGCAGAACAGCCAATACACCGAGTGCGCGCGGCAGTACTAACATGGTGAGCGTACCCGTCCACAAACCCAGCACGGCCAGACCGGCGCCTGCACTGAAGGTGACATGGCCGCCCAGCAGCCAGAGCAGCGTGCCCAGCAGCAGATAGCAAAGCCACAGCGGTGCGGAGAGATACGCCATAGCGCCGGTGAAAAGCATGGCACGATGCACGCCGTGCAAGCCGGGCTCGGTGATCAGGCGCGAGTTCTGCAAATTGCCCTGACACCAGCGTCGATCACGCTGCAATTCCGCGAGCAGATTGGGCGGCTGTTGTTCGTAACTGCCTTCCAGATCAGGTACCAGCCAGACCTGATAGCCCGCACGACGCATAAGAGCGGCTTCGACAAAATCATGCGAGAGAATATCGCCACTCAGGCCGCCCTTGCCCGGCAGCTTGGCCAGTGCACAATGCTGCATGAAAGGCGCAACGCGAATGATGGCGTTATGACCCCAGTAATGCGCCTCGCCCAATTGCCAGTACTGCATGCCGGCGGTGAAAAGCCGGCCGGTAACGCGCGAAGAAAATTGCTGTGAGCGCGCGTGTAGCGTGGCGTGACCACAGGCCTGCGGCACGGTTTGCAGAATGCCGGCCTTGGGATGGGCTTCCATCAAACGCAGCAGGGTAGAAAGGCAATCACCGCTCATGACGCTGTCGGCATCCAGCACCACCATATAGCGATAGCTGCGGCCCCAGCGTCGGCAGAAATCTGCCACATTGCCGGCTTTGCGTTTGCGGCGCAGCTGGCGCCAGCGATAGAAAATACGGTCATTACCCAAGCTGCTACGTAGCTCGGCCCAAGCCGCCAGCTCGGCAGCGCGCAGCGCGGGATCGCTGCTGTCGGAAAGAATATAGATATCGAAATGCGCCGCATCCGGATGCGCCGCTAGCGATTCGCAGGTAGCACGCAGGCCGGCAAAGACCGTGGCTACTTCTTCATTGCAGATGGGCATAATGACGGCGGTACGCGCACGCACATCCAGCGCGCCTTGCAGCGCAGCGTTTTTCGAAAGCATGTGCGTATCGCCACGCAGCAGTGCGACAAAACCCATCACGGCGGTGATGCAGCCTGCCGCCACCCAGGCGAAGAGCAAGGCAAACAACACGGTTTGCGCATGCTGCAGCCAAGGGTGCTCATAGGCGGGTTGCGCCAGCGATAAAACAAAAGTGGCACCCAGTGCGACCAAGGCGATCGCCATCAGCAAAGCACGACGCCGTGCTCGTGCGGCTTTTTCCCAAGGTTCTATGACAGCGGCCGTGACAGTGGCCGCAGCCTGCGGGCATGCACGTGTGAACAGGCCTTTGATAAAACCTTGCCAAGGCTGAGCCACCATGGCGCCACGTTGCAGTGGCGGCATGCTGGGACCAAAACGCAGGCCGCTTACCGGGCCGGAATGATGCTGGTCCATGTTTCACTCACCGTGTCTTTGTCATGTTTTAAAAAGGCACGCAGCTCTACGGGCTGGGTGCTTTTGCGCGACTTCACGCGCAGCGCGAGGCGCCAGCCACGAGTGGCCGGATTGCGGTAGGCGTTTTGTTCGAGGATGTCGCCGTTGGCATTGCTGCTGGCCACGGCCAGCACTTTTGCGTCTGCGGCTAAGCCCGCCAGCGCGGGACCGTTGAAGTCCACGATGTACTGGTATTCGTCTTTACCCAGAGTTTGATAACTGCCGCCGGTGCGGGTCTGCGTCACCCAGGCCGCGGGTGGACGTTGCTGGGCATCGCCCTGCCATTGCATGCGGTAGGCGATTTGCAGCGGCTCACCCAAGGGCGGTAATTGCTCGGGCACCCAATAGGCAACGGCGTTGTCATTGGTTTCATCCGGCGTGGGCAGTTGCAGCAATTCCACGCGACCGGGGCCCCAATCACCGCGCGGCGTAATCCACAGGCCGGGGCGTTGGTCGTAACGCGCTTCCACATCTTCATAGCTGCGGAAATCACGATCACGCTGCATGAGGCCGAAGCCGCGCAGCGATTTCATGGCGAAGGAAGTTGTGAGCGGCATGGCGGGATTGATCAGCGGGCGCCACAGCCACTCGCCCTCGCCCGTGGCCACCATAAGGCCGTCGGAGTCGTGCACTTCGGGGCGGAAGTCGCCCAGGCGCGGCTGGTTTTCGCCAAAGAAATACATGCTGGTCAGCGGGGCGATGCCCAGCGTGGCGACCTCGGCGCGGCGCCAGATTTTGGCCTGCACATCTACAGCGCTATCGCGGCCGGGATGCACTTCAAAACGGTAGGCACCGGTGGTGCGTGGCGAATCCATGAGCGCATGAATCACCAGCGATTTGGCCGTGGGCGCTGGCCGCTCTATCCAGAATTCGGTAAAGCGCGGGAATTCCTCGCCCTTGCCACCCACGCTGTCCACCGCCAGACCGCGTGCCGAGAGCCCGTAATGTTGGCCGGCGCCGATAGCGCGGAAATAACTGGCACCCAGAAAAACGATGAGCTCGTCTTTGTAGGCCGGATTATTGAGGGCGTAGTGCACGCGGAAACCGGCGTGGCCGAGATCGCCCCATTTGCCGGTGGCCAAGCTGTTCTGGCCGTAGTCGTAATCCTCGGGGTGAAAGGCGATATGGCGGGCCCGGCCTTTGGCATCCACTTCATTGATCTGCACGGCCTCGGTCTGGAATTTACCGAGGTGGAAGAACATCAACTCAAAAGGAAGTGCTTCCTTACGCCAAAGCGCTTTTTCCGGCTTGAAACGTATATCGCGATACTGGTCGTAATTCAGGGCCTTGAGCTCGTCCGGCAGCAGCGTCTGGCCGGGCTGCCAGGGCTGGCTGGCCAAGTCGCGGGCGCGTTGGGCCACTACATCGGCGTTGAAGGTGGGATCGGTCTTGACGCTTTGGGCTTGGGCCAGACCGGCCTCCGCCAATAGCAGAAGCGCAAGCAGATAGGGGCGGCGCTTCGCTAAGAAGGGACGCAGAGGGAAAAGCAGGGACGGCATGCGCGAGGTTCCGGAGCCTGAAATGCAGGCGGTTCCTCAGGCCTTCAGCAAGCGCCATGCCGCTCAGGAAAAGTCTTTATCTATCAATGAGATAAAACGGGAAACAATGTACGCACGAGGTTTTGGGACGCAAGCGGCGCCCCATCTGTTGGGCTGGGGCGACAGATAAGTCGGCCCTTAAGGCTAAGGGGCTGATTTAAAAGGGATATGTCCTGTCTCAAATTAGCGACAGTGATGGCGGGACGGCTCTCCTGCCACAGCTGCTGGCCTTAGCCCTGCAGTGCCTCCTGCTGCATCCGCGCGACATTCTTCGCCGGCATTTCAAAGCCCAGATTGGTGCCGGGATTGATCACCAGTCCCACACCGGGCCTGACTACCTTGAGCAATTCGCGAAACTGCACCGGCAGGGCGTAGCCGAAGGCGGGGAATTCCAGGGCCATGGGCACGGAGCGCTCGGGCGCGCTAAAGGTGGCCAGTACCGGCAGGCCATGGGGATTGCTCAGCACCAGCGGCAGGGCTCGTCCCTCCAGCAGATCGTCTGGCTCCGGGTCCTTGTCGAGAAGAATGACCACCTCGCTGTCCAGCAAGACATCCAGCAGTTCGCCCAAGCCGCGCTCACGGCGGATAACGGCGAAGAGCACTTCTTCAAAAGTATTGAGGGGGGCAGAGAGAGCGGGCGTAGTCATGGTCAGAACACCTTCTTCATGATGCTGTCTGGAATCAGGCGCATGGCCGGCATGATCAGGCTCCAGGGGAAGCGCGGCACGATGAGGTTCTTTTTCTTGCGGGCGATGCCGTCGGCAATTTCACGGGCCACCTGCGCTGGATCGGCGACAAAGGGATATTTTTCCATGCCCGGGCCGATATCGGTTTTCACAAAGCCGGGATGCACAATGGTGACCGCAATACCGCGGTTCGAGACTTCCATACGCAGTGCTTCCAGATAATTCGTGAGCGCGGCCTTGCTGGCGGAATAAGCACCGCTGCCGGGAATGCCGCGATAGGCCGAGATGGAAGAAATGCCCACCATATGGCCGCCCTTCTGTTGCTTGAACTGCGCTACGGCCGCATCAATCACGGCGATGGCGCCAAAGAGATTGGTTTCCAGAATGCGGCGGTCTTCGGCCAGATTACCGTCACCGGCCTTGCGCCAGCCCAGTACGCCGGCATTGGCAATGACCACATCAATATGACCCAGCTTCTGCATGAGCGCGCCCAATACGGGCGCCACTTGCGCTTCGTCGGTCACATCCAGTGCCGCCGTTTCCACACTGGCGCCCTGTGCGCGCAATTCGGCGGCCAGTGCCTGCAATTGCTCCTGATTGCGCGCGAGCAGGCCGAGGCGATAGCCACGACCAGCTAATTCACGGGCCAGGCTGGCACCTATGCCACGGGAAGCGCCAACAATGACGGCACTTTGGACAACAGCACTTGGGATGACGGCAGTGACTGTCATGACAATCTCCGGATGAGGATAAAAGCGAGCGCGAGTGTAGCAGCCGCCTCTGTGCTTGCCCTTCGCCGTCGTGACAGCGGAGACATGATGCGCATCACAGGCGCTAGCCTCGACAGTATGAAGGGCCACAGCTAGCCTCAGCCTTGGGGGAAGCATTCATGAAAAAAAGCAGGGATGGAGCAGCGGGCAGAACATGGCTGGCTGTCGTATTGGCGTTCTTCATGCTGGCGGGCATGCCCGGCGCGCAGGCGCTAGAGGCGCTGCCGGACCGGATTACCGAACCGCATTTCGATGATATCGATGGCATGGCCAAGCGCCGTTACGTGCGCGCGTTGGTGTACTGGAGCAAGACGGATTACTACATCGTCAATGGTCGTCAGTATGGCTATGCCTACGAAATGGGGCAGGCATTGGAGAAATACCTGAACACCAAGCTCAAGCGCGGGAAGCGCCCTATCAGCGTGATCATGGTGCCGGTTTCGCGTGACAAGCTCGTGAGCTATCTGGAGCAGGGTCGTGGCGATATTGCGCTGGCCGGTCTGCGTGATACCGCTGCCCGCGACAGGATCGATTTTGCTAGCCCGATAGCCGAGCAGGTTAGTGAAGTGGTCGTGCGTTACAAGGAGGCGCCAGCCATACGCAGCGAGGCCGATATCTCGGGCAAGATCTTTCATCTGCGCCCTTCCAGCAGTTACTTCGAAACGCTGAAGCAGATCAACGCGCGCTTGCAGGCCCAGGGCAAGGCGAGCGCGCGCGTTGAATATCTGAACGAGAACCTGGCCGATAGCGACATCATGGAAATGATGAATGCTGGCCTCATCAACTACACCATCCTGGATGATTTCCGCGGCCGGCTCTGGGACAAGCAGTTTCCCGGCGTGCAGCAAGACTCGGATTTTCCTTTGTTGAAAGATCAAAGCATCAGCTTTGGCCTGCGCAAGAACACGCCCAAGTTCAAGGCGCTGGTGGATGGCTTCATGAAGGGCCATCGCAAAGGCACTCAGCTGGGCAATGTCTTGACCCAGCGCTATTACGGCAGTGATCGCAATATGAAAAATGTGCTGTCACCGGCCGAGATGCAGCGCTTTCGTTCCATGGTGGTTATCTTCAAGAAATATGCGGTCCAGTATGATTTTGATTATCTCTTGCTTACGGCGCAGGGCTATCAGGAGTCCGGTCTTAACCAGAAGCAGCGCAGCCATGTTGGCGCTATCGGCGTCATGCAGGTCATGCCGGCAACAGGCAAGGCCATGAAGGTGGGCAATATTTATCAGCTCAATCCCAATATTCATGCCGGCACAAAATATATGCACCATCTGGCCACAACCTATTTCAATGAGCCGGAACTGGATTCTTTCAATCGCACCTTGCTGTGCTTTGCCGCCTACAACGCCGGGCCTACCCGTATGTCTGCACTGCGCAAGCAGGCCAAGGCGCGAGGGCTGAATCCCAATATCTGGTTTGATAATGTGGAGCGGGTGGTGGCGGAAAAAGTGGGACGTGAAACCGTGCAGTATGTTACCAATATCAGCAAATACTATGTGGCCTACAAGCTGGTGGAGGAGCAGGAAGCCAGTCGTCTGGATGCCAAATCTGCGCTGGATGCAGCCGCCAAAAAATCAGCCACACCGTAAAAGGAAATATAGAAGTGAATATGAAAAATATTGCCTTGCTGTCCGCGGCTATTTTTCTGTCTTCCTGCAAGGTGGTTAACACCCATGTTTTCAAGGTGACGAGCACACCCGTTCCGGGAGCCGAAGTTGAAGTGAAGATAGCCACTACCAAGGGCTATCTGTTTCTGCCCACGGCGGCATTAAGTGAAAAAGAAATTGGGATGCTGAAGGATGTGCGGCCCTTCCAGTGTATTTCCATACGCACTTCTGAGTCCTTCGAAATGAATAATCGCGAAGTGCGCTTTAGCGATTTCAAGATGAAGAAGCTGCCGGAAAGCGATGCGGAGTGCCGCAAGATCAAGGCGACTACACGCATCTATGGCAGTTGAATGTAAAGGCCTCATCAAGCCCCGCCTGCGGGGCTTTTTATTGGACGATCTGGCTGGAGTCATCATCTGGGCGCATTGAAGGCTTGGTGGGCTCAGGCATCTTTGTCATTATCACGGTCTTCCTTGCCCGCTGATGAATGTGCCTCAGTCGGCTGCACTGTCGTGAATTTGCCAGCCGCTGAATATGATTGGCGACCCTAGAGAATGCTGAGATGGATGTTGTTTACGTTGTTGCTCCCCTGCTGCTGATTGCCATTGTGTTGGCGGCAGTGTGGCTGGAGCGCTGGAGTGTGCCGGTGATTCTGGTCGCTCTAGGGGCCGGCATCGTGTTCGGTAGTGATGTGCTGGGGCTCTGGCATTTTGACGATATGCAGCTCACCAATCAGGTCGCTAATCTGGCATTGGTCTTCATTCTGTTTCAGGGCGGCTATAGCACGCGCAGAGTGGACTTCCGCGCCGTGGCATTGCCGGCCGGGGGTTTGGCAACTTGGGGTGTGGTGCTCACGGCGCTAGGTAGTTTTGCCGTGCTGTACGGGGTGCTGGGTTGGAATATGCAGCTGGCACTGTTGCTGTCTGTCATCATTTCTTCCACTGATGCCGCGGCGATTTTTTCCATCCTCAGACGTCAGGCCCTGCCGCGCAAACTGTCCTCCACCATAGAAATTGAAAGCGCTGCCAACGATCCCATGGCGGTGTTGCTTACCGTGGCGGCGATGGAGGCCATCACGTCGCAGGCCGGCACTTCCGTATTGGGCACCGTGGCATTGTTTGCCTGGAAATTCACGGCAGCGCCTGTGGTGGGCTGGCTGATGGCGCGTGGCGCCCTGCTGCTCTTCAATCGCATCAAGCCGCAGGATAGAGGCCAATATTATGTGCTCTCACTGGGCGTGATGATGCTGGTTTACGGCGTCACGGAAATGATCAATGCCAGCGGCATGCTCGCGGTTTTCATCACCGGCTTCATGATGGGCAATAGCGCCTTTGTTTATAAACAGGGCGTTACCAATTTTTCCTCAGCGCTCTCGTCTATCGCCAATATCTGCATGTTTGCCCTGCTCGGCCTGCAGGTCTTTCCGCATCAGTTTTCTGATATTTGGTGGCAGGGAGCGGTGCTGTTTCTGGTGCTGACTTTTATTGCGCGTCCCTTTGCGGTGTGGCTGGGCACACTGGGCATGGGCATAAATTGGCGGGAAAAAATCTTCATCTCCTGGGCCGGTCTGCGCGGCTCGGTGCCGATTGTGCTGGCGACTTACCCGGCGGCAGCGGGCCTTGCTATCGGGCAGGAAGTTTTCAATCTGGTGTTTTTCGGCGTGCTGCTTTCTATTGCCTTGCAGGGCTCCACGCTGGGGCCGTTGGCGCGTCTCTTGAAACTCACCACACCGCAGCGGCCTTCGCCACTTTTCAATCTTGAGCTTGTCAGCATGGCGGAAAGTGATTACGACTTGGCCGTGGTGGACTTGCCCGGGCCGGCCGGCAGCGTGGGCCCTACGATTGCTGAACTGCATTTACCGGAGGGTGCCATCATCGTGCTTATCACGCGTGGCAAGGACATCCTGATTCCCAAGGGTTCAACACGTTTGCAGGGCTGGGATCAGGTGACGGTGCTGGCACATGCACGTGATCTGGATATGGTAATGAGTGCGTTGGAGCGCTCTGTTTTTGTCGAGCCTGATCCGGATTCAGCACTGCTAGCCAAGTTGTAGAAAATGGCATTGCGAGTCAGCACAGGCGCCCAATAAAAAGGCCGGACGCACTCGAAGTGCATGTCCGGCCTTTTTATGGCGGCTAGATTGGCGCTAGCCCTGCACAGGATTACTCCATAGCGAAGTTATCCGCCTTCATCTGCATCAGCGATTTCGGCGAGGCCACGATGCCGGCGACATGGCCCTTGGCGCGCGGCAGCAGACGCTCGAAGTAGAACTCGGCTGTCTGGATCTTGGCTTCGTAGAATTCCGCGGTTTCTTCACCGCCGTTTTCCAGCTTCTCGAAAGCCACAGCGGCTTGCAGCGCCCAGAAATAGGCCATGGTGGCGTAACCGGAATACATCAGGAAATCGTAAGAGGCCGAGGCCACGATTTCGCGATCTTTACGCGCCGTCAGCATGGTGCGCACGGTGAGCATATTCCACTGGGCGCAGATCTTGGAAAGCTGCCACACAAAGGGACGCATCTTCGGATTCAAGGCGTGGTCTTTGCAGAAGCCGAGCACGAGGCCGGTGAATTCACGCACGGCCTTACCGCGGGTCATGATCAGCGTTTTACGGCCGAGCAGATCCAGCGCCTGAATGCCGGTGGTGCCTTCATAGAGCGTGGAGATGCGCGCATCGCGAGCAATCTGTTCCATGCCGTGCTCTTTGATATAGCCGTGGCCACCGAAAACCTGCATGCCGATATTGGCCGCTTCCAAACCCATTTCCGTGAGGAAGCCTTTCAGGATGGGCGTGAGGAAGCCGAGCTTGTCGTCCCAGTATTCGTACTTCTTCTGATCCTGCTCGATGATGCCGTTCACCATATGGTCGGCATATTGGGCCGCGTAATAAATCATGGCGCGGCCGCCTTCAGCGAAGGCCTTTTGCGTGAGCAGCATGCGGCGCACATCGCCGTGCCAGATCAGCGCATCGGCAATTTTGTCGGGCTCTTTCTTGCCGGAAACGGAACGCATGGAGCGGCGCTCTTTGGCATAGGCCAGTGCGCCCTGATAAGAAAGTTCAGCGTGGGCGACGCCCTGCAGCGCAGTGCCGATACGTGCCGTGTTCATGAAGGTGAACATGGCATCCAGGCCCTTATTGGGCGCGGCGATCATATAACCTTCGGCCTCGTCGAAATTGATCACGCAGGTGGCGGAAGCGCGTATGCCCATCTTGTGCTCGATGGAGCCGCAGGCCACGGCATTGCGTTCGCCTATGGTGCCGTCGGGATTGGCCTTGAACTTGGGGATGATGAAGAGCGAGATGCCCTTGGTGCCGGCGGGTGCATCGGGCAGGCGAGCCAGCACGATGTGGATGATGTTTTCAGCCAGATCATGATCACCGGCAGAAATGAAAATCTTGGTGCCGGTGATGCGGTAGCTGCCATCGGCATTGGGCTCGGCCTTGGTTTTCACCTGACCAAGATCGGTGCCGCACTGTGGTTCGGTGAGGCACATGGTGCCGGTCCAGCGGCCTTCCACGAGCGGCGGCATGTACACGTTTTTCTGCGCTTCAGTGGCGTGCTGCATGATGGTGTTCATGGCGCCCAAGCTCAGGCCGGGATACATGGTGAAGGACCAGTTGGCGGTGCCCATCATTTCTGATTTTAACAAGCCCATGGACATGGGCAGGCCCTGACCACCGTATTCGGCGGGGTGGGACAAGCCCTGCCAGCCGCCAGCTACGTACTGGTCGTAGGCGTCTTTGAAGCCCTTGGGCGTGGTGACAACGCCATTTTCAAAGTGGCAGCCTTCCTGATCGCCGGAAAGATTCAGCGGTGACAGGACTTCCTCACAGAGACGGGCACATTCGCCGAGGATGGCCTCGACCATGTCCGGGGTGGCGTCAGCGCCGTTGCTGAGCTTGCTGTAGTGCTTCGGATAATCGAAGACTTCATTCATCAGGAAGCGCATATCGCGCAACGGGGCCTTGTAAGCGGGCATGGTGTTCACCTTGTCAGGAAGTGAAAGGAAGCGGCTGCGGCGTCGGAAATGACGAGCCAGAGCCGTGATGAAGCGCTTTATACGTGAGGCTCATGGCTCGGACATTGACAGCTTTGCCGTTTTTGCCGGTTTTTTCGGTGAATGCCAGCCTTCGCGCCATTTACAGACCTGGTTGTCAACGCAGGAGGCATAGGGGCGTTAGTGAGAAGCGTTACCAACTCTTCATGAAGTCGCTTATGGCGGAATGGTAAGCTGCGCGGCCTTTAGGGCCGCAACGTTGCCTGGCCTGTGCCTGTGGATGCCATGTCTTATCGAAATTTTTTAGCCGTGCCGTTTTTGGCGCTGGCCCTGCCCGCGTTTGCGGCGTCTTCCAGCAGTACGTCTATGGGAGACCGGGAATGCCCCCTGCCTTCTGCCCCGCTGGATGTGGCGGGCGTGGTGGCACAGGCGCTGTGTCGTAATCCGGATACTCGTACCGCTTGGCTCACTGTGCAGGCGCAGGAAGCCCGCCTCAAGTCCGCCAAATCGGCCTATTACCCCACGCTGGATCTTTCGGCTTCGCAGACACGCAGCTTTGGTGAAGGCGATTCCAGTGACCGCACCGGCGTTTCGCTATCGGCCGGCTGGTTGCTGTATGACTTTGGCGGCCGTGCGGCCGACAAGCGTCAGGCCAGTCAGGTGCTGGAGGCGGTGAAAGCCAGTCAGGACAACACCACGCAGAAAGTCATGCAGGCGGCGGTGGATGCTTATTACCTCTGGTACGCCGCCGATGAATCGTTGACCGCTGCGCGTGCCTCTGAAGATGCCGCGAAGGAAACTCTGCGTGCTACGGAAACACGGCAGCGTGTGGGCGCTGGCACTTTGGCCGATGTGCTGCAGGCACGCACCGCGCTATCGCAGGCTTCGCTCTCGGTTATCCAACGTGATGGTGCGCGCGAGATTGCGCGTGGCACCGTGGCGCAGGCGCTGGGTCTACCGGCACCGTCCCCCGTGACGCTGGCGCCGCCGCCGGAAAATCTGCCTACCGATTTGCAGCCGCCGGCTTTTGAGGGCTTGGCTGCGGCCTTGCCGGAGCGCCGTCCGGATTTGCGCGCCCAGAAACTTTCTGTGGCGGCGGCACAAGCGTCTTATGAAAGTATTGATGCGCAGGATCGCCCTACCATTTCGCTGTTGGCCAGTGATGGCCTGAGTCGCAGCAAGCCCGGCGATGATGATTTTACGGAAGGCGGTAGTGTTGGCCTGCAATTCCGTATGCCGCTGTTTGCCGGTGGTCGTTATCAGGCGCAGGAAATTGTGGCGCAGCGTCAGGTGGATATTGCGCAAACCGAATACGAGCGCCAGAAGCTGAACGCCACTAGCGAGCTCTGGACTGCGTGGCAGGGTGTGCGCACCACCGCGGCGACCGTGGGCGCGAGCCGCGATCTCGTGGCCTCGGCCAGTGAAGCGCATCGCGCCGCCATGGCGCGCTTTCGCGCCGGTCTCGGTAGCTTGATTGATGTGCTGAATGCGCAGAGCTCGCTAGCGGATGCGCGCCAGCAAGAAGCTGCAGCACGTTTCAACTGGCACCGTGCCCGCGTCTCTCTGATTAAATCGTCGGGCGTGCTGAATACATCTGATCTCACTATCAATGCCAGCTCTACGACAGAAACAACGACAGAAACAACGACAGAAACACAGGGAACTGCGCCATGAATTTGAAATCCCTTTTGCAAGCCCGGGTGATTGTGGCCCTTGTCGCCGCCCTGCTTATTGCGGCGACTTTTGTTGCCTGCCGCGGCAAGGGTGACGAACTGCAGCGCTATAGCACCGAAGCGATTGATCGCGGCGATATCACGCAAACGGTTTCGGCTAATGGCACCCTGAACCCGGTGACGCTGGTGATTGTGGGTACGCAGGTCTCCGGCACGGTGAAGAAACTCTATGCCGATTTTAATGACCGCGTGCAGCAGGGTCAGGTGCTGGTGATGCTGGATGATGCGCTGCTGAAAGCGCAGCTCATGCAAGACAGCGCCAATCTGGCCGCCGCTGAAAATGCTCTCAGAGTAGCGCGCAATAATCTGCAGCGTGTGCGCGATCTCAATAAGGAAGGCTTTGTTTCGCAGCAGGAACTGGATACCGCCGAGCAGGCCGGACAGGATGCGCAGGCCAAGGTCACCCAGCTGAAAGCCTCGGTAGATAAAGATCACGCCAATATCGGTTACAGCATTATCCGTTCCCCCGTTGCCGGTGTGGTGGTGTCGCGCTCCGTGGATGAAGGCCAGACCGTAGCCGCCAGCTTCAATACGCCCGAGCTGTTCAAAATTGCCAAAGACCTGCGTGAAATGCAGATCGAAGCTTATTTCGCGGAAGCAGATATCGGCCAGATCAAAGTAGGTCAGGTGGTGAAGTTCCGTGTTGATGCTTTTGCTGGCCAACGCATGAGCGGCAAGGTGAAGCAGATACGTTTGAATCCGAAAACAGAATCCAATGTGGTGACCTATAACGTCGTTATTGGAGTGGCCAATCCGGATGAGAAATTGCTGCCCGGTATGACCGCGTATGTGGATATCGGCGTGCAGCAGCGTATGAATGTTTTGCGCGTGCCCAATGCGGCCCTGCGCTTCAAGCCTACCGATGACAGCAATGTAGAAAAGCCGGCTGATGAAAAACCTAATGGCCAGAATGGCGCGGCTGAAGGCAGTCGCAAGTCAGGTGGTAATGGCGGTGGTGCTGGCGGCCCCATCATGCTGGCCGCAGCGGATACTGGTGATGCGTCTAATGAAGGCGAGCGTCGTCCGCGTCGTGAAATGAGTGAAGAAGAGCGTGCGGCATGGCGCGCCAAACGTCAGGCTGAAGGCGGCGCTGAAGACAGGCCGCGCCGTCATCGCGATGAGCAGGCTGCTGAGGCCGGCGCAACAGACGCTACGGCTACCGCGGCCGACAAGGCGGCACCGGCAGGCAAGGCACCAGTGGCAGAAGCAGCCGAAAAACATGGCGACAGCAAACGTAGTGAGGGTGAGAACAAGACAGTGGCCGATGCCAAGCCTGCAGCTGATGAAGCTGAAAGCGGTGGCCGTCGCGGCCGTGCGGGCGGCGCCAATAATATGGGCCGTGTCTATGTGCTGCGCGATGGCAAGTTGCTGCAGATACGCGTGAAGGTCGGCATCACCGATCGCCGCTTTACCGAACTCACCGGCGACGAGTTGAAAGAAGGTGATCAGGTGGTAGTGGAAGAAGTGGACCCCAAGAATGCGGGCAAGTCTTCCGGTCAGCAACGCGGCATGCAGTTCGGCATGTGAGCAGTGATATGAGCGAAGCCAATTCAGCAGAGCCCGTACTGCGCGTGCGCGGCCTGATCAAGGATTACGAATCGGGTGCAGGCCCGGTGCATATCCTGAAAGGTCTGAACGTTGATATTTTTCCCGGTGAATTTGCGGCGGTGATGGGGCCTTCCGGCTCGGGCAAATCCACTTTCATGAATGTATTGGGCTGTCTCGATACGCCTACGGGCGGCAGCTATCAGCTCAATAGCCAGGAAGTCTCGCATCTCAATGCGGTGCAACTGGCGGGCATACGCAATCGCTTTATCGGCTTCGTGTTTCAGGGCTTCAATTTATTGCCGCGCGCGACCTTGGCCGACAATGTTGCCTTGCCCCTGATTTATTCCGGCGTGCCCACCGCGGAGCGGCGTGAGCGCGCGGCGGAAATGTTGGGTCTGGTGGGTTTGGGACATAGGCTGGACGCCCTGCCCTCGCAGATTTCCGGCGGTCAGCAGCAGCGTGTGGCCATTGCCCGTGCTTTGGTGAATCGTCCGGCGCTGGTGCTGGCGGATGAGCCCACCGGCAATCTGGATACGCAGACCAGTGAAGAAATCATGAAGCTTTTCACCACGCTTAATCGCGAGTCCGGCATCACCTTGGTGCTGGTCACGCATGAGCCGGATATCGCCGCGCACGCGCAGCGTCTTATCCGCTTGGTGGATGGTCATGTCTCTTTCGATGGCCCGGTCGCAGAAGGCCTGCATCTGCACAACGAGGCTCACTGATCATGTTTTTTGTGATGATGCGCGAAGCGCTGTCTGCCATGCGTGCCAATCGCCTGCGCAGCTTTCTTACCATGCTGGGTATGATTATCGGCGTGGGCGCCGTGATTCTTATGTTGGCTATCGGCAATGGTGTGCAAAAGCAGGTGGCGGATTCCATCGCCAGCATGGGCTCCAATCTTTTTATCGTGATGCCCGGTGCTACCTCGGCCAATGGCGTGCGTACCGGCTTCGGTGGTGCGCAGAATCTGAATTTGGCGGATGCCAATGCCATCAAGGAACTCTCCGGCGTGAAATACATGGCGCCCATGGTGCAGATGAATCAGCAGGTAGTGTTTGGCACCAATAACTGGAATACCCAGATCATTGGCACCAATGCGGATTATCTGGCGCTGCGTGATTGGTCAGTGATTGAGGGTTATACCTTCGATGAAAATGAAATGCGGACCGGTGCGCAGGTGGCCTTGGTCGGCAAACAGATTGTGGAAAATCTTTTTTCCGGGCAAGACCCGATAGGCCAGACCATACGCATACGCAACAATCCCTTTGAAGTGATAGGGGTGTTGGGCAGCAAGGGCCAGAGTCTGGATGGTCGCGATCAGGACGACACGATTGTCATTCCCCTGATTACAGCGCAGCGCCGTCTGCAGGGCTCACGCTTTCGCGATACTTTGCGCATGATCATGATTCAGGCAGAAAGTGAAACGGTCATGCCGCGCGTAGAAACGGGCATCAAGACTTTGCTGCGTGAGCGTCACCGTATTGGCGAAGGCCAAGATGACGATTTCACCGTGCAGAATCTCACTGCACTGGCCAATACCGCGGCCGAAACTACAGCTGTCATGTCCATGATGCTGGGCGCCATTGCCTCCATTTCGCTGCTGGTGGGCGGTATCGGCATCATGAATATCATGCTGGTCTCAGTGACAGAACGTACGCGCGAAATCGGTATACGCATGGCCATCGGTGCGCGACCCAATGATATCCGCCTGCAATTCCTGCTTGAGGCCGTGATCATTTCTGTGGCGGGCTGCTTGATCGGCGTAGGCTTGGGCGTGGGCGGTGCCTTTATTGTGGCCAAGATCAGTGCTGGCAAATTACTGGTGCTGGTGACGATGTCTTCCATCATCTTAGCTTTCAGCGTGGCCACGGTGATCGGCATCTTCTTCGGCTTCTATCCGGCGAACAAAGCCGCCAAGCTCAAGCCGATTGAAGCGCTGCGTTATCAGTAAGCCTTGAGCGATAAATAAAAAGCCCGGCATTGCTGGGCTTTTTTGTGGGATCACTTTTCTTTTTAGGGGTGTGCGGGGCCTGCTACGTTGTGTGCCACTTGCCCGGGAGTGCGGGATTTATGCACTGTCGGGGATTCGGTGAGGTGCTCCGACGAGGTTGCACCGGCTGTTTATTCCCTAAGGGGATTGCGCCTCCCGCGGGGCCTCAACCGGATGACTGCTTGAGTTCTTCTTGAGTGTGCTGGGGCGGTGGCGTTGAGCCCAGATTTGTGTGGTAGGAAGGATCATTGCTTACCCAAAGGGCGAAGATAGCGCGGCGCCGAGAAATAGAAAAAGCAAAGTCGCCGGGTCCCTGCCTTCGTGGGGACGACGATGGTTTTATCCGGGGTTCATCACAGAGGGAAAGACGGAATCACCAACAGTGCGAAAGCAATCCCCATCCGCGTGGACAAGCGAAGCGAGACCGCCCCACCGGACTTCTACACCTACGGCCCCGACAGAGTTAAGAAAACTAAAGGTAGTTGCGAGTCGCGAACGCGCGAGTATGACCACAACGAAGCCAGAAAAGAGAGCTGCGGTCATCAAATGAAGGGCTGCCCGCAGGGCTCGCCTTTCTTTGCTTACTTTCTTTAGGCGAAGCAAAGAAAGTGAGGCCCCGCGGGCAAGGCGCAATCCCTTTAAGAAAACAAGCAACAGAAGCAAGCCCGTCGGAGCACCTCACCGAATCCCCGACAGTGCAACAATCCCCGCACCCCCGGGCAAGTGGCACACAACGTAGCAGGCCGCGTACACCTCGCCATCAGCCAGCGCCACCCAAAGTCATGCAATCAGGAGACAAATAAAAAGCCCGGCAACAAGGCCGGGCTTTTTACAGGAGCAACGGAACTCAGGCCGCTTTCAATTCCGCCTTGCGGTATTGCGGGGCAATAGAGGCTTCCACGATGGCCTTGTACTGCGCAATCAGCTCGCTGTTGTCGTCATCCCAGGGATGAAAGCCGGGGCGCAGATAGTCCAGATAATCAGGAGCTGTTTTGGCTAACAGGGTGGCCAGTGTGATGGCGCCGGGCACCAGCTTCCAGGGTTTGCGGTGCAAGCCGTCCTGCTTGAGAAAGCGCCAGGTGAACACCGAGGCAAAAACACCCAGACCGAGTGAGCCGGAGAGGAAGGCGCGGATACGCATGGCGTAATCACCACTCACATCCTGATAAAGATCAAAGGCCACAGCCTTGTGTTCGGTTTCTTCTATGGCATGCCACATCCACAGGGCGCGTACCGAATCATCCATCTTGTTGAGCAGCTCGGGATTCTTGAGCATGGCATTGGCGAGAATGGCGGTGATGTGTTCAAGGCCGGCGGTCATGGCTAACAGGGTGCGCGGCGAATATTCCTTCTGCCCCATCTTGATGAGGTATTTGGCTACGCCTATGGCTTTCGCGCTGAGCTCTTCATAGCCCTGATGCGCCAGCATATCGTTGAAGCTCTTGTGCTCCAGCGAGTGCATGGCTTCCTGACCGATGAAGCCGGAAATTTCGCGCTGCCGTTTTTCGTCTTTCACGATATCGCGAAAATGGCGTACCGAATCCACAAAGAACTGTTCGCCATCCGGGAAAGAAAGCGAGAGCGAATTCAGGAAGTGGCTGAGCACCGGATCTTTGTGTGCCCAGTAGCGCGGCACCGTGGTCGGATCGAAATCAAAACCCATGCGCTGCGGCTTGATGCGCACATGCTCGGGCTTCTGTTTGGCGGCAGCCTTGGCGAACAGTTTCACGGGGCACTCCTGGCAGGTGGGCAGCGGCCTTGCTGAAAAAGAAAGGCAGGCTCACGAGAGGCTGTCATCGTGGCGAAAGTTGTGCGCTCCTGCTTGTGGCGGCAGGCCAATTCGCGACCAGGCCGGGCCAGTTGCCGGGCAGGAAAAAGCGGCAATTCAGGCCATTGGCCTGCCCTGCCCTCTTTCCAGTCCGTAGTAGCAGTCCGTATAGTGGCCCCCTGTTCTAACCTTGGGTGAGATGAGGCCAGTACGCAGTGAATTCAGGCCATAACAATTCCCGTCATGCGGCCAGTGTGCCCGCTATTTATCTGCTCCTGCTCTGTGATGTGTCGGAGGGCTTCGGTGTTCCGACAAGTGAGCTGCTGGACATCGTCGGGCTTACGCGCGAACAGCTGTTGGAATCCGACCGCATGCTGCCTCTGGCTGCCACACGTGCCGCCACGCTGCATGCCTATGCCCGTGCCGGTCATCGCGGTCTTGGTTTTGCCTATGCTCGTGCCCTACGTGTCACCCTGCATGGCCCGGTGAGCCTGATTGCCCTCTCCAGCAATAATCTGCTGGAAGTGATGCAGGCGCTGGAGCGCTACTTTTCCCTGCGCGCACCGGCGTTTCATCTGAGCTCCGAGGCCGGCCCCGAGTTTGTCACCATCAAGATCGATTACCCCGGCCGTAATGATCCGCTACGCCCCTTCATCATGGAGCTGCTGCTTATGGGTCTCGTGGTGATGACGGCGCAGATTCTGGACCGGCCGCAAACCGGCACAGAAATGCAGATGCAGGGCCCGGCGCCGGATTACTACGCCGCGCTAGCCCCGCATCTGCCGGTGCCAGTGCGCTACCAGCAGCCCGAGTTTGCTCTCAGGGTGCCGCGTGCTCTGATGGAGGCGCCGCTGCGTCTGGCGGACCCCAATGCCGCCGCCATGGCGCGTGAGGCTTGCGAGCGTGAGTTGCAGGCGCGGCAGAGCAGCAGCGCTAAGGATGATGTGCTCACCGGCCGCGTGCGCACTGTGCTCAAAGCCAGTAATGACCGCCTGCCTACGCTGGAAGAAGTGGCGGACACCCTGCATGTGTCTACGCGTACGCTTAAGCGTCGTTTGCAGGAAGAAGGCCGCAATTTTCGGGCGCTGGTCGATCATGTGCTTTGCGAGCGTGCCATGCAGATGCTGCAGGAAGAAGGGCTGTCGGTGAGCGAAGTCGCCTATCGTCTTGGCTACAACGATGTCTCCAATTTTTCCCGCGCCTTCCGCCGCTGGACCGGGCAATCACCCAGTGATTTCAGAAAAGAACGCTAAACAGTGCGCATCCTGCTGAAGACTTTGTTCGGCTCTGGACTGATATTGCTCGGCATGCCCGCCCAGGCGCAGGAGCGGCATCTGGGTATGGTGGTCTCCGGAATTTTGGCCGGGGCTGTTAGAAGCGATATTGATGAAAGCGAGACCATTCCCGATTACTACAAGGATTACAATCTTGAAGCGGATAGCGGCTTTGAGGTTCGCTTGCTGTTCGGTGGTCTGAACGGCGCTGGACTGTATGCCAGTGTTGGCTCCCTGCGCGCTGAAGACAGTGGCAATGTGGCTAGTCACTCCTTCGACAATGTCGCCTTCGGGGGCTCCTTGGCCACGACTTTTCCTTATTGGGGTCACGCGGAAGGCTATAGCCGTGCCTCATTGGGTGTCGGCGCTTCGCGTTTCGATTCTGGCTTGGCACAAGATCGCAAAACCCATGCTTTGGTCGAAGCACAGTTTGAAATTGGTCTGGCTTTCTATGAAAGGGTGACCGTAGGTATGGGCATTAGGCTGCAATATATTGGTCATCCTGCGGAAACCATTGCGGTGGCGACGATTCCGCAGATGAATCTTTCATTCTGGCTCTGAGCCTGAAAGCAGCGAATAAAAAAAGCCCGCATCAAGCGGGCTTTTTTTATTCGGCGAAAGTGCTTCAGGCATTGCCCGAAGCCTCCAGCTCTTCTGCCGAAAGAATGCGCGGCCAGCGCGGATGTATCATCGCAGTTTCGGCCTCGGCTTCCTGAGTAACAACGTACACACGGGCTTCGCCGTTAATGGTGGCGAGCAGGCCCTGAATGAATTCGCCCTCTTCCAGATCGAACCAGTAGCGCTGGCCTTCAGCATCTTTTTCCATGAAACGTTCGACGGCAATTTGCACTGGGCGCGGATTAAGGCGGGTCCAGCGGCCATCTTTTATCGAAGAAAGTCGGGCCCATCCGCCTTCGGGGAAAGAGCACATTTCGTCACGGCGCTTGCCCCAAGTGACCCACTCGAGTTCGCCATCACGTTTGCGTATTGGCAGGCGGGCATTGGGGTGAGGAAAGAAAACCTTTGTTTCTTGCAGCTGAATCGCACCACACATAAGCAATAATCACTTCTAGTTTTTTCGACGCACGACATCCAGTACACGTCGCGAGATCTAGAGAGGGCCGGACACAACACTCCATCTGTTGCCCGAATAGCGGAACCGGGAATATAGGCCGGTCAACTCTGCCTCAAGTCTAACAAAGCTTTTTGCACGAGGTCACCGCAGTGGCGTGTTGGTTTATTGTTCGGTTTGTGACTGAGCAGACACATCCGGTGTGATGGTTTTCATGCCGGCATGTTCCAGCCATTCACGCCACACGGCGAGCAATACCGCGAGAATCACCGGGCCGATGAAGAGGCCGATCATGCCGAATGCGGCAAGGCCGCCGAGTACACCGAACATCACCAACAGGAAAGGAATGCGTGTGGCGCTGGAAATCACCAGCGGCCGGATGATGTTGTCCACCCAGCTCACTACCAGCGTGCCCCAGAGTGCGAGACCGATGGCGGGCCAGGTGTGGCCGTCGAGGAAAAGCCAGATGCTGATGCTGCCCCATGCGAACGGAGTGCCGAAGGGAATGAGGGCAATGAGCGTGGTGACGGCGCCAAAGAACACCGGACTTTTCACCCCGGCTACCCAATAGCCGAGACCAGCGAGTACACCCTGCGCCAGCGCAGTGAGGCCTATGCCGTAAACCACGGCGCGCGCGGTGGCACCTATGGCTTCAAGATATTCGTCCACGCGTTCGTCAAGAATTTGGCGCAGTACTTCGCGAATCTGGGTAATCACCGCCTCGCCGTCGCGATAAAAGAAGAAGGCCGTAAAGATGGCCAGACCCAGCTTGGCCAGATTGCGGCCCAGGCCACCCACCACGCCGCCGGCATGATTGGCCAGCCACTCGCTGGCGCGCTGCACCTCTTCCTTGAAGGCGCCGGGATTGCTGTTGAGGCGGTCGAACAGGGCCTGCACCTCGTCGCCCAGCCAGGGCAGATTGCGCAGCTCCGGCGGCAGCAGCAGATGGCCGCTGCTGAGATGGGCTTCCAGCTTGGCGTAGGCGCCACCCATTTCACTGCGCAGCAGCAGGAGCACCCACACCAGCGGCAGGATGAGCACCAGTGCCAGCAGCAGCGTCATGATGATGGCGGAAATCGTGTGGCGGCCACCCATGCGACTGCGCAGGCGCAGGTATAGCGGCCAAGTGACATAAACCAGGATGCCGGCCCAGGCCACAGGTACCAGAAAGGGCTGTAGTACCTGAAAACCCAGCAGAAGCAGGCCGCCCAGAAAGAGTGCCAGCATGATGCGGCGCGGAATGGGAGGAGCAGAGGTGATCATGCGCGAATACTCAGAAGCGGACTGTCCGCATTTTTACCATCTTAAGCAGATGTTCACTCCAAATTCCTTGAGCTAGGGCTAGACTCGGCCCCCTACCCGCCCTTTCCCGGATGAAGTTCCATGGCTGCTGCGCCCCTGCCCGCTGACGAATTGGCCCGGTTGGCCACCCTGCGCAAATACGATGTGCTGGATACGCCGCCCGAGCAGGCCTTTGATGATGCCGTGAAACTGGCCTCGATCATTTGTGGAACCCCCATTGCACTGGTTTCACTGATTGATGAAAGCCGGCAGTGGTTCAAGGCCAAAGTGGGGCTGGAAGTAACAGAAACGCCGCGTGATATGGCATTTTGCGCCCATGCCATTCTTAATCCGGCCGAAATCATGGTGGTGCCGGATGCCTCGCAAGATCCGCGCTTTGCCGACAATCCGCTGGTCACAGGTGCGCCGGATATACGTTTTTATGCCGGTGCGTCTTTGATATCCCCCAGCGGCCAAGCCATGGGCACACTTTGCGTAATTGATCACACACCGCGCGCCATTTCTGCTGAAAGCCGTGATGCGCTGGCGGCGATTGCCCGCACGGTTTCCAGTCAACTGGAGCTGCGCCGTGTCAGCCATGAGCTCAGCATCGCCAACGATCATTTGCGTACCCTGAGCTTTATTGATCCTTTGACCGGTGTGGCCAATCGCCGCGCTCTGGATGCGCGCCTCACCGAGGAAATAGCGCGTGCGGCGCGTCACGATGCGCCGCTGTCGCTCATCATGCTCGATATCGACCACTTCAAAGCCTACAACGACGAATTCGGTCATGTGCTGGGCGATGATGTGCTGCTCTGCTTTGCCGAGATTTTGCGCATGGATATACGCCAGACCGATTTGGTGGCGCGTTACGGCGGTGAAGAATTTGTGGTGCTGTTGCCGGAAACCACGGAGGAAGGAGCCAGACTGCTGGCTGAGCGTTATCGTCAACGCGTGGAAAGCAGCAATTTTCCCGGCAAGAAAATCACCGCCAGTGTGGGTGTGGCCATATGGCAGCCGCGCTTTGAACGCCCGGATGATTTTGTGGATGCGGCGGATCAGGCGCTGTATGCCGCCAAGCGCGCGGGCCGCAACCGTGTTGCGGTGCTGCAGGATTTCAGTGCTACGCGCTGAGCGCTTGTCTCGGGCTTGTGCCCGACAGCATCTGTGATCAGCGCACACAAAAAAGCCGGCAATGCCGGCTTTTTCATGCCTGTGGCTTTTGCTCAGCGCCCGGCAGGCTGGGATTTTCCGTCCGCGTTTCCGGAGCCCAGCGCAGCAGATTATGCACAAGCACGGTGTAGAGCGGCTTGCTGATGAGGCCGGAAACCAGCCGTGCAATCAGGGCCACGGCAATCAGGCTGATAACCATGGCATGGCCATCAATCATTTCCATCACAATGATGAAAGAAGTAATGGGAGCTTGCGTGACGGCAGCGAGAAAGCCGGCCATGCACAGCGCCAAGATGGCGGCCGGCACCACATTATGGAAAATCGGCGCAATGTCATGGCCCAGTCCTGCGCCTATCGCCAGCGTGGGCGCAAAAATGCCGCCGGGAATGCCACTGAAAAATGAGGCGATGGTCGCGCCCATTTTCGCCAAAGGATAATACCAAGGCTGGCTGGCGCCCTGCTCCAGCAAGGCCTGTGTTTGTGCGTAGCCGCTGCCATAAACGGTGCTGTCGGTGGTCACGCCGATTAATGCCACCACCAGTCCGCAGAGGCCGGCAAAGAGCACGGGATGCAGGCGGCGTAATTTACCGAGATGGCCGCGCCAGGGGCGACCGCTGGCGCAAAGCAGGCGGCTGAAAAAGCCACCGGCCACGCCGCACAACAGGCCGCAGAAAATTACTGCGCTGACGATCTTGCTGTCGATAGTGCCGACCGCGATGCGTCCGAAATAAGTGTGATTGCCCATCAGGGAAATGGCGACGATGCCGGCAATCACGATGGCCGCTAGTGCCACGCTGCTGCTGCGTTGCTCATAACCGCGATGCATTTCTTCAATGGCAAAAACTATACCGGCCAAGGGCGTATTGAAAGCGGCGGCAATGCCGGCGGCGCCTCCGGCGATGATGAGCTGAGCGGGTGTCACATGAGAGTTGGTCGGCAACCAGCGTCGTGCACTGTGCATGATGGCCGCGCCGACCTGCACGCAAGGGCCTTCGCGGCCGGTAGAAAAACCGCTGCCTAATGCGACGGCCCCCAGGCCTATTTTTCCGGCCACTACGCGCAGCGAAAGCAGGCGTTCACGCAAAGCGGGCTCGGTGGTTTCCAGTGCGGCCACCGCCTGCGGAATGCCGCTGCCTTCTGCGCCGGCAAAAAAACGGCGCGTGCACCAGACCACGGCCATACCGCCCAATGGCAGCGTAAGTAAAGGTAGCCAGCTACGGGTTTGCGCTTGTTTCAGGAAGAAGCGGATGGCGCTGTCGGTGATTTCAGAAAAAGCGACGATGACCAAGCCGGTGACGAGAGCGGCCGTCCACACCACAAGGCGTGTTTGCCAGGTCTCCCATTGATGCAGACGTTGTTCGCGTATGGATTTCAGGATGTCGCGCACCGGGAGCTCCTTGCCAAGCCGATGACAGATGCTGCTCTGATGATGACGATAAAAAGCCCGCATTCAAGCGGGCTTTTTATCTTATGAGGATTTCTTGGGGCCGTAGGCGGGGCTGATCTCCCGCATCTGGCTTTCTATCCAGTCACGCACTTCCGCATTCAGCACCTTGGCCTTGTAGCCCGTGGCATCAATCGGTTTACCGATGACGACGCGCACCAGCCCCGGCTTTTTGATCAGCGTGCCGCGCGGCCAGCAATCGCCGGAATTGATGGCCACCGGCAGCACCAGTGCTTTTGCCTGTGTGGCCAGCATGGCGCCGCCCACCGAGTAATCCGGATTTTCTTCGCCCGGCATGGTGCGCGTGCCCTCGGGGAAAATCACCACGCGCCGGCCTTCGGCAATTTTCTGCGTACCACCACGCACAACTGCCTTGAGGGCAGCGCCGGCATCTTCACGGTCTATGGCGATAGGGTCGCACAGCCGGATGCTCCATCCGAAAAAAGGAATCGAGAGCAGCTCGCGTTTGATCACCGTGGCCGCCGGGTAAAACAGCGACTGCACAATCAGGGTTTCCCAAGCACTCTGATGCTTGGCCAGCACCACGCAGCCACTCTGGGGAATATTTTCTGCACCAATGATTTCATAACGTATGCCGCAGCAAATACGCGCCCACTCCACTGCCACCTGGCACCAGTTGGCGCAGATGCGCATGGAAGTGCGGCGGGAAAAGGGGCTGATCAGCATGGCGCTGCTGCTGAACAGCACCATGGTGAAGACATAGCCGATATAGAAAAGCAGAGAGCGCAGGGCGTTAATCAGAATCACAAACTAATCCTTCCGGTCCAGCCGTGGCGTGAATAATTAGTCACGCCCAGAGCCGCGTCCCTGAGTCCGTCATCGCCATAGTGCGGCGACGGATCGTCATGAAATAAAAAACAAGGCGCGCGAGCACGGCACCTCATCAGGCCTGTAGCAGCGAAATATCCGCGACCTGCAGGAAGAGCGAACGCAGACGGGCGAGCAGTGCGAGGCGGTTGGCTTTCACCGCCGCATCGTCGGCCATTACCATCACTTCATTGAAGAAGGCATCCACCTGCGGGCGCAGCGCGGCCAGCTTGTTCAGCGCCGGCGTGTACTCGCGCTTTTCAAACAGCGGGGCGAGTTCACTTTCCAATTTGGCCACGGCTTCGGCCAAGGCCTTTTCCGCGTTTTCCGAAAGTAGGGCCGTATTCACAGCAGCACCTTCAGGCAGGCTTTCTTTGGCAAGAATATTCGCCACGCGTTTATTGCCGGCGGCCAGTGCTTCGGCCTCTGGCAGTGTGGCGAAATTCGCCACGGCTTTTACGCGTTGGTCGAAATCATAAGGCTGAGTCGGACGCTGGGCCTGCACGGCGGCAATCACTTCCGGTTTGATGCCCTGCTCTTCATACATGGCGCGATAACGGCCGAGTAGGAAGTCGAATACATCGGCCGCGGTGTTCTTGTTCTCCAGCTTGTCGCCATATTGTTTCACCGCGCCATTGATGAGCGCCTGTACATCGAGAATGAGACCTTTCTCGATGATGATGCGCAGCAAGCCAATCGCGGAGCGACGCAGGGCAAAGGGATCTTTGGAGCCGGTGGGCGGCTGGTTGATGCCGAAAATACCCACCAGCGAATCAATCTTGTCGGCAATGGAAACGGCCGCGCCAATTTTGCCGGCGGGCAGTGCATCGCCAGCAAAGCGCGGCTGGTATTGTTCGTCCAGCGCCTTCGCCACTTCCGGGGCTTCGCCGTCATGCGTGGCGTAGTAGAAACCGGCAACGCCTTGCAGCTCCGGGAATTCACCCACCATTTCGGTGGCGAGATCGCATTTGGACAGCAGGCCCGCACGTTCGCCCAAGGCTTTGTCCGCGCCAATGGCGGCGGCAATCACGCCGGCGAGTTTGGAAACGCGCTGGGCCTTTTCATACACGGTGCCGAGCTGGGCCTGGAAGACCACGGTCTTGAGGCGCTCGTTACGGCTTTCCAACGGGCTCTTCTTGTCTTGATTGAAAAAGAACTCGGCATCGGTGAGACGCGGGCGCACCACTTTCTCGTTACCGGCCACAATGTATTCGGGGTTCGTGCTTTCAATATTGGCCACGGTGATGAAGCGCGGCAGCAGTTTGCCCTTGGCATCCAGCAGGCAGAAATATTTCTGGTTGTCCTGCATGGTGGAGATCAGGGCTTCCTGCGGCACCGCAAGGAAGCGTTCTTCAAAAGAGCACACCAGCGGTACGGGCCACTCCACCAGCGCTGTTACTTCATCCAGCAGGGCTTCGGGAATGATGGCCTTGCCGTTTTCTTTGGCGGCCAGGGCCTGCACTTTTTCCAGAATCACGGCGCGGCGTTCGGCAAAGTCGGCCTGCACGCGTGCGGCACGCAGGTCTTCGGCGTAATTCGCTGGTGCGGAAATGCGTACGGCATTATTGGCGTGGAAGCGATGACCGCGGGAATCACGGCCGGCTTTCTGCGCCAGAATTTCGCCCTCGACCACATCATCACCCAGCAGCATGACCAGCCATTGAGTCGGACGCACAAACTCCACGCGCGAAGCACCCCAGCGCATACGCTTGGGAATAGGCAGATCATTCAGCGATTGCGCCACGATGCCGGGCAGCAGGGCCGTGGCAGCTTCGCCTTTCTGTTCTTTCACAAAGCGCAGCTTCTCGCCGCTCTTGTCGATAGCCGAAATATCCACGCCATTCTTCTTGGCGAAACCGAGCGCGGCTTGTGTGGGATTGCCAGCCGCATCAAACGCGGCTTTCACGGGCGGGCCATCAACAGCAATGGTGCGGTCCGGCTGCTGTGTGGAAAGGCCCGCTACAAACAAAGCGAGACGGCGTGGCGCGGCAAATACTTTCACTTCGCCATGCTTGAGGCCGGCTGAGGCCAAGCCCTTCACGATGCCATCACGGAAACTTTCCGAAAGACCTTTCAATGCCTTGGGGGGCAGCTCTTCAGTGCCGAGTTCAACCAGAAAATCTTTATTCATTTCTTTTTCTCGTCATTCCCGCGAAAGCGGGAATCTCGTGAGTTCAGGCAGGGCCTTATTTTGAGGCTCAGTACACGTCAGGAAGATTCCCGCTTTCGCGGGAATGACGTGTCTTTTTTAAAACGGTTAAGCAGCAGATTCCTGCGCGAGCTTTGCCAGCACCTCATCACGCAGTGAGGGCGTTGCCATGGGGAAGCCGAGGCGCGCACGCGCCTGCAAATAGCTCTGGGCAATGTTGCGGGCCAGAGCGCGCACCCGCAGGATGTAACGCTGACGCTCGGTGACGGAAATGGCGCGGCGTGCATCCAGCAGATTGAAGGTATGCGAAGCCTTCACCACCATTTCATAGGCCGGCAGCGGCAGCTTCTTTTCCATCAGGGAATTGGATTCGCTCTCGTAAAAATCAAAGAGCTCAAAAAGCTTGGGCACATTGGCGTGTTCAAAATTGAAGGTGGATTGCTCCACTTCGTTCTGATGAAACACATCGCCATAAGTCACCGGACGCTTGTTGCCGTCGGCATCGGGCACACCTTCGGCCCAGATCAGGTCGTACACGGAATCCACGCCTTGCAGATACATGCACAGACGCTCAAGGCCGTAAGTGATTTCACCGGTAACCGGATAGCACTCCACACCGCCGACTTGCTGGAAATACGTGAACTGCGTGACTTCCATGCCGTTCAACCACACTTCCCAACCCAGACCCCAGGCACCCAGCGTGGGTGACTCCCAGTTGTCTTCCACAAAGCGCACGTCATGCACTTGGGTGTCGATGCCGAGCATCTGCAGCGATTGCAGATAGAGATCCTGAATATTGGCGGGCGAGGGTTTGAGCACTACCTGAAACTGGTAGTAGTGCTGCAGGCGATTGGGGTTTTCACCGTAGCGGCCATCGGCCGGCCGGCGCGAAGGCTGCACATAGGCCGCGTTCCAGGTTTCCGGGCCGATGGCGCGCAGGAAGGTGGCGGTGTGGAAGGTGCCGGCGCCCATTTCCATGTCGTAAGGCTGGATGACAACACAGCCCTGGCTGGCCCAGAAGTTCTGGAGCTTGAGAATCAGGTCCTGAAAGGTCAGGCCTGCGGCAATCGCATTAGCCACGTAGGGCTCCCCTGCTGCAAATCAAAGGGGGCGAGTATAACGGCAAGGCCCCGCTCTTAGCAGGGGCAAAAGGCAGGAAAGCCGCGCCATTCGGGGCTTGGGGGACGGGGCCGGAATGTTAGTAGACCGCAAGCCATGGCCAGAGATGTTCCTGCCGCGGGCTTTGGTGCCGAGGTGCCGGAAACGTTATGAAAAGCGGGCAGCGCAACTAGCCTGAGGGCTCTGTTTTGAGTCCCTGTCGCCCCGGCGAAGGCCGGGGCCCAGCGACTTTGGCTGATGTTGAAGATGAAGAAAGTCACTGGGTCCCGGCCTGCGCCGGGATGACAGGCAAAACAAGAAACGGATGCTGCTCAAACGCTACTGACAGAACGCTGTCAGTAGGCCGCCAGCATGATGTCTTCACCGGCCAGGAAGCACCGCATCTCGCGGTCAGGGCCCGCTCAAGGAGAGAACATCATGTCCACCCCCAACACCGCCCCGAATCACGTCGCCGTCTGGTTCGAGATTCCCGTCAGCGATATCCGCCGCGCCCACCGCTTCTACAGCGAGGCCCTGAAACTGGAGATAGGCGCCGTCCAGCCCTGCCCCTCCGGCGTGCCTGATCTGGAAATGGCCGTGTTCAGCCATCAGGACGGCGCGGTCGCAGGCGCCCTGATAAAAAGTGCCGAGAACCGCCCGAGCAAGGATGGCACCATTGCCTATCTGAATGCCGGCGCCGATCTGCAGCAGACCCTGGACCGCCTGCCCGGCCTGGGCGCCGAGATCATCGTCCCCAAGACCCTGATCGCCCCGGAAATCGGCTACTTTGCTCTTTTCCGCGACAGCGAAGGCAATACCGTCGGCCTGCATTCGCAGCATTGATTCCCTGAGTGCCTGAAGTCCGCACCGTTCGGACTGACGACGCGTAGCTAGTGTCGAAGTCCTGCTGTTGCGAGCACCCTTCGACAGGCTCAGGGCGAACGGACCCAAGACAAGGAGAGCCCCATGTTCAACGCCGACGCCATACGCGAATGCGCCATGCGCGCCCGTAACTTCCCCGAGCTCGCCCTGTCCTTCCTGCGCATGGGCATGCACTCCTACACCGTGGATGTGGCCAGCCACGCCACTCTCTATCGCAGCGTGGACGGTGAGATCGTGCAACTGCCCGGCAAGCCCGGCGCCCCTATTACCGCTGCTTTCAATGCCGAAGCCACCCTGTCCGCCATACGCCGCAACCAGCGTGGCGAAAGCGACTATCCCGGCTTTATGCAGGACATACACGCCGCCGGTGTGAGACGTTATGAAACACTGCTCACCGGCAAGAACCCGCGCTGCCTCTATTTCGGCAGCGAAGGTCAGCTGGAAGAGCCCATCCACTATCCCGTCGCGAGCTGAGCCTCATGTCTTCTGCATGTGCCGAATCGCAGGTCGTCACGGTTCATATCGCCAAACCGCTGGCGACCGTCGCCGCTTTTCTGGCCGAGCCGCTGAATATGAATCTCTGGGCCAGCGGTCTCGGCCACTCCCTGCGTGAGGAAAACGGTGAGTGGTTGGCAGATGGTCCCGAAGGCCCGGTGCGCATACGCTTTTCACCGGCCAATGCTTTCGGCATTGCCGATCACTGGGTAGAGGTGGCAGCAGGCGTAGAGGTCTATGTGCCGCTGCGTGCTATTGCTCATGCAGATGCTCATGTAGAGGAAACCGATGTGCAGCTCACGCTTTTGCGCCTGCCCGGCATGAGTGATACCAAATTCGCGGAAGACGCCGATTGGATACGTCGCGATCTCGCCACCCTGAAAGCGCTGCTTGAAAAAGAGTCATTGGAAAAGCCATGAGACGCGCGGATCGCCTGTTTCAGATTGTTGAGCATCTGCGCCGCAAGCCGGTGGTGACGGCGGCTGAACTTTCCGAACTGCTGGAAGTGTCGGTGCGCACGATTTACCGCGATATGGACGATCTGTCCGCCAGCGGCATTCCCCTGCGCGCCGAAGCCGGCATGGGTTATGCGCTGGCCAAGGGTTACGACCTGCCACCGCTGATGTTCACGCAGGGTGAACTGGAGGCGCTGGAAGTTGCCGCCCGCCTGCTCGCCTCCTGGACAGATCCTGAGCTGAAAGCCGCCGCCGAATCCGCCCTCGCCAAAATCGGTGATGTATTGCCGCACACCCTCAAGCGTGGTCGCGAGCCACTGCCGATTTATGCGCCGGATTATTTTATTGATCCGCGTTTCACCGCGCCCATGTCTGATCTGCGTCGGGCTTTGCGCGAACAGCGCAAGATACGGGTGGACTACGCCAAGGAAAACGGCGAAGAAAGCCAGCGAACTTTGCGCCCCTTGGCCATCATATATTGGGGCCGTACCTGGACTCTCGTGGGCTGGTGCGAGCTGCGCCATGATTTCCGCCATTTTCGTCTCGATCGCATGCAGCAATGGCAGTTGACGGACGAAGCCTTCCTGCCTGAGTCCGGCAAGACCTATAAAGACTTTATGGCGCGCATGGAAGAAGATCGGCGGGAAGAGTGTCGCGAGCCGTTTTCACCAGAAATCCAGCAGGAAGAAAAACAGAATGCCGAAAGCTGACTGCGGCTGCCATCCCGTTCGCCCTGAGCTTGTCGAAGGGTAAGCGAGCACAAGCATTGCCAGGTCAAGCATTCATCCTTCGACAAGCTCAGGACGAACGGTGCGCTGTACAGGCGCCAGCATCAAATAAGAATTCATAACCCAAGAGAGGGCTTATGCCGGTCAAAGAAATCAAGCGCTGCCCTTGGTGCGGCAGCGATCCGCTCTATGTGAAATACCACGATGAAGAATGGGGCGTGCCTTCCTACGATGATCGTCATCTCTACGAGAAGCTTTGTCTGGAGGCCCAGCAGGCCGGGCTCTCCTGGATTACCGTGCTGAAAAAGCGCGAGGCCTATCGCAAGGCTTTCTTCAATTTCGATGTGAGGAAGGTCGCGAAGATGACGGACGAGCAGGTGGCCGAGCGCCTCACGAATGAAGGCCTCATCCGCTACCTGCCCAAGCTCATGGCCATACGTGCCAATGCCATTGCCACCATCGCCGTGCAGAAAGAGTGCGGCAGTCTCGCGGAGTTCCTCTGGGAGTTTGTGGAAGGCCGGCCCATCTCCCACAAGCTCACGAGTTATCGTGAGGCCGCCGTCACCTCGCCCGAATCCGATGCCATGGCCCGCGCCCTGAAAAAGCGCGGCTTCAAATTCTTGGGGAGCACCTCGCTCTATGCCTTTATGCAGAGCGTGGGCATGGTGAATGACCACGAGGTGAGTTGCTTCCGTTACAAGCAGGTGCGCAAAGTCTGACATCAATGGAAGGCGAGCTTGCCAACCCGCAGGCATGGTGCCGTGGCAAGCTCATGCCGATAAAAAATGAAAGGCGACGTCCTGCTTCTATGCACGCTCCAGCAGTCTATAGCGGCGCAGGAGTTGCTCACGTTTTCCCGGTTCGAAGTTGATGCGGCTGGTGTTGCCGTCCACGGCCTTGATAAGACGCGGGTTCATCACCCGGAACCACAGCGGCGGTATATACGCCAGTATGAACATGCCGAAATAACCGACCGGCAAGGTGGGCAGCTCCGGGAAATCACGCAGGGATTGATAGGAGCGCGTGGGATGGGCGTGATGATCCGAATGGCGCTGCAAATGGAAGAGCGCCAGATTGCTGGCAATATGATTGCTGTTCCAGCTGTGCTCAGGGCGTGTTTGCTCATAACGCCCGTTATCCAGCTTTTTGCGCAAAAGCCCGTAATGCTCGATGTAATTGGCCGAGGTGAGCTGGAACGCGCCCCAGAAAGCGATCGCCAGCAAGAGCGGAATCATCGGCAGGCCGAAGATGGCAATCAGTGCGCCGTAAAGCACAGCGGTCACGGCACCGGCTTGCAGGATTTCGTTGTCAGTGTTCCAAGCGGACTTGCCACTGCGCTGCAAACGCTCTGCCTCCAGATCCCAGGCTCTGAAAAAAGCGCCCGGCATTTCACGGAAAACAAAACGCCAGATACTTTCACCCATGCGTGATGAGGCAGGATCGTCGGGAGTGGCAACCCAGCGATGATGGCCGCGGTTGTGCTCCACACTGAAATGTCCGTAGGCGCCCAGAGCCAGAGTGAGCAGCGCGAGCTTGCGTTCAAGCCAGGTTTTTTTATGGCCCAGCTCATGGCCGAGGTTGAGACCGAAACCCAGAATGTTGCCGGTCACGATTACGACCAGTCCCCAGAGGTACCAGGGCAGCGTGTGTGTTGCGAGGAAGATCACGTTGTAGATGAAGCTGAGCCACAGGATAGGGATCACGGCCCACGTGATGTAGCGGTAATAGCGGTCAGCTTCCAGTGCCGGCACCGCCGATTCCGGGGGATTGCTGCGGTCTTCCCCGAACAGGCGATCCAGCACGGGAATGCCGAAGTAGAAAAAAGCCAGAAAGGCCCAGAGCCAGACGGTCTGGCCGGTTTGCAGATACAGCCAGGGCCCTGCTGGCGCCGCCAGCGGCGCAATCACCGACAACAACCAGGCATAACGTTTGCGATCGCGATAAGGGGCAGCAACAGTCTCTGTCAAAAAGAGGGTGCTGGGCATGAAACGCTCCTGTGGAGGCGGCACGGCGCCGGACAGTGACAGGCTCGTCGCTTACGGCGATGAAAGTAACCGCAGCAGATGGCATGAAATCGTCATTTGGTGACAAACTCCAGCGCACAATCACAGCGCAATCTGCCCATGGCCTCCCTGCCCGACACCCCCCAACACTGGCTGCTGCCGGCTATTCACCCTGTTTATGCGCGCCTGCTTTGTGCGGAGCTGCAGCGTCGGGGATTTCGTGCCGACGAGATCTGCGCCGGCACCCGCCTTGACTGGGCGCTGCTGCACGGTGACAACCGCTTCCTGAGCTTTGAACAGTTCCGTCGTCTGGTGGCCCATGCGCTGGCTTTGAGTGATTGCCCCTGGCTGGGGCTGGAGGTGGGCATCAATGCCCAGCTCTCGCTACATGGCGCAATGGGCCAGGCCGTTGCCAGCAGTCGTGATGTGCAGGAGGCGCTGCAACTGTGTCAGCGCTATATGCCGCTGCGGCAACGCATTTTTGGGGTGGCCATTGAGCGTGATGATGAAGCCTTGCGTCTGGTTGCGATTGAGCAGATTGACGTGCCTGAGCTGCGTGAGTTCATGCTCGGCTATCTCTCGGCAACGCTGATAAGGTTGCTGGAAGCGGTCACCGGCCAGCCTCTGCAGGCACAGGTCCGTATTGATTGGCCGTTTCCGGAGCCGGCGTGGGCCGGCGAGTACCAGCGCCTGGCCGTCCACAACCGTTTCGGTCAGCCCCGGCTTGCCGCCAGTTTGCCGTTGCCGTTTTTGTACCGGCAGAGCCTTTCGGCGGATGCGGAAGCAAGCCGTATTGCGGTACGCGAATGTGAGCGCCAGTGGCAGCAACAACAACAGGGCGGTACCGTAACGCAACGCGTGCAGTCGCGTCTGGTGCAATGCAGCGGCCAGTATCCGGCCCTGTTGGAAATGGCGACCTTCGAGAATGTTTCTTCCCGCACACTGATTCGCCAGTTGCGCGAGGAAGGCAGCAGCTACCAGCAATTGCTGGACTCTGTGCGCGAAGAACTGTCATGTTGGTTGTTATTGCAAACCGACCGCTCGGTGGAATCGGTAGCCGAACGGCTTGGTTATGAAGACACCTCGAACTTCAGCCGCACCTTCCGGCGCTGGACCGGCGTAACGCCACGCGAATTCCGGCAGAAAAGATAGTCATGGCAGGGGCGCAAGAATCCGCGCCAACAAGCGCGCTGCCTATCGCCTGCCCTCGGGAATTCTCTGCGGTAGCCCTGTCGTGGATAGTGAGCTATTGGATGGCTGCGTACATACCGGGCGGCGCGAGCGGTGATTTCGGCTAGGCTTTCCCGGGCATGCCGCGAAGCAGGCCGGGTATGGCTCTTGCTTCATCATCAGAAACAAAAGCCACCAGGAGAAAGCCATGCGCCCCAATCACCACCATCTCGCCAGCGATTTCCCCACCCTGAAAACCCGCATCGCCGAACTGGTGGCCACTGATACGCATTTCCAGCGCATGAATGATGAATACGAAATGCTGGATGCGCAGATACGCGCGGCAGAAACCGAAGGCGGGTTTTTATCGGATGATGTAATGGAGCCCCTGAAGAAAAAACGGGCTTTGTTGAAAGACCAGCTGTATGCGCTGCTCATCAAAGAGTGAGCCTCTGTTTCACCCCTCCTCCTGATTTCTAACTCTGTCGCCCCGGCGAAGGCCGGGGCCTAGTGCCTTTGCTTTCTCTTTTTGTAGGGCGCAATCCCCCAAGGGGGCTTCTTTCCAGTTTTCGTAGGGCGCAATAAGCGAAGCGCATTGCGCCGCATGTGCTTTTGTTTTTTCTCCGCGACTTTCTTCTGATGATATTTCATATCACGTTGCGCCTCGCCCGCGGGGCCTTACTTTCCTTTGCTTCGCCAAAGGAAAGTAAGCAAAGGAAAGGCGACCCGGGCCGTTCGCCGACGCTGCGCATCGGTGCCCTGCGCTGCTCAGAAAGTCGGGGGTCGTGGAGACAGGACGTCCCTGTCCTGCCTCCACGATTGGCGGCGTCCATGCCGCCAACCCTTCGGGCAATTTCCGCGCCTTCCTTCCGCTGCTCGGCTCTCTCTACGGGAATTGGAAAAGCAAAAGCAAAGCGGAAAGCACGCGTCACTGCCCTCGCTGAAAGAAAAACCAAAGCACACCAAGAAAAGGAGTGGCGCGAAGCGCCACTCCTTTTGCCACGGGCACAGAAAGAAAAACTGTCGCCCCGGAAAGTTTTAGTCCGGGGCCCAGTGACTTTTCTTTTGCATTTCACATAAGAAGAAAAGAGCACTGCCGCTTTGCTCTTGAACCCCCATAAAGCCTGCCGACCGGAACAAGACCGGCCAAGGGGAAGCCACACAGGGATGTGTGGCTTAGGCGAGGTGAGACAGGGATGTCGAATCTCGCCGACCCTTCGACGCCGGTTTTCTGGAGGGAGGGAACCCGGCGCAGCCGGGCAGGCGACGGGGTGCGCGGGGATTCCAAAGGGGCCGCCGCATCGCGGCCCCTTTGGGCCCGTCCGGCGAGGACACGCCCTATCAAATAAGCAACGGTGCTTTGAATAAAGAATCAGATTTTCGTAGCACGGGTACAGCGTAGCGTAATCCGGGAGTGCGCAGAGTTAACCCGGACTCCGTTTCACTTCATCCGGGCTGCGCTTGCTGTTTCTTATTGCCATAAGGGTCTCTGTATCTGTATTAATCCACCACTTAGCGCTTTCAAAGCAGTCGTGGAGAAATGACGAAAGCTCATCCTTTGTTACTATATAAATTCCAATACGTGATCGACCGCCTACGACATGCTTCCAATGAATTACGCCTCTTTTAATTTCAGAAAGCTCAACATCTTTAGATGTCTCTGAAAAGGATGCAAGGAAGAGAGGGACATCAATAACAATTACTGGAATTGATAAGATAATAGGGACGGATAAAACTAATGCGGAATCCCTGCTTGTTTTATATAGGGCAGCTTTTGATGCGCTCATCATTGCCTTAAACGGCGCATCACATGCTTCGGAAAATGCTTGAGCCATCCCATGGCCAATATGTCCCTCCGAGTTAATTCTTGGATAAATTCGACCAACATCTTGCCCATATACCGTTTGCATAAGAAGAGTATCACCAAGATCGTTGGTTATATGAGAGCTATGCAGATGAAAAATATTGGCAATGTCGTTGTTGTTTTTTTGATGGCCTAAGTTTTTCTCGCCAAATATAATCCATGGCTTTTCTTTGCTACTTTTGCATTCAATTAATAGGTTATAGGAAACATTGAAGCCATCAATAAATTTATTGGCCGACAATATTAGGTCAATTTCTCTTGGTTCGTTAGTGTCATGGTCAATGTAGTAGTCTGACTGAGATACATCAAATCCCGTTGCTTTGGCGACAGATGCAACAGCCATTTCAAGTGGGAAGCCATTCTTCTTGAGCCGCCCTTGAATTTTTTGCTCAATTGGTTCTGACATAGAGTTTCCAGGCCTTTATATGTTGATATTTTCCGATGCCAGTACTTCTTTGTGAAAATTGGAACGGAGGCTATCTATATTTTTAGAGTCACACCCCAAACAAAGCATCGGCATCCCCTTCCCCGTCAGCATCACCATCGTCTTCTGCTTGCACTTCTTGCAGCTGGTCCATTCCACCGGTTCTGAAACCGGGGTAAAGCGGTCGCAATCTATGTCGGGGCGAAGGCCGGCGAGCTTGGCGTATTCCTGCCAGGGGAAATGGTTATTGATGAGCAGATAACGCAAGGACGGCAGTGTGGCCAGAGGGCCAAGGGATTCGTCTTCGCTGCGCAGGGCCGCCATGGAGAGCCAAGTGAGTTTATCGAGGCCGGCCAAGGGCGCGAGGCTTTTCACTTTCAGGGATTTCAGACTATTGGTGTCACCATGCAGGCCCAGACCGCGCAGGTTTTTGAGCGGGCTGACAAATTCCAGATTCGCGGCGGCACGAACGTTTTCCAGCTCCAGCCATTCCAGCAGCGGCAATTCACCTAAAACCTCCAGCGGTGCCAGCGAGGGCGAGCTGCCGATATGCAGATAGCGCAGGCTGCCGGCTCTTTGCGTGATGGGCGTGAAATCGGTGATGCCGCTCCATTTCACATACAGGCCTTCCAGCGCCGGCATCTGGCAGGCGGCTTTGAAAAGCTCGGGTGATACGCGGGAGTGGAACCAAAGAAAGCGCACGTCTTTCAGTGTGGGCAAGAGCTCACACCAGCGCCGTATCAGCTTCTTTTGTTCGGTGGCGCTGAGATCGGTTTGCGTGCAAGCAAGGGAAAGACGTTCACCGCCCGCCCCTTGCTCATGCCATTGCTCAGGATCGCGTATGGCGCGTGGCGGAAAATTCTTGGTGGGGCGGTGCTGCCAGAAGCTGTGCCAAGGCTGCACGTTCTCGCTGCTTTCCTGCGTCAGCTTCTGCATATGGGCCAGTAACCCGGCCAGAGGTTCGCTCATGAGGCCTCCTTGCGCTCTTGCCGGACTCTAGCTGAGCAGGCCACAGCGAGGGAAGACGAGTTATTCCTCTGTAGCGCTCACGCTATAGCGGCTTCCACCGCCCGAAAATAATTCCCCATCAAGCGCCCTGACCAAGAGCGCGCGCGCCAGCCTTCGTAGTGCGCGCAATGGCTGCCTTTGGCGGTGGTGACCAGAATCACATTCGGCATGCGGCTCATGGTGTCCAGATACGGGCTGGCATTGTCTATTCGGCAGATGGGATCGTCTTCGGCATTCAGAATCATCACGGGGGTGGTGATGCGGGTGAAAACCCGCATGGGATTGCTGGCTTCGGAATATGCCTCATAGCTGTCATAGCCTGAGAGCTCATACATATGGCGATGAAACTCGGCCAGGCTTTCGGCACGGTTCAGGGCTTGTACGGTGGGCAGGTGGGCCATGCTGGCTTCATGCGGTGCGATGAAGCGCTGCACCAGCTTCTTCACGATATAGCGGCTGTAGAAAGGATGGGTTTTGTCGAAGGCCTCATCGGTGTTGTAGCCGGGGCAGTAAGCAAAGCCGGCGCGAAAGGGTGAGGCCGCGCCCTCTTCGCCGAGAAAACGCACCAGCAGGCCGGAGCCGGCGGAGGAGCCCACGGCATATAACGGCGATTGCGGAAAGCGGCGACGGATTTCCGCGAGCTGCTCGCGCAGATCGTGAGTGGAGCCCAATAAATTGATGCGCGGCACCGGTAAAGGCAGGCCGGCATGACCGCGCCGCACACAGAGCACGATGCGCCAGCCGGTGCTGGCCTGCAGATCACGCACTAGCTCTGCCATGCTGGCCGGGCTGCCGCTGATGGTGTGCAGCACAACGATGGTGGGCGTGTCCGCTGGCAGATCATGACCACGCCACGCCAGTGCAGTATGGCCACCATCGGCAAGGGTGAGTGTGTCTATACGGTCGTAGTCGCGCTGCACTTTTCCTTCGCGCATGCTGAGCAAGACCATCTGCAGATGCGGATTGAACAGCCAGGGCGTGGGCTTGAAGGGCTGCTGTAGCTGCGCCAGTGAGCCGACGATGTGACGGGTATGCGGGTTGTCGTGACAGAACACGCGGGGCTGAGACATGGGCCACCTCGAATGCCGGTTTTGTCGAAGGGATCAGGCTAGCACTTTCGCAGGCACTCTTGTTTGGCTCTCCTGTAGCGGGATGAAAAAGCCCCGCAGTAGGGCGGGGCTTGCGCGGACATTAGTTTGGCCTTGTATGAGCGGGGTTCAGCTATTGCCAACAATGCGATTGTCCTCGTCATCCAGTGGCATGATCACCCACAGGATGAGATAGAGGATGATGCCGGGGAAGGCGGCGCTGAAGAGCGATACCAGCACATAGATGATGCGCAGCACGGTGACATCGAGGCCGAAATACTCGGCCAAGCCGCCCACTACGCCGGCAATCATATTGTTCTGACGTGAACGTCGCAGCTTCTTCTCGCTCATCAATCTTCTCCAAGACTCGCGGTGGTAAGCCCAAAGAAAACAAAAAAGCCGCGGGCTGTCCACCGGCGGCTTTTGGCTTTCTGTGGCGAATGCGTCAGGGCTTGGCTTCTGCCAGCATGATGGCCACATTGCGCTCGGCCAAAGCCGCAATGGTGCGTGAGGGGTTAATGCCCAGTGCAAAGGGAATGATGGAGCCATCGGCCACATAAAGGCCGGGATAGCCGTACACCTCACCACGATGATCCACCACGCCCTCTTCCGGCGAGTCTGCCATGCGACAGCCGCCCAGAGGGTGGGGTGTAGTGAGGTCGCGGAACAGGGTCCAGTTCAGCATGGTGGTAATGCTGCGTGGATTATTGGCCTTGGCCAGTTTCTTATGAAGTTCGTTTACTTTTTTGAAGCCCGCCTCAGATTTTTTGATGTCCCAGTCCAGATGCAAGCGGGTTCGGCCAAAGTGCAGCCATGATTTTTTCAAGCTTAAACGGCCATCAGAGGCATCCACACTCTGTGCAAACCAGGCGATGGTGTTTTTCGCTGTATTGATGCCGCTGATACGGCGTATCACATTATTGAGAAGCTTTTTGTACCAGCCCGCATCACTCCATTTTCGTGCCGACATCATGGCCTGTTTGAAATAGGCGGCAGGCACATCGCCCAAGGCACCATCTTCCACAAATATCTTGGTGCCCTCATAGCCCTCTCCTTCCAGAAAATCGATGGCGCAAGAAATGGTGGGGCTGCGTGTGGGCAGCATTTCTTCCTTGTGGCTGGAGAAGGTTAAAAAGTCGCCGTTGGAGCTCCAGCCCTGCCCCAGTGCCGAGGAGATATTGGGCAATGTTTTTTTCTCATCACGGGAGCGCAGCAGTATTTCTGTAGAGCCCAGCGAGCCGGCGGAGAGAATGACTTTGCGCGCAGAAAAAATCATCGCCTCTGGTCTGCCTTCACTGATGCGATCCGCATGTACACGGAAGCCGCCGTCAATTTTATCAATGCTATTGATGATGTGCAGAGGCCGTATATCGGCGCCGTGGTTTTCGGCAATGGCGAGATAATTGAGATCCAGAGTGTTCTTGGCCTTGAGGTGACATCCGGTGCAACAAAATCCGCAGTGATTACACGTGCCTTGCTCACGGCCGTGAGCATTGATGAATTTATGGGATTTATCATCGGTGTAGGGTTGGGGTGCTGCCCGGCTCCAGCTCGGATCGAAAGTAACCGCCAGTGGTACCAAACGGAATTTGGCCGCGGCCCCAATCGCCACGGCCCCTTTTTTCATGGCATCAAAGCGTTTGGGCACTTGGTCCAGCGGCATTTCCTGCACATTGAGAATATTCCCTACGGTTTCGTAATGCGGTTGAAGTTCGTCGTAGCTAATGGCACGGGGCCAGTGTGTGTCGAAGGTGCTGCGAGGAGGAATGATGGATACATTGCCGTAGATCAGCGAGCCACCACCAACGCCCGCCCCCATGGCGACAGACATATCGCCAAACCAGCGAAAATCTAACCAGCCATTCTGCTTGTGCGGCTCATCTACATCATAAAGCCAGTCATCATCCGGGCCGCGCGGCATCATTTCTGGTAGCCAGCGTCGGCCGCGCTCCAGCACCAAAACTTTCCAGCCCGCCTCCGCCAGACGTGCAGCGGTTACGGAGCCACCAAAGCCTGAACCCACCACAATCGCATCGAAGTCAAAGTCTGTAGACATGGCACTTTCCTGTCCGTAGGACCGGGTGAATGTAGCGCCGACAGCAGAGAGACTCGGGCTGCAGATCCGGTGATATCGGTGATATCGGTGAGCGGACAGACTAGCAGTGCAAAATTTTCAAACGGATTGTGGAAACTACTGAGTAGCTCGTCCCCAAAAAAATACCGGTGATCGCGCTTGGGCGGTCACCGGTATTTTTTCAGGGATGAACGGGTGAGTCAGTTGGATAAAAGGGTTTGAGGCGCTGCTGAAGAGGGAAATGAAAGACGGGTAATACGCTTGATCACGGTGGAAAATTGCACAGGCAATGAGCCGGTGTTGTAGGGCAGGCCGTGGCGCAGACAGAGCGCGTGGATTTCTGGCGCGATCTCGGCATAACGGTGAGCGGGCATATTGGGGAAGAGGTGGTGTTCGATCTGATGGCTCAAATGACCGGAGAGAATATGGAAGAAGCGACCGCCCGTGATATTGGCCGAGCCCAGCATCTGGCGCACATACCATTGACCCCGGGTTTCCTCACGAGTGGCTTCCTCGCTGAACATTTCCACGTCGTCGGTGAAGTGACCACAGAAGATGATGACGAATGCCCAGATATTGCGGATGACATTGGCGGCCAGATTGGCCAGCAATACATTCAGGAAAATCGGAAAGGCGAGCAGCGGAAACACCACATAATCTTTCAGGCTCTGCCAGCCCATTTTTTGCAGGGACTGCCAGAAGCGGCCACGTACATCCTGCCAGCGGACTTCGCCGGAACGCAGCCTGTCCATTTCCAGATCATGCATGGCTACGCCCCATTCAAAGATCAGCATCATGATGAAGGCACGAACAGGCTGGAATAAATGTTTGGGTTTCCAGGGCTGCTCATCCGCCATGCGCAAGATGCCATAACCCACATCGCGATCTTTGCCGAGAATATTGGTATGGGTGTGATGAATATGATTATGCGAGCGCCGCCATTGTTCTGCCGGACAGGCATTGTCCCATTCGAAATCTTTGCCGCGCAGCGCGGGATCATTGGTCCAGTTGTACTGGCCATGCATGATGTTGTGGCCGATTTCCATATTGTCGAGAATTTTCGACAAGGCCAGTAGAAATACCCCGACGCACCAGGCAATGGGATTGAAACCTAGAAAAAGCACCAGACGCCCGCCTATTTCGGCACTGCGCTGGATCTTTATCATGCGTTTTATATAGCGCACATCGCGTTCGCCCAGATCGGCCATGACGCGTTTGCGAATAGCGTCCAGCTCTTGGCCCAGAGCATCACACGCAGGCTTGCTCAAGCGATACGGCGAGTGCTCTTGCTCGGTGAGCATGGTGCTGGCCGTTGAGGAGGTGGTCGTCAATGAGAGGGGGGCTGTCATTACCGGGCGCCTTTTTTTGATTATTTTCCGGGCCGGTAAGACTTATAAGGGGCGGCCGCCTGTATAAGCCGCAAAGAAAACGCGCCCCGTGGGGCGCGCTTTTCAGGAGGGCTTGGCCAGTGTTCAGGCCATAGCGTTTTCCTGCAGCTTGCTGAAAGACGGCAATGATAAACGGAAGATACGATTAACCACGGTGCCAAATTGTTTGCTTAAGCTGCCAGTATTGTAAGGAATGCCGTATTTTTCGCAGAGCTTTTCCACGACCGGTCCCATTTCAGAATAACGGTGGGCAGGAATGTCCGGAAAGAGGTGATGTTCGATCTGGTGGCTCAGGTGGCCGGTGAGAATGTGGAACCAGCGACCGCCTTCGATATTGCCGGAGCCCAGCATCTGGCGTACATACCACTCGCCACGCGTTTCATTGGCGGTTTCTTCTTCGCTGAACATTTCTACGCCTTCGGTGAAGTGACCACAGAAGATGATGGTGAAGGTCCAGATATTACGGATGATGTTGGCGGCTATATTGCCCAGCAGAACCGGCAGGAAGAAAGGACCGGCCAGTAAAGGGAAAGCCACATAATCCTTGAGCACCTGACCACGGGTCTTCTTGAGGAAGGCCTTCAGCATGTCTTTCTTCTCGCTCCACTTCCACTTGCCGCGCGAAAGATCAGCCAGCTCCAGATCATGCACGCCTACGCCCCACTCGAAGAAGACCATGAGCAGAAAAGCATACACGGGCTGGAAGAGATAACCGGGGTGCCAAGGCTGATCATCGGCCATGCGCAGAATGCCGTAACCCACATCACGATCTTTGCCGACGATATTGGTGTAGGTGTGATGCATATAGTTGTGCGAATGCCGCCACTGGTCACCGGGGCAAACCGTATCCCACTCGAACTTCTTGCCGGAGAGTTCTGGGTCATTGGTCCAGTCGTACTGGCCGTGCATGACGTTATGGCCGATTTCCATATTGTCGAGAATCTTGGCGATGCCGAGCGCGCCGACGCCGCCTACCCAGGCGATCGGATTGAAAATGCCGGCATAAATAGCGGCACGACCACCGATTTCCAGACGACGCTGCAGACGAATGATTTTCTTGATGTGAGCCACATCTTTTTCGCCAAGGTCGGCACGGATGCGTTCGCGCAGGGCATCAAGCTCACGGCCCAGTTCTTCAACCTGAGCGCGGGTGAGGTGGCGAGCGATGGTGTTTTTGGCGGATTTTGTGCTGATGTTGAGATTGCTCATGTTTCTACTCCTTGATGCTTTCTGGTGGGAGGGGCTTTAGCCGCGAAGGCTTTTCAAGGCGATCGGTTCGCGGCTGAAGCCCCTCCTACGAGTTCATTGCAGTGTGATCAGATGGCCAGCGTGACCGGGGTGACGGGCACGCTCACGCAAATGGCGATGTCTTCTTCGCCATCATCGGAAATTTCGCCAGTGCGGATATCACGCACCTGGCCCGAGGTCTTGCGGCAAGTGCAGGTGCGGCAGATGCCTTGGCGACAGCCATGCATGGGCGAAAGGCCAGCGCCTTCAGCGGTTTCCAGCAGGGTCATGCCGGGGGCCGTGCTGGTGATATTGCTGGCGCTGAAAAGTACCGGCTGGGCTTCGCCTTCCACGGCAACCGAACGTGCAGCGGCCTGAAAGCGTTCCAGTGTCAGGCGTGTAGCCTGGCCCTTTTCCTGCCAGTGGTTTTCCACGGCCTCGATCAGAGCAGATGGCCCGCAGACATAGGCAGCGCTGCTGCTGAGGTCAGCGCCGATGCTGGCGAGGTGGAACTCGCTGAAGTAACCGCGCAGGGCGGTGTCTTCAATTTTTTCACGCGTACACACCAGATGCAGACGGATATTCGGCAGAGCTTCCGTGACAGCTTCGAGATGGCGGAGGAAAATCGCGTCCGCTTTGGTGGGCACGTAATAAAGAATATCGATCTGGCCGGTATAGCCTTCGCTGACCAGCTCATCGGTCAGCGCACGTATCGGCGTGATACCGCTGCCGCCGGCGATGAAGAGGAAACGTTCGGGGCGCTTGGCGGGCAGCACAAAGTCGCCGGCGCCGGCGCTGATTTCCACGCTGTCACCCACCCACACGGACTCATTGGCCCAGCGTGATACCGAGGTGATTTCGCTATCGTCAGCGGCTTCGCGGGACTGGATGGTGACCACGGGGCAGCCGTCTTCTACATGAGAGACGGTGAAGCAGCGGCTATGGCGACGGCCATTGATGCTGACGGTCAGGGTGACATACTGGCCGGCTTGGCAGCTGTCCCAGCGGTGGTTGGGTTCCAGCACCAGAGAGACGGCACGAGAAGTCTGCTGATGCACGGCCTTCACGCGGGCCTTGATGGCGCGGCCACCGACTTGCGGTGCCAGGAATTCGAGATAGCTCTCGGGGCTGTGCGGCCAGGAGAGGATGCGAGCCAGCGGGCTCTTGAGGGCTTGGTCGATGAGGTTAAGGTTCAACATCGTCGGGCTCCATGGCGTCCGGTGTCGGATCGCGTTGTGAACAAGTGTTCACATGAAAACGTTTTGAGGGTTTTTAGTCAACACGTGTTCACTAAATCTCTGACGAGCGGCTATGGCTTTGATTTATATATGTTTTAGAGTGATACATGGGATTGCCTATGTTCACAAAGGCAGGATTGATGAATGGCTGTTTACAAAAGAAGAGGCAAAGACGGGGCTGAGGGCGGCGAAGAAGGCAGTCATGAGGCCCGTCGTTCGCGTACCCGGCAGGCCTTGATCGAGGCCTCGCTGGATCTACTGGGCGAAGATCGCACCTTCTCCAGCCTCAGCTTGCGCGAAGTCACCAAGGCAGCCGGTGTGGTGCCGGCGGCTTTCTATCGGCACTTCCGCGGCATGGACAGTCTGGGTCTGGAGTTGGTGGACGAATCTTTTCGCGCCCTGCGCTCGCAGATGCGCGAGGTGCGCGGTAAGCCTCTGCCTGCTGAGCAGCTCATACGCAGCTCCATGGCTCTTTATGTGGGCTATGTGCGCGAGCAGGAGCGCTACTTCCGCTTTGCCATACGTGAATTTTTCTCGGGCGCGGCCAGCACCAAGCTGGCCATACGCAACGAGCTGCGCTTTTTCGTAAGCGAGCTGGCGACCGATCTGGCCCTGCTGGTGCCGGAGCGCCGTGTCACCAGTACCGATCTGCAGATGATTGCCCAGCTTGTGGTGAACAATATGGTGATGGTCACCGAGCAGATTCTGGAAATGAGCGATGCCCGGCCTGAGGACGATGCGGAGCTGGTAGATAAAGCCGCCAAGCAGCTGCGCGTGATTTTTCTGGGCGTCAGTCAGTGGAATGTCAATCCGCCGAAATGAAGCTCATGAATTAAAAAAGGGCCGTAATGGCCCTTTTTTATGCGCCCGAAAAAGTTAACCACGCGCCATCCACGCCGCCAGCAACGGCATGACCAAAACCAGAGCAAGCTCGGTGCGCAGGATGATGGTGACGCGCCGCACCGTGGCGGCATCCATCAGGGGCGCCCTGCCCTCGCGCACATCCTTGCGCCAGCGCAGATAAACCACGGTGGGATAAATCGAGATCAGGCCGACAATCACGAAGAGAATGAAGAGCGCATAAAAGGCCCAGTGCTGCATATAAAAGGCAAAGCCTTTTTCATAGGCCATGCGCGCAAATCCGGTCATCAGCACGAGGCCAGCCGAGGCGCCATAAATAGCATCCACCGTGCCTATGCGTTTGGCAGTGGCCGCGTCCAGTTGCGGGCGGAATAGCAGATGCTCTACCACCAGCGCGCTGAACAGCACAAACACGGACAGATAGTGCAGCCAGGCCCAGAACACATTGGCGCTCATGTGCGTTCTCCTTTCTTTTATTGCAGCCGCACCGAGACGGCGCGGCAGCGGGGCAAAGACCTCATTGTGCTGCCCCGTGATGCCAGAGATTTATAGCAGGCGCGCGCTCAGTCTTCCTTAGGTGTGAGGGCTACGCCGTCGAACTGGATGCCGGCCCAGCCATCACGCAGGAAATTGCGGATATTGCTGTGGTCCGTGCCCTGCGGATGCTTCAGCACATCATCACGATAGAAGCGGCCGAAGAGTTGCACGGTATCGGCCTCAGAAAGCTCTTTGATTTTGGCTAGGGCAAACAGACGGCAGGAGCCTTCATTTTTGCCGGCTTCGTTAATCACAGTATTGGTGTCGAGTCCGTTACTGAAGCGCGTGGGTGTGTATTCATAGTGATCGTTCACATAGGCGATCGCGTCTTCAAAATCGGCTTCGCCCTTTTTCAGGCGCTCCAGCAAGTTCTGGAAAATCATGGGTAATTCCGTAGCGTTAGTCTTGATGGCCTGCATGGTAGGCAGATGACCTAGCGGCGACAAGGGAGGTCAGGGCGATGCGTCTGCAAAGCCGGCGTGCCGAGATCTTGCGCGACAGGAAAACAAAAAGGGCCCTGAGGCCCTTTTTGTTTTCCTGTGGATGCATCAGTGCTGGTGCATGGCGCGGGCTTGCCGGCGCAGCTCTTCTTCTATGGTGTGCAAAAGCTTGACGGTCTGCTCCACGGTGTCGGCCTCATTGTCGTCATCGGAGGCCATTTCACGATGCAGGGCTTCAAGCTGAAGAATCTGCCGGTGCAGGCTCTTGGGGTCTATGTTCTTGAGAACGATGGTATTGGCTAGCATAACGGGCTCCGTGGCTGAGCTCTCTGGGAGGCCCCGAAGACGCAGGGCGGACTGCTTTGGTATAGACCCGATTAGGCACGCTTTCCAGAAATTGGCCGCTAAGGGTACTGACAGACGCTTGGGGCCGGTTGTCATGATTTGCTGCCGGTCTGTCGTGGCAACGTGGCCATATTGGTTGGAAGCCCTCTGCAGTGCTTGTATAAGGGACGGCTACATCTGCTTTAGCAAGGAAATGAGTTGTGCCTTCCAATAACAGAGTCTGGCAGTACGTCCTTTTTGCGTTGTTCGCCTTATCCGGGTTTTCAGGTCTTATCTATGAGTCCATCTGGAGCCATTACCTAAAGCTCTTCTTGGGCCATGCAGCCTATGCCCAGACGCTGGTCTTGGCCATTTTCATGGGAGGCATGGCCGCAGGCGCATGGCTGGCCGGGCGCTTTATGTCGCGACTTGCCAATCCACTTTTTGTTTACGTGATTGTAGAGCTACTGATTGGTGTCTTTGGCATGCTTTTCCATGGGGTCTTTACAAGGACCACGGCTTTCATGCTGGACAGTGTGTTGCCGGGAATGGACTCGTCGCTGGCCATAGAGCTAGTACGTTGGTCCTTTGCTGCCTTGCTGATTCTGCCGCAGACCTTGTTATTAGGTGCCACTTTCCCGCTTGTGAGTGTCGGTTTGCTGCGTCTGTTCCCGGCCATGCCGGGCCACTCAATTTCCATGCTTTATTTCAGTAATAGCTTGGGTGCGGTAGCAGGTGTGCTGATCAGTGGCTTTGTGCTGGTCGGTCATATTGGTTTGCCTGGAACGATGATGACGGCGGCATTGACGAACTTCTTGCTTGCCCTAGCTGTGTTCATTGTGCTCAAGCGAATGGCGGTTGAGGTCACCGTGCCAGCGACTAGCGCTGAGCAGGCATCGCCTTTGCTACGGCCCTTGCTGATGGTGGCGTTGATAACAGGGCTGTCATCCTTCATTTACGAAATTGGCTGGATACGCATGTTGGTGTTGGTGCTAGGAGCATCCACTCATGCCTTTGAGCTCATGCTCAGCGCCTTCATCCTCGGGCTTGCATTGGGTGGTCTATGGGTGCGTCGTCGCATAGACAGCTTTGTCAATCCGCTGAAGACCTTGGCCATAGTACAGTTGATGATGGGTCTTCTGGCACTGGGAACAGTGGTGAGCTACAACCACATGTTCGATTTTATGCAGTTCATTTTGTCTGCTCTGCAGCGCAACGAGCAGGCATATCTCTGGTTCAATCTTAGCAGTCACCTGATTGCTCTATTGGTGATGTTGCCTGTGACTTTTATGGCCGGTATGACTCTTCCGCTCATAACCTATGTTTTGTTTCGTAGCGGTGCGGGTGAGTCTTCAATCGGCAAGGTTTATGCCTTTAATACTTTGGGTGCGATCATCGGGGTGGCGATTGCAGCACAATTACTGCTTCCCTATGCCGGCCTCAAGATGACCATCATGGCAGGCGCTGTTCTTGATATTTTTCTTGCCTATTATCTTTTTTGGCGTGAAAGGGCATCTTCTCGGTTCTTTGTTGCAGCCATTATTGTCAGCGTTGCTGCATTATTCATGGTCGGAATTGGAGTACGGTTTGATGCTGGAAGAATGGCATCTGGTGTTTTCCGGCATGGACAGATCCAGGCCAATGAAGCGATCTTTCATCGTGATGGACGCACAGCGACTGTTGATGTGACCCGTCATGAGAGTGGTAGCTATGCCATCATTACGAATGGCAAGCCAGACGCCGCCGTTATGATGGATCAGAAAAAAACACCCTCGTCTGACGAGCCTACCATGGCTCTTATTGGGGCGCTGCCCTTGTTGGCAAAGCCCAATGCTGTGACAGCTGCAGTAATCGGCATGGGTTCAGGGATTAGTGCAAATATTCTGCTTAGTAGCCCAAACATTGAGAGCATGGACCTGATAGAAATTGAATCGGCAATGGTAGAGGGTGCGCGTTTCTTTGGGGAGCACTCCCAGCGCGTTTTCAATGACCATCGCTCACATATTCATATTGATGATGCAAAGAGTTATTTCTCCGCGCATGACAAGAAATATGACGTCATAGTTTCTGAGCCCTCTAATCCTTGGGTTAGTGGTGTTTCCAATCTGTTCACAGATGAGTTTTATCTACGCATCAAGCATCACTTGAATGATGACGGAGTGCTTATTCAGTGGTTTCAGCTCTATGAAACAAATCCAAAGCTGATTGGGTCAATCCTAAGAGCGTTGTCAAATAATTTTGTGGATTACAAAATTTATGCTGCTAATGATACTGACGCCGTTTTAATCGCGACAAAGCAAGGAAAGGTTCCGGACCTGAATGGAAAGCTGTTCGATGTCCCTGCTTTCCGCAGTCATATGGAGCGTGTGCGAATGTTCAGCTTGGATGATGTCAGGCTTCATGAAATAGGGGATCGTCAATTGCTGGAGCCTGTAACTCTGGCAGCGCGGCCGCCTGTAAACTCCGATTATTTTCCTTACGTAGATCAGAACGCTGTTGCCGCCAGGTTCAAGGGTGAGGTGCACTCTGTCTTTTTTGGCTTGCGCTCATCGATAGTCCCTTTGCCGGGCAATGACTTTGATGGACATGTGAAAACCTCGGAGCAGATGGCGCCGCTTTATTACTCGGCGCGTGAACGTGCGCGAGCCGCCCAGCAGCTTGCCCGTTACTTTTCGGCAGCGGGTAAGGCGCCATTATATCCGGTGCAAGGCAATGTGACGGCCGCCATGATGACAATGGGGGCTCCAGATTGCTCAGATGATGTGGCTCAGATGATATGGCGCGATAATCTCGTGGGGCTAGCTGGCATCATGTTGCCCTATTTGACGGGACAGGAAGCAAGACCTTTTGTGCGCTTGGTAGGCGCACAGGCGTGCACGGCAGGCCCTCTTGGGGATGGCAATCGTGCACTGGCTGCATTAGTGGCTGCTGTTGCTGACAGGGATATGCCTGCTGTTGAGAAGCAGGCAATGAGCTTTCTGGGTGGTGGCAGGGTTGGTGCGGCGAAGCCGGATGTCTACGCCTTCACTGCTTTGTTACTTGCTTTGCACATCAAGGGGGATCATTACGGCGTGTTGGATCAGTTAAGCCGCTATGACGGGGATCTTAGTGCTGCTATTCAGTTATTCAGCGCACATGCGCAGGTTGGGCTGGCCCAGCAAAGGCATTGATTAAGGGCTAAGCATAAAGGACGGGCTTGCAGGCACGTCCTTTATTCTTGAGAGCGCAGGTCCTGTGGCGCACAAGCAGCAGCGGTTTGTGCTGCCAATCGTCGGTCCTGCGAGCGTCGCCAGAGTGTGTAGCGGCCGCCTTGAGGCGCCTGCGTGATGGCTTCAGCAATGCTGACGGCGGCATAAAGCCTGTCGAGATTGATGCCGGTTTCAAAGCCGGCCTCGTGCAGCAGATGCACTACATCTTCGGTGGCCACATTGCCGGTGGCGCCGGGTGCGAAGGGGCAGCCACCGACGCCGCCGACGCTGGCATCGAAATGACGCACGCCGCATTCAATGCCGGCCCAGGTGTTGGCCAGGGCGGTGCCACGTGTGTCGTGCAGATGCAGGCTGAAAATTTCCGCGCCATAAGTAGCCACCAATGGCATCAGTATGTCTTTTACTTGCTGCGGATTACCGGCGCCTATGGTGTCGGAAATGGCGATATCGGTAGCGCCAGCGGCAATCATGCTTTCACTTAAGCGATGCACCACGCTCACCGGTTGCTTGCCATCGTAAGGGCAAGAGAATGCGCCGGAGATATAAGCACGTGCCACCACGCCATCGGTTTTTGCGCGGGCCAGCACTTCGCGGCAAACGTTTTCCGTTTCGGCCAACGTCATTTTCAGATTGCGCAGATTGAAACTGTCGGTGGTGGACAGCACCACGGCGATATGGCGGTAGCCCGCCGCGAGCGCGCGCTCATAACCTTTCAGATTCGGCACCAAGGCCATGTAATCCAGATCAGCACGCTGCGGCAGGCCAGCGGTAACTTCAGCGGCATCAGCCATTTGTGGCACTGCTTTCGGATGTACAAAGCTTACGGTTTCCAGTTGCTTTATGCCGGCATCAATCAAAGCGGCGGCGAGTTGCAGCTTGTCTTGCGTGCTGGCGTGGTGCGACTGGTTTTGCAAGCCATCACGCAGGCCGACTTCAGTGATGCGGACGAATTCAGGCATGGGAGTTTTCCAGATAGAGCGCCGTGGTTTGTGTCATCTGTGTCTTGGGTAGGTGCTGACGCATGTCAGCTGGTAGATAGGGATTCAATAGAAGCCCTGTCACGGTCGAGAGCATCCAGAGCAGTAGCAGAACTGCAAATGCCTGCAGGGTGTTGATTTCCAGATAGTGAGCAAATACCCAGCACGGGATGACGATGAGCCCCATGATGATAAGAAAAGCAGCCACTATCAGGGCCGCCTGCCAAGGAAGATGGTGAGTCAATGCATTTGAGCTGGCAAAGGCACCTGTACCCACTACGAGCGCGGTCAGAGCAAAAAAGAAGTTGGCCTTGATGGCACTCCAGACTGTGCTGCGATGCCCGGAGATGAGCCAAGCTAGCAGCATGGTCACTGTGCCTAGGGCCAGCAGATAGATAGTCAGGCCTAGAAGAAGAGCAAGTAGAGTCGTCATGAGCAGGTCCTGAATGGTGAGGCCGCCGTTTTACTGCATGCCCTCGATCTTTGCCAATCGCTGCTTTAGAAAAAAACCACCACCCGGTCTCGTCCTGAATGCTTGGCGGCATACAGCGCTTGATCGGCCTGATGCAGCGTGGTGGCCAACTCCTGCCCCAGGACGTGCTCGGCAACGCCGAAGCTGGCGGTGAAGCGCAAGAGGCCTTTGGCGGTAGTCAGCTCCAGTCCGGCAATGCAGCGGCGCAGACGCTCGGCAGTATCGCGCGCGCCATCGACATTGGTTTCCGGCAAGAGAATCATGAATTCTTCGCCACCGAAACGGGCGCAGATATCCATCTCGCGCAGCTGCTCGGTGCAGATGGCGGCGCAGTGTTTGAGCGCTTCGTCGCCAGCGTCATGGCCGTAGCCGTCATTCACCTTTTTGAAGTGGTCGATATCGAAAGTGATGATGCTGAAAAGGTGGTTCTGGCGCTGTGCCCGTTTCACTTCCAGCGTGGCGCGCTCGTCAAAGGCGCGGCGGTTGAAGAGGCCGGTCAGGCTGTCGGTGGCGGCCAGTTCTTCCAGCTGCAGTTGCAGCTTGATGCGCTCTTCCAGCACCGACATGAGGTGCTGGTTGGCTTTTTCTATCAGCATGGTGCGGTCCAGCACCTGCTGCTCCAGTGAGGCGTTGAACGCCGCCAGTTCCTGCTCGTGGTGGCGGCGGGCGTCCAGCAGTTCCTCGAAGGAGGCGCGTAGCTGCCGGGTTTCCCGGAAGAGACCGCCCTCAGGCAGATGGCCTTGCTCGTCTCCTTGGCGTATGCGGTCAGCACCGTGGGCCAATTGCACCAGTGGCCGGCTGATTAGGTGGGCCAGCCACATACCGAGCAGAGCGAAGATCACAGCCAGCACAATGCCGGTAGCGACGATATAGGTTTGCAGCAGGCGTACCGAGGCGAAGGCTTTCTCGACCGGCTGCCGCGTGATCACCTTCCAGCCCAGGCCGGGGTAATCGCGAAAGCCGTGGCTCACACGCAGGCCGGTCAGGTATTCGCGGCCGTCCGGCCAGCGCAGGGCGGTGGTATCGCCCAGCTTTTCCAATGGCGGCAGGCGGGTATCGAGGACATGATCCGGCGCCAGAATGACCTTGCCGGCGCTGTTCACGATGAAGATTTCTATGCCGGCCTGGCGCCGTGCCGGGGTAAGGACGGCGTTTTCCACGCCGCGTGCCCAGTCCCAAGAAAGATGGGCGCCAAGCACGCCCAGAGGCAGGCCTTCCTGGTCCAGCAGGGGGATGGCCACATCAATAAAGTGCCAGGGCTGGCCGTCAGGGCGTTTTGGGAGCAGCGGCGCCAGCAGTACGTCATTGCGCAGATCGCCTAAAAAGAGTCGCTGCTGCCCTTCTTCAAACCAGGGGAGGGCGCTGACGTCCGCGCCCTCCAGCAGGCCATGGGTGGCATAGAGTACGCGGCCCTGGGTGTCGGCAAAGCCCAGCCAGGCGTAGTCGGGCATGCCCGACTGCAGGCTTTCCAGCAACTGGCGGTTGTCGGTCTGCTCGCGGTTTTCACGCAGTTGCTGCACGCCGGCCATGCCGACGATGTCATGCATACGTTCGTACATGCCCATGTCCAGCACATGCACGGTAACCTCGGCCAGACTGGCGAGGCGGGTGCGCACGGTTTGCTGTTCGTTCTGGCTGGCGTGCTGGCCGATAACGATGGTCAGGCAGCCGGCAAGTACGGCCGCCATCAGGCCGAAGCTCGCGGCCAGTGCGCCCTTGAGGCGCAGTCCCTGGAATGTCACGGCTGAAGCTTTCCTGAGAGGGTGGTCAGGCCGCATTCTGGCAGACATCGGCCCACCCTGCCCAAGCTGTCCTTGTAACGGCTTTGGCAGGATGGCCATAGCCGTTACAATCGCCGGGTTTTTCCATTCCTTGAGTCCCCTGCCATGTCCTCCATTGCTGCTGTGATCGATCCCGCCGAATTCGAACTTTTCCGTGACAACGTCAAACGCTTCCTGGAAAAGGAAATCGCTCCCCATTACGAGAAGTGGGAAAAGGAATCGTGGATGCCGCGCGAGATATGGAGCAAGTTGGGTGAGAACGGCCTGCTGGCGGTGGACCAGAGCGAGGAGTACGGCGGTTCCGGCGTGCCCTACCAGTATTCGGCGCTGGTGCTGGAAGAAACGGCCAAGGCTGGTTTCTGCTCCTTGTGCACCGGTCTTTCGGTGCACTCCGATATCGTGACCCCGTATGTGGCCCATATTGGCAATGAGGCGCAGCGTGCACAGTGGCTGCCCAAGCTGATTTCCGGCGAATGTATTGGCGGCATAGGCATGACTGAGCCGGGTGCGGGTTCGGACCTTGCCGGCATACGCACTTCTGCCGTGAAGCAGGGCGATCACTATGTATTGAACGGCTCCAAGACTTTTATCTCCAATGGCCAGCATGCCGGTCTCATCATCGTGGCGGCCAAGACTGATCCCAATGCCGGGGCCAAAGGCGTTTCGCTGTTCCTCGTGGACACCACGCTGCCCGGCTTTGCCAAGGGCAAGAATCTGGAAAAGATCGGTCTGCATTCGCAGGACACGTCCGAGCTCTTTTTCGACAATGTGAAGCTGCCGCTGGATGCCCTGCTCGGTGAAGAAGGCAAAGGTTTTTCCTACATGATGCAGGAGCTGCCGCGCGAGCGTCTGAATATTGCGGTGCAGGCGGTATATGCCTCCGAGGGCGTGCTCGATTCCACCATTGCCTATGTGACCGAACGCAAGGCCTTTGGTGCGCCGCTGTCGCAGCTGCAGAACACGCGTTTCACGCTGGCACAGTGCAAAACGGAAATCGAATGCAACAAGGCCTTCCTCAATCAGTCCATTGCACGTTATATGGAAGGCAAGCTGGATGTGCCGACGGCGGCCATGGTCAAGCTCTCTACTACCGAGCTGCAAGGTCGCGTTACTGATGCCTGCCTGCAGATGCACGGCGGTTATGGCTATATGGTGGAATACCCCGTTGCTCGTGCTTTTGTGGATGCGCGTATCCAGCGTATCTACGGCGGTGCCAGCGAGATCATGAAGGAAGTGATTGCGCGTTCGCTGGTCGGGCGCTGATGTTCAGGCGTTAATGCGAGCCCTGTCCGGCCACAAGCCGGACGGGGTCGCTAAGCTCTAGCAGTTCCCGTTTGCGGCCGTTGTCACAAGGAAATGACCATGCCCCTGCTTTCCCGCTTCCTGCTCGGCATCTTCAGCCTGCTGCTTGTCCTGGCATCGCCTGCACTGCTGGCGGATACGGCCGGCACTGGCGTGCCCGAAGCCCGGCTCGGCTATATGAGCCGCACCATCATTGTTTTTCGTGGCGAGCTGGCCGGCGCGGCACCACAGCAGCGCGTTGCGCGCGCGCATCAACGGATTGAAGAAGCGGAAGACCGTAATCTGGCAAACAAGACCCAGGTGGTGCCCATGGCTTTGGGGACGCAGCAGGGGCTGGGAGTTTTTGCGGGCGATCTTTTGCTGTTCACCGTACTGCCTGATGATGTGAATCCGGAAGAGCACAAGGATATGGCGGCCTTGGCCGCAGTCGCCCAGAAAAATATGGACACCGCTTTTGCGGCCTACCACGAGCAGCAGAATCCGGTGCTCTTGGGGCGTGCCCTGCTTGTCATTGCGATTGCTTCCGTGTTGGCGCTGGCCGGCACTTGGCTGGTGTGGCGGCTACGTGGTTTTCTCACCCAGCGCCTGCAGGCTTTCATTGCCAGACGCTTGCATGGCGATGTGAGCTGGTTCGGCTATCTCGTCAAATTTTTTGAAAGCGTGGTGCAGGTACTTATCGGCCTGCTTTTTTTTGCCATCGCCTATCTCTGGCTGACTTTCGCGCTGGCGCAATTTCCCATCACGCAGCCGTTCGGCAACCAGTTGGGACAGTTCCTCATCGATCTGCTGGCGCGTATAGGTACGGCCTTTGTTTCGGCCCTGCCGGATATGGTGACACTGCTGGTCATCATTCTCATTACACGTGCGTTGGCGCAGTCGGTGCACGCCATTTTTGATGCCGTACACGATGGTCGCGTGCAGTTGCCCGGTCTGCACAAGGAAACCTTGGGTGCCACCCGGCGCATTGTCATCGTGGCAATCTGGGCGTTGGGAATAACATTCTGCTATCCCTATATCCCGGGCTCGCAAAGCGATGTATTCAAGGGCCTGTCTGTGCTTTTCGGTTTCATGTTTACCTTGGGCTCAGCGGGCGTAGTCAGTCAGTTGATGGGAGGTATGACGCTGGTCTATTCGCGGGCACTGCGTCGTGGCGATCTTGTGCAAGTGGGCGAGATCGTGGGCGTGGTGCAAGAGGTGGGCGCGCTGTCTACCAAGATCGTCAATCTCTATATGGAAGAGGTGACCATCCCCAATGCCGTGATTATTGGAACATCCATACGCAATCTTTCATGTCTGCATGAAAGTCGGGGCATACGTATAGGCAGCAAGATCACCATCGGCTATGACACGCCTTGGCGTCAGGTGCATGCCATGATGCAGAACGCTGCGGCACGCGTACCATCATTACGCGCTGATCCGGCTCCCTATGTATTGCAGCGTGCACTCAGTGATTTCTATGTGGAATATGAGCTGATTGCGGTGCTGGATGATCCCTTTGCGCGGGCTCAGGTGCTGAGCGATCTGCATGCGGAAATTCAAGATGAATTCAATACGCATGGCGTGCAGATCATGTCGCCAAATTTCGAGGCCCAGCCGGAAGGCAATGTGCTGGTGCCCAAGGAGGACTGGTTCAAGTCGCCGGCCAAGCCGGCTCCTGGAAAAAGCATTCCAGAATGATACGGTTTAAAGCAGTCGATAAAGCGGTCTATAAAAAACAGCAATAAACAGCGAGGGAAAAGCAATGTTCAGAAAACTTATTGTGGCGATGGTTGTGATGACGGCCACTACAGCGGCTCAGGCGCTGGACTTCAAGGTTTTGGCCGATCGTAAGGTCGACTTCAAAGATCTGGCTACCTACAAGATCGATGACGTAAAGATCATCCGCACCAGCGGCGCCAAAGTAAAAAAGGCTAATGTCGATGCCTTGCGCGCAGCAGTGGAGCAAAAGCTGCAGGAAGAGGGCTTGTCAGCCAGCGATAGCAGTCCCGATGTCCGAGTTTCTGTGGTGGCGGGTACTGAGGAGGGAATGCAGCCCTCCAATACCCAGGCCGAGCCCTACTTTGATGGCCAGTGGCGCGTGCTGCCCAAACAAGGTGGTGAAGACAGCGAAGCGCCGGATCAGCCCATGACATATAACCAGGCCACGCTGCGCATCGATATCAAGAATGCCAAGACGGGCGATGTGATCTGGCGTGCGGTGGCGAATGATGTGGTCAAGCTGCCGGTGTCGCGCAAATTTGTGGATGCCACCCTGCACCAGATTTTTGAGCAGTTCCCGCCGCCTGCGGCACAGTAATTTGAAGGCAATAAAAAAGCGGGCTAAGCCCGCTTTTTTATTTTTAACCCTCTTCATGCATCAAGGCTTATTCATCAAAGGCGCTGCACTCGGCATCACTGGGCACATGCTTGCAGCGCACACGCTTGAGCAGGCTCATCATGACCGGGTCATAAACACCTTGTTGCGTCAGTGCAATGCGGCCCTCACGCAGCATCTTGTAATATTTGTCCTGATCCGCCTTGGGTAAATCTATCCACTGCTTGGCCGGGATATCGCGCTCGGCATCCTTGAGTAGCGTAAACACGGCATCAATATATTGCAGGCCGAACTGGCGGGCCTGATTCAGGCGCGAATCCATGTCCGGAATTTTTGGCAGGATAAGATCGCGACGCATGATCACCGAGGCCGTAGCCTGCAAAAGCGGGAAGCGGATGACGCCGCCGTTTTTCCCTATGCCCTTGTACAGTTCCATGGGGCGGTAACCCATGGCGGGCGCTGCAATAATGTCGGCCTGGCCGTTGTTGAATTTGCCGGCATAGGTGGTGAAGTCGGCCAGCACGGGCTGCGCCCCTATGCCGGAAATCATCTTGGCCTGAGTCGGGTCCCAGTCCAGTACCACCACGCGCTTACCGGCTGCTTTTTCAAGAGAGTTGATCTTGCGGTCATTCACCATGACGAAAATGGAGCCAATCGGCACCACCGCCGCGACCTGATATTTGCCATTGATGGCGAGCGAAGCAATCACCGGATTAGCCAGCATGGTTAACAGACTTTTCATTTCGGCGTAATTACGCAAATTGCCCGGCGCATCCATGCTGCCCACAGTGGCATTGAATTGGCGGGCACGCAGTGTGGAAATGGCGGCCACTTCACATTGCCCGGCTTTGAGGTCTTCGGCGGCGACACGTTCATCGCTGTAGATTTTCAGATCAACAATCAGGTTCCAGTCGCGTGCCAGCTTGGCCAGATCCTTGGCAGTTTCGGAAATTTTCCCCTGCGGACCCATGGGATCGAAAAGACAGAAACGTATATTCACGGGTTTGGGCAGCGGGGGTGGCAGGCCCACGCGGTTCTTGTTGGCGGCGGCGATGGCATCAGCCGCCGCATCGGTGGCAGGCGCCGACCACGCGGAAGCAGACAACAAGCTGGCAGCCAAGGCTAGCGGCAGAAGTGCTGAAGACCGGAATGACATGATGGTTCCCCGTTTTTTCATTTTTATTTTATCGGCTAGTTGCTGCGAAAGCGTTGAATAAGGGCGCGCGCCAGCAGATCACGTTTGGCGTCGTCATTTACCTTGCAGTCTGCTTCCAGTCCTTCCATGAAGGTGAGCTGTTCTTCCTGCAGATTGCCGCGGCACTGCAGGGCTAGCGACAGCGTAGATTTTCCGTCAACAAACAATTCTTTGTGAAGATGCAGGCTGCCGTCGTAATCCAGCAGGCCTTTGCGGCTGTCGTAATGACCTTTAGCCTCCAGTCGGGCCGGCCCCATATCGGCGGTGGCCTTGCTGGTGATGAACATGCCGTTTTTCACACTGCCTTCCAGCTGCATAGTCTTCAGGGCAGTGATTTTTCCGGCGGGATCGGCGGGCTGCATGTTCGGCAGCAAGCTGGCGTAATCCTCTAGGCGGCTGCGTAGCGCGGGCATGATGTTGATCGCGCCCAGCACGCCGTTACGCAGGCTGAGTCGCATATCGCCTTCCGCGCTGCTTTGTATTTCCTGCACGCTGCGACCTTGGAGATGTAGCTTGCCTTGCAGCTCCAGCGTGCCCTGCGCTATGGAATCCTGCAGAAGGCTGCGCAAACTGACGAGATCAATCTGTGTGAGGCGGGCAGTTACAGTGATATCTATTTTGTCTGGTGACAGGGTGGCGGTGAGTGGTAGCTCAAAGCGTCCTTCGCCGACACGGCCCTTAAAGAGGGCGGCGTATTTTTCTTTATCAGGCTGGCCGCTGAGCTTTAGCTCGCCAATATCCAGTTTTCGGGTTTTCTTGTCGGCGCCAGAAAATCTGATAGCCAGAGCTTTTGCCTGTATCACGCCGCTATTCCAGTCGGCTTCAAGCGGGCCTTGTGTTTGTAGAATATAAGGCCCGGTCTGTAGGCTGATCTGTGGCAGCGACAGTTTTGCGTGAGCAAGATCGGCCTGAAAATCTGCTTTCAGGCCGATGGATTTTTCATCTTGAGCGCCCGGCGTTTTGAGGCTCATGTCCAGTTGCAGGGCCTTGCCATGCAGGGTCGATGAGCTGATAGCTATATCGCCACCACTTTTGATCTGCAGTACACCGGGCAGCTGTGTGCTGGAGATCGTGCTGTTCATTTTCAGATTTTTCAGCAGCAGTTGTTTGCTGATGCCGGTATGGATGGTTGTGATCAGACTGCTTTCCAGCAATACATTTTGTTGTGGGCTGGGCTGGTGGCTGATCAGGAAGTCGGCCGTCAGCGGCATGTCAGTCTTTTCCATGTCTTTCAGCTGCAGCTTTTTTATCTCTGCTATCAGAGGTTTTTCTGCGGTTGCGCTCCAGATTTCCAGCTGACTGTCATGCAGGCTAAGGCGACGCAAGCCGCTGCCTTTCTCTTGCAGCAAGGTATCCCAATTGCTATGGCCGTCGGCATCGCTGCGATAAATCAGGCTGGCTTGCTCCAGTAGCAACTCCCCTGCCCTGCCTGCCATGACATCTGCCAAGCCGGGTTGGATCTTCAGGATTTTGCTGCGCAGCAAGGGGCCGCTGCTATCTTGCAAAAGTACATCGCCGGCTTTCAGCCCCGGCGGAAAGAGCTGCCAGGAAAAAGGCTGGCCGATTTTCACCTGTATGCCTTTGGCCTGCATGGCACTCTGCCATCCGGATTCCAGGGCGGCCATGCGTTGCGCCAATAGCAGCGCTGTGCCGCCAAGTGCGCCTGTCAGGACAAGGCCGCTGAGCAGAAGTATGCGTTTCATGAGAAATCCTTACGGGCCTATGTGGCTTCTTATTCGGCGAACTTCTTTATTTCTTGCAGACTCTGTTATTCATCGTAGGTACTGCATTCCTCATTCGAGGGCTCGTGGCGGCAGCGTACCTTCTTCATGAGGTTCATCATGGAGGGATCGTAGATGCCGTCGCGTGTCATCTTGATGCGAGCCTCGCGCAGCATGCGGGAATATTTCACTTTGTCCTCTGCGCTGAGATCCATCCACAGTTGCTGCGGAATATCTTTTTCAGCAGCGGTCAGGGTTTCTACAAAGCTGTCGATGAATTGCAGGCCGTAATCGCGTACCTGGCCCATGCGGGTATCCAGGTCGGGAATTTTTGGCAGCAAAATATCGCGGCGAATAAGAATGGTGCCGGTGGCTTGCAGGAGCGGAAAGCGGAAGATGCCGCCGTTTTTGCCAATGCCGCGGTACAACTCCAGCGGGGCATAGGCCATGGCGGGTGCCGCAATGATGTCGGCCTGGCCATTATTGAATTTTCCACCATAGCTGGTGAGATCAGACGGCACAGGTTGTGCGCCTATGGCGGAAATCATCTTGGCCTGCGAGGTATCCCAGTCCAGCACGACCACGCGTTTGCCCGCAGCTTTTTCTATGGAGTTGATCTTGCGGTCATTCACCATGACGAAGAGCGAGCCTATGGGAACCACGCCAGCCACCTGATAGCGGCCGGTAATGGACATGGGCTGGAAGGCGGGATTGGAGAGCGCGCGTATCAGTGTTTTCATTTCCGCGTAATTGCGCAAATTGCCAGGCGCATCAATGCTGCCCACGATCTTGTTGAACTGGCGCGCGCGCAGGGTGGTCATGGCCACGCCATCGCACTGTCCGGCCTTGAAGTCTTCAGCGGCTACGCGCTCGTCCAGATACACCTTGATGTCGGCAATGAGATTCCATTTGCGCGCTTGTAGAGCAAGATCGCGCGCGAGATTGGCAATCTGGCCGTTGACGCCGACAGGATCAAAAATACAGAAACGGATATTCACCGGCTTGGGCAGGGCGGCCGGTGCAGACGGGCTGTCTATCGGCGGCAGTATCGGTGCCTTCATTTCTGCAGCAGCGGCAGGATGCGCAGCAAAGGTCAGTAGGAACAGTGCGGCAAAACTATGCAGGGCGTGCCGAAACATCGCTCACTCCGGTTCTTGTTATTTTGATGAAGCAGGCCGCAGCTTAGTGCGGCTAATGGGTGCTGGCTTGACCGCCCCGCCCGTGGGGTCGGTCTGTGTAGCGAATCTTTCTGCGCATATGCTAATCGGGCAAGTAGTGATCGGGAGTGGCGCCAGTATTATTCCACGCGGGCGGGATGCCCGGCGCCGGGACGGATGATGTCGATTTCCCGGGTATTGAAATAGCTGCGCAGCAGGGCCTGTTGTTGCTCGCGATTACGTTGCGCCATTCGCACCAGTGCCGGGCCGCCGCGCCAGCGATACCAGCTGAGTTTGCAAAAGCGCAGTGGTGCACTCAGTAGCGGATACCACGGCAGAATGAACATGGGCAGGCCAAGACGATAGCGCTGTACCGGTCCGAGAATGAGGGCCGAGTTGCTGAGATGCAGTTGGTAGAGCCACCAGCGTTTGAGTTTGGCGCGCAGCGGTTTGTTTTCCATTCCCGGCAGATGCCGTTGCAGCGGCTCGCGCATCAGGGCCTGGCCCAGCAGGCGGATTTTTTCGTCAGGCCGGCGATGGGTAAGAAAGGTGTGATAGAGCTTGCGCAGGCCATCACCTTCGCTTTCCACCAGCCATTGCTCTTCCAGTCCCGACAGCCAGCCGATATAGCGCCAGAGATGCAGCACGGCCGCTGATTCTTTTTTTCCTACGGGTACGCCAAAAAGCCGCGAGCCCGTCAGCGTGACCGGACCGAAGGCGAGATAGGTGGCCAGCATGTCCACTTGGTTGATGGGCGCGCCCCACTTTGCGGTGTTCCACTCTGGTCGCGATTGCAGCTGGCGGCGTATCAGCGCATGCACCAGGCGCACACGGATGGTGGTGGTGAAGCCGGGATTGAAACGCGAGAGCCCACCCGGTTCGGTCACATCCTGCAGCCATTTGCCGGTTTCGCCGAGGCGCAGTGAGGTGTCCTGATGCAGGGCGCCGGCGGGAGCCAAGGTCTGGTTCATGCTGTTGAAATAGACATAGCCACCCATGAGGGCCAGATCGCGCAGTACATAAAAAGCCACCATGCCGCCTAGCTGCGCGGCATGAGCGCCCTCCTCCAGCAATTCGGGCTTGAGCCAGGCTGGCGGCGTGTCGATATGCGAGAAGAATTCGCGCAGCGGTGCTGGCGGGCTTTCCATGCTGTCCAGCCCCTGCATCAGGGCCTGTTCGAACAGAGCCTTATTGTCGCGGGCGCTGCCTGCAAACATCCAGGCCACCACCTTGTCCATGGCGGGATCGCCCTGCCCCAGCGCTTGCTGCACGGCTAGCCATTCGCTGTGCGTGGGCGCGAGCGGCTTACCAAAAATGCGTTTTCCCAACCAGGCCGGCATCCATTGCAGGCGGGCAAATGCCCAAGGGACGGCACGTTCAGGGCTGGCGGGATGAGTCTGGCTGGCTGTAGGCATGAGCGCGGCTTGTGAGAGGGAGTGGCTGCACTCTAATATGAGCAATTGCTCGCATACAACTCGCGTTCGCCTGCCTTGAGATTGCCATGAGAAAGCCGCCCCAACAGAAGCGTTCCCGGGAGTTGGTGGAAAAGCTGTTGGATGCCACGGCAGCCACTTTGGCTGAGCGCGGCTTGGACAACACCACGACCAACCATATTGCTGAGAAGGCTGGTGTCAGTATTGGCTCGGTCTATCAGTATTTCCCGGATAAACAGGCGCTGGTGGAGGCGCTGCTGGAGCGTATGGGGCGCAGCGTGGGTGAGCATTTCAAGCGGCGTGCGGATGTGGTGCAAATCAACCAGCTTTCCCTGCATGCAGTGGCATCGACGGCGATTGCCTACGGCCTGCATCTTATGCGTTCGGACCCGGTGCTGAGTGAGCTCATGCGAAACTGGAACCGACTGCCAATAGACCGCTTGCTGGACCCCATAGAGCGGCTTTTTCTGGCCATGGCCCAGCCTTATTTCTTGCGCAATTACCGCGATTTTCCGGTGCAGGATCTGGAGGCGAAGTTGTATGTGCTGATCAACTCCACCCTCTTCACCTGCATACGCTTCCTGTTTCAGGAAAATACGCTGATACGGGAAGAGGTGTTGATACGGACGCTGGCCGACATGATTGTGGCGGTGCTGGAATCAGCGGAATTGGCGCCGGCATCGACACCAGAATTGACGTCTGGGCCAGCGCCGGTTTGAGGCAAGAATTTCTGGCGCGCCGCGCTCAGGCTTTTTTCAGGACTGCGTAGAAAAAGCCGTCGGTATTGCCGGTGAACAGCTGGCGGCCATGAGTGCGTGCTTCGCCCCATTCGGCTTGAATGATGGCTTCCTGTGCGTCCGGATTCTTTTTCAGAAAGGCGGCCATCTGTTTTTCATTTTCGTCTTTCAGCAGCGAGCAGGTGGCGTAGAGCAGGACGCCGCCCTTTGCCAGCAGTGGCCACAGCGCTGCCAGCAATTGCGCTTGCAGTTTTACCGTCTGCTGTACGTCGGTCGCGCGGCGCAGCAGCTTGATGTCGGGATGACGGCGTATCACCCCCGTGGCCGTGCAGGGTGCGTCCAATAGAATGCGATCAAAGAGTTTACCGTCCCACCACGCTGCTGTGTTGGCGGCATCAGCCGCTTTAACGACGGCATTGCGCAGTTGCAAGCGGGTGAGATTTTCTTCAATACGTACGCAGCGGTCGGCTGAAATATCCAGCGCTGTGAGCGTGATATTTTCAGTGTGTTCCAGCAAGTGTGCTGTCTTTCCGCCGGGGGCCGCACAGGCGTCCAGCACGTGCATGCCGGGCTGACAGTCCAGCAAAAAAGCAGAAAGCTGGGCGGCTTCGTCCTGAACGGAAACGGCGCCATCGGCAAAGCCGGGGAGCAAACGCACATCGCCCACATTCTCTACGCGCAGGCCGGCAGCGCTCCAGGCGCAGAGCGTGGCGGGAATATTTTCTGCCTGTAGATGAGCCAGATAATTTTCGCGGCTGCCTTGGCGTTGATTGACGCGCAAAGTCAGTGGACCTTCTTCATTGCCGGCTTGCATCAGCGCGGCAGCGCGCTCAGTGCCCCAGTCTTTTTCCAGCGCAGATTTCAACCAGTCCGGATGGGCGTGAGCAAAATGGGCGGCCTCTGCCTCCAGCGCGTTTTTCTCACGCAGATAACGACGCAAGACCGCATTGATAAGACCGGTGCTGCGCTCTTGCCCCAGCTCACGCGCGGCATCCACGGTTTCGCTGAGGGCGGCGTGATCGGGAATGCGCAGATCGCGCAATTGCGCGAGGCCGAGCAGCAGCAGGGCTTCCACGGGGGCGGCGGGCGGGCGCTGCAGCATGGGCTTGAGCAGCTCGCGATAATGCAGAGCATGGCGGCAGGTGGTGAAGGCCATAGCCTGCAGGAGACCGCGATCCTGCGTGGCGACCTGGCTCAAGGCCGCCGGTAAGGTATCGCTCAGGGATTCTTTGCCAGCGAGTACGGGCGCGAGTGCGCGTGCCGCCAAGGCACGGACATTAAGTGATGAGGGTTTGCGGCCGCTATGTGACTTCATGCGCCGAGTACCTGGCCGGGCGCCAGCTGATCGCGGCGGGCATTAAGCAGTTGCAGTATGGACAGGGCCTTGCCGCCGGGTAGTTGCAGGGTCTCGATCTGCAGCACGGTGCCAGCGCCGGCGGCTATGCGCAGGCCATCACGGTCGGCGGCGATAATCATGCCGGCAGGGGCCGTGGTTTCTTCGTCGGCCACGCTGGCCTGCCAGATACGGACGACCTGTCCGGCAAGTGTGGTGAAGGCCACGGGCACAGGGTTATAGGCGCGCACGGCACGGCACAGTTCCGCTGCCGGCAGCTTCCAGTCCAGCTTGGCTTCTTCTTTGCTGAGCTTGCGGGCATAGGTGGCATCGGCCTCGTTCTGCGCTGCGCTGGGGAGTTCGCCATCCACCAGCAAATCCAGAGCGGCCACCAGCGCCTCGCCGCCTAACAGGGCGAGGCGGTCATGCAGGCTTTCGCCGGTGTCGTTAGGGGAAATCGGGCAGCGCTCCATATAACGCATGGCGCCGGTATCCAGACCTTCGTCCATCTGCATGATGGTGATGCCGGTCTCGCGGTCGCCGGCGAGGATGGCGCGTTGTATGGGGGCAGCGCCGCGCCAGCGTGGCAGCAGAGAGGCATGCACATTGATGCAGCCCAAGCGCGGCGTTTCCAGTACGACTTTGGGCAGGATAAGGCCGTAGGCCGCCACGATCATGAGGTCGGCCTTGAGTTCGGCCAGATCAGCCTGGGCTTCAGGCGTGCGCAGGCTGGGCGGCTGGTAGACAGGAATCTTGCGACTCAGCGCCAGCTCTTTTACCGGGCTGGCTTTGAGCTCGCGGCCACGGCCGGCCGGGCGATCCGGCTGGGTGTAGACGGCGATCACTTCATGCTCGCCCTGCTGTAGCAGGGCTTTCAGGCTTTCAGCAGCGAACTCCGGCGTACCGGCAAAGATAATGCGCAAGGGGGTGTCCACGATGAGGATGCTCAGGCCTGCTGCTTATGCAGCTTTTCCAGTTTCTTCTTGATGCGCTCGCGCTTGAGCGAGGACAGATAGTCCACGAAGAGCTTGCCGTTCAGGTGATCCATCTCGTGCTGTATGCAGACGGCCAGCAGGCCCTCGGCCTCAAGCTCGAAGGCCTTGCCGTCACGATCCAGGGCATTGATGCGCACACGAGCGGGGCGCTCCACGGTCTCGTAGAAACCGGGGACGGACAGGCAGCCTTCGTCATAGGGTGCCTTTTCTTCCACCAGCGGTGTCACCACTGGATTGATGAAGATGCGGGGCTCGTCCTTCTCTTCTGAGAGGTCCATGACGATGAGCTGGATATGCTGGTCCACCTGGGAGGCAGCGAGACCTATGCCGGGCGCGTCATACATGGTCTCCAGCATGTCGTCGGCGAGGCGACGGATGCTGTCATCGACCACGGCTACAGGTTTGGCCTTGGTGCGCAGGCGAGGATCAGGAAATTCCAGAATGGGCAGAATCATTTTTGGCCGCTTGGGATGGCTGTGCTACTTGGAGTAGTCTCCCAAGTATGCTTGCTAAGGTGATGAAGTTACTGTAAAAGTCTGCAGATTGCGTCACAGCGGATGACGCCGCTTCGGCCCATTATAAGGCCGCATGCCGAAAAAGCGACCGCGAAGGCCGTGCCGGCAGCACAGCCATGGCTGAGCCATAAGGGAAACCATAATGAAAAAACGTCTCCTGGGAATCGTGAGTGCCTGCCTGCTGGCGGGCGTCGTACAGGCCGAAGATGCTCCCAAGGTCAAAGATTCTGCCCCCGAACGCTATACCGTGGTTGCTGGCGATACCCTCTGGGGCATTGCGGGCCGCTACCTGAATGATCCTTGGCGCTGGCCCCAGATCTGGGAGTCCAACAAGCAGGTCTATAACCCCCACCTCATCTACCCGGGCGATGTCCTGCTGCTTTGCAGCATTGACGGCCGTGCCGTGCTGGCCGTGGATCAAGGCGGTGGCTGTACAGAGGTTGCAAATCGTCTAGCTAGTGGCGGCGGCCTGCCGACCACCGTGCAAATGCCGGATGGCACCGTCAAGCTCAAGCCCAAGGTGCGCGAACTGCCGCTCAGCCTGGCCATTCCCTCCATACCGCTCAAGGAAATCCAGCGCTTCATCAATGGCTCACGCGTGGTGGCCAATGAGGAACTGGAGCGTGCGCCCTATGTGATTGCCGGCGCCGACAATCATGTGGTCACCGGTGCGGGCGACAATATCTACATCCGTAACAAGAACAAGTTGCTGGTGCCAGATGCCTCCTATGGCATCTACCGTGCGGGGCAGCGCTATGTGGATCCTGCCACTGGCGAGCTACTGGGTTATGAGGCTGAGGATATAGGTTTTGGCGACTTGATTGCGCTGACTCCCGAGGTGGGCACGCTGCAAGTGAAGCGTACTACTCAGGAAATCCGTATTGGCGACAAATTGCTGCCTAACGAGGCCGAGCGCATTTCCTCCGTGTTCAACCCTTCTAATCCTGAGGGTGTGAAGCCTGGTCATATCGTTCGTGTCTTCGGCAGTATTGCTTCTGCGGCACAGTTCAGCGTGATTGTGATCAGTCGTGGTGACGTGGATGGCGTGAAGCCAGGCCATACCTTTGCCCTCTATCGCAAGGGTGAGGTCATTACCGACAAGTCAACACAGGAAAAGATACGTTTGCCTGCCGAGCGTGCCGGTCTGGCCATGGTCTTCCGCACTTTCTCGCGGGTGAGCTATGCCTTGATCCTTCGCTCCAGCACAACCATCAAGAACGGTGACGAAGTTCGCCCGCCCATCAGCGGCGACTGAGCCTAGTCCTGCGGTAAAAAACGGGCGGTCTGCCATAATGCAGACCGCCCGTTTTTTTTGGCAAAGATTTTCCACAACAGGCAAGGACGCCTCATGAATACATCTCACTCCGCAGGAGTGCTGGACTGGCTGCGCCTATGGCGTCTGCTACAGCAATCTGCACAAAGCACACATGCACTTTTGCAGGCATTTTCCACGCCGGCCGCTGCCTTGGCCGCCGATGCAGCGGCGTGGCGCGCGGCCGGCGTGGCGCCGCAAAAAGCCGAGCGTCTGACACGCTGGCGCCGTGGCGAGGACCCTGAGCTACAGCGGGAAATGGATGAGGGCGTGGCTGCGGATCTGGCGTGGAGCGAAGGCGAGGGCAATGCCTTGCGGACGCTTGATGACCCCGCCTACCCGCAGCTCTTGCGCGAAATTGCAGATGCGCCTCCGCTGTTATTTCTGCGCGGAGATGCCGATCTGACGGATTTTCCACAGGTGGCGGTGGTGGGTAGTCGACGCCCTTCCGTGCATGGTCGTGAGGATGCGGCAGCATTGGCCGGTGAGTTGGCGAGCAGTGGGCTAGTGATAGTCAGCGGTCTGGCATTGGGCATTGATGCCGCCGCCCATGCCGGCTGCTTGCGTGCAGGCGGTAAAACTATTGCGGTTCTGGGGGCCGGTGCTGACCAGATTTATCCGCGAGAAAATACGCGCCTGCAGACAGCAATACTTGAACAGGGCGGCTTGCTGCTGAGTGAGTTTCTGCCGGGAACCCCTCCTCTGCCCCTGCACTTCCCGCGACGCAATCGTGTTATCAGCGGACTTTCCCTGGGAGTTCTGGTGGTGGAGGCGGCGCTGGAAAGTGGTTCCTTGATCACCGCCCGCCTTGCGGCGGAACAGGGCCGTCTGGTCTGGGCCTTGCCGGGCTCGCGCCACCATGCGCAGGCACAGGGTTGCCTCAAACTGATACGTGAAGGCGCCACGCTGGTGACGCAAAGCCGGCACATCCTTTCCGATCTGCCGCCCATGCTGGGTCTCTATCAGGAAGCCTTGCCCTCGCGACAGAAACAGCTCAGGCCGCGCCTAGAGCGACAGGTACAAACCGTGCTGGATGTAATGGGTCAGGAGTGCCGGCATGCCGATTGGTTGATTACGGCAACCGGGCAGCCACCTTCTGCCGTATTGCGCGCCTTGTCTGTGCTGGAAATGGAGGGGCTGATCGTGGCCGTGCCCGGAGGCTATGAACGCCTGCCCCAGCCCTTGCAGCGTGCTTGATGAGGGGTGGTGTTACACTGCGCCGCCATGAAAACTCCAAAAGATTCTTCCCTTCCCTCCCCGGCTGATGTGCAGGCTGCAGTGCGCGTACTGCATGCAGGTGGAGTCATTGCCTATGCCACTGAAGGCGTTTGGGGCTTGGGTTGCGATCCTTTCAATGAGAATGCGGTGCGCCGTGTTCTTGATCTGAAGCAACGCAGCGAGGCCAAGGGCCTGATTATGATTGCGGCTACGGTGCCTCAGCTTGAGAGTTTTTTGGCGGGCCTTGATGCGGTGCAGCGCGAAGCCGTGCTGGCTACTTGGCCCGGCCCTTATACTTGGATAGTGCCAGTGGTCGATGCGCCGCTCTGGCTGAGTGGTGCGCATAAAAGTCTGGCTGTGCGCGTCTCCGCCCATGCTGGTGTGCAACAGCTCTGTCTGGCATGGGGGGCTGCGCTGGTTTCCACCAGTGCCAATCGCAGTGGACAGCCTGCGCTGCTGAGTGCTGAAGCTGTGCACGACGAGTTCGGCAGCGAGCTCGATTTCATTCTGCCTGGTGAGTTGGGCGGTGATGCCCGTCCCAGTGAAATTCGCGATGCCGTCAGTGGTGTCGTTTTGCGAGCCCGATGAGGTGTCATGAATAATTCTGCTGCTGCTCCCGATATTGCCGCGGTCAAAAGCTATCTGCTGGATCTGCAGGATCGTATCTGCGCCATGCTGGAGGCCGAGGATGGTGGACACTTTCTGACTGATGAGTGGACGCGTGCTGAAGGCGGCGGTGGCCGTTCGCGCGTGCTGGAAAACGGTAAGGTGATAGAAAAAGGCGGTGTGCTGTTTTCGCATGTGCATATCAGCAATATGCCGGCTTCAGCTACAGCACATCGGCCCGAGCTGGCAGGTTGCCGGGCTCAGGCCTTGGGTGTGTCGCTGGTGATCCACCCACGCAATCCCTATGCCCCTACTTCGCATGCCAATGTGCGCCTTTTCATTGCCGAAAAAGAAGGTCAGGCACCCATCTGGTGGTTTGGTGGCGGCTTTGATCTCACGCCCTATTACGGCTTCGACGAAGATTGCCAGCATTGGCATGGTGTGGCCCGTGAACTTTGTACGCCATTCGGCAGCAGCGTTTACGCCGATTATAAAAAATGGTGTGACGAATATTTCTTCATCAAGCATCGCAATGAGCCGCGCGGCATAGGCGGTCTTTTCTATGACGATCTGAATGTCTTTGGTGCAGAAAAGAGCTTTGCTTTCATGCGTGCTGTTGGTGATGGCTATATTGCCGCCTACCAACCCATATTGGCGCGGCGTAAGGAGCTGCCGTATGGCGAGCGCGAGCGCGATTTTCAGCTGTATCGTCGCGGTCGATATGTGGAGTTCAATCTGGTTTATGACCGCGGCACGCTCTTCGGTCTGCAGTCGGGTGGGCGCACGGAGTCCATCCTCATGTCCCTGCCCAATCTCGTGAGCTGGCGCTATGACTGGCAGCCGGAGTTGGGTAGTCCCGAGGCCGACTTGTATGAGCAGTATTTGCGAGTCCGGGACTGGGCGTGAGTTCAATATAAAAATGAAAAGCCGGCTAAGTGCCGGCTTTTCATTAGATGCTCAGTGCTCAGTTGGGTGTTGCAGCCATGAGCAGGTCGATGATCTGACGGCAATAGATATCGACCAGATAAGGCACCGTCTTTTCATTGAAGCTTGCAATGCGTGGGCTCAGAAAAGCCCACTTGGGTTTGATCTTGGCGATTGCCGGGGCCATGGCGCGCTGGCTTTTTTCGACAGCTGCCAGTTTGGCGGTGAATTCGGCTGGCAGATTTTCTAGCGAAATTCCACTATTGATGCCGGAATAGTTGGCTCCCCCCATCGGATCAGCGCTATTGCGCAGATAAATCATCATCATGATATGCATGCGTTTAACGAGATCGTGCACAGCCATTTTCTTCGGGTCTGTGTCGGCAGGAATCAGGCGCTCAAGCGCCTGTGTGAAACGCGTGGCATTGTCTTCTATGGTGTAGAGCTGCTGCTGTGCCACTTCGCCATTGTAATAAGGATCGTTGGCCACGGAGCTGCGTAAAGCCTGCCAGGTCGCTGACGCCTCTTTGTCGCCCAGTGCAGCGACGCGAGGATCCAATGCGGCGACAAGACGATTTACATCCTTACGGCGTTCACCGGCTTTCTCAAGAATGGCGTACATGAAAATCTGGTTAGTGATGCGGTAGCCCCCGTCCTGCAGGGATTGCAGCTCTTCAAAGCTGGCGGCATGGGCCGGCAAGGTGAACAAAGCCATCAAACCCATGCAAAGCATGGTGAACAACTGGCGAAGACTGCGCATTCAGAGTTTCCCCTTGGAGCTGTGCAAGCGGCCAAAACGGCCTGAAAAAAATCATTGTGGTTGACGCTCCATCCTAACTTCGTAAAGCTCGCGGGCCGGAGGAGGAGCCCGATAATGGAACGCTATTGTGTGTTCGGCAATCCTGTTGCCCACAGCAAGTCACCCCGTATACATCGTGAATTCGCACGGCTGACCGGTCAGGACATGACCTATACGGCCGAGCTCGTCCCCCTGCATGACTTTGAGACGAGCGTGCAAGATTTCTTTGCCAAGGGCGGTCGCGGTTGCAATGTCACGGTTCCCTTCAAGGAAGAGGCATGGCGTCTGGCCGCGGTGCGCAGTGTACGAGCAGAAAAAGCGGGAGCGGTGAATACCCTGCTGTGCGGCAAGGATGGGCGCCTCTACGGCGACAATACTGATGGCGTCGGTCTTGTACGTGATTTGTCCAATGCAGCTGTCGGCATTACACAACGCCGTGTGCTGGTGCTGGGTGCCGGCGGTGCGGTGCGCGGAGTGCTGGGGCCGCTGCTGGCAGAAAAGCCGGAGCTTCTGCTGATTGCCAATCGCACTCGGGAAAAAGCTGAGCAACTTGCGCAATTATTTGCGGATGAAGGTGAAATTCATGCCTGCAGTTTTGCGGAACTTGCAGGTCAGTCTTTCGATCTGCTCATCAATGGCACATCGGCCAGTTTGCAGGGGGAATTGCCGCCCTTGCCTACAGGGTTACTGGCGGCCAACAGCAATGCTTATGACATGATGTATGGTGCCAGCCCGACGGTATTCTTGCGCTGGGCGCAGGCACAAGGGGCGGCAACGCGCGATGGTCTGGGCATGTTGGTAGAGCAGGCGGCCGAGGCTTTTTTTATCTGGCGCCAGCAGCGCCCCGATACCGCTGGCCTGCTGGCGCAATTGCGCAGCGAGTTGGCCGACTGATCCTGATTGAGGAGGGAGTGGATGCGAAATGTGGCAATGCTGGCGCTGATTCTGGTGCCGGCCATAGGTCTGGCGGCAGAGACGGTAGAAAAGCCGTTCACCATGGATGCCAATGCCGGTTTTGTAAAAACTACCGGCAGCAGTAACAAGGAAACCATCAAGGGCCTGCTGGACATGCAGTACAAGGTCCGAGCGTGGACCCATCTGTTTCATGCCGAAGGCTTCAATGAGGCGGATAACGACAGCAATCAACATACGATAGAGCGCTATCTGTCTTATGAAAAATCCAGTTGGAATTTCACGGACCGCGATTATCTTTTCATCAAGCCGCAGTGGGAAAAAGATCTGCAGTCTGCCTATGACTATCAGACTTTTCTGGCGCTGGGTTTCGGCCGCAATATCATCAAGTCCGAAGCCATGTTGCTTAATGCCGATTTGGGTGCTGGCGTGCGTCGCAGCCGGCTGTCCATAAATGGTGAAGTTGAAGACGAAGGCTTGGGAAACTTTGCACTGAAGTACGAATGGAAGTTCAGCAAGAATGCGCGCTTCAATGAAGATCTTTCAGTGGAAACCGGACGCAGCGGCACCGTGGCACGTACACGCACGGCACTCACTGCCGATATCACGGATGTATTGGGCCTGACCTTGGCCTATGAAACAAAGACCGATAGTGGTGAGAGTGAAGTTGAAGACAGTCTCACTACTTTTGGCCTGACGTATCGCTTGCGCTGATCCGCTGCTTCAGTCCGCTGCCTCTGCCAGATATTCATTCTTGAGTTTTGCGTAGTTGGCGGCGGTGTAGGTGAAATAAGTGCGCTCCTTCTCGGTGATGGGGCGTGCGGCTTTTGCCGGGCTACCGACATAGACAAAACCTGAAGCCAGCACCTTGCCAGGTGGCACCACGGCGCCGGCGCCCAGAATCACTTCGCTTTCCACCACCGCACCATCCATGACCATGGCCTTCATGCCGATGAGCACGCGGTCGTGCACGGTGCAGCCATGGAGGGTGGCCTGATGTCCGATGGTGACATCGTTGCCTATGGTCAGTGGATAGCCATCCGGGTTGTAGGCGCTGGCATGGGTGATATGCAGCACGCTGCCATCCTGGACAGAAACGCGCTCGCCGATGCGGATGCGGTGCATGTCGCCGCGAATGATGGCATAGGGCCAGACTGAGCTGTCGCGACCGATGACAACGTCACCAATGATGACGGCTGTAGGGTCCACGAATACACTCTCGGCTAGTTGCGGCTGTATGCCCTTGTGCGAGCGGATGGCAGTCGCCATATATGAATCCCCGATGTGTTTGCTATGCCTTGTGGCCCGTCTGTGGCCAAGGCTGAATGAGATGCGGAATTTCCCATGAATAATCCCCTGCTGGAAAGCCATACACTGCCCCCGTTTGATCGCATTCTGCCCGAGCATGTGGCGCCAGCGTTGGATGCCATTCTGGCGGATAACCGTGCCGTGATTGCCGCCTTGGGCAAGGCCGCGGCTGACTGGGCCTCCGTGCCGGCGGTGTTGGAGCAGTTGCAGGACAGGTTGGATCAGGCCTGGTCGCCGGTGTCGCATCTCAATGCGGTGATGAATTCCGAAGCGTGGCGGCAGGCCTATAACGAGGCGCTGCCCAAGTTGGCGGCCTACGGCACCGAGTTGGGCCAGAATGAAACCCTGTTTCGCGTCTATGAAAAGATTGCGAGCAGCCACGAGTTTGCCGGCTTCAGCGCCGCGCAGAAAAAGACGGTGGAAAATGCTCTGCGTGATTTCCGTCTCAGTGGCATAGGTTTGCCGGCAGATGGGAAAAAGCGCTTTGCGGAAATCGTGGAAAAGCTTTCCGAGCTTTCTTCGAAATTCTCCGACAATGTACTGGATGCCACTCAGTCTTGGGAGCTTTTGCTGCAGGATGCTTCCCGCCTGCAAGGTCTGCCTGACTCTGCACTGGCACTGCTGGCCTCACTGGCGCAGCAAAAAGAAAAGAACGGCTATCGCGTCACCCTGGATTTCCCTTCTTATTTTGCCGTGATGACCTATGCCCAAGACCGTAGCTTGCGCGAGCAGGTTTATACGGCCTATGTCACGCGCGCCTCGGATCAAGGTCCGAATGCCGGCAAGAATGATAATTCGGAGCTGATTGACGATATCTTGAAGTTGCGTCAGGAAGAGGCGCAGCTGCTCGGCTATCAAAGCTACGCTGAGGTTTCGCTGGTGCCAAAAATGGCCAGCAACCCAAAACAGGTCATGGATTTTCTGGATGATCTGGCGCAGCGCACCAAGCCTGGCGCTGAGAAGGAGTTGCTTGAGCTGCGTGAATTCGCTGCTGGCGATCTTGGCATTCCCGATCTTCAGCCCTGGGATGTGACCTTCGCCAGTGAAAAGCTGAAGGAAAAAAAGTACTCCATTTCACAGGAGCAGCTGCGTCCTTATTTTCCGGCACCTAAAGTGATTGCCGGTATGTTGAAGATTGCCGAGCGCCTCTATGGCGTTTCCATCCGCGAACGTCACGACATCGTGATGTGGCATGCCGATGCTACTTGCTACGAAATCAGTGAGGCCGGCAAGCCCGTCGCCATTTTCTATCTCGATCCCTATGCCCGTGCCAACAAGCGTGGTGGCGCCTGGATGGCGGATTGCCGTGTGCGCCGTCGTTTGGAGAATGGTGCTTTGCAAAATCCGGTGGCTTTTCTTACCTGCAACTTCAATCCGCCGGTAGACGGTAAACCGGCCCTGCTCACCCATGATGAAGTCACCACCCTCTTCCATGAGTTTGGTCACGGCCTGCATCATATGCTGACGCGCATTGAAGTGGCGGCGGTGTCCGGCATTAATGGTGTGGCTTGGGATGCGGTGGAGCTGCCCAGCCAGTTTTTCGAGAACTGGTGCTGGGAACCGGAGGCGCTGGCCATCATGTCTTCGCATGTGGAAAGTGGTGAGCCTCTGCCGGCTGATTTGTTGGAGAAAATGTTGGCTGCCAAGAACTTCCAGTCTGGTCTCATGATGCTGCGTCAACTGGAATTTTCCGCTTTCGATATGGAAATACATGCCCTGCCGGAGATAAAGCCAGGATTGGTGAAGCAGGTGTTGGATGATGTGCGTGCTCGCGTGGCCGTGATCAAGCCGCCGGCTTTTAATCGCTTCCAGAATGGCTTCAGTCATATTTTTGCTGGCGGCTATGCGGCCGGCTATTACAGCTATAAATGGGCCGAAGTGCTTTCTTCCGATGCTTTCTCGCGCTTTGAAGAAGAGGGCGTGATGAGTGCTGAGGTGGGCCGGCAGTTCCGTGACACTGTTTTGGCGCAGGGCGGCAGCCGCGGTGCGATGGAGCTGTTCACCGAGTTTCGTGGCCGCGAACCGAAAGTGGATGCCCTGCTGCGTCACTCCGGCCTGCAATAAGGCGATTAGCCGTGATACGTAAGCAATTCATTGCCGGGGCGCGTTGCCCGCATTGCAATGCGGAAGACAAGGTTCGTCTTTGTCGTGATGACGCTCGTGAATGGATAGAGTGTGTGGCCTGTGGTCACGTTACTGAAAATCCCGGCGAGCCAGAGCATCCTAATCCGCCTTTAGTGCCGGCCGAGCCGGCAATAGGTGTTGTACGCTTTCCGGGCGCAGGAGGCAGGAAGCCGGAGTAAGTGAGTCAGGAATAAAAACAATAAAAAAATCCTGAGAGTTCTGAAATGAAAAATGTATTCCGCTCTTCTATGGCGGCTTTGGCGGGCATCGCACTATTGTCGGCTTTAACAGCTTGTGATGATGACAAGTCAGCCACGCTACCCTCTCCCGCCGCGCCTCCCGCGGTAGTGCCCTATCCGCTGGACTCCACACTGCGTCTTAACCAGATTCAGGTCTTGGGCAGCCATAACAGTTATCACAGTGGGCCGGTTATGGCGGGCGATGATCTGGACGGAATTTTTGCCAATAATCTGATAGCAGGGTATCTCAGGCCGCTGCTCAATTATCGCCATCCAACACTGACACAGCAGCTGGCCTTGGGCGTGCGCCAGTTTGAGCTTGATGTATGGGCTGATCCGGCTGGCGGCGCTTATCAGTTGGCAACGGCAGCCGCCAGCGGCGCTGTGCCGGCATTCAGCTTTGATCGCAGCGTTGAGCATCCGGATTTGCTCAGTGCCGGCCTCAAGGTTATGCATATTGCCAATATTGACCCTTACAGCTCTTGCATCAGCCTCCAAAGCTGTTTGCAGGAAATAAAAACTTGGTCAGATGCGAATCCGGGGCATGTGCCCTTGATGATCATGGTGGAGATCAAAGATCAAAACAGTCTGACCGATACCTTTAATGCGGCGCCGGGCCTGCAGACTTGGGTAGCTTCCGATTACGACGCACTGGATGCTGAGATACGCGCGGTTTTCCCTGCCGAAAAAATCATCACGCCAGATGATGTGCAAGGCACGCATGCTTCGCTTAACGAAGCTGTGTTAGCAGGCGAGTGGCCGACACTGGCGCAAAGCCGGGGCAAGGTGCTTTTCACCAACTGTGCTTGTCTCACTGATCGGCATCGTACGGATTATTTGCAGGCCGATGGCAGCTTGAGCGGGAGGGTTATGTTCACCAATTCCAGCGGCATGGCAGATGGTTCGCCGGCCAATGCTTTTTATGTGGTGGATGATCCGGAGGCCGATGCGTCGACTATCAACACGCTGGTGACAGCTGGCTATCTTGTGCGCACCCAAGCCGATGCCTACGGACAAAAAAATGAGGTGCGGCGTGATGCCGCTTTTGCGAGTGGCGTGCAATTCGTCAGCACGGATTTTGAGCAGACCCATGCCTTGAATAGCGATCCGATCTATCAGATTGCCGTGCCCGCCGGCGCGCCGGCACGCTGCAATCCCTTGACGGTTTCAGTCGCGTGCACGGCGCGCGATATCGAAAGCCCTGATGCTTTGGCTCAGCCCTGAGTTTTAAGTGGTAGTGAGCGGCTGAGCACAAAGGCGGCAGCGGCAGCCACCACAATGGCCGGCCCCAGCGGCAGGTCCCATTGCAGGCTACTGCCCAAGCCGGTGCATACGGCGAGCATGCCGATCAGGCTGGCCAACACTGCCATTTGCTCCGGAGTGCGAGCCAGACGGCGCGCCGCCGCCGCTGGAATCACCAGCAGGGCGGTAATCAGCAGTACTCCCACTACCTTCATGGCCGCCGTTACCACCAGCGCCAGCAGTACCAGCAGCAGCAGGCGCAGGCGGCTCACGGCGATGCCGTCCACGGCCGCCATTTCCTCATTGATGGAGACCAGCAGCAATTGGCGCCACTGCCAGGCCAGCAGCCCCAGCACTAGAAGACTGCCGCCAGCCAACCAGGGAAGATCGCTGGCTTCCATGCTGAGCAGGTCGCCAAAGAGGTAGGCCATGAGGTCCACCCGGACCTCGCTAAGGCTGATAGCAATCAGGCCCAAGCTGAGCGAGGTGGTGGAAAGAATGGTGAGCAGGGTGTCCGAGGCCAGCTCCGGATGCCGTAGCAGTGCGCCTAGGAGCAGGGCCACGATGAGACAAACGCCGGCAATGCCGGCCCAGCCCGGAATACTGAACAGCAGGGAGAGGCCGACGCCCAGAAGGGCGGCGTGGGCCAGGCTGTCGCCAAACCAGGCCAGGCGGCGCCAGACCAGTAGCGAGCCCAGCGGGCCGGCGATCAGGGCAACAAGAAGTCCGCCGGCTAGCGCCGGCCAGAACAGTTCAAACGTGCTCATGTGGGCCCTCGTGCGTACACACTTCGCCATGGGCATCGTGGTGGTGGTCGTGGTGATGGCTGTAAACCGCCAAGCCCTTGGCGCCCTGCATGCCGAACAGGCGCAAATATTCGGGGTGGGCGCTTACTGACTCCGGATGCCCCTCGCAGCAAACATGACGGTTCAGGCAGAGCACATGGTCGGTCGCCGCCATGACCAGATGCAGGTCGTGCGAGACCATGAGTACACCGCAGCCGCGCTCGTCACGCGCACGAGCGATAAGGGCGTAGAGCTCTTCTTGTCCGGTGATGTCCACGCCTTGGGCGGGCTCGTCCAGCACTAGCAGATCGGGTTGGCGGAGCAGGGCGCGGGCCAGCAGCACACGCTGTAGCTCGCCGCCGGAAAGCCGGGCCACCGGCGTCTTCATGACATGGCTGGCGCCGACCTCATCCAGCGCGCCGGCCAGTGTGGCGAAGCTCAGGCCGGGCGCTGCCAGTGCCAGAAAGCGTTGTACGTCCAGCGGCAGCGATTCATTCAGGCCCAGCTTCTGCGGCATATAGCCCACACGCAGGCCGGGTTGGACGATGCGCTGGCCGGCATCCGGGCGCAACAGGCCCAGCGCAATGCGCACGAGGCAGGTTTTGCCGGCGCCATTGGGGCCGATGAGGGTGAGTATCTTGCCGGGCTCAAGGCTGACGTTGACACCATCAAGCACGGTGCGGCCGTCGCGAGCCAGACGTATGCCGGAAAGTTGCAGCAGGGAGGTGCTCATGTCGGCGCCTGCTCGCGGCAATGCCGACAAAGGCCGGTCAATTCCAGGGTCTGGCTCTTGATCTCGAACGCGGCGTCGGCCGCGGCTTTATCGACGGCATTACCCAAGGCGCGGGCATCGGCAATCTCTTCGGCATTGCCGCAGGCTTCGCAGAGCAGGAAGTAGCCGGCATGGACGGCGCCCGGATGCGAACAGCCCACAAAGGCATTGCGCGAGGCAATGCGATGCACGAGGCGCTGCTCCAGCAAGAACTCCAGCGCCCGGTAGACGGTGGGTGGCGCCGGTTTGTGGCCTTCGGCGGTGAGCTGGTTGAGCAGCTCATAGGCGCCCAGAGGGCGGTGACTGTCCCAGACCAGCTCCAGCACGCGCCGGCGCAGAGGCGTCAGGCGGGCGCCGCTTTCCGCGCAGAGGCGGTCGGCCGATGCCAGGGCATCGTGCACGCAGTGGCTATGGTCATGATGAGGGTCATGAGGAGAGAGGACGGGAGTGACCATGGTGGGCTCGCGACAAATGATGCGCAACAATATAACATCAGCGCCTTCCCGCCGCATCGTCTGGTTTGCCATGTCCCGCCTGCTCTGTTTGCTGTTTTTCCTGCTCCCTCTCCATGCCGCTCAGGCAGTCGAGGTGCTGACCAGCATCCGGCCACTGGCGCTGATTGCCCAAGTGGTGGCGGGCGATAAGGTGGCGGTGCAGCAGCTAGTGCCTAACGGCACCTCGTCGCATGACTATCAGCTCAAGCCCTCGGACCGCCTTCGTCTGGTGCGGGCCGATATCCTGCTCTGGACCGGGCCTGCCAATGAGGCCTTTCTGGCGCGCTCGGTTGCCGCCAGCAAGGCCAAAATCCTGACGGCGCAGAAGCTGCCTGATATCCGTCTGCTGGCGCATCGTCGACTGGATGGCGAGACCGTGGTGGCGGGCAGTGTGGACCCGCATCTCTGGCTGGACCCGGACAATGCCGTGGTGATTGCGCGTGCCTTGGCCGATGTCTTGGCGCTGCGCGACCCGGCTTCTGCTGGCACTTATCGCAAGAATGCCGCTGAATTTGCCACCCGCATTGCCCTGCTTAAGGCAAAGCAGGCGCCGCGTTTTCAGGGCCTGCCTTCGCGCTCTTTTATCGCCTATCACGATGCCTACCAGTATCTGGAGCCCGTGCTGGGGCTGAATTATCGCGGTTCGCTGGTGCATGGCGGCGAGGGCAAGCCCAGCGCCAAACATTTCCTGCTGGTCTCACAGAAAATCCGTCAGGAAAACATCAGCTGTTTGTTGGGTGAGCCCGGCTTTGATGAAGCGCTGGCGCGCAATGTATTTGCTGGCAACAAGGTTGTGCTGGTGTCCGTGGATGAGCAATTTGCGGCGGCGCCGTCTTCGGCGGAAGGCTATGAAGCGGGCTTGAGTCTGATGGCCGATGGTATTTATCACTGCCTGTCCGGCACGGAATTATCCGTCAAATAAGCGCTACAGCGCCGCCATCAGGCTGGCGCAGAGCTGGCGCATTTCTTCCGGATCTTTTTCCAGCACATGTTCGCCGCCGCGGCCCTCTGCGGCATTGCGCGCACCCACATCCAGACGTGAAAGCCAGAAACGCATAGCCGCGATGCTGAGAAAAATCGGCAGCGCCTGTTTTTCAGTGGCGGTGAGAGGGCGGCGACTTTCATAGCCCTGCAGAAAGGCCTCGCGGCGTGCAGCATCCGGCGCATCATCAGGCCAGTGCCGGCAGAAATCATTCACGGTAATAGCGATATCCAGCAGCCAGTGATCATGACTGGTCTCGGAAAAATCCAGAATGGCGGTCACCACGTCAGCGCTCATCAGGGTGTTGTCGCGAAAAAGATCGCCGTGTATCAGGCCTGAGGGCAGGGTCGGATTTTCCTGCACGACTTGCGCATAACGGGCCAACACATTTTGCAGCAGGCTTTTGTCGGTCGCCGCGAGTTGCGGCAGCCAGCGATTCGCCACCGCATCCCACCACTGCGGTCCATGCGCATTTTCCCGCGCCAGCGGATAAGCACTTAGAGCGGTATGAAGGCCGGCCAGAGCGGTTCCCATGGCGCGGCATTGCGCCATGCCCGGCATATGCGGATGGCTGCCGGCAAGACGGGGTGCGAGCTGTGCCGGTTTGCCAGCCAGATGATTCAGGGCATGGGCATGACGATTAGCCAAGGGGGCGGCCACGGGAATGCCGGCCTCGTGCAGATGCGTGAGCAGCGGTGAAAGGAAGGCCGCTTCATTTTCCGCGAGCTCTTCAAAGAGCGTGAGCACCAAGTCGCGGCCATCACTCAAGGTCAGAAAATAATTACTGTTCTCTATGCCGCCCTTGATGGGCTGCAAGTTGACGGCTGCCGGTAGGCCGTAGCTCTCCACAAAAGCTTGAATGTCTTGCAGGCTGAGCAGGGTGTAGACAGACATGACAGCATTCCTGAAGCGCAAACCGGATGCTCCGAGCATAGCGGGGCAGGGCGACGACGGCGACAGCTGCAGCCTTCTGCGCTACCCTGCGCTCTGCTTTTTTCTCACAAAGTCGCCGCTGCCATGACTGCCACGCCCTTCATTCTTGTTGATGGTTCTTCCTATCTGTATCGCGCTTTTCATGCGCTCCCGCCGCTGGCCACGCGCAGTGGCCAGCCCACGGGAGCGGTCAAGGGCGTGGTCAATATGCTGCAGAAGCTCATCAAGACCTATGGCCCCACGCATATCGCCGTGGTCTTCGATGCGCCGGGGGGCACTTTCCGTGACGATATCTATCCCGAATACAAAGCCAATCGTCCGCCCATGCCGGATGATCTGCGTTCGCAGATCGAGCCTTTATACGCCGTGATTCGCGCCATGGGTCTGCCCATGCTCTGTGAAAAAGGTGTGGAGGCTGATGATGTGATTGGCACCTTGGCGCGACAGGTGGCAGCGCAGGGCCAGTCCGTACTGATTTCCACGGGTGACAAGGATATTGCGCAGTTGGTGAATGAGCGCATCACGCTTATCAACACCATGACGGATACGCTCATGGACAGAGAGGGTGTGATTGCGAAATTTGGCGTGCCGCCAGAATGCATCATTGATTATCTGGCGCTGGTCGGCGATTCCGTGGACAACATTCCCGGCGTGCCGGGCGTGGGCCCGAAAACCGCGGCGAAATGGTTGCAGGAATTCGGTTCACTGGATGCCTTGCTGGAAAAAGCCGACACCATCAAAGGCAAGGCCGGCGAAAATCTGCGCGCCTCGCTGGATGTGCTCAAGCTGGCGCGCGAACTGGCAACCATAAAATGTGATGTGGAACTGCCCATTAGCTTTGCCGATCTGCATCCCGCAGCGCCCGACAGTGCGGCACTATTGCAGCTGACGCAGGAGCTGGAATTCCGTACTTGGTATGCTGATCTGGTAAAGGGCGGTGCAGTTTCTGTGGCGCCTGCTGCAGAGATAAATGCTGCGAGCGCTAAGGCCGTTTCTGAAGCCGTTGTATCGCAGTCGGCCGTGGCTGCGCCGGTAGAGATAGAGCGCAAATACCATACCGTTTTTACGCCGGAAGAATTTTCTGCTCTGCTGGAAAGACTGAAAGCTGCCAGCGTTTTTTGTGTGGATACCGAAACCACTAGCCTGGATTATATGCGGGCAGAAATTGTCGGTCTGTCGTTTGCATTCGAAGCTGGTGAGGCTTGGTATGTGCCGGTAGGGCACGACTATATGGGCGCGCCCGATCAACTGCCTCGTGATGCCGTGCTCGCCGACCTCAAGCCAATTCTGGAAAATCCGGCCATCGGCAAGATTGGTCAGCATCTGAAGTACGATATTCATGTGCTGGCCAATTACGATATACATCTCAAAGGTTTTGTCTTCGATACCATGCTGGCTTCCTATGTGCTGGATGCCACTGCCACGCGCCACAATATGGATGCAATGGCCGCTTTGTATCTGGGCGTGGAGACCACCACTTTTGAGCAGATTGCTGGCAAGGGCGTAAAGCAGCTGACCTTCAACCAGATTCCCATTGGCGATGACGACGAGCCGGCCGCGGCGTATTACGCCGCTGAAGATGCCGATATCACGCAGCGCCTGCATGATGTGTTGGCGGAAAAACTTGGGCAGGATGAAAAGCTGCTTTCAGTTTTTCGTGATATTGAAATGCCCTTGGCGCCCATTTTGCAGAAAATGGAAAGAACCGGCGTATTGATAGACGGCGCTATGTTGGCCAAGCAAAGCCGTGAATTGGGTGAGCGCATTTTGGCGCTGGAAAAAGAAGCCTATGCAATAGCCGGTCAGGAATTCAATCTGGCCTCGCCCAAGCAGCTGGGGCATATTCTTTACGAGAAGCTGGAGATTCCGGCACCGAAGAAAACGGCTACAGGCCAATACTCTACGGCCGAAGATGTGTTGGAGCAGCTGGATCATCCGCTACCACGTCTCTTATTGCAGCACCGTTCCTTGGCCAAGCTGAAATCCACGTATACGGAAAAACTGCCCGAGCTGGTCAATCCCAAAACGAAGCGCGTGCACACCTCCTATCATCAGGCCGTGGCCGCCACCGGGCGCCTTTCTTCCACCGATCCTAATTTGCAGAACATCCCGATACGCACGGAAGAGGGCCGAAAAATCCGGCAGGCTTTTATTGCGCCGCCGGGTTGGAAGGTGATGGCGGCGGATTATTCGCAAATCGAATTGCGCATCATGGCCCATCTTTCGGAAGACGAGGGCCTGCTCAATGCGTTTCGTCATGGCGAGGATGTGCACAAGGCAACTGCCGCTGAAGTATTCGGGGTGCCCATTGCCGAGGTGACATCGGATCAGCGCCGCAATGCCAAGGCCATCAACTTCGGTCTTATCTATGGAATGTCGGCTTTTGGTCTGGCCAAGCAGCTGGGCATAGGCCGCAACGAAGCGCAGAGCTATGTCGATATGTATTTCACGCGCTATCCCGGCGTGAAGCGGTATATGGAAAGCACGCGCGCACTGGCGGCCGAAAAAGGTTATGTGGAAACGCTGTTTGGCCGTCGTCTCATGGTGCGCGAAATTCATTCCAAGAATGCGGCGCTGCGTCAGGGCGCTGAACGTGCTGCCATCAATGCGCCCATGCAGGGGACGGCCGCCGACATCATCAAGCGCGCCATGATTGCAGTGGACGCCGCCTTGATCGGACAAGAGTCGCGTGCCCGTCTGCTTATGCAGGTACATGACGAACTCGTGTTGGAAGTGCATGAGGGTGAGCTGGATGCAATCACGGCCCTGCTCAAGGAAAAAATGGGTGCTGCGGCAGAGTTGTCGGTGCCGCTGATTGTTGAAGTGGGTGTGGGTAATAACTGGGATGAGGCGCACTGAGGCACGCAGTTTTTACAGCGCAATAAAAAGCCCGGTCATGCCGGGCTTTTTATTGCGCTGTGGAAGATGTCAGGCCAGTCGGGCCTTGGCTTCCACGGTGAGATCTTCCGGCGCTTCGGGCGGCGGGTATTGCAGCCACTCGCCCAGCTTGTCGGCCAGCTCTTCCAGTCCGCTAATTTTCAGCGCGGAGAAAAGCTGAGCGCTGGCCGAGAAACCCAGCGTGACCAGATCTTTCTTCACGGCCTGCAGGGCATTGAGCGCCGGGCCGCGGTTGAGTTTGTCGGCTTTGGTCAGCACGCAATGCACGGGCAGGTTACGGCGGCGTCCCCACTCCAGCATATTGCGGTCGAAATCGGTGAGCGGATGGCGAATGTCCATGAGCAGGATAAGGCCGCACAGGCTGCCTCGCCCTTGCAGGTATTGGCCGAGATGGTGCTGCCACTCGTCCTTCATGCTGTGCGAGACGCGGGCGTAGCCATAGCCGGGGAGGTCGACCAGACGACGCTGATTGCCTTCTTCGAGGGTGAAGAAGTTGATGAGCTGGGTGCGGCCGGGTGTTTTGGAGGCGCGGGCCAGCTGCCTGTGCCGGGCCAGGGTGTTGATGCAGCTGGATTTGCCAGCATTGGAGCGACCGGCAAAGGCAACCTCAAGTCCGGTGTCCGGTGGGCATAGGGCCAGTGTGGGTGCGCTGATCTGGAAACTAGCGCGGCCGGTGAGAGCGAGCACCGGGTGCAGGGCCTGAGACATGAAAACCACCGGGGGGAATGAGGATGAGTCCGCAGGAATTTTAAGGGCTATTTCAGATATTTACATGTGGTATATAATCCGGCGGCTTTGCGCGTCCGAAACTTTGACTGCGCAGCCACTCCGAGCTCAGCCATTCTATCTGCTGCCACAGCAATGGAGACAGCCATGCCGAAATTCCGTATCGCTTTACTTGCTGCCGGCTTGCTGTTTGCTGCCGGGGCACATGCGGATGCCGTTCAGGACAAGTACAACAAGTCCTGCGGTGCCTGCCATAACACCGGCGCTGCCGGTGCTCCCAAGAAAGGTGACAAGGCTGCCTGGGCTGCACGCAGCAAGCAGGGAGAGGCTGCCTTGCTTGGCCACGTCAAGAACGGCTTCAAGGCCATGCCGCCCAAGGGCTTGTGCATGGACTGCTCCGATGCCGACTTCAAGGCGCTCATCAAATACATGTCGAAATAAATCGCCTCAACCTGATTTGTAACACCAAGACGGAATCTGCCATGAAGAAGCTTTTCGCTGTTGCCACACTTTCCCTGGGTCTGGTCTCTCTGGTCCAGGCTGCTGCCGTGCCCAAGGGCGATGCTGCTGCCGGCCAGACCAAGGCCGCCGCTTGCGGCGCCTGCCACGGTGCTGACGGCAACAGCATGGCACCCACTTTCCCGCGTCTGGCGGGCCAGAACGCCAAATACATCTACAAGCAGTTGCAGGACTTCAAAGCCGGCCGCCGCAACGATGCCTCCATGCAGGGCATGGCTCTGCCACTGGCCGAGCAGGACATGGCGGATATCGCCGCCTATTACTCCGAGCAGAAGTCCGGTGTGGGTCAGGCCAAGGCCGAGCTCGTGAAGAAGGGTGAAAAAGTCTATCGCGGTGGCAACTCCAAGACCGGCCTGGCCGCTTGTGCCGGCTGCCACAGCCCGGAAGGCAAGGGCAATGCCCTGGCCGGCTTCCCGCATCTGGGCGGGCAGCATGCGGACTACATCAAGAAGCAGCTCAATGCCTTCCGCGCAGCCGGCCGCGCCGACATCGTGGCTGATCCGGCCCAGAAGCGTGTGAACGATGCTGCCAAGGCCGGCGAGTTGGGCCCCATGCAGATGGTGGCCGCCAAGCTCTCCGACGAGGAAATCGAAGCCGTATCCAGCTTCATCTCCGGTCTGCACTGAGTGCGGCAGAAGTAAAAAGGCGGCCTCTGGCCGCCTTTTTTGTGTCAACCATCAGCTGCCGCTGGCGTTGATGGTTAGGGGCCACAAAATCACCACAGCCCTTGGCTTCCGGCCCTGACAAGGCTTGGTTATTCTCGTGGCCTTTCAGGGTCTTGTTTCTACTTCGGAGTTCCCATGCTCAAGCGCTTCCTTGCCACTCTTGTTCTCGGTCTGGCCGCCGTTACTGCTCATGCCGCCGATGCTTACACCACGTTGGCCAACCCTGGTCGCGTCGACAAGCCCGGCATGATCGAAGTGCGCGAATTCTTCTGGTACGGCTGCCCGCATTGCTACCGTCTGGACCCGCATGTTGAGGCCTGGCTCAAGACCAAGCCGGCCGATGTGAACTTCATTCGCACACCGGCGGCCCTGAACAGCACTTGGGAAACCAATGCCCGCGGCTTCTATGCTGCGCAGATCATGGGCAAGGAAGAAAAAACCCATATGGCGTTGTTCCAGGCGATTCATATTGGCCGGCAGCAGCTCTTTGACCAGAATTCATTGGCGAAATTCTATGCCGGTTTCGGTATTAATCCGGCCACCTTTGCCAGCACCTACAATTCCTTTGCAGTGGGCGGCAAGGTTGCCCAGAGCAAGGCTCTGGCTCAGCAGTATCAGCTGGATGGCGTGCCTGCGATTGTGGTGAATGGCAAATATGTGGTGAAGGGCGAAGATGCCCGCGTGCTGGCCACGGTGAACGAGCTTATTGCCAAGGAACGTGCTGCCCTGAAAAAAGCGGCACCCGCCAAGAAATAATTTCCAAGGAGTTTTCATGCTCCCGAGTCTGACCCGTTTGCTGCCGGTCCGGCCGCAACGGGCCGGGCCCGATGTTGCTGGCGGCGAGTCGATCTGGCCCGCGCCAAAGCTGCGCCTGCTCAGCTTCAATATGCAGGCCGGCATGGGCATACATGCTGCGCATCACTATGTCACCCGAGGTCATCGGCATCTGTTGCCGCAACGGCGTCCGCTGGAGCATCTGGAGCAGATTGCCCGTCTGCTTGGCAATTACGATGTGGTGGGCCTGCAGGAGGTGGATGGCGGTAGCCTGCGCAGCAGTTATACGCATCAGCTTTCTCATCTTGCCGAACGCGCCGGCCTTCCCTGGTGGTATCAGCAACTCAATCGCGATCTCGGCCACTTCGGTCAATTCAGCAATGGCATGCTGAGCCGGCAGGCGCCCTATGCTGTAGAAGCGCATGCGCTGCCTGGCTTGCGCGGGCGCGGTCTCATTCTGAGTCGTTTCGGTACGCCGGAAAATACTTTGCTGGTGCTGAATGTGCATCTCTCGCTGGGTGTGCGTGCGCGTGCGCATCAGTTGGCCTTCATCAATACACTGACCGCCGATGCTCGCCATGTCGTCATCATGGGCGATCTCAATTGCACGCCGGAAGAATTACGCCGCTCCACCTTGGGTAAACGCCGCTGGCGCTGGCTGGATGAAGCCATGCACACTTACCCGAGCTGGAAACCGGCACGCCAGATTGATCATATTCTGGTGAGTGACGAGTTGGTGGTGAGCCGGGCTGATGTGCTGGATGCGCGGCTTTCTGATCACCGTCCGGTGGAAGTGGAACTGGAGTTGCCGGCTGGCCTTTATCTGCCGCCACCGGAGCTTTCATTGCCGCCGGAAGAATTATTGCTGTCGCGATAGCGTGCAGTGACTGCATGCATTTTTTGGGAATTACATGAATTCATTTGTCGTAATCACAGCCTTGGCTGCTTTTTTGCTTGGCGGCGTGCTGGTGTACTTCTGGCTGGCCGCGGGCCTGCGCCGGCGCGATGCTGAGCTGCGTGGGCAGGGTGATGCACTGCAGCAGCGGGCCGTAGATCAGGCTCGCCTTGAAGAGCAGCTGCTGGCGTATTCACGGCAGGAAAAACAGGCCGAGACCTTGCGTGCTGAGCTGGAGCTGAAAAGCCGCGAGCTGGAGCAACAGTTGCGCCAGCGTGATGTGCATCTCAAAGAATTGCAGACCCGGCTTGAGGTTGAGCGTGAGCAGCTGCTAGCGCAGGCCAGGCTGGTGAAAGAGCAGGAGCAGACGCTCAAGCTGCAGTTCGAGCAGTTGGCGACAAAAATATTTGAAGAGAAGTCACAAAAATTCAGCGAGCAGAACAAGATCGGGCTGGATGGCTTGCTCACGCCATTGCGCGAGCAACTCAAGGATTTTCGCGAGAAGGTGGAAAGCACTTATAGCAACGAAGCCCGCGAACGCTTTGCTTTGAAAGAGCAGATCGTGAGGCTGGAAGGCCTTAATCGCCAGATCAGTGACGATGCCAGTAATCTGGCTAAGGCGTTGAAGGGCGATAAGAAGCTGCAGGGTAACTGGGGTGAGCTCATTCTCACGCGGGTGCTGGAAGAGTCCGGCCTGCATGAAGGGCGTGAATACGTGACGCAATTCTCCACGCGTAATGACGAGGGCCGTTTGCTGATTCCGGATGCCATTGTGCGCTTGCCGGAAGGGCGCGATATCGTCATCGATTCCAAGGTCTCACTGAACGACTATGTGCGTTACTGCGAATCCTCCGATGAGGAAGAAAGGCAGCAGCTGCTCAAGCTGCATACCACGGCCGTTCGTAACCATATCAAGGCCTTGAGTGAGAAGCGCTACGAAGATCTACCTGAGCTGCGGACTTTGGATTTTGTTTTCCTTTTCATGCCGGTAGAAGCAGCCTTCATGCTGGCTGTAGAGCATGACAAGGCTTTGTTCACCGAGGCCTTCGACAAGAAAATAATTATCGTCAGTCCCACAACATTGCTGGCCACCTTGCGCACGGTGGAGTCTATCTGGCGCTACGAGCGGCAAAATCAGAATGCCGAGAAAATTGCCAAGGAAGCCGGTGGTCTGCACGACAAATTCGTCACGCTGCTATCGCATCTGGATGATCTCGGGCGAGCGATGGATCGCAGCCAAGAAAGCTACCGTAAGACCATATCGGGACTTAGCGGCCATGGCGGACTGATGGGGCGCGTGGAGAATCTCAAGAAGCTGGGCGCCAAGGCCAAGAAAAGTTTGCCGGGCAGTGTGGGGCGCATTGAAAGCGATGTGGCTGACGACAATGATGAAGCGGATAGCGAGGATGCCAATACATGAAGCTTATTGCCTCTCCCACCAGCCCTTTTGCGCGCAAAGTGCGTATCGTCCTGGCAGAAAAGAATATCCCTTTCGAGTTCATCGTGGATATTCCCTGGGATGCCGATACCGAAGTGCCAAAATTCAATCCACTTGGAAAAATACCGGTGCTGGTGCGTGAGAGTGGCGACACTCTCTATGATTCGCGCGTGATCGTGGAGTATCTGGAGGATTTCAAGCCATGGCCCTTGCTGGTGCCGGTAGATGCAGAAGACCGCATTGCCGTGAAAAAGTGGGAGGCATTAGCCGATGGCATTGCAGATGCGGCGGCCATTATTTTTCTGGAGCGCAAGCGGCCACAAGCGCAGCAGAGCCCGGACTGGCTCGCGCGCCAGATGCGCAAGATAGAAAACGGACTGGCCACTATGGAAACATCAGTGACAGGCCCGTGGTGCGCCGGTGCTGCTTTTACACTGGCCGATATCGCCGTGGGCTGCACTCTGGGTTATCTGGATTTGCGCTTTCCTGATATCAAATGGCGTGAGCAGCATCCGGCTCTGGCAAGAATTTCCGCCGCACTGGCTGAGCGCACGTCTTTCCAGAATACCGTGCCGCCAGCGGCTTGATCTTTTCTTCCCGAAATGAAAAAGACCGGCTACAGCCGGTCTTTTTCATGGTGCCCGTTTTCGCCTCAGTCAGGCAGGTCGGCAATATTGAACGGCACAGGCGGCAAGCCTTGCGCAAAACGTTCACGCATATGGCGGTAGGCTTTTTCCACATTGCGGGCCTGCTTTTTCACGTCAAACACGGCCGAGCGCAAACGGCTTTCGGCAAGGCGTGTACGCAAGGCTGATAGCCACTGCTTGTCGCGTGCGGCACGTAAGGCAATTTCTCGATATTCATTCCAGTCTTTTGCAATCAATTCAGGTAGCTCACAGCTCAGAACCAGACTTTTGCCCACACGAGAAGGATAAGTCTCGCCTGGACAGGTCAGTACAGGCAGCCCGGCCCACAAGGCTTCGGCGGCTGTGGTATGGGCGTTGTAGTACCGCGTATCGAGAAAAAGATCGGCGGCACCCATGCGGGCGACATGATCGGCATGATCGATTTTAGGCGCGAACAAGAGGCGTCGCGGATCAATGCCGCGCCATTCCGCTTCACGTTTCAGGTTCATGATGGTGGCCGTGCTGCTGCCCAGCAGCCACAGTACGCTCTCCGGCGCATCGCGCAGCAAGTCCATCCAGAGCGTGAAGGTATCGGGGTCAATTTTCTGCGAGGCATTTAGGCAACAGAATACAAAACGGTTTTCAGGCAGGCCGAGTTGTTGGCGGGGCGGCGGCAATGGCGGGGTGTCGCCAATCGTGCTGAAAACAAAATAGCACTCCGGCATCAGCACTTCGGCTTCATCACACCAATCGTCGTGCGGCCGCACTTCGGCATCTGAGATGTAGTAGTCGATGCTGGGAGAGCCTGTGCTTGCCGTCATGATGAGCCAGTGCAGCTGCACCGGTGCCAGGCGGTCAATCATGAGGCCGGCGCGACTGCCGCTGGTATAGCCGTTGAAGTCCACTAGCACATCCAGATTGAGGGCAGCGATGGCGGCGCGTGCAGTGGCGTCATCCATGCTGCTTACATCCAGTACTGAAGTGGCACTGGTGTAAATTTCGCGAGCCACATCGCTGCCGTCCGAGGGGCTCAATGCCACCAGTATCACTTCGATATCAGCACCGTGCGCAGCAAAAAAACGACGAACAAGAACGCCGGTGGCATGTCTGCCGAACCATGCAGAGATATAGCCGATACGCAGGCGTGCAGGTGTTGGTGTCGCTGGCCATGTGCGTGGAAGAAATTGACCTCGGGCTTGTCTGTCAATGTACCGGGAAATCTCGCGCTGCTCGGTATTACTTAGAGGCATGACCAGTGAGCGAAAAGATAAGGCAAGCAGATCGCCGGGACCGGGCTTACGTATGAAGTCATGCCAGGCATCAGTGCTGCGCGGCCAGCTACTCCACTGGCAGACCTCCATATGCTCGTATTCACGCACCAGATAAATGATGCGTGAATCAATGTGCTCGGAGTGCTGGTTGCTGGCATCAATACGGAGGCGGGCACTTTCCCATCTTTCTGCATCCAGCACTTTCAGTTCGCGGAAGGCGGCATCACTTTCAGGAAACTGTCCAAGAGCAGCATGGGCAACTGCCATACTTTGTAGTGCCTTGCTATTGGCGGGCTCGCGCCGGCGAACTTCCTGTAGCAGGGTCAGGGCTTCGTCGTAACGCCCCAGGCTGATATCAATATCGGCAAGATTTTGCCAGGGCAGAGTAATGGCGGGGTGTAGTCTGGTGAGCTCGCGGTAATCGCTGGCGGCGTCATGCAGGCGCATTTGCCTTGCGTACAGACCGCCACGGTTGTGACGGGCACCATAATGTGAGGGGTGTTGCTGCAGGAGCTGGCTATAGCATGTCAGCGCCTCGGCAAACTTTTCCTGCTGCTCTAGTGCTACGCCCAGATTGAAGTGCAGCTGGACATCGTTGATGTGCGCCAGTGTGTGTCGGAGTAACTGCTCTGCCTGAGCAGGATGGCCCAGGCCGGAGTAAATGGAGCTCAGGGCAGATGCAGCCCGGGCATGCGCGGCATCGCGTTTGAGTGCGGCTGTAAAGTATTGCAGTGCTTGCGGAATTTCATTCAGTAGATGAGCACAAACGCCGAGCAGGAAATCCTGCTCGGCGTTTGTTTGAGGCTCTGTCAGTAGCCGCTGCCGTGCCGCGACCGCATTGCCCTCCTGGAGCAGGGCAATGACGTCACTGTGTGGCATCAGGGAGCTGGGGCTGGAGTGAGCGATGTCACAGCCAGCGCAGCGGCGCCAGTAATGGTGGTATTGGCGGCACCAGTATCCGCAATGCTGTAGCTCATGCCGGCCTGCTGTGCCTGACTGCCGGAGAAAAAGCCATGCACGCTGGTATTGCAACCGCTACCACCGCAAGCACCACCATTCACCGTTGTTGTGAAGTTGCTGGTGTTGAAGGTGGCCGCCGATGGGCCGGAGCCCAGATAGCCCAGATTGTTGCCGGTGCTGTTGGCGTCATAGACATTGCTGCCCATGGTGACCTTCATGGATACATCCAGCGTGGGCTGGTAGTAGTCCAGATGCAGGGTCAGGCTGGCGCTGTTAAGGACGCCGACATTGCCACTGGAGTCAGTGGGATTGGTGCTGCCCACCGTGGAGTAAGTTGCCGTACCACCTGAGTAACCTTGGTTGAGTGTCCGCCAGCTGTTCGGATCGGTAACTGTCCCCACGACATAGTGGACGCTTTCGGTACTGGCCTGGGCAATGCTCTGGCCTTGATAGGTGATATTGCCGCCAGTCAGCCGGCCCCAATGCAGTGTTTTATAGGTGCCCGTCTCGCTGCCACTGGCGCGTGCGGCCGTGCCGCTGTCCAGCTGGGTTGTGGTGCCTTCCCCGACATAAAGGGTGCTCAGCATATTGCCGGATGCATCGAAGGTGGCTTCGGTCGACTCGATGGAGGAGGGGTAGTAGCCGCTCGTAAGGATGACGTTGCTGCCGCGATCCGCCACCAGAATATAGCCGTCGCCGTCTTTCAGGGCATTGCTGGTGCCGGAGGTGGTGCCATCCAGTCCCAGAGCGGCGACGCCGCTGATTGTGCCAGTACCACCGATTTGATAGGCCGCACCGATTTCGCTGCTATCTCCTGCCAGAAAGCCGTTGATGTAGGCATAACAGCTATTGGCACAAAAGATGTTTTGGCTCGATGTGGTGCTGAGGCCGTTGTAGATCTGGAACGAGCCGGCGTAGCTATCAGCAAGATTGCCACTGCCATCCAGGCCCATGCTGATCATGGGCAGGCTGATATTCTTGCCGGTAACGGTGACTTTCTCATTGGCGCTGCCAACACCGCTCACTTCCATGGCGACATTGACGGTACCTGCGAAAAGATTGAGATCCAGCTTGAACAGATCCAGCGTGGCCGAACTGGCGGCACCACTGCCCTGAGTCAGACGCGCGGGCGTTTTGGCGCCAGCGATCAGCGAGTAGCTGGCCGTCGCCTTGTTGTTAATGGCGCCGACAGACACGGTTTTGCCGATGATGTAGCTGTTGAACTGGGCGGCTGACAGTGAATAAGGCATGCCGCTGATGTTGTTGTCGGCACTCCCGTTGGTGTACTCGCCCCAGCGCAGATAGGTGCTATGCCCAATAGAGGCGGTTTTCAGTGTGCCCGGCTCAAACTCGGCGCAGCTGCCTTCGCATGAATCGGTGTCTATGAGTCGGATAATGGTGTTGTCGGCATTGAACGCGGCATTAATGGTGCCGGGGTAGAGATAGCCTTCGCCAGAGCCCATGGTGAGCAGGGAGTAGCCGGACTCTACTATCTGCCGGCTGTCTTGCGTCAGGGCGGCAACACCGGTGATTTCATCGCCGGTGTTGCCGCTGTAGATGGTGTAGCCCAAGCCGACCTGATTGCCATCAGTGCCGGAAAAGAAGCCACTGATATCGGTGTAACAGGCACCACTGCCACAGAAGCCGCCGCTGCCGGAGGATTGTGTGTTGTAAATCCGGCTCAGGCTGAAGCTGCCATCAAATTGATTGTACAAAGACAGATCGCTGCCGGAGACAGTGATGTCGCCAATGGTGGCATCACTCATCCTGACCAGCATGTCTATATCGGCCAAGGCAAGGCTCAGATCCAGTGTCAGATTGAAGTGCTGAAGAGTGCCTGTGCTGTTGCCGCCATTCAGGCGTGCGGGCGTGGCACTGCCGCTGCGCATGGAATAGGTGGCTTTGCCATTGAAGGCAGGAGTGACCTGCGGGCCCAGCAGATAGGCTTGGAACTCATCGTTGCCCAAGCTGGCATTAAAGCCTGAGTAGCCGCCTGTGTAGCTACCGTCTCCCTCTGTGTATTCGCCCCAGTAGATGCTGCCGCTGTGGCCGGTGTTGGTGAACTGCAGATCAGCGGAGTCGAAGTTAGCGACGCAGTCATCAGAGCAGACATCGGCAGTGAAATTTATCAGCTGTCCGGCCGCGTTTTGTATGACAGTGGCGTTGGAATAAAGCCCGCCATCCAGCGTCAGGATGGCGATGTTTTCCTGCTCTGGCAGGTACTTGCCCAAGCCGAGTGCCGCATAGCCGGTGATTTTGGAGCTATTGCTATTGTTGCCAATCACATATGAGGCGGCTACTTGGGCGGCCGCTGCCTCTGCGGCGGAGTCGCCGCCGACAAACATGCCGGAAATATCGGTGTAGCAGCCACCACTACCACAAAACGAGCCCGTGGCTGTGGTGGAAAGCTGTCCTGCACCAAGGGCAAAGGTGCTGCTGCCGCCGCTGAAAGAGATATTGCTGCCGGTTACGGTAATGTCGCCAATGCTGGCGTTCTCCATTTTCACCAGCATGTCGAGATTGGCGAGGCCAGTAAGCAGGTTCAGATCCAGATTGAAATGGTCCAGCTTGCCGGTGCTATCGCCGCGGTCCACGCGGGCGAGGCTGGCGCCTTGCAGGGAGTAGCTGGCCTTGCCGCTGCTGAAGCCTGCAGTCGGCTTTGCCATGATGTAGCCAAAGTATTCGCCGGGATTCACGCTGTTGGGCAGGCCGCTGAAGTCATTGGCATCGGCGCTGCCATCCGTGATTTCGCCAAAGCCGATATTGCCGTAGCGGGCTGTATTTACGAACTTCAGACTGCCAGGGAGGAAAGTGGGGCCGGTTGGCAGGGGGTCAATGGCTGCAGCCAGAAGCTGGCCGCCGGGCGGCGCTGTGATTCCACCCGAGGGCTGGACCAGGCTGGTGATGGCGCCTGTAACGGGATCGAAGGTAGCGGTCAGACCGGTCATGAAAACAGGATTGCCGTTGGCATCAGTGGTCGTCAGGCTATAACCACTGCCATTCGGCAAAGCGCTGTCGGCAGGAATGTCCACATAGGTGTAAACCGGAGGCTCGCCATTGGCGAGAATGAGGTTATTGCCTTCCAGTGTTAGCTGGTCGCCCAGACGCTGTTGCCGTCCGTCTTCCGAGTCGTCTGCCGCATATTGCTCGCGCTCACCTTCCGGGCCGGTGGCATTGATGTCGGGCTGGTCTTCTGTCAGGCGCGGCCCAAAGCCGTCCAGGGCCTCAACATTCTGGCCGGCACCGCCGGTGATGTTGCCGTGCTCATTGGATACGTTCACAAAGCCTGAGCCGACGCTCACGACCACGCGCTTGGCATTAACGCGTGCCAGATATTCGGTGCCGCGGATACCGATGGTGGCCACCGGGGTGCGCACTTTGTAGCTTTGCTTGTTTACTTTGCCGATGGCGCCGGTGACGGTGCGCATGCCGCCTTGCAACAGGCTGAAGAACAGGGAGGTTTCTTCTGGGGGCTTATTGGCATACAGGTACTGGTCGACACCGAAAACCGTATTGGGCTGCAGAGAAACGAAGCCGCCGTCGGTGAAGCGCAGTTGCAGACGCCCGCCACCGGTATTGATCTTGTCGCCAGTACTGATGATGTCGCCTCGGGCAAGGCTGCGGCTACTGCCATCAACGGCAGTGGCTCGAACATCACCGCTAACGAAGCTGACACGACCAGCCTGTTCGGCGAGTGCATAGCCGCTGGTGGTGCCGGCGATGGCGGCGGCGATGAGGCCTCGAGTGCTCAGATGCATGGGTTTGTTGCGCATGATGAAGCCTCCCTTACAGCTCGTAGCGGAAGTCGATGCTGACGACGTTCCGGTTGTATTCATTGATGATGATGTTGGAGTTGGTCTGTGTGTAGGTGTAGGTCGGGCGTATGGAGATGCCCGGCGCCACGCTGTAAGTCAGACCAAGCGCCGCGTCGTACTGGGTTTCCGCACGGGTAATAAGGGTTGGGATGGGGGCTGGATAATTAGCGTCGTACTTGCGGTGTTCGATGCTGAGCGAGCCGTTCAACTGGAGCACATTGCTCAGGAAGAGGATGCCGCCGCCACGAACACCGTAGAAGTCCTGGCCCAGATGCACGAACTGGGGGTCATCGGTGCGGGGTTTGTCCTGGCCGCCGTAGAGGCCGGCATAGACCACGGGCTTGTATTGTGCGTCGAGGGCATGTGACCAAGCCCCACCCAAGGTGTAGCGGTCGCCATCACGGAAAGTCTGCTCGTCGTAGCTCATACGCGTGGCTTGCAGGTAGGAGCTGTATTGGGTGACTTCGGAGGCTTGGTATTGATACTGGCCCATGAAACCGAACAGATTGCGATAGGCCTCGCCGTCAAGCTGGTAGGTCTGGCCCAGAGCCTTGAGCTGAACCTGGCTTGCACCGCTCTGGTAGCCGGCACCGAGGCTCAGGTCGCCTGAGGTGTAGTTGTAGCGGTCCACTTCCTGATAGCCGCGAGTGCTGACGCCAATATCGCCCAGCAGAGACCAGTTGGGTGACAGCTTGATGCGGGCATCGGCACCCGCCGCACCTTGGACGAAGCTGTCGGACTGGTTACGGTCGTCCGGATTCACGACCAGATTGATGACCACGCCACCTATGGGGGCCACGGCAATCTGTGAGGTGGAATTGGCGCTATTGGCATTGCTGTCATAGCCGATGCCGATTTGGGCATAGGCGCCAAAGTGGCGCTTGGCAGCAGCCTCGCGTTGCTCAAGGCTGCCTAGATAGCGGCTGACCATTTGATTCACTTCAGGAGGCGGATTGTATTCCTGGATGGTCTTGATCTCTTCGCGGGCACTGCTGTCTTCGCCCAGAGCCAGATGGGTGCGTGCCATCTGTACGCGGCAGGGGCCATTTTTGGGATCGACAGCCAAGCAGCGCTCAAAAGCGAAGGCGGCAATGCCGGCTTGGCCAGACTCCAGTGCAGCAAGACCGTAGAGATAGTCATAGTCCGGATTGCCGCTGCGTTCGTCTTCCAGCGGGGCCAGCAGATCAAAGGCCGACTTGGGCTGGCGCTGTGCGATCAGCTGATCGGCACGGCTCAGCACGGCATCATCCGTGGCAGAGGCTGTTGCTGGGCTCGCAGTCGGGCTGGCTGCTGGCTCGGCGGTCTGGGCCAAGCCCAATGCCGGCGCCGTCAGGGCGAGAGCGAGAACAAGAGCGGATTGCTTGAGTGGCGGCATGCTTCAAATCCCTGAAAGTCGAAAGGCGCGAAAGACTTAAGAGGCCGATGATAAGCCCGCGCGCCGCGCGACTACCACCCTGCAGACGGGGGGACAACTGCATTTTTGTCGTATAGGACGAATGCATCTTTTGCGGCGATGGCTGGCGTCTGCGCCTTTCCCTCGCAAGGCAGAGGACGCCCTTGCTAGAATCCAAGTCCTTGATTCCTGCTGCCGTTTACCATCATGACCGCCACCCGCAAGCCTGTTGTCCTCATCATTCTAGATGGCTGGGGCCATTCCGAAGAAACCCGTTACAACGCCATTGCCCATGCCCAGGCACCTAATTTCAACCGGCTCTGGAAGGAGTGCCCGCATACCTTGGTATCCGGCTCCGGTATGGATGTCGGTCTGCCCGTGGGGCAGATGGGCAATTCCGAGGTGGGGCATACCAATCTTGGCGCCGGTCGCGTGGTCTATCAGGACCTCACCCGTATTTCCAAGGCCATAGCCGATGGCGAGTTCTTCAGTAATTACGAACTGGTAGCGGCGGTGGACGCAGCCGTGCAGAAAAAGAAGGCCGTGCATATCTTCGGTCTGCTTTCTGATGGCGGCGTGCACAGCCATGAAGAGCATATTCATGCCATGGTGGAAATGGCGGCCAAACGCGGCGCCACCGAAATCTATGTGCATGCCTTCCTGGATGGGCGTGATACGGCGCCACGTTCTGCCGAGGGTTATATCGCCAAGATGGAGGCCGTGTTTAAGCGCGTTGGCCGCGGCCGTATTGCCTCGCTCTGTGGCCGCTATTTTGTCATGGACCGCGATAATAACTGGGAGCGTGTTGCACTCGCCTGGGAATTGTTGGCGCACGGCAAAGCTGAGTTCGGTGCTGACACCGCGCAGCAAGGTCTCGCTGCTGCTTACGCGCGCGATGAAAATGATGAGTTCGTCAAGCCAACGCTGATCGGCGAGCCCGCTTTTGTGCGCGATGGTGACAGCATCATCTTCATGAATTTCCGTGCCGACCGTGCGCGCCAGATTACGCGCCCCTTCGTGGTTCCCGGCTTCGATAAATTCAATCTGGGTGCGGTGCCGAAAATTTCGGCCTATGTGCAGCTCACCGAATATGCCGCCGATATTCCGGCGCCAGTAGCCTATCTGCCGCAATCACTGGACAATGTTTTTGGTGAATACATGGCCAGTCTCGGCAAGACGCAGCTGCGCATTGCCGAGACAGAAAAATATGCACATGTCACTTTCTTCTTCAATGGTGGCCGTGAAGAGCCGTTTGCCGGTGAAGACCGCATCTTGATTCCCTCGCCCAAGGTTGCCACGTTTGATCTCAAGCCGGAAATGTCCGCGTTTGAGGTGACGGATAAATTGGTGGCGGCGATTGAAAGTGGAAAATACGATGCCGTGATCTGTAACTATGCCAATGGCGATCAGGTGGGCCACACCGGAATCTTTGCCGCTGCCGTAAAAGCAGTGGAGGCCTTGGACATTTGTCTCGGTCGTGTTGAGGCGGCAGTGCGCAAGGTGGATGGCCAGATGCTGGTGACGGCTGACCATGGCAATGTAGAAAGAATGTTTGATGAAAATTCGCAGCAGGCGCTAACGGCTCATACCACCGGTCCTGTGCCCTTCATTTATGTGGGCTCACGTAATGTGAAGCTGAGCGATGGTGGCGTGCTGGCCGATGTGGCACCCACCATGCTCAGGCTGATGGATATTCCCGTGCCGGCAGAAATGTCTGGCCGTGTGCTGGTCGAGATTTCCTGATTCGTGACTGCCTTTAAGGGCTGCTCTGTGCCAACGCTCACCGCGCTGTTCCGTAAGGGATGCGCGGTGATGCTTTTTGTGCCGGTATTGATGGCTGCCATCGCGCTGGCATCAGCGCCAGCCTTGGCTGAAACCAAAAAGACGGTGCCGGCAAAATCGGCCTCGGCCAAAAAATCTGCGAGCAACAAGAAGCCTGTTGCCAAAAAGAAGACCACGAAGAGCAAAAAGACCAGCAGCAAGAAAAGCAGCAATGCTGATCGCAATGCTCAGAGCGATCTGGATCGTGTGCAGGAGCAGATTCGTTCTGCCGAGAAACGCATCAAGCTGACACGGGAGCAGCGCGAACAGAAAGAGGCGGAAGTTCGTGCGGCAGAAGTTGAGATAGGTGCGCTCAAGGGCAATATGGGTGTCTTGCAGAAAGATGTGAGCGGTCGCGAACAGCGCCTGCAGCAATTGCAGGCCGAGAAGGCGGCGCGTGAACACGACAGAGACCGTCTTGTGAATCATATCAAGGCCGATATGCAGATGGCGCAGCGCCAGGGCGGCCAGGATTACTACAAGCTGCTGCTCAATCAGCAGGATCCGCAGACGCTGGCACGCCTCATGAAATATTACGGTTATATGCAGCAGGCGCGCGCTTCGCGTGTGCAGGATCTGAATGGCACGCTGGCACGTCTTGACGAGATTGCTCGCGAAGAAGAAGAGAGTGTGCAGCGCTTGCGCGCTCTGCGTGGTGATCTGCAACAAAAGCAAAGCCGCCTGAGCTCTGCCCAGCAGCAGCGTAATCAGACCATACGCCTGCTTAATGCCCAGCTCGACAGCGATGACGACAAACTGCAGAAGCTGAGGCGCGACCAGCAGGCCTTACAGGCCGTCATGGAGCGTTTGGCACGCGAAGCCGTAGAGCGTGAGCAGCGCGAAGCGGAGCGGCGTCGGCAAGAGCAGGCGGTGCGTGCCGCAGCGCAGGCAAAAGCGGCACAGACCAAACCAGCAGATAGCCAGAAGAGTGAAGTGGCAACGCGGCCTCTGCCGGCGCCGGTGCAGGCAGATTTCAAGGCACAGTCCTATAAGGGACGTTGCCCCTTGCCGGTTGCGGGCGGTGTGCGCGCTTCATTCGGCGGCGCCCGTGCGGGCGGATTGCGCTGGAATGGCATTGTTGTCGCCGCTCCATCCGGCACGGCGGTGCGGGCCATACGTCCTGGTCGCATCGCCTTTGCCGATTATCTGCGCGGCTATGGCTTTCTCATTATCGTGGATCATGGCCGCGGCCTGATGTCGCTTTACGGCCAGAACCAAAGTCTGCAAAAGAAAGCCGGTGAGGAAGTGGGTGGCAATGAAGTCATCGCCACGGTGGGAGACAGCGGCGGCAACGATATGGATGGCCTTTATTTCGAAATACGCGTGCGTGGCAAACCTGTGGATCCCGCAGGGTGGTGCGCCTACCAGTAGGCCTTTGTAGCAGGCCCTGCCACTGGTCCGGTGCAAATGCAGGCGATACGGTAAAGCGGCTGTCCTGCTTTGCGGCGCTGCTACGGGCGCTCTATGCTGGCGACCTTTTGCGAAAAGTGGAAAGTGCTTTTCATTTTTCGGGTTTTGCCGTCAGAACAAGGAAAAGGCAGGAGATGCATTCCGGCATCCTGCAACAGGAGAGAAAGCGAAATGCGTTTGAATCCATCGGTGTTGCTGTTGCTGGGATGTGTGGCGAGCCCTTTGTGGGCAGTCGAGCCGGTAGCAAGTCCGGCCGCTGCGGCAACAGGCAAGGACGAAGTGGCGGTGTCCGCTGGCGTGCAGGAGGCCGTCAAGGGTGGCGGCCAGTTGCCGCTGGATGATCTGCGCACCTTCGTGGAAGTGTTCGAACGCATTCGGGCGTCTTATGTCGAGCCGGTGGATGATCGCACCCTGTTCGAGAATGCCATACGCGGCATGCTCACTTCGCTGGACCCGCACTCTGCCTATCTCGACAAAAAAGATTTTGAAGACCTGCAAACATCGACCACGGGCGAGTTCGACGGTATAGGCCTTGATGTCGGTCTGGAAGATGGCGTGGTGCGTGTAGTGTCTCCCATTGATGACACGCCGGCCGCAAAAGCGGGCATCAAAACTGGCGATTACATTATCAAGATTGATGGCAAATCTGTGCAGGGCATGTCACTGGCAGATGCCATTGGCATGATGCGCGGCAAGGCCGGCACCAAGCTCAAGCTGACGGTCGTGACCAGGGGCGAGGACCCCCGCGACCTCGATGTAGTGCGTGCGCGTATTGAAGTCAGCAGCGTGAAGAGCCGTGTACTGGATGGCGGTATTGTTGCCATGCGCATCAGCCAGTTCCAGACGCATACCGGCCGTGATCTGCGTCGCGAAATCGAGAAGCTGAAAGCGGATGAAAAGCGGCCTGTCACCGGGCTGGTGCTGGATCTGCGCAATAATCCGGGTGGCGTGCTGGATGGCGCCATTGCTGTCAGCGATATTTTCCTGGAAAGCGGCATGATTGTTTCCACGCGCGGCCGCGATGCCGGCAGCGAGCAGAAATTCATGGCGGCTCCGGGTGAGCTGTTGCCGGCGGTGCCGGTGGTGGTATTGGTGAATGGCGGAACAGCTTCTGCTTCGGAAATTGTGGCGGGAGCCCTGCAAGACAATCATCGCGCGCTGGTGCTGGGCACCACCACGTTTGGCAAGGGCTCGGTGCAGACGGTATTGCCGCTAACGGCAGGCAAGGGTATCAAGCTCACTACCGCGCGCTATTACACGCCCAGTGGCCGCTCCATACAGGCCGAAGGTATCAAGCCCGATATCGAGGCGCGTCCTGCCAAGGTCAGTCTGCAGGATGCGGGTGATATTTTTCACGAGGCTGATCTGCAGGGCCGTCTGGATAATGACAACCCCGCGGATGCCAAGGCGGCACAGTCTGGAAAAGACGGCCGCAAGCCGGAAGAGAGGCCCCTGATTGAGCGTGATTTCCAGATGGCTGAAGCGGTCAATCTGTTGAAGGCCGCTGCTGTTTTCGCACCCAAATCCGGCGCTGCATTGCCGGTGCCGCCCGCGGCAGAGAAAAAACAGAAAGAGGCAGCGTTGCCGGGAAAGAAGAAAACCTGAGTCAGCGCCTGATGTGGAAGTGATTGCAATAAAACGCCGGCATAAGCCGGCGTTTTTATTTCTGATCAGTAGCAGGCTGTGATGGCGGGCTTCAGCGCCGCATTTCTATGCCGTGCTCGGCGAGATACTGCTTGGCTTGCGGAATTGAGTATTCGCCGAAGTGAAAAATGCTGGCGGCGAGTACGGCATCGGCATGGCCTTGCAAGATGCCGTCGGCCAGATGCTGCAAATTGCCGACACCGCCGGAGGCGATGACGGGCACATTTACGGCATCGGAAATGGCGCGCACGAGGCCAATGTCATAGCCGGCTTTGGTGCCGTCAGCATCCATGCTGGTGAGCAGGACTTCGCCGGCGCCATCTGTGGTCATGCGCACCGCCCATTCCACGGCATTGATGCCGGTGGCGCGGCGGCCGCCATGTGTGAAGATTTCCCAACGCCCTTCGGCGACTTGCTTGGCATCAATCGCAATCACGATGCACTGCGCGCCGAATTTGTCGGCTGCGGCTTTGACGAAGTCCGGATTACTGATGGCAGCGGAGTTGATGCTGACTTTATCGGCACCGGCATTAAGCATGGTGCGGATATCGGCAATTTCGCGTATGCCGCCACCGACGGTGAGTGGGACGAAGACTTCCGAGGCCATACGCTCCACGGTTTTTACCGTGGTGGCGCGGCCTTCAACGCTGGCGGTGATGTCGAGAAAAGTGATTTCGTCAGCGCCGGCCAAGTCATAGCGGCGGGCGATTTCCACGGGGTCGCCGGCATCGCGTATATCCAGAAATTTCACGCCCTTCACCACGCGGCCTTTGTCGACATCGAGGCAGGGAATGATGCGTTTGGCGAGAGACATGGGTTTTCCGGAGGCGGCAGCGGGACGGGGCGCCGATTCTAGCACGCAGCGTTCTGTGGTTTCTCCAGCCAGCGCCTAAGCATGGCACTGAGCTCCACCATGCGCAGCGGTTTGGTCAGGTAGTCGTCCATGCCGGCGGCGAGGCAGCGTTCGCGCTCACCCGCCAGAGTGCTGGCCGTCATGGCGATGACAGGCAAGCGCTGGCCGTTGGCGCGCAAGGTGCGGCTGGCTTCAAAGCCATCCATTTCGGGCATATGGCAGTCCAGAAAAACGAGATCGTAAGCAGTGCTGCCCTGCAGGGCATTGACGGCGGCCGCGCCGTTCTCCACCACATCAACCTGACAGCCCAAGCGCTTGAGCATTTCGCAGGCGACCAATTGATTAACGGAGTTGTCTTCGGCCACCAGCACGCGGGCAGAAAAGCTGGTGCTGCTTGCGACGAGGCTAAGCGGGCTGGTAGCGGCTTTGCTCGCCACCGTAGCCGGCTCAAATGGCAGCTCCACCCAGAAAGTGCTGCCATGGCCGGGCGTGCTCAGCACGCCTATGCGTCCGCCCATGAGTTCACAGAGACGCTGACAGATGGAGAGGCCCAGGCCGGTGCCACCAAAGTTGCGACTGATGCTGCTGTCGCCCTGACTGAAGGGGGTGAACAATCTGGCGATGGTTGCGTTGTCCAGTCCTATGCCGGTATCACTCACCTCGAAGCGCAGCCAGGCCAGATGAGCATCGGCGCGCTGCAAGAGTTTGCAGTGCAGATGTATGCGGCCTTTGCTGGTGAACTTTACGGCATTGCTCAGGAAGTTGATCAGGATCTGGCGCAGGCGGCCGGGGTCGCCCAGCAGTCCGGCAGGTAGGTCAGCGGTATTGTCCTGCAACACGACCAAGCCTTTGCGACTGGCTTTTTCCAGCAAGAGATCAACGGCTTCTTGTACGACTTGTTGCGGTTCGAAGTGCAGATGTTCCATTTCCAGCTTGCCCGCTTCTATCTTGGACATATCCAGAATGTCGTTCACCAGATTCAGCAGATTTTCGCCGGAGAGACGGGCCAGCTCTACAAAACGGCGCTGCTCGTCATTGAGAGGGCTGTCCAGCAAGAGAGTATTGAGGCCGATCACGCTATTGAGCGGTGTGCGGATTTCATGACTGATCATGGCCAGAAAATCGGATTTGGCATGGGTGGTACTTTCAGCAATATGCCGCGCTTCTTTTTCCGACTCCAAGCTGTGTGCCAGTGCATTGTGGGCAGATTGCAATTGCAGCGTGCGCTCGGCAATGCGCGCTTCCAGGCTGGCATAGAGCTGCACGTTTTCTATGGCCACCGAGGTGGCATCAGCCAGCGCCTGCAGTATTTGCACTTCTTCCGCTTGCGCGGCATGTGTGCTGGCCCAGTAGTTTCCGATGGCACCGATAGGATCCATGGAGCGTATGGGCACCATGACCAGGCTTTTCACGAAGGTGGGGCGGTAGGCATCGTGAGGAATGCGCGCATCGACGTAGATATCGGGAATGACAGCGGCCTGCTTGTTCAACATGGCCCAGCCGCTGATGCAGGTAGAGAGCGGAAAGCGCAGGCCTTTCCACAGCGGCGAGATGGCATCTTCATCGGCATAGTGGCAGAGCTCGCCATCACGCAGCACAAAGGTAGCGCCGTCACAGCCGGTGAGCTCGCGCGCGGCGCGGCGCACGATTTCCTGTATGCGCGGCAGATCGCGGGCCAGTGATAGCTCCTGCATTACTTCCACCAACTTTTGCATGGCGCGCAGCTGGCGGTTGCTGTCATCGCGGTAGTGGCTGCCTAGCGATTCGGCGGAAGGGATCATGGCGTCTCTCTACGGCTGCACTTTTCCGGATGGACGCAGCCGCACCAGTCTAGCAGTCGCCACGGAGGCCTTGTGAGACGGGCAGCCGATTTCCGTGATCGGCGGGTGTTGATCTCGGCAGGGGCTCAGAGCCGCTTTTGTATGCGCTTGAGTTCCTTCAGGAAGCGTTCGGCGGCGAGATCAGGCGCCCAAGGCTCCCAAGGCTTGCCGCCATAAATGGCAATGAGTGGATCTGTCTTTACGGGCCGGAAAGGAATTTTGAGGACTTGCTTCACTTCCTCGGCGCTCCAGCCGGCGACATGCAGGGCTTCGCTGGCAGCGGCGATACGGTCGGCGCGCTTATGCGTTTCCTTTTCTTCGGTCGTCCAGTACTGGATGCCATAGCGCTGAAAAACGACATCCTGCAGGCGCCCGGCCAGCTCGTGAAAACCATCGCCGAGAAAAGGTTTGATGACTGAAAGTGGATCGAAGCCGAGTAGTCCTTCATCGGCGTCGTGCAGGAGCTCGCGCAATTCAGCGAGAGGAGCAAGGCCTGATGGCTCTTCATTGCGGCGCAGGGCCAAAACAGTGAGCGAGTGTTGCGCGACAGAGAGCGGCAGCGGCCAAGCCGAGTGGCCGCCCCAGCGATAGGTGCGTGCGAGGCCTATGGCCAGATCTTCGTCATCCCAATCCAGTGGAGTGGGATTCAGCAGATCGAGGCGCTTGCCGGAGGGCAGGCGGACCCAGGCACGGACGTTTTCGCTGTTCATCGCTTCTATTTTGATTTCTGTGTGGGGGTCACAAAGCGCCGGCGGCAGAGCGTGGTCCGGACCTGAGCCGGGCGAAGCACCTTGCTGCCGCGAATGGCAGCAAGGTCATCAAGAGGCGTCAGCCAGTGTTTGCGCTTCGGCCACATTGAGTGTGCCTTCATAAATCGCGCGGCCGGTGATGGCGCCGATGATGCCGCTGTTGGCGACGATTTTGAGACGCTTGATGTCATCGATATTGGTGACGCCGCCCGAAGCGATAACGGGAATGCCGCCATCACGAGCGAGAGCGGCCGTGGCTTCCACATTCACGCCCTGCATCATGCCGTCGCGTGCGATATCGGTGTACACAATCGCGGAAACACCAGCGTGGCGGAATTGAATGGCGAGGTCGGTGGCTTTTACCGCAGAGACTTCGGCCCAGCCATCAGTAGCAACGAGACCGTCTTTGGCATCAATGCCAACAATGATTTTTCCGGGAAAGGCTTTGCAGGCATCTATCACGAACTGCGGATCTTTCACCGCCTTGGTGCCGATGATGGCGAAAGAGACGCCGGCTTTTACATAAGCCTCAATCGTTTCCAGCGAGCGTATGCCGCCACCAATCTGTATGGGCAGTTGTGGATATTTTTTGGCAATGGCGGTGACGATTTCGCCGTGAATCGGCGTGCCGGCAAAAGCGCCATTCAAATCCACCAGATGCAGACGGCGTGCGCCCTGCTCTACCCAATGCGTGGCCATGCCGACAGGATCATCGGAAAAAACGGTGTCGTCTTCCATGCGGCCCTGTTTGAGGCGTACGCATTTGCCGTCTTTGAGGTCGATGGCGGGGATGATCAGCATTTTCTTTACTCCTCCCTCTCCCTCTGGGAGAGGGTCGGGGTGAGGG
>JBOICI010000064.1:0-28371 GCA_050739955.1 Moraxellaceae bacterium
GCCCCGCAATGCGGGGCTTTTTCATGGCACGGGATCAGGAAACGGCCGGCAGACGCGGAAATACAGCCTCCAGCACCCGCGCTACTGGTAAATCCTTGAGATCACCCACCTCAATGGCCAGAAAATCCGGACGCAATATGCCGGTCTTGGCTGCGGATGTGTGTGAACCGAAAAGAACAAGACCGGGCCGCGCTAGACAGGCGGCAACATGACTGGGGCCAGTATCATTGCCTACTACGAAAGCAGCACTGCGTATAACACCAGCCAGCTCGAACCAGCCCAGAAAGCCCTTGGGGCCCAGCAAGGTAATGCCGGGAATGGATTTGCAGAGCTCGATTTCATCAGGACCGGGAGCCGTTACCACCTGATAGCCACAGGCGATCAGCTCACGCGCCAACTCAGCATAATAAGGCCAACGCTTCTGTGGATGTTTGGCAGCACAACCAGGAATCAGCAAAACATAGCCAGGCCTGACACCCTCTGCGGCCAGAAAGGCGGACATCTCATCCGCCATCCATGACACATCGGGATTCATGGCGTGTTCCGCCTTCACGCCCTCACGCTCTAGCTGCAGCTTGTAGCACTCGCGCACCGGGCGGCCATTAAAGTCACGGTTATCGCACCAGGGAATACCCGGCAACAGGAAGCGCTGATAACTCTTCGTGCGATTACTGCTTTGCAGGTCATATACACGAGTGAAGCCTTCAGCGCGCAATTGCTGGCGCAAGACCAGGGTTTTTCCCAAGTGCCACAAGGACGCACGCTCATCCAGCAGCAATCTGTCCACATGCGGGCAACGTTCCAACAGTTTCCGGAAAGGCGGCGTAGTCAGCAGCACTATTTCCGCCTGCGGATGCTGGGCGCGGATATCACGCAGGGCGCCATCGGCTTGCACGATGTCACCGAAAGCACCGTGACGTATGACCAGTATTTTTTCTATGGCAGCACTCACCGGAGAGCTCCTTGCAATATTACTTCAGACGACACGCCGCACATTGGGCAAGGCCGCGAAGTACTGATCGAGATGGGTGCGCATCAGCCACAATATCTGTCTGGGCCACAGTTTGCTCAGCAGATAGCAGAGCAAAACAAAGGGATGAAAGCCGCTTCGCCGCACTGATTTCCACCAGGGTGAAATCGCTTTTCTTGCCAGCCAGCGCTGCTGTATTGCAGAGAGCGGCGCCCTATCCAGCAAATGCGTATAGGTCAGGTACTGATCGTGATGCTGCTGCGCGACATTGGCAGAGAGATGCTGGGCACTGGGGGCACCAGACTGTCTCTCCGCCTCTGTCAGCAAAACGTAGCGGCAAGGATGCGGAATCAGGCCCATGCGGTGTCCCGCCAAAGCCAGCCGCAGCGCCAGCGATTCATCCTGCACGAAAACTGTGTCGTCGCAGCCACCTGCACGCAGGGCAAGCTCGCGTCGCGCCAACACGATAGGCAGCACTATTCCCTGCTTGAGAGTGAAGCGTAAGGGGTCCGCACTGATGAGCATGCCATCCGGAGATGGCAGCAGCTGCAGGGCCGCATCGGCTGCCGCCAGACTAGTCTTTTGCGAACGACCGTAAACATAATCAAGCCGTGCGCCATCCATGCCAGCCAGCATGCGGTGCAAAACATTACGCGGGGCGATATCGTCTGCATCGAACACGAAGACAAGATCGCCGATAGCTGCTCGCAAGCCCTGATTAAGACGCACCGAAGGGCCAGCATTTTTTTCATTGCGAATAATCTGAAGTGCCGCCGCATGTTCACGGAAAAACTCTTCAGCAATGGCCAGCGAGTCGTCACCGGAAGCATCGTCCACCAGAACGAATTCTGTCTGGAATGCCTGACCAGTTCCTTCCTGAAAATAGAGGCTGTCCAACGTAGCCCGCAAGAAGTCTGCCTTGTTGTATATCGCCAGGATGATGGAAATGGTTTTCATGATCCGGAGCCCCCGAAAGCTCTTTCACCGAAAGCACGAAGGCGGGCGCGCAACTTTTCTATGCCGTGATAAAGCGCAACCAGCAGCGAGCGTCGACGCAAAGCATGACGGGAAAATATTATCACAGGCGCAGAGGCAGGGCTGGCGACAGGCGCGGCAGCCACGATGCGCTCCGTCACAGCAAAAAGATGATAATCCTGTACCACTCTGCGCCGAGCTTCCTCGATAAAAGGCAGTCGCTGGCTGTACCAATCCTCGGCGATGGCACGACGTAAAAGAGCCACAGCTCCATCAGGGTCTTTCATGTCTATGCGTACAAAACTGCCTTCCGGAAAATAATCTGCTGCATCCGGAGCACCGGCATAAAAAGGCAGGCAGTGCCCCAGAAAGGCATCGCTGAGCTTTTCCGTCCAGTGATGTGCGGCCAGATGATTTTCCAGACAGATGTGATATCGGAAAGGGTCCAGAGCCTCAGCCTTGTCTGCCATGGGCCTGTAGCCTCGCCCGAATACCTCCAACTCAGGCATCAACTCCTGTACACGCTGCATGAAAGCAAAACGTGTGGCATGCATGGTGTGCTTCTGAGCCTTGCCCGACCCGACCATAGAAGCCATACCGGTCTTGGGTCCGCCGCCGCTCAAAAGACGCTCATGCGTCATGGGATTCGTGGCATCACCACCGTAGAACCAATGATTGGCCGCTTGCTGCCAATGCCGCTGCGGATGTGGCAAAGCCCAATCCGGCTGCGTCGTCAGTACATGACCGAACTGTTCGGTGTAATGGCGGCCATAAACCTTGATGGAAGATGGCTCAGTCGTGATCAGCAGTGTGTTCTGTGGCGAGCAGGCCAAGAGCTCGGAAGCTGTGCTTTGACTCTGCCCTGCCGCCGGGGCCAATTCGTCATAGACCACTAGCCAGTCATAATCACGAGCCTCACGATCAAACACAAAACGGCAGGACTTCCACACAAAATCGGAGCCGGGAAAATATCGGGACCATTCTGATCGGGGAAGACGCGTCATGAATTTGACCGTGATCATGCTATAGCCCCAAATGCCTGCAACGTGAGTCGGCTAACCATGAGTCTGCATGCGCCGGAAGTGACGATCAAAACGCAGAATCTGCAACCAGGTCAGCCAGTAAATCGGCGCATAAACACGGCGCTTTAACCACTTCATGAAACTTCGGCCCGGCAAAGGGTAAATACCAAAACCGGAGGCCTGCATTGCTGCCTCATAACGCTTGCGCTCAAGGCGGTAGCTGTAATGCCACGGCTTGTTCGGCCCCTGATAATGAAGAATGCCAGGATGTAGCGCCGCCTCCACCGCCTGTTGCAGGCTGGACCCACGCACGGATTTACTGTGCAGTGAGCGGCGCAACAACTGACGCGTCAGGCCATCATGCCAGTTCCACTTTGGGTGCAAGCGCTGAAGATTCTCAGCCAGCGCCCCGTTCAAGGCATCCTGATCCAGACATGTCAGTTTTTCACGATTGGCATCCGCGTAAGCCAGAATATGCCGCACCAAATCCTGCCGCCTGAATATCTCCAGATCCATCAGCATTACGCCGGCATTGAAATAGCCCGGGGCAGTTTGCGGAATGGCCAGACGTTCGTTGAAATGCGAGCCTTCATGCGAGACATGCTCCAGCACAACACCGATGGCCTTACCTTCAAGCGGTGTATGAAAGAGCTCCGTAAGATCGCGACAAAAAAGCAGATCGATATCGGCATAAAGGACGACACCATGCTCATCCGGCAGCAAATCAGGAATGAAGATACGAGCCCAGGTCGCTATTGGCCAGCGAGCGTTTGAAGGCAGCCCCCTCATAACCTCCAGCTCAGAAACATCGACAAAAATGACTGAATGACGCACGTTCCGGCCTGCAGCCAGCCCCCGCAAACGCGCCTGATTAGCCTCTGTTATGCCATTGGAAAGAATGAATATTTTATAGACCGTACCAAGCGCTGCCGCATCCAGCAAAGAGAAGAGTGCCACGCCCAAAGGTTGCACACCGCGATCATCCGATGAGAAAACAACGGCAAAAGACTCACCCCCGACATTCATCTCACAAAGTGCTCACGAGTGAACTGCCTCTGTTTTGCACCGGACGGGCATCCAGACTCCCGACTATCAAGCCCAGCACCATAAGATTCGCCCATACCCACTCGGACGAATAAAAAGAGAAATGCGAGCCTAAAGGGAACCACATAGCGAAGAGGTACATCATCAGGGGAAAAGCAGCCGCCCCTCTCACCGCACTGCGCCTCCATACACGAAACAACAATACGTGAACGCCAAGAATTCCCAGCAAGCCAAAAAGTCCGGCTGCATTCATGACTTGTAAAAGATACTGATGCTCATGCGAGGGCTGCACCCCGCTCCAGTAAGGCGAGCTTGTATAGGAATTAAAGTCCACCGTGAAGGCATTCAGACCCAGCCCATTAAGCCAGTGCTCTGAAATCATTTTCAGGGAAACAGACCAAAGATCCAGACGATAAGTCAGCACCGTATTCCAGTTGTCATAGGTCATGCCGTCCATGAAGGCCAATGACCGCTGCATACGTCTATGAAAGACGGCATCATACTCATAGAGGCCATATACGGCAGCGGCGCCGATCAGCAGAAAAATCACCAGCCCCAACCATGCATGACGTACGGGCTTCACGATGTATATCAGCACCACAGGCGCCGCAAAAATTATGAAAATAAACCAGGCCGTGCGCGTCATACTGACTACCAGACCAATGGCAAAAATAGCCACTACAAGAGCCAAAGTGGCAACTCTTATCCTAGGCGCTAGATAATACATGGCGATGACAGACATACAGGCAAGATAGGTCCCGAACTTGGCTGCGTTCTTGAAGTAAGCACCCGCCCTGTCTTCAGAGTGGGCAACGTAATCAACACCAAATACATCGAATCCGACAGTACGCTGAAAAATAACATCTAGCGCCCAGAACAGTGCCAGGCCAGTCAGAAAAATGACGACGGGCTGAGCAACATTGCGCTCGCGGGCCAACCAGACGCAAGAAAACCCCACAAAGAAATATGCAAGAATCTTCAAAGTATCTGCGGCTGCCTCATGCATATAACGGGCATCCGTCAGAGAAAGTAAAAGCGGCAACCACAAGCACAGGAAGAGTCCTACGAAATTCCTGTAAGCAGCAGGCATGCCTGAAATGCCATACTCCCTGAGCGCCGCAACCAGCCTGACAATCCCGAGCACGAATAGAATCGCTGCACTGATAGTGAATAACCGCGGAAAGCCCAGCAAGAAAAAATAAGTAAATATCAGCACAGACCATAGCCAAGTCGCCAGTTCAAAACGTGGCGTTATTTCCCTTCCCATTAATCTGATCGCATATTGCCTTACCATATCCCCACCAGAATCCAATTCTGCAGCATGTGCTGCTTAGCTTTGTCACATCCAAGCCGTTGTCGCGCCAGCTGCGCGGCGACAGAGAAGACTCTCACATTCTGCTGTAAAGCAACGCCGCAGCTCGGGCGGCCTCATTAAAACCCTCCGCCTGGCGCAAGCCACCAACGCGCGACCAATCAGCAAAGGCTGTCACCACGCCATCGCCAATCAGCTTTTCCACGCCGCGCATGACGCGGCTATTACGATCCGCTTCCGGCAGGCGTAACAGACCCACATGGCAGGCAGCCGTCAGTGCTTCGTACACCATGGAGACGCTGTCTTCTGTCACCCATACTGTTTCTGTATGCGGCAAACGTTCCGCCAACCAGCCCGGTGGGCACTGTGCAAAAGACTGAAAGCGTTCTCCGTATTTCTGCTGCAGTACGGCACGCAAATTATCTGGGGTACGACGCGAATCCGTGATACGCCAAGCCGAGCCCTGTTTGAGACTGGCAACCACTGCCTCGACCTGCTGCAAGATGGCCGTGTTATCCCAGCTCACATGCTTGCTCGGCCCACCAATAAGAAAAAGCATACTGTCCGGTTTTTTTTCACCAGCCCGCATGGGATTGAGTACGCCCAGCGTATTGATGACGCGCGCACTCTCCCTCATGCCGTCATGCTCTGGCGCAATCACGAAATCAAACATGAAGGCCGGCAAAGAAGGCTTCATAAGTGCGACCGCTTTGCCACCCACGGCCTTGCGGGCAGCCAGCACACCAAAATGCGTGGCATGGCCCGCCCCTATGATGAGCTGCGGCCTTTTCTTGGCGACACCGGGCATGAAACGCCCAAGCAAAAAGTCACGCCACCCTACCGGCTGCGCGGCAAGATCCATGTCGATGACTTCACAAGGGGTAAGCGCTGAAAGGGCTCGGACGAGCCCCAGCGTTTGCTGCATATGACCGGGTTTGCCGTCGGTCAGGCGCCAGATAACGAGAGGCTCGGACACGACGGCATTCCCTGCTTGAGTGATGACAGTTTACTTGACGAGAGTCAGCCATTCGCGATGCGGCGCAGAACGACCATGCACTGCATCGAAATAGGCCTGCTGCAACTTGGTGGTGACGGGGCCGCGACGACCCGCACCGATGACACGACCATCCAACTCGCGAATCGGCGTCACTTCAGCAGCCGTACCCGTGAAGAAGGCCTCATCAGCGATATATACCTCGTCACGCGTCAGTAGCTTTTCTTTCACTTCATAGCCGAACTCAGAGGCCAGCGCGACGATGGTGTTACGCGTAATGCCGTTGAGGCAGGAGGTCAGCATTGGCGTGTAGATAACATTATCTTTCACGACAAAAATATTTTCGCCGGAACCCTCTGCCACATAGCCCTGAGCATCCAGCAGCAGTGCCTCATCAGCACCACCAGACAGGGCTTCTTGCAAGGCCAGCATGGAGTTGAAGTAAGGACCATTGGCCTTGGCGCGCGTCATGGAAATATTCACATGGTGACGCGTGTAGCTAGAGGTACGTACCTTGATGCCATTTTCCAACGCTTCTTTGCCCATGTAAGCGCCCCAGCTCCAGGCGGCGACAATCACATGCACCTTGAGGCCGGTGGCACGCAGGCCCATGGCCTCACTGCCGTAAAACACCATGGGGCGGATATAGGCGGAAGGCAGATTATTCTCACGCACTGCGGCGCGCTGCGCCTCGTTAAGTTCTTCCTTCGAAAAAGGAATCTTCATATTCATGATATGAGCGGAATCGAAGAGGCGATTGGTGTGCTCTTGCAGACGAAAAATGGCAGTGCCACCTTCAGCTTCATAAGCACGCACGCCTTCGAATACACCCATGCCGTAATGCAGGGTATGGGTCAGTACATGGACTTTGGCTTCGCGCCACGGCACCATTTCGCCGTCAAACCAGATCACGCCATCGCGATCAGACATCGACATGATTCATCACTCCACGCGGGGTATTTTCCGCCGCTACACGGTTGTCATTCAGTTTTCCGCGCCGCCAAATTCATTACACAGCAAGAAGCTGCTTCCACCAATGTTCAACCAGCGCGCGTTCCTTGTGGAACTCGTCGGGGTCGACCTTGGCTTCCTTTTGGCTAAGCGCGAGACGATGGCCGCGGGCACGGTATTGCAGATAGGCATCCCTGAGCCCGGCGGCCGCATCAGACGGGAGAAGGCTCAGGTTTGCCAGGCCTTCCAGGATGCGGACGTTATCGGGGTAGCGGGTCAGCTCAGGGGATTCGTGCGCCCACGCCAAGACGGCGTATTGCACCATAAATTCAATATCAACGATACCGCCGCGGTCCTGCTTGAGATCGAAGACCGTGGCCTTTTTACCGCCCGCTTCGGAGGAAAGATGGCCGCGCATCTTCTCTCGCATTTCCACCACTTCGGCACATAAGACAGCACGATCACGGGCTCTTGCCAGCACACTCTGGCGCTCCGCATCAAAGGCCGCCGCGAGACGCTTGTCACCCGCCACCACCCGGGCCCGCACCAACGCCTGATGCTCCCACGTCCACGCGGTTTCTTCCTGATAAAGGCGAAAGGCCTTGAGCGAGGACACCAGCATGCCGGCATTACCGGAGGGGCGCAGGCGCATGTCCACTTCATAAATCTGGCCGGCAGAAGTTGCCGTACTCAGCAGGGCAATAATCTTCTGACCAAGGCGGGCAAAAAAGCTGGCATTGTCGATCGGGCGCTCACCATCAGTCTCGCCATCCGGGCTGCCATCATGGATAAACACCAAGTCCAGATCCGAGCCATAGCCCAGCTCCAAGCCGCCCAACTTGCCGTAACCCACTACGATGAAATCCGGATCGCAGGGGGTGCCATCCGCCCGCACCGGCCGACCATGTCGACTAACAAGACCACGCCACGCCAACCACAAGACCTCCTCCAGCACAGCCTCAGCCAGCCAAGTCAGATAATCGCTGACCTTCATCAGCGGCAAAGTGCCCGTGATGTCCGAGGCCGCGACGCGCAGCACCTGCCCTTTCTTGAAGATACGCAAGGCCTCCATCTGTGCCTCAAGATCATCCTCAGGAATACGCACCAGCACCTGGCGTAGCTCGGCCTCGATTTCATGCTTCTGCGGCGGTGCGAACAGCGTCTGGGCATTCAGCAACTCATCCAGCAGCACTGGATAGCGCGTCAGCTCCTCGGCAATCCAGGGGCTGGCCGCACAAAGATCGACCAAACGCTTGAGGGCCGCATGATTTTCCACCAGTAGCATGATGTAAGCCGAGCGGCGCAGCACAGATTCCACCAGCGGCAGGCAACGTAACAGCGCCACATCCGGCTCTTCGTGCCGAGCGCACTCTTGCAGTAGCAAGGGCATCAATTTATCGAGGCGCTCACGCCCCAAGCTCTGCATGGCGCGCACCTGACGACCACTGCGCAAATCCAGCAAACGCTTGGCACTGCTCTCGCCGTCACTGAATTTTTGTGCCCGCAACAGCTCAGGCAACTCCTCATCGGCCGCACACCACAGCGCCGTGCCCGCGGCTACCGCCTCGCCCTCACTCTCTTCGCGCGCCACGATGACATTGCGAAATTGCGCATCCACCGCAGCACGATGCCGCTCCAGCGTCACCAGGAAATCCGCCCAGTCAGCAAAACCCAGACTGGTGGCAATACGCCATTGCTCTTCAGGGACGGTCGGCAACTCCTGCGTCTGCCGATCATGCATGCCTTGTATGCGATGCTCGACACGACGCAAGAACAAATATGCCTCGCGCAGCTGCTCAACTGCCTGCGCCGGCAATAGACCGGTCTCACCCAGCAGCTGCAGCACTGGCAATAACTCACGCTGCTGCAAACGCTTGTCAACGCCACCACGTATCAACTGGAAAGCCTGGGCAATGAATTCGACTTCGCGAATGCCGCCACGACCCAACTTAATATTGTTGTCCATGCCATTGCGCCGAACCTCGCGCTCAATCATGGACTTCATTTCGCGTAAGGATTCGAACGCACCGAAATCTATGTATTTGCGGAATACAAAAGGCCGCAATGTACGCATCAACTCCTGACCACGTTCAATGTCACCCGCACAGACACGCGCCTTGATCAGGGCGTAGCGCTCCCACTCACGACCATGCCGCTCGTAATAAGTTTCCATGGCCGAGAACGACGACGCCATAGCCGAGCCATCACCCCAGGGACGCAGGCGCATATCGACACGAAAGACAAAACCGTCAGACGTCACTGTATCCAACAGATGCACTAGCTTCTGCCCGAGGCGAACAAAAAATTCCTGATTGGAGATGACGCCCGGACCCGCGGTTTCACCGGCTTCGGGATAGCTAAAGATGAGATCGATATCAGAAGAGAGATTGAGCTCGCCAGCTCCTAGCTTGCCCATGGCAATGACACAGAGTTGCTGCGGCTTGCCAGACTCCTCACCCACCGGCTCACCGTGCACAGCCTCCAGCTCCGCATGCAGCAACTGCAAAGCACGGGCAATAGCTGCATCCGCAAAGGCAGAAAGCTCCTGCGTCAGCTCGGCAACCGGACAAAGGTCATTGGCATCGCGATACAGCCAGCGCAACATTTCTCGCGCACGCAAGCGCCGCAACAGCAGCATTAATTCCTCAGCGGTCTCTTGTCCTGTCCCCGCCAGCAACTGCGTATAAGCGCCGATCGACCGTGGCGCAAACAGGCCACCCTCAGCCTCCAGTCCAGCCAATAAAGCAGGCTGCTTTTGCAAAAGAGAAGCCGCGTAATCGCTGGTCAGCATGAGGCGTTGCAGACCCTCACACACTGGGGCACTAGGCAAGCGGGCAAGAGCAGTCATGGCCGCATGAAGGACCGCTAACTGTGCCGTCAGGAATTCAGGAAGGGGGGGGGGTATGGGCATATCGCCTCTCGGAACGGATCAGGCTGATTGCGCGGCATACCGTCTTGTCGACCCATCGACAGTGCCCGCAAAAGCTGCCGGACTATATCAAATCCGGGCACCCGACAATCCGGATTACATGATTAGCAGGCCCGCTGCAGATACCAAGCCACTGTCTCCTGCAAGCCACGGGCAAAATCCTGCTGTGGCCGCCAGCCCAGCCGGCTCTCCAGACGCCCGGGATCCATGGCGTAACGGCGGTCATGTCCGGGCCGGTCCGCCACATGCTGCAGTAAACGCTCATGCGGCGCGCCCTGCGGGCGCAACACATCCAGCACGGCACAGACCTGCTGTAGAAAAACCAGATTACTGAGCTCGTTGCGACCGCCGACATTCCAGTCCGATCCCGGCAGTGCCTGCCGCAGCACAACATCCAGTGCCCGACAGTGATCCTGCACATGCAACCAGTCGCGCGACTGCAGACCATCGCCGTAAACCGGAATGGGTGCACCCGCTAGTGCTTGCCGGATGATGGTGGGCAGGAATTTTTCAGCATGCTGCCCGGTGCCGTAGTTATTGCTGCAGCGGGTTAGCAGTACGGGCAAACCGTAGGTACGCGCCCACGCCCGCAGCAGATGATCGCCGGCAGCCTTACTGGCCGCGTAGGGTGAAGACGGCGCGTACGGATCCTGCTCGCGAAAGGCCGGCGCTGCCGGCGCCAAATCGCCGAATACTTCGTCCGTACTCACCTGTAAAAAGCGGCGATCTTGTTGCAACTGCGGCAGTGATAAACCTTGCTCCCCTATCCAGACTTGACGCACGGCCTCCAGCAGGGAGGCCGTGCCCTGGATATTGGTGTGTAGGAAGGCGGCCGGCCCGCTAATAGAACGGTCGACATGACTTTCAGCCGCCAGATGCACTACCCCATCCACGGCATGCTCACGCAAAAGCCCCAGCACCAGTGCAGTATCCGTAATGTCACCCTGTACGAAAACATGACGTGATGCCGGCAAGTCCTGCAGCAGGGCCGGATCGCTGGCATACGTGAGCGCATCCAGATTGATGACAACAAGAGTCGGATCCGACGCCAGCAAAAAGCGCACAAAGTGGGCACCAATAAAACCGGCACCACCGGTAACCAGCACAACTCGTGGCTGATAACTCATGCCTTGCTCCCGGCCGCGAGCGCGGTCTCTTTCATCATCTGCATCAGCGCGGCTCTCCAGTCTGGTTGTTGTAGACCCAGACGCTGACAGCTATGCACACAATCCAGCCGTGAGTCCGCCGGGCGCGGCGCCGCTGCAGGCCAATCCGCCGAGCGTAAAGCGGCAACTGGAGGTCCGGGAGGAATGAGCCCCTGTGCGCGCGCCGACATCATGATGGCTTCTGCAAATGCGTGCCGACTGACACCGGGCGCGCCACTGAAATGCCAGGTTCCCCACGGCAAGGCTTGCCCTGCCAGATAGCGATCCGCCAGCGTCAACAGCGCCTCAGCCAGTGCGGCCACCGGAGTCGGGCAACCCCATTGATCTTCAACGACGGCGAGCCTGTGCCCGCTGCGTGCTCGCTGTAAAAGCCGGGTGAGAAAATTTTCGCCCTGCATATCGAACAGCCAGGCTGTCCGCAAAATGATGTGCCGTGGCAGTTGCTGGCGCAGAGCCTCTTCACCCGCCAGCTTGCTGGCGCCATACACACCCAGTGGCGCCGCCCTGTCATCTTCGCGATACGGTCGCGCTAGCGCGCCGTCAAAAACATAATCGGTGGAAACGTGCAGCAGGGGCAGGCCAGCTTCGGCGCAGGCAGCCGCCAGTACAGCGGGGCCCTCGCGATTGCAGGCCCAACTCAATGCCGGCGCAGTCTCCGCCGCATCAACCGCATTAAACGCGGCGGCATTGATGACCAGCTCTGCACCTGTTGTTTTCAAGGCAAGCCGCACGGCCTCGGAGTCAGTGATATCCAGATCGGCATGCACAAAAGCCGCCACAGCGCGCGTACCACTCGCTGCGACCAGCGCCCGACCGAGCTGACCACCCGCCCCCGTCAGCAACACCGTCATCGCGCACTCGGCATCAGCGGCAGCTCGTCAGCGCTCAAGGTCGCCAGAGGTGGCAAAGCCCGATCACGGGCCGAGAGAATCCAGTCCTGCCCGGGCCATGCAATGGCAAGCTCGGGGTCATTCCAGGCAATGCCGCGCTCGGCCGCCGGCTCGTAATAGCGGCTACAGCGATAAGCCACATCCGCCACCTCGGACAACACACAAAAGCCATGCGCAAACCCGGACGGAATCCAGAGCTGACGGTGCAATACATCATCCAGCTCCACGCCCAGCCAGCGACCGAAATACGGCGAGTCGCGGCGTATATCCACCACCACATCAAATACCCGGCCGCGCAGCGTGCGCACCAACTTGCCCTGAGCGCCGGGCCACTGAAAATGCAGACCACGCAACACACCTGCCTGCGAGCGGGAATGGCAATCCTGCACCAGCGCCTCGTGTATGCCAGCGGCCTTCAACACGTGGTCACGGGCCGACTCCAGAAAAAAGCCGCGCGCATCGCGATGCACCACCGGCTCCAGCAGCAATACCCCCGGCAAAGTCGTTGTCAGCACATTCATACGGCGGGGCCCTGCAACAAGTCACGCAGATACGCGCCATAGCCGTTACCAATATAACGCGCCGCCTGCGCAGCAAGAGCCGCGTCATCTATCCAGCCCTGATGCCAGGCAATTTCCTCGGGGCAGGCAATCTGCAAACCCTGTCGCTGCTGCATACCATGAATGAAATTGGCAGCCTCCAGCAGAGAAATATGTGTTCCTGCATCCATCCAGGAATAACCACGCCCCAACAACTCCACATGCAGAGCAGCACGTGCCAGATAGGCGCGGTTAAGATCCGTAATTTCCAGCTCACCACGCGCCGAAGGTTGCAGTGTGGCGGCAATATCTGCCGCCTCGCCGTCGTAAAAATATAGGCCGGTCACTGCATATCGGGAAGGGGGCTGCGCCGGCTTTTCAATAATGTCGGCAACACCTCCCGCCGCATTGAAAGCAATCACGCCATAGCGCTCAGGGTCACGCACCTGACAGGCAAAAACCGTCGCGCCGCCCGCACAATCACTGGCCGCACGCAAACGCTCCCCTAGGCCATCGCCGTAATGAATATTGTCGCCCAGCACCAATGCCACCGGCCCAGCCGCCAGAAAATTGCGCGCCAGCAGCAAGGCCTGCGCAATACCTTCCGGCTGTGGTTGTACGGCATATTCCAGTGCCAAGCCCCACTGGCTGCCATCACCCAGCAAACGGTGAAACGCATCCTGATCATGGGGCGTCGTGATGATGAGAATGTCGCGAATATCCGCCAGCATCAGCGTACTGAGCGGGTAATAAATCATAGGCTTGTCATAAACCGGCATGAGCTGCTTGCTGACAGACAAAGTCAGAGGATGCAGGCGACTGCCAGTGCCGCCAGCCAAAATGATGCCTTTTCGCTTCATGACGCCCTCAGAGTAGTGCTGCTCTGTCAGTGAGCCCAGTCAGATACTCTGCCATTTTCGCCTCGAATGCCGTCGTCGCAAAGCGGCAGGCATGCTCGCGGATACGCTGTGGATCAAAAGCATGACGCCCGGACTCGAAGTCCTGCACCGCTGCCTCAAGGGCCTCTGGCGTCTGCGCTTCAAAAAAGATTCCGGTCTGCCCGGGCACCACCGAATCCAGCACTCCACCGCGACCAAACGCAATCACCGGTTTGCCGGCAGCCATGGCCTCCAACGGTACGATGCCGAAATCCTCAACCCCGGGAAAAACGAGAGCCCTACACCCCGCATAGAGCTGCACGATTTCCTCAAAGGAAACCTTGCCGCGCATCTCCACATTGCGGCCGGCACAGCGGGAAAGTGCATCAAATTGCTCGCCCTCACCCACCACAATAAGGCGTCGGCCACTTCGTGTGAATGCCTCTACGGCCAAATCAGTGCGCTTGTAGGGAACCAGCTGCCCGAGACAAAGATAATAATCTTGCGCGGCACCATGATGAAAACTGTCGATATCCACGGGCGGATTAATAACGATACTGTCCCGCCGATAAAACTTGCGTATGCGTGAGGCCACATAACTGGAGTTGGCAATGAAATAATCAACACGTGCTGCCGATGCCAGATCCCAGAGACGCATATAATGCAGCAGCCCCGCCATCATGATTTTTTTGATGAAGCCAGCATCACGGGTGTAGTCGTGATACATATCCCAGACATAGCGCATAGGCGAATGGCAGTAGCAAACATGAACGGCATCCGGCCGTGTAATTACTCCTTTCGCCGGACCTGACTCGCTGGAAATCACCAAGTCATATGCCGTGAGATCCAATTGCTCCAACGCCAGCGGCATCAGCGGCAAATAGCTCTGATATTTTTTTCTCGAAAAAGGCAGGCGACTGATAAAGCTGGTCCGGATTTCGCGCGCGGCAAGCGCAGGCGACAATGCGTCCTTATCCACCACATGCGTAAATACATCCGCATCTGGATAAAGGCGCAGCAGCGACTCCAGCACCTTTTCTCCACCACGCATACCTACCAACCAGTAATGCACGATTGCCACTTTCATCGCGCCGCATCCCTTTCTATTAAAGCCACGCCATCAAGTACCGCACGAACACGGGCAGCCACCGCATCCCAAGAAAATTGTTGGGCACGCAACAGGCCGCGCGCAGCCAACTCTTGCCGCAGCAAGACATCCTGATGAAGCCGCAACATTGCCGCGGCAATCTCGCTCACGGACAAGGGATCAACCAGCAAAGCAGCATTGCCCGCAACTTCAGGCATGGAGGTCGTATTAGCCGTAATGACCGCGGTACCACAAGCCATAGCCTCAATCACAGGAAGACCAAAGCCTTCGTACAGCGAAGGAAAAACCAGGGCAAGTGCACCCCGGTAAAGTGACGGCAGCTCGGTCTCAGGCACCCTGCCGCGGAAAACCAAGCGCTCATCAAGCCCCAATGCAGCGGCCAACTGCAAGAGTTCTGGCGTCGCCTCACCACTCAGCACAAGACGAACGTCCGGCGCCAGGTCCGCTGCTGCAAATGCCCGTAGCAAGCGCTCCTCGTTCTTATGCGCACGCCGATTACTGACACAAAGAAAATAGGAAAAACCAGGTTGCCAGGGAGACACATCCGCATTAAACGCCGGATCCACACCATTCCCAACATTAACTACTTTCTCAGGCGAACAACCTGACCACTCAACAATCCGCTGCCGTGAAAACTCTGACACGGTGAGTACACGTGCTGCACGAGATATAGCCAAACGAATGAAAAGTTCGTAGTACAGCGTTTTGAGAAAACTACGGCTGACCGGCACATCCAGATGATTGAGATCGTGGATAGTGAGTAGACGTACCCCACGAAATAAAAATGGCGCGTTGTAACCCGGCGAGAAAAATACATCGCTCGCATTACAACTCCGCAACACCCATGCCAGAAGAAAAGGATCAAAAGCTCCACTGGGCGACCCCAAGAGAGGCAAGGCAGGCAAGGCCAACCCCTCTCCGATCATTCGAGCGAATCGGCCAATGCCGTGATCCCCATACCAGCGCTTATCGAAAAGAATCATTTCATTGCTCCGCCAGGCAAAGAGTCCAGCAAGACACGGGCAATATTATGCCAGTGCAAAGAACGATCCACGAAAGCGAATCGCTCTGCTTTGCGAAGCTGACTGAAAGCCGCCTCGATATCGCTCTGTCCGGCATAAAATAGCAAGCCTGGCAGCTGCCGACGACGCAACTCTGCCGCACCATACGCCAAAACCGGTAAGCCGCAGGCAAGATACTCATAAATCTTCATCGGACTACGACCATCGTTCGATGGCCCCGGCCTTACTGGCAATACCGCCATGTCGGCATGCTGCATATAAGAGGGAATATCCGAGTAAGGTCGAAAACCTAGAAATGACACATTCTCCAGTGCCGTTATTTGTGCCTGAATAGCAGAGTCCCCGCCACCAATCACGAAAAAAACAACATCTGGATTGGCGCGGGCCATCTGCTCAAAGGCATCCGCATCAAAGCGAAAATCAAGCGCCCCCACGTACAAACATTTACGGCGCAGCTCAGCCTTATACTCTAGCGGCACATCTGTCGCTGGCAGAAAGTGCTCATAGTCGACGCCATTGACCTGTATTCGCGCAAGCCCCTTGAAATTAAATTCACGCGAAAGAAAATCCAGCAAAGGAGCCGAAGTACAAATGAGAGCATCCGCATTGGACAGAATGTGAGACTCAAGCGCTCGCCAGTTCCTGATCCCCATGGAGGCATAAATATCAGTTGGCCGGTAAACGACTATGCGGGAAGGAAAAATCCGGAGAAAGCCAGCAAGACGTGGCTCATCAATAAAGACAACATCAAAAGGCTCGCAGCCAATGGCCGCATTAGCCTTTCTTAACTGCCCGCCAAGACCAAGCTCACAAAAATCCCAGCCCCGGAAAAATGCGATTCCAGCAGGAGACAGTGTTTGCGGAATCCATTGACGCAGCCCTGGCCGTATCGACGTAATAAGCCCCGCTCGCATCATGCGCGCATCATCCGCCGCATATTTGAGGCGATGTAAAAGGCTCACAGGCGTCGAAATGTAAAACACATCATGCCCATCAGCAGCCATCTGACTAGAAAGATGATGGCTACCTATGCGATAGGGGCTACCCCAATAGGTATGACTGAGAAAAAGGATACGCATAGGTTTACAGATCACTGCAACTCAACGGGCGAACAAAGCTCTGAGCAGATCGCCTCGAGCTCAGCATCCAGCATTAGGTTATTGAAATCGGTAAGCACCTTCTCCCGCGCTGCACGCCTGAAAGCTGACACGTCGTGCTCGCCCCGATGTAAAGACTCCAGAGTCGCCGTAAGTCCTTGGACATCATGCTCACACACCAGCAGCCCCGAGTGCCCATGTTGAATCAACTCAGGAATGCCACTATGCCAAGTAGAAACTACCAGCACTCCCATCGCCATAGCTTCCATTAAAGCAACTGGAATACCCTCCATATCGCCATCAGAGGCCGTAACCGAAGGCAGCATGAAAATATCGGCCTCCGCCAGCGCCGCAAATACTTCTTGCTGTGTGCGCTTTCCGAGAAAATGGATGCGGCTATCGCCACCTGCAGCCGCACGTAGCAGCGGCTCCATTTCACCGCCACCAATCAACTCCAACTGCACATCAAAGCGACAGGCTTGTATCGCGCGAATAGCATCCAGCTGCGCCTTCTTTTCCGTAAATCGGCCTACACATAAAACCCTGAGCGGTTGATTAAATGGCTTGTCTGGCAGGCGAGGAAAAGCATCAACATCCACCCCCATATGCAACACCCGGATTTTTTCAGGATCAGCACCCCATGACAGCAATCGATCAGCCCACAACTGGCTGATCGGTAATTGCCGATCACCTTTTTTCATTAGTTCGCGATACAAGGGCATGTAACGACTCAGTATCTCGCCAGAGCTCATGTCGAAGCCATGAAATACAGTCGCCAAAGCTCCGGACAGCAAGCCGGCATCCCTGAGAAGCATGGCTCGCACACCGACAGGACCAAAATGGGCCAGCAACACATCGAAGTCCCCCGCAGCTGGCCGCAAGGCCAGAAGATCCGGAACTGATGATCGGTTACCGGCATATAGCGCTTTTGCAGCTGCGCACAAACGGCGCCTGGCCTGACCAGACCACAGAGCACGACTTAACAGACTGAATGCCTGCTGAATGAGCGCCTTTTTTGTAGTCGCTCTTGAGGCTGTCCGTACATACTTCCAGAGCTCATGCTCTGCATAAATTTTGTGCTGCACTCCCTGCTCTCCATACTGGAGTGACAACACTGTTACCTCATGCCCCAAGCGCAACAGACCAACCACTTGGCGCATGACAAAGGTCTCCGACAAAACTGGAAATCTATCCAGCACAAAGGCAACTTTCATTTGACAACCCCCGCGACACCGCCCCAATCAATCAGTGAGTGAAGCGGAGGCAAGTAAATCTGCGAGGCAAGCAATGCAAGTGCAAGCGCCGCAACTGCCGCACCTATCCATGCTTGTATATACGCCCGCAGAGAGACCGGCAGGAAATACTGCACAAACAAAGGAAAAACCAGAACAGATACTAAAAGCTGAATCACTGAAAGCCCTATGGCAAAACCACTAACACTGGAAGCCAGTAGCGCAGTAAGTGCCATTCCTGCGGCCATCAAACAAATACTAAGTAGATTCCAAGAGAACTCCCGACCAGTCTGTCCTGTTGCCTGCGCAAGTAAGCCGGCATTGATACCTAGCGGCCGCAAGGTTGCATAGACAAGAAAAGCTGGCAGCAAAGTAGCCACCTCAGAAAAAGAGCGCCCATAAAGAATTTCAACTACCCATGGTCCAAGCAAAATCATCAAGCCATACACCACCAGCGCCCCAAAAGCAGTGAATGTCAGCCCACGAAAATAATAGACATGTAAGAGCTCAGGCTTGTCCCTCAGCCTAGCAAGCCGAGGCAAAAGCAAACGCCCCATCAATGGCTGAAAAACTCGAAGGGGGTATTCAAGAAGGTCTTTGGCCATAGAATACAAACCCACCATTTCAGGCCCCAGCAGACGGCCTATCAAAACTATGTCGATACGGCTGCGCAATTGGTTAACTAATTGAGACCCCCCTTGGTAACCGCCATAGCGCAGTGCCTGCTTGGCCACAGCACGATCAAAAGCCAAAGAAGGCCGCCACTGTGGCTCTGAGAACAACGCCATCACCAACAGCTTCACGAGGGAAAAAACCGTCATCCCCACAACAATGGCAACAACGCCATCAGTACCGAGCACCATGAGGCTCACTGCCAAACCAAACGAAAACACGCGCGCAAGCAGCTCTGCCTTGGCAACCATATCGGCGCGCATGACTCTAATAAAGTTCGCCTGAAACTGAGCAGAAAAACCGACCAAAATAAAATTGGCTGACAGCACATAAATATAAGAGGAAAGAGCTTCCATCCGAAAAAAAAATGCAATCAAAGGAGAAACGATCAGCAGGATGAGCGCAAATATGCCTGCCAGCCCCGCACTGACCCAGAACAAGGTTGCATGCTGCCGGTGGGATTGTTCACCTATGTAAATGCAGTAACTGGATAGCCCCATTTCCTGAAAAGTTAGCAATACTGCACTGATGGTGTTGATCACCGCCAGCAGACCAAAACTTGCAAGGCCCATATGGCGGGCGGCAACCATCATAAGCAATAGCTGAAGCAGTGCTGAGACTATTGTGCTGGCAATCGTCCAGACGGCGACACGCCGATCAGACATGCCGAACCACCACGCGCGCCACCGTCTGCTTCGCTCTTTCTCGCTCAACCAATACCGCAGCAGCCACTCGCGCACGCCAGCGAGGCAAGTCTTGTAATACCTCGAAAACAAGAGCCTCCATACGGCCATCCAATAATGCAGGTATGTCACACGCCAGATCAGGTAGCCCAAGCTGCCGCAGGATACCCAATGACTTGTGCTCGTAATTTACAGCAATGGCTGGAGTTCCAAAGTTCATAGCAATAATTACACTGTGTAGACGCGTACCAATCAGTAAGGCGCAGCTCCCGAGCATTTGCCCCAACTCGACATCATTTAGCTCTTCCATCAGTACATGCATGTGCTGAGGACGAGACACCTGCGCCGCTATACGCAAACCATTCATGCGATCATCGCGATGATAACTGTCAATGCCCGTGCAAGTGGATACCACCACAACATCGCACCCATGCTCGATAAGTCTCTCTGCCAAACGAACAAAGACCCCCTCATAGGCTGCCTGCGAAATCCCCAAGCGGCGATCAAATGGAGCCAGCTCACGCACTGTCAATGCCACTAGCGGCCGCTCTTCCAACCTAGATTTCCACCAGCCGTGGGCTGGCAACTCTGGCTCCTGTGGTGGCACCAACCACGCCGTATCACTACCCTCCACAACATTCTGATCCGGCAAACCTGCCTCTTTCAGCAAGGCCATACTTACCGGCTCACGCAAGATGGTGGCATCGGCTCCAGCAATAAGCCTTCGAGCAAGCCAGCGATATCCAGGCCCTCCAAAAGGCCCCATGCTGTGTCCAACCAAAAATAGCGGGCGCCCAGCCAATAATGCAGCATAAGCAGCCTCAAACTGCCCGGTACCATATACATCCACAAAGAACGACCCACCGACCTGTATCACCACATCGAACTCTCGCATGCGTTCGATTTCAACCCTAAAGGCCAGCGGCAGAAGCCTGACAAAAACTGGGTGCGTAGCAGCTATTGCCATAAGAAAGGGCAATAGCTGGCCATACAACCGCATAAAAAGTCGCTGAATCCGCCCACTTTCTTTTTTATGCCAGCCGCGAAAAATATCTTCCCTGCAAGAACGCCCCAACAACCATGAAGAGCTCACCGGATAACGACTGGTAATCTCAAACTGTGCACCGGGATGCATCCGCTCCAAACCAGCAATCAGCCCACGCAGGATTGCACCATCACCTCGGTTTCCACAGGTATGGTTCCCGATTAACAAAGCCTTCATACATTAGCCATTCATCAAGCCGCTTGGCGGAATCCGGGCATCCGACTGATAGCGGCATACCCCGTAAAAAAACAAGGCCGCAGATTAAAGTATCTGCGGCCTCCCGATACAACCCGGTTTCTAACTACTTGCCGGGCTTAGGCTTGGATGCTGTCGGCCCCAGCGCACTGGTCTGCTGAATATTGAATTCGACCGCCGCGTGCGACAGCACAACTCCTTTTCCATCAACCACCCTGACCTCCAGACGGTGAGCGCCGCGGTCTAATACATCCGAGGCCAGTGAGCCTATAGAGCCTTCCTGCTCCTGACCATCCAGTAGATAGACGAGGCGATGCCCCTCCACCACCGAAGGAGAAACGCTGACAGCCACCGGAATTGTTTCTTCAGCATTTTTCTGGAAAGTAGCGCCAGGCTCCGGATTTTGGATCACGATCTCATAGCCCGGATTGGCCACTTTCTTACTTGGCGCAGAAGGAGCCTCCTTGCTGCCGCCCTGAAAGGCCGGCACGGTCATAAGCGGCCTTGTCTCCACCTTTTCTGCCTTGGCCGCCTGGTCCTTGGGAGGGGTATCGGTCAGCACCAGATTGCCGTTGCTGTCGATATATTTGTAGACCTCGGCCTGGGCCGCCGTAAAAGCCAGCATGGCTGCCAACGCCAGAATAGTGCGATGCAGGAACATGAGCCGGACTCCGATGCGATTAGGACTCCGGAGCTTATCCCCTTAGGCCGGGGGCTGCGAATAGGCGGATACCAAAATGCAAAAAAGCCCGCAAAAGCGGGCTTTTTTGTGGAGTGGGCAGCCGCTGGCGGCCGCCCATACCGGGTCTTAGCAGGACAGACCTTAGCAGGAGTAGTACAGATCGAACTCGATCGGGTGCACCTGGATGCTGACCAGACGGGCTTCTTCGGTCTTCAGCTCGATGTAGGCATCCAGCATTTCCTTGGTGAACACGCCGCCCTTGAGCAGGAACTCGTGGTCGGCCTTGAGGGCTTCGAGCGCCACTTCCAGGCTTTCGGCCACGGTCGGCACCAGTGCGTCTTCTTCCGGCGGCAGATCGTACAGGTTCTTGCTGGCCGCTTCGCCCGGGTGGATCTTGTTCTGGATACCGTCCAGACCGGCCATCAGCAGAGCCGCGAAGGCCAGGTAAGGGTTGGCAACCGGATCCGGGAAGCGAGCTTCGATACGACGACCCTTCGGGCTGCTCACGTACGGAATACGAATGGAAGCGGAACGATTGCGGGCCGAGTAAGCCAGCTTGATCGGGGCTTCGTAGTGCGGCACCAGACGCTTGTAGGAATTGGTGGCCGGATTGGTAATGGCATTCAGCGCGCGAGCGTGCTTGATCACACCACCGATGTAGAACAGGGCCATTTCAGAGAGACCGGCATATTCATCACCGGCAAACAGGTTCTTGCCGTCTTTGGAGATGGACATGTGCACGTGCATGCCAGAACCGTTGTCACCAACGATGGGCTTGGGCATGAAAGTAGCGGTCTTGCCGAAAGCATGGGCCGTGTTCAGCACGGCGTACTTCAGAACCTGAACTTCGTCAGCCTTGCGCACGAGGGTGTTGAAGGACACGCCGATTTCGCTCTGGCAGGAAGCCACTTCGTGGTGCTGCACTTCAACGCGGCCCGGGCCCATCATGGCTTCGATCGCATTGCACATGGCAACACGCAGATCCTGTGAGGAATCAACCGGGGGCACGGGGAAATAACCACCCTTCACGCGCGGACGATGACCGGTGTTGCCACCTTCGTAATCATTGTTGGTGGACCAAGCGGCTTCTTCAGCGATGATCTGGTTAGACACGCCAGCCATATCGATCTTCCACTTCACTTCGTCGAACACGAAGAATTCGGGTTCCGGACCGAAGAAAGCGGTGTCACCGATACCAGTGGACTTCAAATAGGCTTCGGCGCGCTTGGCGATGGAGCGTGGATCGCGCTCGTAACCCTGCATGCTGGACGGCTCGATAACGTCGCAGGTGATGACCACGGTCGGCTCGTCGAAGAACGGGTCCATGAAGGCAGTGGCGTCGTCCGGCAGCAGGATCATGTCGGAAGCTTCGATGCCCTTCCAGCCGGCGATCGAGGAACCGTCAAACATCTTGCCGGTGACGAAGGTTTCTTCATCAACCGTGCCAGCGGGGAAGGACACGTGCTGTTCCTTGCCCTTGGTATCGGTAAAGCGCAGATCAACCCACTTTGCTTCGTGTTCTTTGATCAGGCCAAGCGTCTTCTTCGACATGTTTTATCTCTCCAGGAGCGTGCATGACTGGGGGTTGGTTTCGTCTTCAAGAAGCCATCGGGTAAAGCAGGAAAAACCGGCCTCGCCCTCTTGAGCATCTCTCAAACACCGTGCCGCGTACGGGAGCAAGATGCATACCAGAACCGGCATAACCGCTTAGGGCGGCGTAGCGGGCGCTGATGGTGCCTTTCGACCCCAACTAAAGCACTAAAAAAAAGCACATCGAACTTTGATGCACCAAAAGACTACTTTTGGCCAACTTCGATGCGCAGATGGAACTCATTATCAACTTTTTCGGCGGACAACACGACATGACCATGAATACGGCTCCATGCCGGGATGTCATGCATGACGCCAGGATCAGTCGCTATAACCAGCAAAACCTCACCTGTTTCCAGATTATTGATGGCATTTTGCGTGCGTATCACAGGCAGAGGGCATAGCAGCCGGCGCGCATCAAGTTGGTGCACACTCATAGATACCAAGCCTCAGGCACTTCTTCGACCCGCAGAGGCACGACCTTGACCTGGCGCGCCACGCCTCCTTTTTGCACAATTTCGACTTCAATCTCGTCTGCTTCACGCCCCTGACTGAAGCGGCCGGCAATACGGGCAGCCCGCAACAGGTCTTTTTCGTCCGGGGTACCGTCCACCAGAATCAGCGGGCCGTTATGGCTCAGCATGCGGATATGGTGAAACTCGCGACGATAGCCTTCGAGGAAGTTGTTCTCCCCCTCTTCACGCCCGACGATGAGCTTGTAGTGCGGCTCGGGGCGAATATGACGACCTACCTTGAGCAGCATGATGTCATCCAGCTCATAGCGACGTTCGCCACGGGCCGACCAGAGATCGGCCAGCTTGCGGGAGTAGCTTTCGTCCGTCAGGAAGCAGCAGCCACCCGCAGGCTGAGCCCAGTCAGTGAATCCAAACTTACCCGCCAGCTCAATTTGGGGCTGGCGGCTACGGCCACTGAAGCCGTGAAGCTGATCACGGCTTACCCAGCCTTCACGCTCCGGCAGGGTTGGCTCGAGATTCCGGGCAGAAAGCGGCCGCAGCAGGCGGTCATCCGCACCAGACTCCCTGGCAATAATGGGCATGGTGGCCTTGCGCTGTGATTTGGGACGCTGCCCCACCACCTCACCGGTAATGATGAAATCAAAGCCTTTGTCGGCGGCAAACTCACGCGCCCGGTTCACATAGTCCATGGCCTTGCTAACCATGAAAATCTTGCAGTCCAGACAGGGATTCAGATTCGCGCCGTAACCATGCTTAGGGTTAAGCACCACATCCTTGTATTCTTCCGAGATGTCGATGATGTGAAGCTTGATGCCCAGTTGCTCGGCCGACCACAGCGCATTGTTGCGCTTCTCTTTCTTCTGATCCTGCTTGCGGATGGCGTGGGTGTGACCCTCAACGCAGAAGCCGGTGAAGAAGTTGATACCTTCCACCTCGATGCCCTGCTCCTGCACCACGCGCACAGCCAGCAAGGAATCGAGCCCGCCAGAAATAAGGGCAAGCGCCTTGCGGCGAGGTGGGGTTTGGGCGGCGACAGAAGACATGAAAAGGCACGGCAAGGGTAAACAGGGCGCGCATTATAGAGTGCCCGCTAAAAAACCGCATGACCCTTGGCCCGGAAATGGGCCGTGAAATACGGATCAAGGAGACTTAAGGATGAAATACATACTGGCCTTGCTACTGACCAGCCTCTGCGGACCAGCCTTGGCCGATAACAACCCATCCGTCCCCGTCAGTTCACAGGCCATTGCCCCACAATTGGTTTTGGCCATGGACCGCATTCTGCCCGGCGCTACCGAGGCCAAAATCAAGGCCCTGCTGCCCGATGAAGCCCGCGCCGTGCTCAATCTGTATCTGACCGGCCAGGTCAGCCAGTGGTATTTCCGCCAGGACCGCCCCGGCGTGGTCTTCCTGCTAAAGGCCGATAGCGTGGAAAGCGCGCAAGCCATGGTGGACGCCCTGCCCCTGAGCAAAGCCGGCCTGCTGGCCTATGACCTGATCCCGGTCGGCCCCTATATCCCGCTGGCCACCCTGCTGAATCCAGCCCCCGCCAGCAAACCGTCAAAGAAAAAGGCCAACTGACGCCACTATAAACCCTCGCGTAGAATGCCCCTTCGCTGCTATTCACAGCCGCCTGCTCCACTGCATAACCCACTGCATGAGAACCCTCGCGATGGACTGTATTTTCTGCAAGATTGCGCAGCATGAAATTTCCGGCAAGATCGCGTTTGAAAACGAACGCGTCATCGCCTTTCACGATCTTTTCCCGCAAGCCCCCACTCATATCCTCATCATTCCCAAGCAGCACTACAGCACGCTGAATGATGTACCCGCGAGCGAAGCCGCGCTGCTCGGCGAGCTGACCACGACAGCAAGCACCCTTGCCAAAGAACTGGGCGTGGATGAAAGCGGCTATCGCGTGGTGATGAACTGCAATAAGGAAGGCGGCCAGAGCGTTTATCACATCCACTTACACCTGCTGGCCGGCCGCCAGTTAGGCTGGCCTCCGGGTTAAAGCTGGCTACGCGCCGGTCCTGCGGGTTTACCCATGAAGGAGTACCGAGGAGAAATATTAGAAGAATGCTCATTTGCACCACGCAAACTCCGCCTCTTCAAATACTTCCGCCTTGCATGGCTCTAGCTCGCACACCTTTAATTCACTCTTAGAGGCTGAGGAAAGATCATGCGTCACTACTCCCTGATTGATCGCTTCATCAATAATGCCGACCGCGCTTTGCGTACGGTGGCACCCAACGCCGTGCAAGCGCAGCGCACTAATCCAGCTGCCACGCATTTCGAAAGCGCACTGAGCGAAGAAGAGCGCCGCCATGCCGCCGGCCTCATGCGTGTGAATCACACCGGAGAGGTGTGTGCGCAAGCGCTGTATCAAGGACAGGCGCTGACAGCGCGCCTACCTGATGTACGCGCAGAAATGGAGCAGGCAGCCAAGGAAGAAGAAGATCATCTGGCCTGGTGCCAGGAGCGTGTTAACGAGTTGGGCTCACACACCAGTCACCTTAATCCGCTCTGGTATGCCATGTCTTTCGGCATCGGCGCAGCCGCAGGATTAGCAGGAGACAAATGGAGTTTGGGCTTTGTCGCAGAAACCGAAAAGCAGGTTTGTGCGCATCTGGAAGGCCATATGTCGCGCGTACCGGTACAAGACGAAAAAACCCGCGCCATCATCCAGCAAATGCATCACGACGAAGCTGAGCATATGCAGATGGCGCTGAAAGCAGGCGCTGCCGAGCTGCCTCCCCCTGTGAAACAACTGATGGCCGTGGTCGCCAAACTCATGACTAGCGCAGCCTACAAGATATAAAGCTCTCCCAATAAAAAAGGCGCTTTTCAGCGCCTTTTTTATTGCTCCTGAGAACTCAGAGCCAGCCACTTTTCCGCAGCTGCGCCATGATGGCAGAAACAAAGCCATCGAAATTACGCGAGGCATCGCGCTCCAATAGCGTCTTGGTCTGGGCCTGCCACATCACCTGACCGCTTTCCGTATTGTAGAGACGGGTTTCGACTACGGCCTTACGCTCCACCAGCGGCGCGTTTTCACGAATTTCCTGGGCATTATTGAAGCCCTGCACCCAAGGATCCATCTCCCAACCCACCCGCGAGTTCGGGCTGCGCGACGGTGCTGCCAGCGAGAAACTGAACTCCGGATAGTTTTCCTTCACATCCGTCACCTCATAATTGATGAGGCGCGTCACCAGCACCCCCGTCACACCCTCAGCCTTCGCGCGCACAGCAATCTGCTCGCGGGTCGGTTGCTTCTCGCCGGGAAACCAATCGCTGGCCAAAACCACCGTGCGCTTACTGCTGGCCAAACGCTTGGAGAAAGCCTCCTCCATGGTTTTCTGTATCTCGGGTGACGTATTGATACCCACTACCAAAACCTTGCTCAAAGCCGCCGCTTCCGGCTTTTCACTGGTGACCTGTTCCACTTGCGTACTGGAGCAGCCCGCCAACAGCAAACCCAACACCGGAGCCATCATCAACAAACGCTTCATGCACTTTTCTCCTGTACTTCTTCTTCGATGATGTAGTCATGCGTGATCACCACGCCTGCTTGCCCCAGCATGATGGAGGCCGAGCAGTATTTATCGGAGGAAAGATCCACCGCTTTTTTCACTTGCGCATCCTTGAGCCCACGCCCTTTCACCAGAAAACGCACATGGATTTTGGTAAACACGGCCGGCACGGCATCGGCACGTTCCGCCTCCAGCTCAGCCACACAGGACGTCACATCCTGGCGCGCTTTTTTCAGAATGGTGACCACATCAAAAGCCGTGCAGCCTCCCAAGCCCATGAGGAGCAGTTCCATGGGCCGCGGCCCCAGATTACGTCCCCCATATTCGGGGGCGCCATCGACCACAACTGCATGGCCGCTGCCCGACTCCGTCACGAACATGACATCCTGAACCCATTTCACTCTGGCTTTCATCACCACTCCTCACTGGGGCTGACCCAAAAGGTCAGAAACCGGCACAAAATCACAGTCCCGGCGTTTAATACCTCACAAAAGCTGTGCTAAGGTCGGCTCTTATAACGATAACCTGCTAAGGACGCAGCCATGGCCCGACTTCCGGTCAACGCTCACGTTCCCAATATCGATTCCTTTCTCGATCAGTGCCACCGCCGCAAATATCCGGCGCGAAGCACGATTATCTACGCTGGGGACGCCGGCGACACGCTCTATTTCATCATCTCCGGTTCCGTCTCGGTGGTCATCGAAGACGACGAGGGACGAGAAATGGTTGTCGCCTATCTCAATGCCGGCGACTTCTTCGGGGAAATGGGTCTGTTTGAGGACAAACCTGTACGTTCAGCTTGGATCAAAGCCAAGACGCTTTGTGAAGTCGCTGAAATCAGCTATCCAAAATTCAAGGAACTGGCCAAGCAGGATGGCGGCCTGATCTTCGCCCTATCTGCTCAGATGGCCGGCCGCCTGCGTGCCACTACGCGCAAAGTGGGCGATCTCGCTTTTCTGGACGTGACCGGTCGTGTTGCCCGCACCCTGCTGGATCTCTGCAAACAGCCAGATGCCATGACGCATCCGGACGGCATGCAGATCAAGATCACCCGCCAGGAAATCGGCCGCATCGTCGGTTGTTCGCGTGAAATGGTGGGCCGCGTGCTCAAGTCTCTGGAAGAGCAGGGCCTGATCGGCGTCAAAGGCAAAACCATGGTGATCTTCGGCACCCGCTGATTTGAAATGGCACTCCATAAAAAAGCCCGCATCAGCGGGCTTTTTTATTTCACGATGACTCCAGCACCGAAATTCGCTGGACTTCGCCACAGCCCGATACAGTAGGTTTATCAATAACTTTGGCGAGTTCAACATATGCAGGTGCTTTCCGATTGCTGCCCTGACTTCCGACCGCCTGAATACTATCC